>JBEITR010000032.1:0-36205 GCA_040374765.1 Leptolyngbya sp.
ACGCCCAGGGGAAAAACTCTACGAAGAGCTGTTGATTTCCGGCGATCAGGTCAAACCCACTCTCCATCCGCAGATTTATTGTAGTCACGAGTACTTTATCCCCTGGCAAGACCTGAAAACTACCCTCACCGATCTAGAGCGCTCCGTCCGTCTTAACGATACCGAAACCTTAAAAACACTCCTTAAGGGTTTAGTGCCAGAGTACCGTGCTTCCAACCATGGTCAGCACCTGACAGTGCTTAAAGAAGCAACTAACCAAGCCATTGCCTGACAACTCTAGCTATCGCCAAGGGTCCTAATAGTAGACCCTTGGCTTTTCTTGAAGGTTCTTCTTACAGTCTTTTTATTTACCTGAGCAATTTTTACTATACTTACTGTAGCTACAAAATTTTAATAGTTTTGTAGTGCCCTCGCTCAACTATAGCCCTACTCGCCCCTCCAAGGAGGCAGAGGTGAGCCAGAGCGCCCCGTTGCTACTCGCTTTGATCAATCAACCGTGTCCTAAGCCATAGCTAAGTCCCTAGAATGAAGGAGTTGCTTTACATTTTATTCAGTCCTAGATCATAACCCTAGTCACGGGTAACGGCAGGAGAGACGAGTTACAGCACTGACCCACTATCCATGCGGTAACCAGCTAACCTATCCGTAGTGTTCTGGCAAAGCTATGTCGCAAATCTTAATTTTTTATTATTTTATTAATTTTAATTTCCCTAACTATGGCTACAGAAACCCTCACTGGAAAAAAACTGGCTAGCCTAGGGCTGACTCTAGTTTTATCCTTGCTAGGCTCTCCGGCCGCTAGCTTAGCCAGTGGCCTATCTATAGGTGCAGCAGCCCAACCCTTTTCTGCAGATGGTCCCATTGATCGGGAAACCTATCAAGATTATCTTCTAGGGGCTGGGGACAAGGTTTCTGTAAAGTTCTTTAACGTACCTGAGTACAATAGTGAAATCCAGATACTGGTAGATGGCACCTTAAATTTACCCTTGATCGGTAAGGTAAAGGTTGAAGGTCTATCCATCCCAAACGCCACCGATCACATTGCCGCCGCCTACGCTCCCTACTTGAGAAATCCTGGGGTTGCTCTGGATATCATCACTCCCCGCCCCCTTAACGTGGGCATTTCAGGGGAAGTGCACCGGTCCGGGTCCTACGCCATTGCCACTGGTACGGGTACTTCCGGCTGGCCCAGTTTGATCAATGCCCTGCAATTAGCGGGGGGAATTACGGAACGGGCTAATATTAAAGCGATTCAAATTCAGCGCCGCGGCCCCGATAATCGGGTCACCACCCTGAGCCTGGACCTGTCCCAGATTATCAAGTCGGGGGATGCCAGTCAGAATATTTCCCTGCGCGATCGGGATGCCATCTACATTCCCACCGCCAATAATCTAACGCCGACGGAACTCACCCAACTTTCGGCGGTCAACTTTTCCCCCGATACCATTCGCATTAATGTCGTGGGCGAAGTACAAAAGCCTGGTGTGGTCCAGGTTCCCCCCAATACCCCCCTGGCCCAAGCCATTATGGCGGCTGGGGGGTTTAACCAGTCGCGCGCCAATACCACCACGGTGGATCTGATTCGTTTGAATCCCGATGGCTCCGTAAGCCCCAGGGTCGTATCCTTAGATATCGATCAGGGCATTAATGAGGCTACCAATCCGGTCTTGCGTAATAATGACTTAGTGGTGGTGGGGCGGTCTGGGCCAGCTACCTTCACCGACTCCTTTGGCGGTATCTTTAGTGCTCTTACAACTATTCTCAATCCCCTTTACCTGATTAATAATCTCATCAAGTAATTATTGATGGCCTACCCGTATTTCTGCCCAAGCTACCCCTATGCATAGTAGTAATCAACCTACCGTCAACTCGAAAGTCAATGCCGTAGCCTATCCCCCCGTTACGACAGAGGCCTTGGTGGCGCCACCACCCCAACCCATCCCGGTGGCCGATGACGACGAGATTGATCTAAGCCAGCTAGGGGCGGCTCTGCGGCGGCGCTGGTTGCCAGCCTTACTGGTTTTTTCGACGGTTTCTTCCCTGGTCACCCTACAGGGCTTTAGGGAAACTCCTATTTATCAAGCCGAGGGTCAACTACTGTTTAAGGCTCGGGATAGAACGGCGGATCTGACGGGCATCGCGGCTGGTAACCCACTACAAGGTTTATCTCTAGCTAATTCCAGCCCCATTGACACCCAGATAGGCGTGATCCAAACCCAGGTCATTATTGATCAAGTTGTTGACCAGTTAAAGAAGGAAGAACAAAAAAGTAATCTGACGGCTGAACGCTTTCTAAAGAATCTTAAATTGACCAATGATAAAAAAACCGACATCATATCTCTTACCTACCGCTCACCCGATCCCCAAGAGGCTAAGAAAGCGATCGATGGCTTAATGGCTGTTTACGTTAAGCAACAGCGGCAGGATAACCGGGCTGAAACCACGGCGGCCCGGGAATTTTTAGAGCAGCAACTACCCTTAGCCGAAGCCGAGGCTAACCGCGCCTCAGAAGCCTTAAAGAATTTTAAGCAGCAGCACCAACTGCTTGACCTGACGGCAGAAATAGGGGCAACCACTACCAATTTAGAAACTAATAATCAACAGATTACCCAGATCAATTCCACCTTAGCCGATACGGAGGCCCGCTTTAGAATCCTGGCATCCCAGATTGGGCGCGACCCTAAAACCGCCCTTGCCCTTACCGCCTTGAGCCAGGCCGATGGCATTAAGCAGGTGCTGAGTCAGTATCAACAGGTGGAAACAACCCTGGCCTCCGAGCGAGTCCGGTTCCAGGATAACCATCCCCGGATTGTTGATTTAAATAACCAACTGGGGAATCTCAAGCAAATCCTCAATCAGCGTATTCAGACCATCACAGGCCAAAATAACCTACTCGCCAACACCAACCTGCAATTGGGGGAGATTGAAACCAAACTGGTAGGCGACTACCTGGGGATGGACGCTCAACGCCAGGGCCTGGAACAACAATTAAGGGTTTTAGTTAAGGCTCAAGTGCTTAAACAGAGGCGGGCCGCTACCCTACCCCAACTCGAACAACAACAACAGCAGCTCAGCCGCTGGGTGGAAACCGCCCAGTCCACCTATACCTTGCTGTTGCAACGGTATCAAGAAGCCCGCATCGCCGAAAACCAAAACGTGGGCAATGTCCGCATCATTCAACCCGCCCTGGCGGCCGACAAGCCCGTATCCCCCAGTAAACCTCGTAAGATGGGAACGGGAATCGTCCTGGGTACGATTCTGGCGAGCCTGTGTGTGTTTGTCCTGGAGAAATTGGATCGCACCATCAAATCGGTTAAAGAGGTTGAAGAGACCTATGGCTATCCCCTCCTGGGTACGGTACCGGTCTACGACACCGTACTGGATGCTGACTACAAGCGTCAACGTTCCGATGCATGGCGGTATGATAACCTACCTACCGCAGGTTCAGTGGGCTTACTAACCCGAGAACTAGCCCAGTCCCAATGGGCCGAGGCCTACCATGCGATTCGCACCAATCTGGCCTTTGTCGGCCTGCGCAAGCAGGATGGCATCAGGCTGCTGATCACCAGCGCCATGCCCAACGAAGGTAAGTCCACCGTATCCGTTAACCTGGCTACCATCTACGCCAGCATGGGTAAGCAGGTGTTAGTCATTGACTGTGACATCCGCCGCCCCAGTCAGCACAAGCTTTGGAGCGTCGATAACTACACCGGGCTGACGGATGTTTTAGCGGGAAATGCGACGGTCGGTGAAGCTTTAAAGCAAGTTACACCCGGTGTAGATTTGCTAACGGCTGGCACCATACCCCCTAATCCCGTGGTTCTTATAGAGGACGAAAAACTACCGGCGCTGCTGGATGACCTGGCAAATCAATACAATATTATTATTGTAGACACCTCCCCCATCAATGCGGTCATTGATCCCCTCATTGTCAACCGCTATGTGGATGGGCTGATTATGGTTGCCAGACCTAAGGTGGTCACCTACGAAACGGCAACCCTGGCTAAGGAAAAACTCAGGCAGGCCCACTGCACTGTGAACGGGTTAATTATTAACGGCGTACCTAAATCCGATTCCTACTACTATTACAACTACTACGATTACTACGGTGAGGCCGATAATTAAGGGCGTTCTCCTATCCCGCCTTTAACGGCTACCATCAACTTTAGTTTTTTCCAGATGGGAAAGGACTTTTTGATTGCCCGGCACCTTAGCTAAGGTGCCGGGCATGATCAGGCTGGCCATAATTTTCAGCCCGATGGAGGTCATCGAACTGGGCCTAGGGCTATACCACCACCGGACGTTGGGTTAGCAGGTTCAACTGATTAACCAACAAACTCAAAAATAGCCCCACATCGGTGACCACCCCCATCGACTCCAGGGAGCCCCGATCGGCCAGTTTGGTGACCACCGCTGGGTTGATGTCGACACAAACCATTTTCACCCCCGCCGGGGTCATATTACCGGCACCAATGGCATGGAGCATGGTGGATAGCATGAGGATGATGTCACTGCCCTGGATCAGGCGGGCGTAGTCGGCCTGGGCCCTCAGTAGGTCCATCTGGGTATCGGGGAGGGGGCCGTCATCACGGATGGAACCGGCCAGGGCAAAGGGGACGTTATGGCGTACACATTCGTAGAACACCCCTTTGGTCAGTACCCCCTGGTCCACAGCCTGGGCAATGCTGCCACAGCGACGAATGGTGTTGATGGCCCGCAGGTGGTGGCGATGCCCCCCCCGCACCGAGGTGCCCTGCTTCATGTCTACCCCCAGGGAGGTGCCCAAGAGGGCCTGTTCAATGTCGTGAACGGCGATCGCGTTACCCCCCAGCAGGGCCTGGACGTAACCTTCTCGAATCAGGCGGGCCAGATGGGCGCCGCCGCCGGTATGGATGACGACGGGCCCTGCCACCACCGTCACCTTGCCCCCCTGGTCCCGTAGCCGCCTCAGCTCCCAGGCCACCTGTTCCACAATTAGCTCCACCCGGCGCTCACTGGAAACCCCAGAACCCATAAAGCTGAACTCTTCCTGGGGCGCCCGACTGCGATCGGTGGTACTGCGTACACTGCGAATTCCGTCGTAGCCCACCACCACCCGATCGCCCACCTGCAGGTCCCGCAATAACTTGCAGTCGGCCACCACTGTAGCCGCCGTAGCCGTAACCACAACCACCCCATCCATCCGCTGCTGCCGTACCCGCACCCACTGGCCCCCGACCCTGACTTCCGTAGGATAGATGGTAGAACTGTAGAAGTCGTCGGGGGCGACTCCAGCCTGGGTAATGGTAACCAACCGGGCATCCTGCTCCTGATCGGGTAGGGCGACGGCTCCCAGGTTAATCAACTGGGCCATGATCTCATCCATCAGCTCCCGACTGGGGGCAGAAACTCGAATTTCTGCCGAGGAGGTACTCTGGCGTTGCTCACCCAGGTCAAACTTCAGGACCTGAAAGCTGCCCCCCCCTTCTACGACTAGATCGAGGGCGCGGTTAACCAACCCCGAATCCAGTAAATGCCCTTTCATGGTGATGGTGCGGGTGACGATACCGCTTTCCCCGGTCGGTTCTGGGTGCAGGGGCTCGGTGACCCGCAGGGTCAGACACTTGGCCGCGCCCCCGGCCTTGAGGAACTCGGTTAGGGGTGTTTCCACAACTTCAAAGCCTGCGGCGGCGAGGCGGTCCTTCAAACCGTCGCTAGCCTGGTTCATAATCACGGTGTGATTGACGTTGACGGCGTTACAGGCAAAGGTAATGGCATCCGGCTCATCGATGGCAATGCGCTTCTCCGCCGGTACCCGCAACTCAATCAATCGGTTCGAGTAGGCATCAAAGGCGGGTGGATAGTAGAGCAGGTAACCATCGGTGAGGGGGCAAAAACAGGTATCCAGGTGGTAGAAACGTTCGTCCATCAGGTGTAGGGAAAGGACCTCTATGCCCAACCATTGGGCCACCAGGGTGTGGCTATCGAGCTCGGTACGAAAACCGTAGCCAGCCCAGAGCCAGCGGCCCTCCCGATCGAGCAGGGCGTCTCCAGCCCCTTCGAAGGGTAGATCGGCGGGTAGAGTGTGGACCGTGTGGCCCTGGGCCTCAAACCACTCCTTAAAGAAGGGCTCTTCCCCCTGCCGTTCGGGGTGCAAAAACCGACTCAGCACCACCTGATTCCCTAAAATTAATCCGGCGTTGGCGGTAAATACCATATCGGGCCAGCCGGGTTGGGGTGCGACCAGGTCCACCTCCGCTCGACTGGCAATGGTTTCGTAGAGGCCCTGCCATTGTTCCTGGGCGCGCTCCAGGGACGACCGATGAATATTACCCTCCATCCAAGGATTAATCACATAGTCCACTTCGTAGTAGTGGGGCGAACACATGAGAAAACGAATGGCAGAGGTCATAGGAGTGAGGCAGTCAATGGCTGGTTAAACAAAGATTAGCCTTTAATTTTAGCTCTCCGTGGGCCCCGATTCTATCCCCGGAATTGGGGGATTAACCAGGCAATCCAGACCTGAGGATGGGCTAAAAGTACGATCCTAAAGACCTGGTGCCAAGGATCGGCGATCGGACCTCGCCAGTGAGAGTCATGATTTCCTGACTCAGGCTTTGCCCCAGTCCCGACCGGAATTCTTTGCAGACTAAATCCTGGGCGATCGGCCATGACCCCATGCCCTCGGGGACACCTCAGGGATTCTAGAGCTTTAGGAAAATCGGGTGGGGCCACAGGATGGCCCCCAACCCCAGCCCCAACAGTAGGACCAGAAAGCTAACCAGTTGGCCCAGGAAGCGGGTTTTGATGGGCAGCAACGGCAGTGATTGAACGTAATTTCCCAGCAGCGTAAACAGGAGTACCCCACCCCCCCAGAAGAGTATTAAACTCAGGGGCCAATAACCATACCTGAAGTACTCTAGCCAATGGGGAGGAAAGATCTTAAACGCAATAACCAGGCTGACTAACAGGGTCATCCAGACACTGGCCAGGAAAATCCCGGCCCGGCCCACCCAGAGGACGTAGCCAATCGTCAAGGCGGTGCCGACCCAAATAGACAGGGGCACCGCAAGACTACCCAAACACCAACCTAACAAGCTAAAGCCCAAGGCCAGGGCACTTAACTGTAGGCACATCACCAGGAGTGTGGTCATTAAACTTAGCCAATGGAAGGTTAACCCATGAATATCCTATCTTTTCGGCCTGGCTCCATGCCTATTTTCAGGCCTTAAGTTAGACTTTAGGGTAAAGGAAAATAAACCAGTTATTGGCACATAGGGCCTGAGCCCCGGATGACGGAGCAAAGGCGAGCCAAAACCCTGATCCAGCTTTGGTTTTCACCATCCACTCCGGTTCAGTCTTTTGGCCAAAGCTATACCTATTTTGTCCGATTGGTTTATCAATGGTTTTTTGCTGCTTTGGGTAAGCTATGGCTTCTGCTGGTAAATGGGTGGCTGCATCTTTTTCCCGTAAATTACAAGCACCTGGGATGAAAGCAACCGGAATGTTGACCGTGGGCTGGTTTTTGCTGCAAAGCCTGTTGCCCCTGGCTCCAGTTTTGGCCCAAACCAAATCTGGGGAGAACCTTAGCTATGGCCAGTTTCTAGAGAAAATTGATCAGGGTCTGGTAAAGAAAGTTGATCTTGATCCAGCCCGGGGGCTGGCCTACGTGCATTTGGGCAGCGATAAGAGCGATCAGCCTCCCCATCAGGTGGTGTTATTTGCTGGCGATCGCAATCCCGAATTGATTCGACGCCTACGTAACAACCATGTGGACGTGGAAATTCGCGACTCCACCAGTAATAGCGCCCTGGTCTGGTTAGCTACTAACGGTCTATTGGGCCTGATCCTGGTGTTGGGATTACTAATGTTGCTACGGCGATCGGCGGCCGGGGCCGGTAACGCCATGAACTTTGGCCGTTCGAGAGCGCGCTTTCAAATGGAAGCGAAAACCGGCGTGGTCTTTGATGATGTGGCGGGTATCGAAGAGGCTAAGGAAGAACTCCAGGAAGTTGTGGCTTTTTTGAAAAATCCTGAGAAGTTTACTGCGATCGGCGCTCGCATTCCCAGGGGGGTACTGCTGATTGGCCAACCCGGTACGGGGAAAACCCTGCTGGCTAAGGCGATCGCCGGTGAGGCGGCGGTACCTTTCTTCAGCATTTCCGGGTCTGAGTTTGTGGAAATGTTTGTGGGCGTAGGGGCATCGCGGGTGCGCGATTTATTCCGCAAAGCCAAGGAAAGTGCCCCTTGCATCGTCTTTATTGATGAAATTGATGCCGTGGGTCGGCAACGGGGGGCGGGCATTGGGGGTGGTAACGATGAGCGAGAACAAACGCTGAATCAGCTCCTTACCGAAATGGATGGGTTTGAGGGCAACAGTGGCGTAATCGTAATTGCCGCCACTAACCGGGTAGACGTGCTGGATGCCGCCCTGCTGCGACCAGGTCGGTTTGATCGCCAGGTCATTGTTGACCTGCCCAGCTACAAAGGGCGGTTATCCATTCTGGAAGTCCATGCTCGTAATAAGAAGATCGCCCCGGATGTTTCCCTCGAGGCGATTGCCCGTCGTACCCCCGGCTTTTCCGGGGCATCCCTGGCCAATCTGCTGAATGAGTCCGCTATTCTGACGGCGCGGCGGCGCAAAGAAGCCGTAACCATGCAAGAAGTTGAAGATGCCATCGATCGCATTACCATTGGCCTTAGCCTAACTCCCTTGCTCGATAGCAGTCGTAAGCGCATGACTGCCTACCACGAGGTTGGCCATGCCCTGCTGACCACCCTGCTCAAGCACTCCGACGAACTCAATAAGGTGACCATCATTCCCCGTTCTGGGGGGGTTGAGGGTTTTACCCAGTTCCTACCGAATGAAGACATGATTGATAGTGGGCTCTATACCCGGAGCTGGCTGTTCGATCGCATTACCGTAGCCCTGGGAGGCTTCGCCGCCGAGGCCGAGGTCTTTGGGGATGATGAAACCTCTACCGGAGCCAGTGGAGATATTCAACAGGTGACCAACCTGGCCCGCCAGATGGTTACCCTCTATGGCATGTCGGATCTGGGACCCGTGGCTTTAGAAAGCATGGATAACCAGGTCTTTCTAGGGCGCAATCTGATGCCACGCAACGAAGTATCGGAGGAAATGGCCCATAGAATCGATATTAAGGTGCGCGAAATTGCCCTTTCCTGCCTATCCCAGGCCCGTCAGGTATTACGGCAAAACCGTCCCCTGATGGATCATCTGGTGGATCTACTGCTCGAGCGGGAGACCATGGAGGGAGAGGAGTTTCGCCAGATTGTTAGGCAGTACGTCGATATTCCTGAAAAGATAGCCGTGGCATCGGTAAAGCTGCCTAGTTTATAGCCAGCTAGAGCCTGGTCTAGGGCGGTAGCTACAGACAATGCCGGCAAGAAAGCTAGAAGGCCTATCTAGACTGGGCCTTCACGCCTCAACGCTGTGCTCGGCGGCCGGGCTAAAGCCATCAATCAATAAAAAACCGACCAACCCTGATGAGTTCGTCGGTATGTTTTGTGTTCCCTGTAGATAAATAACTCCGACAGTAGGTGACTTGAAAATAAGTGGCAAGGGTTAACTTCAGTAGCCTAGAGAGGCAATGTCTTACATTTCTTGCCCAAACCAGGCAGTCCTGAATATAGAATTGGACTAGTCCCTCACCCTTCAAACAATTCCTAAGTCCGAGTCTTCCTTACTATCCTATTTATCAGAGTAAAAATCTAGGGATAGGCTCACAGGCGCAGGTGATTTCGATCACACTTTGGCGGTTTCCCTGGCTTATCAGCACGTTTCCCTCAACTCGGTCCTTAGGGCTCTGGCCCAAGCCCCCCTATCCCCATCCCCTTTTGATTCATATTTGCCATGACAACTCTGCGCTTAGTTATTCCCGATATGGCCTGTGGAGCCTGTGTCGAAACCATCACCAAGACCCTCCACAATCTTGACCCCGCAGCTGGAGTTGCCACCAACCTCCAGACCAAAGTGGTGGAAGTTAATAGCAGTCTGGATCAATCCTTAATTATTGAGGGCATTACAAAAGCTGGCTATACCGTCCAGCCCTAGCCGGGTTTCAGGGAGTGTAAAGGATTCTGGCCAAGATGTATTTCCCTCGTATCTCTAACGAATCAGGCTGATTAATCAGTAACCGGGGGCTCTGGTCTATTGCTTCCTAGCCGGATCTTGCCCTAAGCTAGAAAGGTTGTCAAAAGCGCCGAGTTATCGCCATGGCCGTTCCTAAGAAGAAAACCTCTAAACAAAAGCGAGATCAACGTCGTGCCAGTTGGAAACGCACTGCTGCTCTACAGGCAAAGAAAGCCCTTTCCCTGGGTAAGTCAGTTCTAACAGGCCGATCCACCAGTTTTGTCTATCCTGCCAACGATGAGGGTGGAGACGAAGAGTAGGGGCTTTCTAGGCGGCTTTGTTAGCCCCATCCCGTCAGCCTGGCAACAGCGATGAGAAAGCCAGCAATTGTCAGGCTGACAACCAGTGTTATGGCTAGGTCCGTCAGCCTGGCGGCTCAGAATCTATGGGGTTGCACCGGTGAGGATTGGCAGAGATTTTATCCCCAGTCTGGCTAACTCCGATGGCGATCATTCCTCCAGGTCATCTTCATCAGCTAAGGATTGGCTGGAAATCCCATCTTGGGTCAGGGGTAAAGGCCACTCTTCCAGGGCGGCATCGGGTCCGGCAATATCGTCCTCACTAAGCTTAGAGTCTCCTTCTGGGTTTGGGGATTCGGAACGGGAGACTGACGACCCTTCTCCATCATCCTCAGGCCTGAGAGATTTATCGTCAGGTTGGGTCTCCTCCAGGCTGGGAAGGAGCTCCTGGTTTGCTTCTAGATCTACTTCCAGGCTCTCGTCCTCTGCCAATTCAGGGGATTCTACAGGCTCAGCCGCCGGACTAGGCAGTGGCTGAGCCGAAGGATTGGTCTCCAGAGGCGACAGCGGGCTATCCTCCTCCAGGTCAACCTGTTCCGACTCAACTACCTGGGGCTGATCCACAGCCCCTTCCTGCACCTCGGTTGCCTGAGGTTCATCTTCAGTTTTAACCGGTTCCTCTGGCCCTAACCCCCCGGAGGGTTGGGACTCAGGCATTGCATAGGTGGGGTCAATAATCCCTGCCACTTGCTCCAGGTCTAATTCCCCTCGTACCAGCCTGGAGAGGGTATCGTTACCACCCGGCTGGTAGTCGATAGTACGCACGACATTGTTGAAGCGATTATCGATGGGTTCGCCCCTATCGTCAATCAGCTCTAGTTGAAGCCAGTTGCGACCAGGCTTAAATCCTTTCAGGAAGACGGGTTGCCATTGGTCAAACACAAAGCTCTGGCCATTAATGGTGCAGCGGATGCGCCAATCCAGAATTTCTTTGTCCTTGTCAGCCTGGGCGTTGACGTGTAAAGGGACGTTACTCAAGTAGAAATCGAGCATTATTGGCTCTGCTCCATAGGTACCTTGAGGTTGACCGTAGGTTAGCAAGGGAGCATTGCCATTGACTTCTGTTTGAGGGGTTTGGGCAAAAATATGAAAAGTACGTTGATCAAAGGCGCCCTGGTTCTTAAAACCTTCGTGCCAGGGACGGGAGGCAAAAACCCGCAGGGTATGGGTGCCGGGCGATAAATTCTCCAGGCGAATAGGCTCAGATAGGTCGTAAATGGCCTGGTAGGGTTGATCGTCCAGAAAGAGTTGGAGATGGGGTCCCAATTGCCAGGTAGGGTTTTTGAATAGGGGTAACCCTCTCACCTGAAGGCGCACAGCCACTGAGGTACTGTCCACAATCTCTCCAGGCCTGGGACTCAGAATTCTCACCTGGGGAGTGTAGGCATCAATAATTTGTTTTAGAACCACCAGGGTCTCCGGAGGCGACACCTCTGCCAACTCAGCCGTTAAGCGGTTGGGGGCTAGGGCAGGTTCTGAAAGTAGGGTAGTGGGTTGGGTCGGCTTGGCACATCCCCAGGTTGTCCAGGAGAGCAGTGCGATCGCTAGAATAACCATTAGTCGCCGCCCTACTCGGGCTAACTCCTGTCTGATTCCCATGGCCTTTGGCTTACCCTAAACATTGCATTATTACCATAGGGCACTTTCGTCGCTTTACGGTGATTGAAGGGGCAAATCTATCCGGATGCTTGGTTAAGAAAGTCCTCGTCGTCCGTTGGGTAAAATCGTATACCAGTTAACCTCCGCCATGGCCAGTTGCCCATCGGTAATTTGTGCACCGGTAAGATTTGCTCCGCAGAGATTGGTGCCGTTTAATCGGGCATTGGATAAACTGGCGCCGGTTAAATTAGCTCCACGCAGATCAGCTTTTTCTAGATTAGCGCCATGGAAATAGGCCCCAGCCAATCTGGCATCACGCAAATTAGCAAAACTGAGGTCACACCAGCCAAAGTTAGCTCGGCTTAGGTCTGAATCCTGAAAATTAGCCTGGCGTAGCTTGGACTGATGGAAGTTAATATCAGGGATAGTAGCGCGGGGGATATTTAAGTTATTCAGCGTTTGGGAAGAAAAGTCCTTTCGCCCCTTCAGATATCTTTGTTTAATCTCTTCGCTGGATAGGGGCAGAGCAGCCTTGCCCATGGGCTGACTAATCGGGCTAGGGGTGGCACCGTAACCATTCAGGTTAGAAGGGTGGGGGCGAGAGCTAGAGCTGCTGCGTTCCCGCCGAGCTCGAATGGCGGCGGCCATCCGAGCAGAGGGAGACCCCCCCCGACTATCCAGGGAATTGGTTGAGGGTGAACCCGAATTGCGACTGGAGCCATTTAACCCAGAATGGGGTGGGGAAGAAATGGCCATGTTTTTAGCCAGACTGTCTAGATAGGGCTCCAGATCTAAATCCCGTAGCACACTCTCGGTGTTTTCGTAACGATGGCTAACGGAGATTTCTAGCATCTTATGGAGTACGGCGGCAAAGTGATCGCTCACCCGCACCTGATCACGCCAGATTAAGTTGGCTGTGCCTGGATGATAGTTTAGGTCCTTAGGGGATTTAGCCGATAGCAAATAAATGCAGGTTGCCCCCAGGGCGTAGATATCACTGGCATAAACTGGGCGCATAGCCATCTGCTCAGGTGGTGCATAACCAGGGGTACCAACCGCGTAGGCCGTCAGGGCGGTTTGATCAGAGACAGCAACCTGATAGGGATTAACTTTCTCTTTGACGGCTCCGAAGTCAATCAGTACCAGCTTTTTATCCTGAACCCTACGAATGATATTGGCTGGTTTGATATCCCGGTGGATAACCTGATGATCGTGGAGGTACTGTACGATGGGCAAGATCTCGCTGAGGAATTGCTTGACGCCTTCTTCAGTAAAGGGACCACCCCGTTTAACCTCTTGTTGTAGGGTCGCTCCGTTGATAAACTCTTGCACCAGAAAAAATCCCTGGTCTGTCTCAAAGTAACCCAGTAGGCGAGGCAGCTGGGGATGATCACCGATTTCTCCCAGGATCTT
This sequence comes from Leptolyngbya sp., assembly GCA_040374765.1. GTDB lineage: Bacteria > Cyanobacteriota > Cyanobacteriia > Phormidesmidales > Phormidesmidaceae > Nodosilinea. Next base: position 13,444 of record JBEITR010000032.1, read on the forward strand.
TGCCTCTCGCTCAAATAAATTTCGCGCCATATCCAACATCTGCCCTGCTTCCGCCGAGGGTCGTAGTTGCTTAATCACACAGGGAGGCTTGCCTGGCAAGGTAATATTGCGGGCTAGAAAGGTCGCCCCAAAGCCACCCTGGCCCAGGGAACGCAAAATGGTGTAGCGATCTTGAAGCAATAAGGTACTACCACAGGACTGGCATTGATCTACTGTGGTGGGATTTTTAGGCTGGGAACAATCGGGATTGATACAGTAGCTCATTCGACCTGGCAGATGTGTATCAAAGCAAAGCAAAAGTAATCACTTTTAGCAAGAAGGTAAGAGCCCCTTGACACAAGGACGTGAATTGCTTCAAGCGTAGATGGATAGCTGAATCATCTCTGGTCAACACGACTACGTTCATTTAATTATTCCCCCTTTTCGATGATAAATAAAGGAAGCTATCCCTGACTTATAACAATGCCGATATAGGCAGGGGTAAATGTGAAAAAATCACGAACCCAGAGAATGGAAAATCCAGGTCATAGGCGGAGCCACCCCTAGTGGGTCGGTATGCTGGCCAGAGCCCGGATTACCCTCCTGAGGGTTAGGAGTTGGTGTTAGGGATCAGCCTGGATCTGAAAGGTTAGAGTTGTCGGGAGATCGGGACGCCAGACGTTTTTCCCACTCCTGATCTAACTTCTCCTTGTTAGCAGCCTCTTGATCGATTAGGTCAGTTTCGGTTGTGTAGGCCAGGTCCTCTGTGGTCAGGATAGTCTGGGCGGTGAGGGTTTCGGCAAAGGCCAGTTTTTCCTGGAGTGTATCATCGCTTTGATCCAGGATCCTGGCCCGCTGTTCTCTCTGCTGATTACGGACGCCAATCTGGCGATTTTGCTGTTGTACCCAAAAATAGCGCCCCAGGGGAATGGAAAGGAAGGCAGTGCCGTAGCCCAATAGCAACCAGTAGATAGAGTTGGCCAGGGCTACGATGCCCCCCACCTCCGCCACCAGGCTTTGGTCCTGGAGCAGGTTACCCAGCACCAAGGCTCCAATCAAATTGACGCTACCCAGGCCAATGGCGATCATGATCTGGCCGGAACTTGCCTGGCTAAACTGGCGTGGTAGCTCCTTCAAAAATCGGGGAGGCGACAGGCGCTGGCGGGCAGCGGCCGTTACCTGTAGCTCCGGGAAGTGGTAGACAATGCCCCCCTGGGCGGTAACCTGGGGTAGACCATTGAAGCGGCTCAGGACTGGAATCATAAAATCCTCTAGTTCCCGGTCCCAGCCCTGACCTAAATGGTCGAGAAAGGGAGCAATCTGTTCAGCCACCACCACTCCGCCCTGGTTCTGGACTACGGTGGCGATCGCTTGCCAGCGTCTGTCTTCTAGATCCTGGTTAGGGTTACCATCGCCAAACAAAAAGGAAAAGACCGCCTCCAGGAAGTTCATGTCCTGGGAACCAGGGGATGGGGAATGACTCTGGCGGCGATCGTAGTTGAAGTCAAATAACCAGAAAATATCGGGGCCAAACCCGATTCTGGGTAGAAACACCATACCGCCGCCAAAGCCACCGCCTTCCCGATCGTCTTCCCGACGGGAGGCGGAACTGGCCGCAATCACCAGAGCCACAATGGCCAGGGTAATCAGTAGCAGTGATAGAACTAAGAGCACCCCGAAGGAAATCCGAATCACATAGAATAGAACTTTCCAGACCCGCTGCCAGATAGCCTGCCAGCGTCGCCGCCAGGATTTACTTAGTAAAATACCCTGAATATTCTTAGGGAAAAGATAGGCAATCTCACCGCTTTCTGAGACCTGGAGATGGGCCTGGACTTCGCTGGCTAAGGCGAGCATTTGGGCCTGGGTGGTCTGGAGAGAAAGGCCCGTTGCCGTCGCTAGATCCCCTGGGGTGACCCGGTAGCCGAGCTGCTCGATTGCCTTGATTAAGGTAGCTTCATGGGCCATAATGTCGCCTGGGTTCCCCGGTTTTCGCTGTTAGGACCTGTTAACCAGTATAAAAAGCCTTTCCCTGAGATGATAGGGGATGGTAACCGAACTTACCGGGGTTATGGTACTAGCAATTATCCTGTTCCCCTAGGATTCCCTTCCCCTAGGCCTAAGACTTCACCCCATACATTGGCCCTCCGCTATGAACCGCTTCTGGCAACATAAGTCTATTCTGGGCTGGCTGCTCTACGATGTAGCCAGTTCGAGCTACGCTTTGCTGGTTCCGGGGGTGGCCTATGCGGTTTACTACCGGCAGGTAGTTTGCGGCGGAACTACCCGCTGTGATGCCCAGTGGGCCATGCTCACTTCCCTAGCGCTGATCGGATCCGGTCTTCTAGCCCCCTTTTTAGGGGCGATCGCTGACACTGGCAAGCTGCGCTACCCCCTCTTTGCCCTGGCTACCGGCCTATGTTGCCTGGCTACCAGCCTGCTCTACTGGGTAGAACCTGGAGGCTTAATGCTGGGCGGAATGGCCTTTGTGGTGGCACAGGTGGGATACATCTGCGCCGCTAGCCTGTATGACTCCTATCTGCCCCTTCTGGTTCCTAGCCAACGGCTGGGTCAACTATCGGGGTTGGGGTGGGGGTTGGGTTATCTGGGGGGCTTAATCTGTTTTTTTATCGCCTATGGCTGGATGCAGGGTGGTCTGGTGGCGACCAATTTACCTATCTATCGCTTAACCTTTTTGCTGGTCAGTGTTTTCTATGGACTCGTTGCGCTGCCGGCTCTGGCCTGGTTGCCCCGCCAATCTCCTGGGCCAGTGAACTGTAGCTTCAGACGTCTGGTTAAAAGCGCCTATCACCAGGTGTTTAAAACCCTGAAAAACTGGCGAGAAACCCCCGTAATTTTCCAGTTTCTGCTCGGATACTACCTGATTTCTGACGGCATTGTCACCATTCACAGCTTTATTGCCATTTACCTGAAAACCCAATTTGCACTGGAAGTAGGACAGATTTTACAGTTAACCTTACTGTTTAACGCCATCGCCATCCCGATGACGCTAACCGTCGGCTTACTCAGTCATCGTTGGTCGGCCCTGACCTTGCTGAAGGCAATTTTAACCCTTTGGGTAGGCCTGCTACTGTTAATCGTCTTCGGTACCCATCCCCTTACTCCCCTGCTGGTGGCGATCGGGTTGGGGGTAGTCAGCGGTTCTACCCAATCCCTCTGTCGAGGGCTGTTTGCCCAACTCATTCCCCACAACAAAACCTCTGAATTGTTTGGTTTCCACGCCCTGGTGGGGAAAATCTCCGCCACCTTTGGCCCCTTAATCTTCGGTTTTACCAGTGCCCTGAGTGGCAACCAACGCCTGGCTATGTTTTTACTCCTACCGTTTTTCCTGCTGGGGGGATGGGTGTTATTGCGTACCCCTATTTCAAAACCACTGTCGCCCTGATGCCTAGCGAGGTTTCTTGATCCCTTCAATGCCATGAACCTGTAGCAGGTCCGCCAGGGTTTTACAGTAGGTATTTAATCCAAAACTAGCGGGATTGACAGCCCCAGCATAAACAAACTGGGGGTTGCGCAAACAAAAGTAATCCCATGGAGCCATTTGGATTCTGAACACCCTAACAATCAAATCAGCTAACCAGAGAGACAGGGGGATGCGAAACCAGATCGATTTACCCAGGTAGGCGCAGGTTTGTTCTACCGCCTGGTTGGCAGATAGGGCAGGATTACCAATGACGTATTCCCGGTAACCGGCGGGGGAGGGATGGTCGATTAAATAATTCACAACGGTAGCGATATCTTGGGCATGGGCGAAGTGAAAGCCCGCCTCAGCACGAAAGAAGCGAATTAACCCAATCCACCGGGTGACATCCCGTATTCCCGCTGAAATGAAGGAGTAGGGTTTCTGGGAGTCGCCGCCAAATACCAGGGTAGGAAAGACGGTGGTAATTTTGTGATATAGCGCTAACCCAGATAACCGGCTATGACATTCATATTTACTGCGAATATAGTCAGTGCCGAATTCATAGGCCTCTGGCAGGGGTTGGCTCTGGGGACCTAAAATACTGGCGGTAGAAAAGTAAATTACCTGCTGACACCGCTGGGGATCAAGCATTTTCATCAAGGATAAATTGGCGTTGGTGTTGATGTCCATGACGTAGTCAGGGTCGCCCCCCCAGGCGGCTGCCGTTAGAATAGCGATGTCTATGGTGCTGAGCAGATCGGCGTACTGTTCGATGTCTGCCAAGCCTGCCTGCAAAATGTGTACCCTGGAATCATCCTTTAGGGCCAAATGCAACTTATCGGGATGACGCAGCAGTAAGAACACCTCGTAGCGATCGCTTTGCAGCAGCAACTCCAAAATATAATGGCCAATACAACCGCTGGCGCCGGTCATAAATACGCGTAGGCAGCGGGCTGAGGAGGGGATGGGGGTAATGGTTTCCAAGTCTTTTCGCTCAATGGTTATGCAGTATATTGATGCCTACCCAAAGGATCAACACATCCATTTTCCCCTGAGTGGTCAGGGAAGCCAAGGTTTCTAGGAAAAAGCCGGGGAAATTGCCAAACTTGTTAAACGCATAAAATTCCGATAAAACTAGCTCGATCCTTTTGAACAAGGAGCCCAATTCTTTGTACAAAGGACTTAAGTGAGCAGTGTTATCTATGTTTCTCAGTAATAATCCTAATCTAAAGATGGAACCCATGGGCTGGGGCAGAGGACTCTCCAGGCAAGAGCAGGGTTTTACCTTAATTGAACTACTTGTGGTGATTTTAGTAATGGGCATTCTGGCCGCCATGCTCTGGCCAATGGTTTTCCATCAAATTGCGAAGGCCAAGCAGGCAAAGGCTTTAAATGCAGTAGGGGCAATGAACCGGGCTCAACATAGTTTTTTCTACGAACGAGGTAAATTTTCCAATGACATTACTGAATTAGGTTTCGCCTACTTAAACCACGAAGATAGGGATTATAGCTATGGGGTTGAGGCCGTAGACAACCAAAATAAAAAAATTAAGATTAAGGCTAAACCCATTGAACAGAATGCTCTCCGGGGTTATACCGGCGCTGTATACGTTAATCAGGATAGCCAGGGGAATTCGGTGTTGTCTTCCCTGGTTTGTCAAGGAGATGAAAGCCGGGACGCCCCCGATCCTGAGTTTAAGGAAACCGCTAATGGTCCCATCGAGGTAACCGGCTGCGCTTCGCTCTAAGCATAACCGATGCATAGCTAGTACCATTTGGCTCTGGACTTCAGCCGATGGCAAGTGGCGGTCCAGTCTTCTGCTAACCGGACTCAGAACCTGAAAAGAGACTGTAACGTCTTCTGATCCTATGGGAAAATGTTTTAACTAATTTAGGTTTTATAGGAATTTATAGCTCTAGCTCTGGTTAACGGGGCCAAGGCGAGCCATAAGGCTTATCCAGGCTTGCTTTGCTCGATCAACACGACCTTCAGCCTTCTGGCCAAAGCCCTACACTCTAAAAGTTACTGTTATGTCTATAGAATCCTCTTCTCACAATAAATCATCCATAGGCTGGGTGATTCCCACCGTTGCGCTTACAGTTGGCGCCTACATCGCCTGGCCCTATATCTCGATGTGGCAGTTGTACTCAGCCCTGCGATCGCAGGATGCCGATGCCCTCACTATGCGCATCGATTTTCCCTCCCTACGTACATCCCTTAAGGTTCAAGTCAATGCCTTTGTGATGGCAGAAACGGTGGATAAACAGCAGATGGCGGATAACCCCTGGGCCGGTCTGGCGGTAGCCGTCTTACCCAAGATCGTCGACTCGATGATAGATGCCTATGTAACCCCGGCCGGGGTTACCCAGCTATTTGAGACCAATACCTTGAACGGAACAAGCCCGACTGGGAAACCCCAGACATCGGCCCCGGCATCAGGTCAGCTGAAAGACGTCAAGTTTGCCTTCTTCTCCAACCCCAGTCGGTTTTTGCTGAAGACTAAGGACGTTGATTTCGTTTTCAGGCTGAGGGACTGGACCTGGAAACTAGCAGAGGTAAAGTTAACCCCATCAGCGCTCCAAAGTATGGAGGCGAAGGTCTCAAAAAATAGCCAGGAAGGATCTGACTACAGTGACCCCATCCGTCAGGCTTCATCTGCAGATCCCAGGGTTGAGACCGGTGAGGGTGAATCCGTTGTAGAAGGTCAGTCCCCTACCCAGGAAGAGGCGGCCATATCTCTGGTGGAAAACTTGTATCATCTGCTTTCCGAAAAACAGTTTGATCAAGCCAGTTCCCTGTATACCCCCCAGTTGGCTGATTTCTTTGCCCCTGGTTTTTTCAACAAGTTTGAACGGGTAACGGTTGAAGACCTAAAAATAACCTCGAGAACCGATAGTAGCATCAACTTTCTGGGAGAAAATGCCTATGTCTATCGGGATGGCTCAACCCAAAGAGAAGCTCGCTCCTATACGGTCAGGAGTCTGGACGGGGAACTCAAACTGACCGCCTCAGAATTTATCAAAGTAACCAAGCCCAGATAGGCCCTGGCAGGATTGCATTGGACGTAGCCAGGGACAACGGAATCCTGCCAGTCAGTGAATTACCCAGGCTCTGCTTTCACCGCCCTATGGGGTCCTAAGGATGGTGGCTATAGCTCTACCTCAGCCTTTATAGTTGATAGCGGTAAGGTCGGATAGCTTTTAGCTACTCCTTTAGGCCGCATAATTGGATAAACTCGAGTGAAGGCGCGGAAAAAAATCAAGGTATAGATTAAAAATTCCCGTGGACTTTGCCAACCCTCTCCAGGCTCAAACCTATGGCTGAAACCCCTAACACTCCCCTTGACTCGACGGCGGCCCCAACCGTGGATGTTCTTTTTGATCAGGCGATTGAGCAGTATAGGGCTGGCGCTGACCCGGCAGGGCTAGTGCCTGTTTTTAAGGAAATCTGCGATCGGGCACCCCGCAGCAGTGCCGCTTGGGCCTGTCTAGCCTGGCTTTATTTGCTCACCGATAAACCAGATGGGGCGGTCAGGGCGGCCCAACGGGCGGTTAAATTGAATCCCCAGGATCCCCAAGGACGGATCAATCTGGCTTTAGCCCTGCTGGAGGCCGGTAAACCTGGGGTACGTCAGCATATTGAAGTGGCGGCTCAGGTGATCACGGCGGTCGCCGATCTGCGCACCGAGGTCATGGATAGCATTGAGGATGGCCTGGCCCGTAAACCCGGTTGGCCCAGCCTGGAAAGGGTAAAGCAGTGGTTAACCTGAAACGGGGGACTGGATCAAAGCTACACAGGCTTGGGCGATCGCCCATTCCTCCTGGGTATGGATAACCAATACCCGCACCTGGGAGTCAGAGGCGGCAATGTCCTGGTCCTCGGGTGATGGCGTTAAATCTCCCGTTCTTAACTTCAAACCCAGGTAACCAAAGGCATCACAGGCCCGTCGCCAGATCAGGGGGCTATTTTCTCCCATACCGGCGGTAAACACCAGCACATCCAGCCCTTGCAAACTAGCCACCATGGCCCCCATCTCGCGACGTAGTCGGTGACTAAATACCTCCAACGCCAGTTGGGCGCGGGGATCACCTTGATCCATCGCTTCTACCACCCGGCGCAGATCGTTGGAGATTCCAGAAATTCCCTTCAGCCCTGACTCCCGATTTAGCAGGTTATCCAATTGGTCAGCGCTATAGCCAAACTGACGGATCAGATGGATTAAGATACCCGGGTCGAGGCTGCCGCAACGACTCCCCATCATCAGCCCATCCAGGGGCGTAAAACCCATAGTGGTATCGACGCTGACCCCATGCCTGACCGCTGCTAGAGAACAGCCATTCCCCAAGTGGCAACTCAGGATCTTTAAACGATCTATGGGTTTTCCCACCAGGGCGGCGGCCCGCTGGGCCACGTAATTGTGGCTGATACCATGGAATCCATAGCGACGAATACCCTGCTCCAGCCAGTCGTAGGGACCAGGATAAACCGCCGCCGCCGCCGGCAGGGTGGTGTGAAAGGCTGTATCAAACATGGCCACCTGGGGAACCCCATCGAGCAGCGCCTCCATCGCCTCAATTCCCTGTAAATTAGCTGGATTGTGGGACGGGGCTAGGGGTATCAAACGGCGAATAGTAGCCTTGACATTTTCATCAATGGGCACGGGATCGCAATAGTCTCGCCCTCCATGTACCACCCGATGGCCCACGGCCACAATTTCCCTTAATTCCCCCAACACCTGGGTCGGTCCCTGCACCAAGGTATTCAACATAGCGGCCAGACCTTCGGTCTTGTCCGTTAGGGGCAGTACCTGCTGCACCAAGGCGCCATCAGTCCTATAGGCAGTCAGTTCTACCCCGCCCTGGGAATGGGTCCAATCCAAACCCGCCCGCCACACTGGCGCGGGCGCCAGGCTCACGGAACCCGGTTGGCTGAGGTCAAACAGACAGCTCTTATGGCTACTGGAACCAGCATTTAAAACCAGAATTTTCATAGAGTGTGGGCCCGCAACAACTGGTTAACACTATCTGGGCCGATCAAGTTGATCCTCAGTGGTCTGGCCCAAACTAGCATATCCAGCCCAGTCCATCACCCACTGATTAAAGCGATCCGGATCTTCATCGTAAATGCAATGTCCTGCCCCGTTTAAATACTCAAGGGTGAGGTTGGGACTCAGGCCCTCCAGAGCTGGAGCCATGGTCACAGGTAACACCCGGTCCCGGTCACCCCATAGGAGGAGAGCTGGTAGAGCCAGATCGCGAAGCATAGCCTGAATGGATGGACTGAAGTTAGGCTGGCAGCGAGACCTAACCAGATAACAAAGCGCCCTGGCGGCCCCTCGCTGCCGGGGTGGCAAGGCAAACAAACTCAATAATTCACCATCTACCTTTTCTGGATGAAGATAAACGCTCCTCAAGGCCCAGCCTAAGAAGGCTGTTTGCCGCACCAGCCTAAAAAGGGGACGGATTAACAGGGGAGTCGCCACTAAACTTTCTACCCACAGGGCGAGGTTAACCACCCACCCCGCCACCAGATCCTGGCGGGCTGCGGGCAGGGGTACGGTTACCATGATTAATCTGCTCACCTGGGCTGGCCGCTGATGGGCCACTGTCAGGGCGACCAGGGCTCCCAGGGAATGACCGACTAGGACCACAGGTCGGTGAATTACGGCTGCTATAAAGTCCTGTACCTGGGCGGCCCAGAGTTCGGCGCTATAGAGAGTAGGGGCTTTTTCCGTATCGCCAAAACCCAAAAGATCAAGGGCGTAAACCGGGGCTACCTGGCTTAAGGCAGCCAGATTGTGACGCCATTGATTTAGGTTGGCTCCAAACCCGTGGATCAACAGCAAAGCCGGTTGGTCAGTACCGCCAGGCCCAGGATGAAACCAATAGCGGACTGGCCATCCCCGCCAGTACCAGAAGCGCTGGTGTCCTACCTGACTAGGGGACAGCTTTAAACTGGCCAGACAAGGGTGAGCATCCATAGCGATCCGTTAGTCAATCAAGGTTCTTTGTAAAAAATCGCCGGTTTGGGGCGGTAACCGGTCTAGAATTTGGCCATCGGCAAGGGGGGGAGGATCGGGACGCCAGGTGGTTTTAAGTTGGTTGAGATCTTGATTGAGTTCACGGATGCGGCGAGATAGGAGACGAATAATATTCAGGGCAATACCAGGGGTTTCTTCAATCGCCTCATAGAGTTGCTGCTGACTGAGCACCAAACACCAGCAGCGTTCCAGACTGGTGACCGAGGCTGAGCGGGGTTCGGCATCAAACACCGACATTTCGCCAAAGCAGTCACCCGCCTTAAACTGGGCGACCTGCTGCCCCTTCAGGTGTACCCTAACCTGACCCGAGACCAAAATATACATCGCCCGACCTTCTTGCCCCTCGGTCAAAATAGTCTGGCCAGGGTCAAAATAGACCTCCTCCATAATTGGAGCCAGGCGCATTAAAAAGTCATCCCGCAGTTCCCTGAAGATGGGAACCTGGCGGATAAATAACAGGCGATCGAGGCTACTCAGCAGCATGACATCAGGAACGATGGGAAGGGGCGTATAACCATGCCTATATCTTGAAATTATAGGTTTTCATGAGTTGGTTGACCTGGGCCGCCACCAGGGGATTGGGATCTCCCTGCAGCATGGGCAGAAGAGACTGGAGGGCACGGGGGGAGGCCGCCGCCACATAGCTAAGGACAGCCTCACGAATAAAACCGGTGGGATGGTTGAGCAGAGCCAGGGTCGAATCGGTAGCCAGGCTCCAGTGATTAGCCCGGGCCAGATGAAAACAACAGGCGATAGTCCAGTCGGAGAGCAGGTGCCGTAAATCCAGCAGGCGACGCAGGCGATCGCTGGGGCCCAGGGGTTGGTATTGATAGAGGGTGGGACTGGCCAGGCTTAGATGTCTAAGTTTTTCCTCCGGGGATCGGCGGTCTAGCATAATTAAAATCGCCTTCTTACTGGCAATGGTCAGGGTATTGTCCAGAATTTCCAGGCCCCTGGCCAGACGGGAGGCTGAACCAGTCAGGTAGGCCTGGGCCGCCTGAATAGTTTCTACAGGGGATATCAGGCGCAGGACCATGAATAGACGCCTGATCGCATCACTTTCTAACCCCTCCACCGCCCTGGCCAGCAAATCCCCTTCTAGCCCTGAGCCCAGGGACTGCCCCAGATCAACCTGGATAGCCAGCAACTCAGCCAGCCAGGTGAGTTCGCTATTGATCAGCGTTTCTAGCCCACTGCGGCCCAGTAATCGATCCAGGACATTATCAATCAGGGGCGATCGCCTCACCCCGGTTTCCTGATAGGTCTTCAGCACCACCGCCAAAATCTGCTGCCGCTGGGTTCCCCAGGATTGGGTTAAATTTTCAACTAAGGTTTCCAGCGCCGCCAGGCTACCCATTTCTCCCATCACTTGCCAGGCCTGCTGGCGCAGGCTGTCGGGTTGGGAACTATCTAAGCCCAGATTTTGCAGCCCAGGGAGGACCTCATCCCCCAGATTGACCAGGGCCCGTCGGGCGGCATTGCGAGTTGATTTATAGCGCAGGGCTTTGAATAGGGCAGGGTAGTAGCGGCTGTACTGGGTGGCGGCGATCGCCGCCAGCATCGCCCGCCGCACCCGTAGGGATGGGTCTTGCAACAGATCGTCAATGTAAATACTAAGGGACTCCATATAGTGGGCATCCCCCAGGGCTCGACAGCCCATCACCCGTTCCCGCTCCTGATCGTGAACCAGCATTTTACGCAGAGTTGCTATGGCTAGGACCCGATCCTGACGGTCTCCGAACCGCAGGATCAGGGACGCCGCCGTACTCCGCACCATGGCGTCTACCTCAGGTTGGAGATACCGGGTCAGTTCCTCCAGGTCTTGAGCCTCCTGCACCAGCCAGAGATAGCGCAAAGCCAGGGCAAAGACAGCCGGCTGCCGCCCTTGGGCCTGCTCCTTCAAAGCCCTGATGGAGGGGGCAAACCTGGGGTTGGGATAGGCCAGCATGGACTCCAGGGCCTGGCGCTGCAATCGGGGAGGAAAGTTGGTCAGGAAGGGAGCCAGCACTTCCCCCACCTCCGCTGGGGTAATGTGGGACAGCAACTCAATACAGTATTGCTGATTGGTGACCGTCTTCGCACGGGCTAGTGCCTCCATCAGATTTTGTCCCATGGCCCGTAGGTCGGCATCGGAAAAACTCCCTAGCCCCCGCCCCTCCCCCTGCACCAGCAGGTCAAGGTAGCGCGATCGCAAGAGCCGGGTGACCCCAACCCAAACTAGAGCCAACAGGATCGTACCTAGCAAAAACCACCGGGCCTGGTGCAGGGGCACCGACATACCCAGCTCATGGGTGAGTTGCAACACCCCCAAAATTACCGCCCCCGTAGCCCCCAGGGATAGGGGCTCGGCAATTCCCCCCACCAGGGCTTGAAGGGTGGGGCGGACCTGGCTGGGAATCGGTTGAAACAATACGGGACGGATGGTGGTTACCAGGGTGTACCGCAACCATTCATCGACAAACTTGAGGAGAATCAACCCCATAAACAGGGCGGTACCACCCAGAAAGAAGGGGGAACTAGCCACCAGGGTGAGCAGCCCCAGGGTGACCGTCACCAGGGGCAGCAGCAGGGCAGCGGTAAAAACCCCCTGTTGCTCAATCAGACGACTGGCGCTAAACCACTGGGTAAAGAGCTCAATCAACCCCAGCAGACCACTGAAAATGCCCAGGAAAGCGGCGATCTGGTTAACCTCCATAGAAAGTTCCAGCTGGTTAAAAAACTGAAATTCCGTAGAGAAAAGTAAAATCTGGGCCAGTACAAAAAAGCTAAAGAGCAGCACCACATAGGATCCTATGGATCCTTGCAGACGAGGCCGGAGATGGTGATTATCGGTTTCTTCGGCCTGGTGTTTGGGAGAATCTGGAAAGGCGTGCTCGTAACTATGGGTAAGGGAATAGAGCAGGGCTGCACCCACCAGCATTACCCCCAGGGCCAACAACATAACATTGGCTAAACCAATCACCTTGAGTAGAAAGTAAACAGAAAAGCCGCTGATCATATCGGCAATTTGGGCCCCGCTACTGATGATGGGAAAGGCCCGTTTGATCTCCCGAATATTAAACAACTGGTTGGCGGTGACCGATAGGTTGAGATCGTTGAAGCTATAGATGGCTTCGATCCATAGGCGCATGCCAAAAATTGTGATGGCGATTAATTCGGGCTGACTCAGGCCCCAACGGAAGGGGATTATGGGCAGAGCCATCAACAGGGCAATTAACACCAGCACCCGCCGAAGGGGTAACAGTCGCTGCAACCATGAATAAATTCCACTTAAACCCAGACCGACTAGCCCACTAAGGATATAAATCCAGGGCAGATTAGCAGCGCCGTACCGCTCCAGGAAAAGGGCGGCGGAACTCACATCCAACCATAAAATCCCCATGGTAGTGGCAGTGTAGGCACTAAACATGAGTAGGGTGCGTTCCTGCTCCTCAGGGCGCAGATTAATTAAATCGAGAATCCGTTGCTTGATTCCCTGTTTTTTTTGGGCCGGGCTAATTACCGACATGGCACCACTGTCTGTTCCTAAGGGTCACTGAGGGTTTCAATCAAAAGATCGACCTGTTGTTGTTTTTCCTGGAGAAAGGTCTCACACTGCTGCAGGGCCCCTACGGCCTGTTCAAACTGACTTAAAACCTCCGTCAGCGGTAATTGGCCAGATTCTAAATTGGCAATCATGGCTTCCAGCAGAGCTACCGTATCTTCGTAGCTCCAGGCAGGGGGTGGGGATGATCGGCGGGGCATGGGAATCTCCTGAACTAGGGAGCATGGTCGGGTTCCAGGGCGATTACCTGGACCCTAATCTGGCCCTGGGCCAGCTGGATTTGCAAAATTTGCTGGGGGCTCAGGGTAGCCCCATCGGTAACTACCTGACCCGTTTCCGTTTTGACCAGGGCGTAGCCGCGCTGGAGTACCCGGTTGGGATCAAGGCTGCGTAAACGATTCGCCAGACTAGCCTGGCGATCGCTAGCCTGGCGCCACTCGACCTGTAAACTCTGGCGCAACCGTGCCTTCATCTGCCCCACGTAGGCCAGCCGTTGCTGCAATTGTTGGTCTAACCGCTGCCGCAACAGCCGTTGCCGCAGTCCTTCCAGATCCAGGTAGCGGTTCTGCAACTGATGCTGTACCACTGTGTGGAGACGATGGCGGCGCTCAGCCTGGGCCGCCATCAGATCGGCTAGGGCCGGTACGGCGGCGATCGCGGCGGCGGTGGGAGTATGGGCACAGACATCGGCAGCCAGATCCGCCAGAGATTCGTCCCGCTCGTGACCAATACCCGTAACCACGGGAATGGGGCAACTGGCCACGGCCCGTACTACCCGTTCATCGTCAAAGCACTCCAAATCCTCGCTGGCACCGCCGCCCCGGGCTAAAATTAACACCTCTGCCCGGCCATCGGCAATTACCCGGGCAATGGCCTGGACAATGGTCAGGGGGGCGGCTTCTCCCTGCACGGTGGCGGGGGAAAACAACACCTGTAAACCGGGATGATGGTGGCGCAGCGATCGCTGAATATCTCCCCAAGCCGCGGCTTGGGGAGAGGAAACCACCGCAATAGTCCGGGGCAGGGGAGGCAGGGGCCGCTTAAATTCGGGATCAAACACCCCCTCTGCCTGTAGCCGTTGCTTCAGCTGGCGATAGCGCCAGGCCTTCAGCCCATCCCCACTCGGTAAGACCTGCCAAACCGTGAGCTGGTAGTTACTCCGCTGGGGATAGACCTTTACCGTACCCAGTAAAGTTACCTGATCCCCCACGCTGGGCAAGGTGGTTAGGCGGTTCCACTGACTGCGCCAGGCCACACAGCCAATGGTGGCTCTGGTGTCCGTATCGGTGAGGTTAAAGAACAGCCCCTTGGGATGCTGAGTTACACTGGACACCTCCCCCACCACCCATACCTGCTGCAGGACGGGATCATTCTCCAGCACTGCCTGAATATAATCCACCAGTCCCCCCACACTGAGGGGAGGAGCGGTCAGAGTTGGCTGCAAAAACGACATAGGAAAGGGTAGAGGCATACTGAAGGGTGGCTTAATCCTACCGCAGTTCTCCCAGCCGTACCCGAATAGGGCCAGGAGGGAGTTTCTAAACAGGACATTAAGATTGGGATAACCAGGAGAAGGTTGTAGGTATGGTGTAGGAACAGATCGGGTCAGGGAACCCATTCCATTTCAGATTTTGCCCTGAACTGTTCTAGTTTTTGAGTTTATCCAAAAGCCTTTATGACAAATTTATCCAGTCCTTCCCCAGGACGGGCAACGGCGGTTACTAAGACCGCTGCTGAGGGGGCAATGCCAGCCGTGAGTACAGGGGTGTTTGTCTGTATTCACGGTCATTTCTATCAGCCCCCTCGGGAAAACCCCTACCTGGATGCAGTGGAGCGCCAGCCCAGTGCGGCTCCCTTTCATGACTGGAATCAGCGCATTCACCACGAATGCTACCGGCCCAATGCCTACGCTCGTATCCTCAACCAGCAGGGTGAGGTGGTTCGCATTGTCAATACCTTTGAGTACATCAGCTTCAATTTGGGACCCACCCTGCTGAGCTGGATGGAGCGCTACGATCTGGAAACCTATCAACGCATCCTGGCCGCCGATCGCCACAGCTGCGATCGCCTCAATGGCCATGGCAACGCCATAGCCCAGGTCTACAACCATATGATTTTGCCCCTGGCCAACCCCCAGGACAAGATTACCCAGGTACGCTGGGGTATCGCTGATTTTCGCCGTCGCTTTGGCCGTGATCCCGAAGGCATGTGGCTGGCGGAAACAGCCATAGACTACCCTACCCTGGCGGTACTAGTGGAGGAGGGTATCCGCTTTACGGTGCTGGCTCCGTCCCAGGTGCAGCGCTGTCGGCCCCTGCCTACCCAGGGGGAAGAGAACGCCTGGCAGGAAGTCGGCGGTGGCCAGATCGATCCCACCCGGCCCTATCGGTGTTTCCTACCCCAGGCCGATGGTCGCCCCGATCCAGAACGATTTATTGATGTCTTTTTCTACGATGGCCCGATCTCCCGCGACATGGGCTTTAGCGATGTGCTCAGCGCCTCTGCCCACCTCACCAGTCGCATTGGCCAGGCCATTCACGGTGACCATCGCCCCTTTCAGTTGATCTCTGTAGCCACCGACGGGGAAACCTTTGGTCATCACCGCGGCGGGGCTGAAAAGACCCTGGCCTATGCCCTCACCGAAGAGTTTCCCCGGCAGGGCTGGACGGTCACCAACTACGCCCACTACCTGGCCACCCATCCCCCCACCTGGGAAGCCGAACTGAAACCCATCACGGCCTGGAGTTGTAGCCACGGAGTAGATCGCTGGCAGGCCGATTGTGGCTGTGGCGGCGGCGGGGTTTGGCATCAAGGCTGGCGGCAACCCCTCCGGCAGGCCCTGGACTGGCTGCGGGATCAACTAATCCTACTGTTTGATCAGCAGGGACGGAATCTACTGCGCGATCCCTGGGCGGCCCGCAATGCCTATATCGATGTTATTGGCGATCGCAGTGAGGATACCCTGAATCGTTTCTTCGCTGAGCACCAGGTGCGGCCGCTGTCGGCCAGCGATCGGGTAATTACGCTGCAACTCCTGGAAATACAGCGCCATGCCCTGCTCATGTATACCAGTTGTGGCTGGTTCTTTGAGGAAATCTCCCGACCAGAGGGTACCCAGATTCTGCGTTACGCAGCCCGCGCCATAGAACTGGCCGGAGAAGTAGCTGGTTTGGACCTGGAGGCAGAGTTCATCCAGCGCCTAGCCCTGGCCCCCAGTAATATTCCAACCTTTAAGGACGGATCCGGCGTTTACCGCACCCTGGTCAAGCCCGCCCGCATCTCCCTAGAACAGGTGGCCGCCCACTATGCCATTGCTTCCCTTTTTAGTGATCATCGTCGCCAACAGGCGGTGTACTGCTATACCGTTGACCAGCAGGACTATCGCCGCCAGCGCCTAGGGCCCATGTCTCTGGCGGTGGGCTTGGTGGAGATCACCTCCACCATTACCCGCGAGAGCCTCAGCCTGGCCTTTACCGTAGTTCACTTGGGGGGATGGGACTTCCACTGTTGTATCCGCAGTTTCCACTCCCGGCTAGACTATACCCAAGCCCGCCAGGAACTGTTTGACTGTCTCGAGCAGGCCAGTGCAGCCCAGACCATTCTGGCCATGAACCGCACCTTTGGTACCCAAAGCTATAATCTGCAAGATTTATTTGCAGAGGAACGCCACCGCATGATGCAGTTGCTGTCTCAAGACACTCTGTTGCGGCTAGATCAACTCTATTCCCAGGTATACCGGGACAACTACGGAGTCTTAAAGGCCTTTCATCGCGATGGCCTAGCCGTTCCCCAAGAATTACAGGTGGCGGCTGATATTGCCCTCAGCCAGCGCACCCTGGAGGTCCTCCAGGCCTTGGAACGGGAGACCAACCCTAGCGATGGCAGTCCCCTGCGCCAGGGGGAAGATTACCTGAATGAACTGGAGGCCATTGCTACGGAAGTTGGTTACTTTAACGCTCGGCTGTCTCTGCCCAAGGCTAAGCCTATGCTGGAAGGACTGATTGGGCGATCGGTGGGACAACTGCTCAGTCAGTCAACCCCGGATCCGCTTGCCGCTGATGTTACCTGGTTAGGGCGATTGATTCGCCTGGGCCATCAACTGGGTCTAGGTCTATCCCTAGAACGGTCCCAGGAACTGTATTACCAGTATTTGCACCACCAGGTTTTTGATCAGCTCCAGCAAGCGGTACGCAGCAGTACCCCCCTCAACCCAGACCAGCATAGCCGTCTCCAGGAGATTCTGCGATTGGGCCATTATCTCTCAATGGATGTGGCTAAAGCCCGAGCCATCCTGGAACGGGTTTAGACCAAGTCACAGCAACAGGTCCCTAGCTGGCCTCAGGGGCAGCAGGGGAAAACCGGTCTCCCGTAAATTGTTGGTGGGGCAGGGGCTGGGCCGCCACTAAGGCCGCCAAATTATCCGCCAAAATTGAACGGGGTTGTTCGCCGATGGCATAACTCAGGGTTTCGCCATCGGCGTTGAGATAGACAAAATGGGGAATACCGTCTACGTTGTACTGGAGCATTTCTGGCAACCATTTGTGGTTGTCGACATTGAGCATGACGAAATTCACCTGGTTACCGTAGGTAGCCCTGAGTTTAGCCATATCACCCGCCATGGCCTGACAGGTGGTGCACCAGTCGGCATAGAATTCCAGCAAGGAGGGCTTACCACTGGTTTGAGCTACCTCGTAGGGAACAGCCTCAGCCGCCAGGCGTTTGAGGGAGGGAAGGGTAGACTGGCTGCCTATGCCTAGAAAAATCGCCACGGTCAATGCGATCGCA
Source organism: Leptolyngbya sp. (assembly GCA_040374765.1). Classification (GTDB taxonomy): domain Bacteria; phylum Cyanobacteriota; class Cyanobacteriia; order Phormidesmidales; family Phormidesmidaceae; genus Nodosilinea. The sequence goes on from JBEITR010000032.1 coordinate 31,217, forward strand.
ACCCCCGCAATAATTAAATTACGAATAGTGCCCGGTAAGGTACCTACATCATTAGCCATAGCATTAGAAACTTAAAAGGGTCCTTTAATAAGGGTATCCCTTCTGGGCAAGGTGGGGAGTATGGCCAAGTATTATAGTGGTCGCCATTTGGTACAGGACTGGCGATCGCTCGGGTTAGCTCTCAGGATTCGGCGCTTTGTGCCAATGATCTGGGCTAGGCTAGAGAGGTAAACAGGACAGGATAAGGTTCGGTGGATAAGGGTACACTCGTCGAATTTAAGTACCAGGGACAGCCCCGTCTGGCCGTGGTAGAGCGCCCTGAGGGTAAGAAAAACTGGGTTGTGGTTGACCAGCGCGGCCAGAGCCACATTCTTCATCCCAGGGAAATTACCTATCAGGTGTCCGGTGCCAACTTTAGCTCCGGTGATATCTTGAGCTTTTTGCATACCGCCGAAGCCCATATCGATCCCTCTAGCTTGGAGGTTGCCTGGGAACTGTTTCGGGAAACCGGCGAGTCGGCAGAACCCACATCCCTGGCCCTATTGCTCTTCTCTGACCAGAGCCCGCCCCTATGCTATGCAGCCCACCGACTACTGATAGAGGACCGGATTTTCTTCAAGCAGAAGGGCGATCGCTTCGAACCCCGTACCCCCGCCCAGGTTGAAGACCTGTTACGCCAGATTGAACGCGAAACCCAGCGCCAGCAAGAATGGACCTCCTTTATGGACAAGGCCCAGCAAGCCCTAGCGGGGGGAACGGTCAGCTGGGACAAGGGCGATCGCCCCAAGCTAGAATGTTTAGAACGATTTGCCCTGTTAGGTGATGAGTGTAGCCAGCGAAACCAGGCCATAGAAGTGCTTGCAGCCCTGGATTACCCACCTACCGCCGCCGCCGCTTTCGATGCCCTGGTGGCCCTAAATATATGGGATATCCATGAAAATTTGGCCTTGCGACGGAGCCAGATCCCTCACCAATTTCCTAAGGAAGTCCTAGCTATGGCCCAACATCGGATTCAATCTCCCCCTCCCGATCTCGATGTTGAACGGTACGATCTAACCCACCTGAAGGTCTATACCGTCGATGATGCTAGCACCCAGGAAATTGACGATGGGCTTAGCCTGGAAATTCTGGCCAACCATCGCCATCGCCTCTGGGTACACATCGCGGACCCCACCCGTTGGCTCCTACCGGGTGACGACCTCGATTTGGAGGCGCGGCGGCGCTGCACCACGGTCTATCTACCCACGGGCATGATTCCCATGTTTCCAGCTGAGCTCGCCACTGGGCCTATGAGTTTAAAGCAGGGAGAGGTTTGCTGTTCCCTCAGCTTTGCCATTACCCTCACCGCCGCCGGAGAAATCCAGGACTACACCATCCATCCTGGTCTAATTAAGCCCACCTACCGGCTTACCTACGAAGATGTAGATGAGATGTTGGAGTTAGGCATCACCGCTGAGTCTGAGTTGCAGGGGCTATCCCACTGGGCTCAGGTACGGAGCCAGTGGCGTCTAAACCAGGGGGCCATCAGCATCAATATGCCAGAGGCCAATATTAAGGTAATGGCCGATCAAAACAATGACATTGTGATCGAGGTATTGGAGGATTCTCCAGCCCGACAGATGGTGGCAGAAATGATGATTCTAGCTGGGGAGGTAGCCGCCCGCTACGGGCAAGATCATGAATTGGCCATTCCCTTTCGTAGCCAGCCCCAACCCGAGCTCCCCTCCGATCAAGAGTTAATGCAACTGCCTACGGGCTGGGTGCGGGACTCTGCCATTCGTCGCTGCATGCCCCGCAGCGAAGTGGGAGTCACCCCCAGCCGTCATGCCACCCTGGGGCTTGACAGCTATAGTCAGGTAACCTCGCCGATTCGCCGCTATCTCGATCTGCTGGTGCACTTTCAGCTCAAAGCTCACCTGCGGGGTGATCCCCTACCGTTTTCACCGGATCAGGTTACCGAACTAGCCCAGGGAATTAGCTCAGCCGCCTACGAAGCCACCCTGGTGGAGCGCCAAACCAAGCGGTACTGGGCACTAGAATACCTGCGTCGACACCAGAGTGAAATTTGGGATGTGATGCTGCTACGGTGGCTCAGGGAAGAGGAAGGTCTGGGACTGATTATGGTGGAGGACCTGGGTTTGGAACTGGGGATGCGATTTAATCGAACCGTTTCCCTGGGAGAGCGGTTACAGGTTCGGGTCAGCCATGCTAGCCCTCGCCAGGATATTATTCGCTTCCAGGAGGTAACGCCAGAAAAGGCCGAAGCGGAACCCTCCGTACCTTGACCCAAAAGGATAGGCTTCAGGCTGGTGAAAAGCTATTGACATTAGGTCTGCTTTCTGAGAAGCTTGAAAAGCTAAAGGCAATTGGCACTCCCATCCTGATTATCAGCTGGATTCCAATTGGTTCTTGCGGGTATAGCTCAGCGGTAGAGCGTCACCTTGCCAAGGTGAATGTCGCGCGTTCGAATCGCGTTACCCGCTTATGGGTCACTATGGTACTGTACTGTCACTCGATTTTTTTCCATAACCACAATTTTGCCCCCCAGGGCTTTAATACGATCGACGGCAATTCTACGCACCTGGGGATCTACCGCCATATTAATTACCTGAACCCAGGCGCTAATCTGGGCCGCCCGGCTAACGGAATTAGTCGCCAGAAAGTTAGCTGTTTGTCGAGAAGCTTGAGCCGCCGAAACCGCATCTGGCTCGGTAGAAACAGCCGCCCAGGTGGCGGCCATCTGAAAGGACTGGCGGGCAGCCTGGCCGTCTCCTAAGAAGAGGAGTTGATCAATACCAAGGTAACGCCAGAGCCGGTAACCTCCTACAGGTACCGTCGGCGTCATGGCTTTACTACCTTTGGTCATTAGGGCCACAGACCGTTCCGGTACACCGGCAAAGATCGAGGTACTGGCAGAAAGAAAGAGGTAGGGAGTCAGAAAACGGGGATCCTTCTCCACAATCACCTCAAAAAATTCAGGGCTCACCCCATACCCTATTCGGTTACGGACCTCAGCGTCACCGAAGTACTGAAGAAAGTTGAGAAAGGTCCAATCTGCTACCAGGTTGGCATAGCCCAGGTCAGGGGTTTGCTTCAACAGAATCAGGTGTAGGCGATCGCGCTGTTGCTGCCGTTCCAACTCTGATAGACTTTGGCGACCCTGGGGTTGAGCCTTTAAAGTCTGCAATTGCTGCCACTGCAGGGTCAGAGCTGAAAATCCCAGCGCCAAACAGACTACCAGGTTAACAGGTCGAAACCATGCCCAGGGTGCCATAATCAACCGCAACCAACCCGTCGCCGGAATCTAACCAGCCTGACTGTCTTCATCCTCAGAGCTAACGGTTGGAACGAAGTCGGGTTTTTCCTTATCTTCCCAACCGGGAGGGCGCTTGGAGTTATACCAGGCAATCGATCCAATCGTAATCGCAGCAATAAACCCCACGGCATAGACCAGAAGAAATGGCAGGGGTAGACCAGTGCTGGTCGTTATACCAAGGGGAAAGGACATAGGCCGCACCAGGTTGGGGTAAAAGGAATTGGAAAAGTTTGAGTAAAATTCTGACCTTAGCCCTGAGGTAGTTTGAAACCCTCAAGGCTAAGGTACTTAGACCGGCTTGAGGAAAATAACAACTATCGGAAGTTACTATAATTGCCGGCACATACCGACCTTAAGCAGCGTCCAGGGATAAAACAGGTACGTTTATTATAGGAGATGGGGGCTATGGTCAGCTATCAGCCAGGCTAGTTCCTTCCCCTATTCAGGGTTATTTCTAGGCAGCTAAGAATTCAGAGACCCTCTACCTCACCTAACAAGCCCGCTGGTGGGTCAACCGTCAGATAGCCCTCTTCCAGGTTTACCTGGGGGACGATGGCAGGCACAAAGGGAACTAAAACCTGGCGGGGGCGATCGCCCAAGGCTGCATACAGCTTCACCTCTAGCAAGTCATTACCGGCGGTATAGACATCGGTAACCTCTCCAATCTCTGCTCCGTTGGACTGTAGCAGCACCCGCAAGCCGACCAGATCAGCCACGTAAAACTCGTCCTCCGCCAAAACCGGACGATCTTGACTAGGTACCAACAGGGTACAACCCCGCAGGGCCTCGGCTTGGGTGCGATCGGCGACACCCTGGAGACGTAAAACGTAGATTTGCCGACCCTCGAGCAATCGCCCCTGGAGTAGCTGGATGGGCTCGGGGGTAGGGCTTGAGGGTCGGCGCAGCCAGCGCTGACCCGGTTCTAAAAAACGCTCTGGGAAGTCGCTACTGGGGGAAACCCGCACCTCTCCCTTAAGCCCCTGGGGAGCCACAATTCGACCGATTTCAAGCCAGTTTGAAGCCGACATAAAGGACTTTCACCCCTGAGAGGGCGTTTGAAAAATCGGATAGTCCGTAAGCAAGCTGCCATGCTATGGACTAGTGGTACTAAGCAACTAGCATGGGGGAGCTATGAGTAAAGCTTACACCAGTGCTTTGATTGGTGATCTGTAATGGATCGGTTGGTTCTGATGGAGCCGATGCTGGCCAGGGGTGGAGGGTGTGTGGCCGATCGCGCTGCGCTTTGCTCTCAGCCTGTAGACCCTGGCTGCTTGAGAAGAAGCTTCCTATAGGTGGGAATCTGGATATAGAGGGCTCCTGCCTGATCACTGCCTTCCTGCAGGCCCTGGGAAAGCTGTGCCGATGGACCATTAACCCGGTGATTGATGGGTTTGGCGTCGATCGCTTCCAGTTCACCCATACTCTCTAGACTAACGCACCATATAGCGGATTTCATAATCATGCGGGACAGTAGCAGCAATGGCTGAACCAGCTTTTAATGTCTACTTCAGAGATGTTCTGAAAGGCTGTTTGAAGAGCTTCGACTAATGCTTCATAGGTCCGTGCCCCCAGGGTCTTGAGAATGGACTTGAGCTTTGACCAAAAGGTTTCAATGGGCGAGAAGTCCGGCGAATAGGGCGGCAGATACACTAGACGTGCCCCGGCCGCCTCAA
>JBEITR010000067.1:0-14986 GCA_040374765.1 Leptolyngbya sp.
CCGCTGGCGAAACGAGTCCACTAGCCTGTTAAACAAACCTGCCTTTTTCAACAGCTCTGGCTCTCTTAGCTCTCTCGGATGGCATTACCATACCCTTATTCCTGGCCGTTGGATAGCTTTTTGTCAAAATGAGAATTGCTGTATCCTTATTGCTGTCAGAAATTTTCAGGATTTGATCCCAACCAAGTCCAGCCCTGGATCTAAATAGGGCCATAACTTGGACCTAGAATGGGAGAACTTGGATGCCCACGGATGATCGATACCCCAATGGCAGAGGTAGAGTTGGTTGCATCAGCATTAATGACCGCGGGCTTCCATGCCCTGTCCGATCCGTTGCGGGTGAGGGTAATAGAGTTACTGCGGGAACGGGAACTCTGCGTGTGTGACCTGTGCGCAGCTTTAGATATAGGCCAATCTAAACTTTCCTTTCACCTCAAAACCCTGAAGGCAGCTAAGTTGGTAGAAACCCGTCACCAGGGGCGTTGGATTTACTATCGTCTGCATCCACCACAGTTTGCAGCCCTAGAGGCCTACCTGTCAGAGTATGGTCGCTGCAGGTCAATGATCCCTACCCGGATTTGCCAGGACCAAGCCTATAGCAGTCGCCAATCCGACTAGGACAGTTTGAGCACCGCCATGAAAGCCTCCTGGGGTACGTCCACCGTACCGATCGCCTTCAACCGTTTCTTGCCCTTCGCCTGCTTTTGCAGGAGTTTCTTCTTACGAGAGATATCGCCGCCATAGCATTTGGCCAACACGTCCTTGCGTAGGGCGGGAATGCTCTCGCTGGCAATCACCCGGCTACCGATCGCCGCCTGGATGGGAATCTTAAACTGGTGGCGGGGAATCAGTTCCTTCAGTTTTTCCACCAGAGCCTTACCCACGTAGTAGGCCTTATCGCGGTGCACAATAGAGGCCAGGGAATCCACTGGATCACCGTTAATCAGCACATCTAAGCGCACCAGGGGGTTAGCCCGGTAGCCAATCAGATGGTACTCCATACTGGCGTAGCCCTTGGTGCGGGACTTCATCTGATCAAAGAAGTCGGTCACCACCTCCGCCAAAGGTACCTCATAAATCAGGGTAGTGCGGCCCTGGGTCAGGTACTTCATGTCTTTAAAGTCTCCCCGGCGGGTTTGGCACAACTCCATGAGGGGCCCCACGTACTCTTCGGGAGTAATAATATCCAGTTGTACGTAGGGTTCCTCAATTTTCTCCCGCGCCTGGGGATCGGGCAGGGTACTGGGGTTGTCAATCTCCAGAACCTCTCCCGTCAGGGTAGTCACCTGGTAGATAACCGAGGGGGCGGTGGTAATCAAATCCAGGTTGTACTCCCGCTCCAGCCGTTCCTGCACAATTTCCATGTGCAATAGCCCTAGGAACCCACAGCGAAAGCCAAAGCCCATGGCGCTGGAGGTTTCGGGCTCGTAATTCAGGGCCGCATCACTGAGTCGTAGCTTTTCCAGGGCTTCCCGCAGTTCCTCAAACTGATCGGAAGCAGTGGGGAATAGGCCGCAGAAGACCATGGGTTTGGCCTCCACATAGCCGGGTAGGGGATCGGAGGCCGGGTCCTGCACCAGGGTAATGGTATCCCCCACGCGAGCATCTTCCACCGCCTTAATGGAGGCGGCCAGGTATCCCACCTCGCCAGCATGGAGCTGATCTACCCTGACCTGGTTGGGAGCCAGTACTCCGAGTTCGTCGATTTCGTACTCCTTGCCGGAGGCCATTAGCCGCACCTTATCTTTCTGGCGCAGGGTGCCGTCTACCACCCGGAAGTAGACAATTACCCCCCGATAGCTGTCGTAGTAACTGTCGAAGATCAGGGCTCGCAGAGGTTTTTCCACCGTATCCTGGGGCGGCGGCACCAGGTAGACAATGGACTCCAGAATTTCGTCGATACCCACGCCTTCCTTAGCGGAGGCCAGAATCGCATTGCTGCAGTCGAGGCCAATAATTTCTTCGATTTCCTGCTTGATGCGCTCGGGGTCGGCACCGGGCAAATCGATTTTGTTTAAAACCGGGATAATTTCCAGGTCGTTTTCCAGGGCCAGGTAGACGTTGGCCAGGGTTTGGGCCTCCACCCCTTGGGAGGCATCTACCACCAGTAGGGCTCCTTCACAGGCAATCAGCGATCGCGACACCTCATAGGAAAAATCCACGTGACCCGGGGTATCGATGAGATTAAGAATATAATCTTTGCCATCCCGAGCCCGATAGTGCATGCGCGCCGCCTGCAGTTTAATCGTAATGCCCCGTTCCCGTTCCAGATCCATGTTGTCCAGAAACTGGGCCTTCATGTCGCGATCGCTAACGGTGCCGGTGCGCTGTAATAGGCGATCCGCCAGGGTCGACTTACCATGGTCGATATGGGCAATAATCGAAAAATTGCGGATCTGTGCAACAGGGACCTCGGTCATACCAGGGTTACCAGGAAGGATAAACATAGAGTAAACTGCAAATATTGTAATGGTTCCTCTGGGCGAATGCGGAGAACTCAGGCGACGGACTGGAGTCTGAGGGACAACGGCTTAAACCAGGAGAAACCCGTTCCCCTAAGTAGTTACTCCGTCAACCCCAATGGATGAAGTCGCCTCCAGATCTGTTGACAGCTCTCCATCGTCAGCTGAAAAGGTGGAACTGTCTGTCCAAATTGATCGGGAACTGTTGAACCAGGTAAGCCATCTTACCTCTGACCCAGCCAAGGTAATTGAGGTGGCGTTGCGACAGTGGCTCAGGGGCGATCGCCGTCCCGAAGATGATTTGGTTCGCCATCTCCCCCGTAATCCCACCGTTCCCCCCAAAGGTGAATGGAACGACTAACTTCTAGCCACAGTACAGTACTGTCGGCTGGTGAAAAAGTTTTAAAGCTATGAACTTTCCCTCTCCTTCTTCTAGTTCTAGTCGTACCAGCCGTAGCCATAGCCCTGCCAGTCCCGAGCCCAACCCTGGATCAGAGCCTGTATACGGCTGGACCGTTCTACTCAATCAGGAGGGTAGGGTTGAGTCAGTTCAAGCCATGGGGTCTAGTCTACCCCTGGTGGGTTCTACAGCCAGTTGGGTAGGCAGACGATTATCCGAGGTGGCAGCCTTTCCCAGCCCAGACACCCTGGCCCAGGCTCTAGCCACCCTAAAAACCATCAACCAACCCCTACAATTGCCTGGGCGCTATCCCTTTGGGTCCCATAGTATTGATATGGTCTGGGTACTCCACCCCCTGCTCAATCCCAAGGGAGAATTATTTAAGGTGGCCGCCATGGGCTATTGGTTAAACGTCCATGGCCTGACCGATAGCCTCTATACCCCTACCCCAGCGGTGCATAGCAGCACTGAGGGGATAGCAGCCCATCCCTATGTCCAGTTACAAACCTATTCTCCCAGGCTGACCCAAATCACCCGTAATGTGCGCTGGACCCTGGACCTGGACATTATTCAACAACAAACCGTAGAAGGGCTGGGGGAGCTATTTGCCGTAGATCGCTGTGTTGTCTGTGGCATATCCCTAGCTGGGACTACCACCATAGCGGCTGAATACCTGGGCAATAAAACCTTAACCAGCTGGTTAGGCCAGCCCCTACCAACCTTAGATCAGGTCCACCTAGAGGCGGCCGCCCGGCAAACTGGAGCCGTTCTAGTGGTTAATGGCAATGACCAACCGGATCAGGCCATTGTTGCCGTTGCTACCCGGCACCAGGGACAGGTAAATGGCTTTATTTTGCTCTATAGTCCGGCTGCCAGGCCCTGGACAGAGTTAGAACTGAGTCTGATAACGGACCTGGCGGACCAAGTGGGCACGGCGATCGCCCATGCCAGAGTGTTTTCCGAAAGCCATTCCCTAGCTATCAAACTCCAGCAAGCCAATGCCAGCCTGCTAGAAAAACAGCGGGAGTCCCAGGAGGCCCGTCGCCAGGCGGAGGAAGCTCGTCGCCAGGCAGAGGAGGCCTCTCGCTTGAAAAGCGAGTTTCTGGCCAACACCTCCCATGAGCTGAGGACCCCCTTGAATGGCATGATTGGCTTCCTCAAGCTGGTGCTAGATGGCATGGCCGACGATCCGGCAGAGCAGCAGGAATTTATCGAGGAAGCCCATAAATCAGCCCTGCACCTGCTCAATTTGATCAACGATGTGCTCGATCTAGCCAAAATTGAAGCGGGCAAAATGCAGATTGATATGGGCCCTGTTAACCTGCGAGAACTCCTGGGGGACCTAGAAAGTTTTGTGCGTCCCCAGGCAGAACACAAGGGCCTCTACTTTAAAATTCTGCTGCCGGCTACCCGCGATGCCATCACCATAAACGGGAATTACCAGCGCTTGCTACAAGTTCTATTAAATCTGGTGGGCAACGCCAATAAGTTTACCCATGAGGGGGGCGTCACCATTAGCGCCGAGGTAAAGCCCCAAAAGGTCGACTATCAGGGTAAAACCTGGCCTGGTAGCGTCAAAATCAGTGTGGCCGATACCGGCATCGGGGTGTCCCTGGAAAAACAGGACCGCCTATTTCAGACCTTCAGCCAGGTAGACGGGGAACGGACTCGCCAGTACGGCGGCAGTGGGCTGGGGTTAGCCATCTCCCAGCGGCTGATTGAGGCCATGGGTGGAACCGTCCATTTCATTAGCATGGGAGAAGGGCTGGGGTCCACCGTAACCTTTACCGCACTGCTTTACCAGGAGCCGGTAATGATTGATAAAGAGCCCGTTTATCCGGCATCGTAAGGGATGATTGATAATACTTAAGTCCCTGGTTATTGCCCATCGGCTGCCCCCCATCCGCAGTCAAGGGCTAGACAACGCAAAAATCTCTATAACTCCGCTGAAAAGATGGAAAATCAAGTTAGTCTGCCCGCCCATCCCCAGTTTCCCCTAACCACCGTAGGTGCTCTGGTCCTTAGTCAGGGGGGTGTGGTGTTGATTGTAAAGACCACCAAATGGCGGGGAACCTGGGGTGTACCGGGGGGCAAGGTAGACTTTTCTGAAACCTTGGAAGCCGCTGTAATTCGAGAATTTAAAGAAGAGGTAGGTTTAGACATTACCGATGTGAAATTTGCTCTGATACAGGAATCTATCTTGGATCCTCAATTTATCAAACCAGCCCATTTCATTATGGTGAATTACTACGCCTTCAGCGCTGAGACCGCTATTACACCGAATCATGAAATCCTGGAGTGGCAGTGGTTAGCGCCAGAAGCTGCGATGGAGTATCCCCTCAACAGCTATACTCGGGTGTTACTAGAAGATTATCTACATAGACAGCACGCTCTTCAGGAAAGCCCTTGATGCTATTAAAAAAAGCCTTGGTGACGGGCTCAGCGGCAGGTATTGGTCAGGCGATCGCCCTCGATCTAGCCCGTCGCGGCTTTGATGTAGCGATTCACTATCTGCACAGCCAGACAAAGGCTGACCAGACTTGCCAGTTAGCTCGTAGTCTTGGCGTCAAGGCAATTAGCCTTGCAGCCGACGTGACCAACCCCGCCGCTGCCCAGAGCCTTGTAGATCAGGCCGCCGAACACCTGGGTGGTCTGTCAGTGCTGGTTAATAATGTGGGTAATTATCGTGACGTGCCCACCTTAGGTCTATCGGTGCAACTATGGCATGATTTAATTACGTCTAATCTCCATTCCACCTTTTACGTGACCCAAGCTGCCCTGCCCCATTTAAAGGCCGCTCAGGGTGCTAGGATTCTTAATTTTGGGTGTGCCAGTGCCCAACATCTGCTGGCTCGCTCCACTAATACACCCTACCTAATCGCCAAAACCGGCATTATAATCTATACAAAATCTTTGGCCATAGAAATTATCAAAGATGGGATTACAGCCAATGTGATTTGTCCAGGTATTGCCGAAAATTCCTTTGATTTAGTTGAGTCTCTTCCAGAACTACCGACAGGAAAACCAGCTACCTTAAAGGATATGAGCAATGCCGCATGGTTTTTTATTAGTCCCGAAGCAAGTTATATTACAGGACAGGTGCTAGAGGTGGCCGGCGGTTGGAAACTATAGTGTGGTTTAAGGGATAAAAGAATGCTAAGGCTTGAGGATCTTTATCAGATATACGACCAATATCGGGACGACCTGAAGATAAAGGTGGCAGACTTTTATCTAGGTGATAAACATTTTGATTTCAATACTAAAGCCGCGATTTTAGGTGTAATTAATCTCTCCACTGACTCCTGGTATAGGGAAAGTATATGCTTAAGTTCTGAGCAGGCGATTCGTAGAGGTATTGTCTTAAATGCTCAAGGTGCCGATATTATAGATATCGGCGCTGAGTCTACCTTAGAAAAAGCAGAACGAGTAGCGGACCTACAACAAAATAGCAAACTATTACCTGTCTTAAAGGCTCTTCACCAGGCGGGCGTCCTAACCTCCGTTGAAACCTACTATCCCCAGGTGGCTCGGGAATGTTTGAAAAATGGTGCAAATATCATTAATCTCACGGGAGCTATATACAACGAGGAAATATATAGAACTATTGCTGAATTCGATGGTGGCGTTATTATTTGTTATGTCCAGGGTGAGACCGCCAGGTCAGGAGGAGACTTTGACTTTGGCGACGATCCCATGGTTTTAATGCATGACTACTTTGGCCGGCAAATAGACCTGGCAACTAAGGCTGGTGTAACTAAAATCTTCGTTGATGGAGGGTTGGGCTTTTACTATAAGAATCTTCAGGATAGTGCTTTGAGAATCAGTTATCAAATGCAGACTTTTCTAAAGACCTTTCGACTCAGAACCTTAGGTTTTCCTGTATGCCATGCCCTGCCTCATGCCTTTGAATGCTTTGGCGAAGAAATGAGAAATGCAGAGTCTTTTTTTGCTGTTTTGGCAGCGCTCGGTAAAACCGACCTACTCAGAACCCACGAAGTCCCTAAGATAAAAGCCGTATTGGACACCCTAAACCTGTTCTAGACGTGTGACTTCTGCAAGCTCTGAAATATCTAATTTTTGAACTAACTGAGAAATAGTCTGGCCTGAGACAGGCTCAACCCAATCCGGAGCAATTTCTGCCAGGGGAACCAGCACGAAGGCTCGTTCTGCCATGCGGGGATGGGGAATTGTTAAGTCCGGACTATCTAGCATCAGATCGGCATATAAAATAATATCTAAATCCAGGGTTCTAGGGCCCCAACGAATCGATCTGACTCGACCAAATTCCTGTTCTATGGTCATTAAGGTGGCAAGTAGCCTTTGGGGATTAATGGCGACTTTGATCACAGCGCAGGCATTTAGGTAGTCGGGTTGTTGCGGTCCTCCCCTAGGGGCTGTCTTGTACCAACTAGAGCGGCTGACCACCTCTACCCCAGGGGCTGTCCCTAGCCTGGATAGGGCCGCTTCTAGGGTGGCGCGGGAGTTACCTAGATTACTACCAAGGGAGATGGCTGCCAGCTGATGGCTAGAATCAGTCACTGTATTAATCCTATAGATAGAGCCCTAAAGGCTGTTTGAGCAACCTGGAAAAATTGGTGGAGTTCTTACACGCCTATCATTCTTGAAACCGGATCTAAGCCCGCGAAATTGGTTTAATTGATCCATAGAATGGATTTGTGCCATTCAGCCTTACAACTCTTCTACCGCTGTAATAAAGTCAAAAACAGAACAGGCTGCTTTTATGTTCATATTCCTATGGGAAGTTAATATAACACAACCTGAAGCAATATAACACGACCTGGAGTAAACTATGTAACGAATGGTTTGTATTAGCAATAGGCCTGAGGATGATTGACTTAAATAGGTTTGATCAGGTTTATGTTCATCAGAGTCAATTTCCAGAGAAGGTTTATCAAGACTACCTGGAGAGTTTTCAAACTAAGAAAATCAATCATAAATTTCATTACGATAACGTTAAGCAAAGTCAAAAGTGGCTAAAGCTCCATCAAGCTTACTCCCCAGCTAAAAATAGCGACGCTGTCGCCCTAACCTATAGTCAATGCTTTCAGAAAGTTAGCACTATTGCTGCTAACGATCTTAGTATTGAGGTGATCGGCCTGGGCTGTGGCGGTGGGGACAAAGATAGGGAGTTGTTATCTTTTCTAGAGAATAAATCTAAAGCTTTGACTTATTATCCTTTGGACGTCAGTCTTTCCTTGGCTTTAATATCTGCCCACAAGGCTAAAAGACTATTGCCAGAAATAGCTGTTTGGCCAGTAGTTTGCGATTTATTGTCTGCGGATGACTTGATTTCTAATTTCTCTGCAAATCAGGGTGAAAGTCACAAAATAATTACTTTTTTTGGCATGATACCGAATTTTTTGCCGACTGAAATTCTGCCAATCTTAAGTAACTTTTTGACAGCTGGAGACACACTCTTGATGAGTGCGAATCTGGCTCCAGGAAACGATTACCTGGGCGGGATAGAACAGGTGTTACCCCAGTACGATAACGAACTGACCAGGGACTGGCTGATGACAATTTTATTGGATGCCGGAATTAATCCAGCTGACGGTGAGATCAAGTTTGAAATTCAAGGGGACTCAACTATTTCTGGCCTGGATTTGAAAAGAATAAACGCCAGCTTCCAGGTCCGCAAGTCTATTCACTGGACATTAGATGGGCGGTCTGTTGAATGGCAGGAAGGAGACCAGGTGCAGCTATTTTTTTCCTATCGATACACCTCTAATCGACTACAAGCTGTTCTGCAACAATATCGTCTGAACATACTTGATTATTGGGAAGATGATAATCAAGAGGAGGGAGTTTATTTGATTGCTAAGATCTAGAATTATCTGTGGCTGGGAGCCTCTGCCTGAATCTGGCTAGACTTTGCCACCCTCTAGGCAGATCTATCAGGGTTTAGATCGGGTTATTTCGATACTGATAGACCCGTCGAAATCAGGAATAGGGGCGGCCGGTTTGTGGATTGTAACCTCAACTTTCGACAGATTATCGTTGGAGCTTAAAATCTGATCGGCAATTTCTCCCGCTAACCGTTCTAACAGGTCAAAGCGAGAGGTTTTAATCAAATTCTGAACCAGACTAATCACTCTACGATAATCAAGGGTATGGGCAATATTGTCGCTTCTACTCGCCTCAGTGATATCTACCCATAATCTTAGGTCCACCCCGAACCACTGCCCTAGAACCTTCTCTTCTGGCAGGTATCCAATGTAGCCGTAACCCCGAATGTCAGTAATATAAATGCAGTCCATTGCTTTTTGTCTATATAAATGATTGTGCCCCAGTCCCAGACCTGGGTAATCGCCATTGGCGAGGGGTCTATCCCCTCCGCTGCCCCCTGGCCAGACCAGGGCAGAAATAATTCATCAACCTACATTCCCATAATGCAGTAGCCTGAATCCACATAGATGATCTGGCCAGTAATGCCACTGGATAGGTCGCTACAGAGAAAGGCAGCGGTATTGCCTACTTCTGTTTGGGTGACGGTACGGCGCAGCGGAGCGGTGGCTTCCACATGGTGAATCATGTCTAAAATCCCTCCCACGGCAGAGGAGGCCAGGGTGCGAATGGGACCAGCGGAAATACCGTTCACCCGAATGTTAGCAGCGCCCATCTCAGCAGCCAGGTAGCGCACGTTCATTTCTAGGGCAGCCTTGGCAATACCCATCACATTGTAGTTGGGCACCACCCGCACCCCACCCAGGTAGGTCAGGGTGACAATGCTACCCACTTGGGTCATTAGGGGTTTGGCTCCCCGGGCCAGACTCACCAGTGAGTAGGCGCTAACATCGAGGGCGAGTTGAAAGCCTGACTGAGAGGTTTGGCTGAAGTCTCCGGCGAGGTCATCCCGGTTGGCAAAGGCCAGACAGTGAATCAAAATATCTAGTTGACCCCAAGCCTGCTGGATAGTGGTAAAAACATCCTCTACCTGGGCTTCCTCCTGCACATTGCAGGGTAGAAATAGGCTGGGCTGAAGGGGATCGACCAAGTCCTTGACCTTGCCTTCCAACTTCCCTTTTTCATCAGGCAGGTAGGTAATCGCGAGCTCGGCTCCAGCCTGGTGGAGTTGCTGGGCAATGCCCCAGGCAATCGATCGATTATTGGCGATGCCCGTTACCAGGGCTTTCTTCCCAGTCAGGTCTAACATGGTGATTCGAGATAATCAGCATTTAGGAGTCTACGGGAAATTGGTCCCGGTGGGTAGGGGATAGACCGATAGAATAGGTAAGCTGGCTAGGGAAATTTTTGATTATGGATGTGATTCCCGCAATCGATCTGCTGCAGGGTGACTGTGTACGGCTTTACCAGGGAGACTATGGCCAGTCGGAGGTATTCGACCAGGACCCGGTGGCGGTGGCTCAACGCTGGGTTGAACAGGGGGCTACCCGTCTGCATCTGGTAGACTTAGATGGGGCAAAATCAGGTCAACCAGTTAACTGGCCAGTCATTCAGGCAATTGTGCAGGGGGTCACTGTACCAGTACAGGTCGGGGGCGGACTGCGCGATCGCGACCGGGTGGCCGATCTGTTTGCCCTGGGGGTGCAGTTTGCCATTTTAGGCACCGCTGCCCTGGAACAACCCGACCTGATCAGCGACCTGAGCCAGAGCTTTCCCGATCGCATCATCGTCGGTATCGACGCGAGAAATGGCAAGGTAGCCACCCGGGGCTGGTTGGATACCTCGACGATCACCGCCCTAGACCTAGCCCGGCAGGTGGAAGAGCGGGGAGCCGCCGCCATTATCTACACCGATATTCAGCGCGATGGTACGCTACAGGGCCCCAACCTGGACGCCCTCCGAGCCATGGCTGAAACCGTGACCATCCCGGTGATCGCCTCCGGCGGGGTGGGAGGACTGGGGGATTTACTTCAACTCCTATCGTTGGAACCCCTGGGCGTAGAGGGGGTGATTGTGGGACGGGCCCTTTACACCGGCGACCTGAGCTTAAAGGAAGCGGTGCGGGCGATTGGCAACGGCCGCTGGCAAGACGTCCCCCCTGATCTGGGAACCTCCACCCTGGCCTGAGCTGGGTTCCAGGCGGAAGCCCAGCAGATCGGATGTTTCGGCTAGCTTCCAAATAATCCACCTGCCGCTAACCCATCACCGAGGCAAGGGTACTGGAATTCCATAAATGGGTACTGGAATTCCACCAGCGGAAACCCCTTTATAAAAAAGAGGTTCCCGTTGGTTACTTGCAGCTAGAGAGTTGCCCTCTAGGGGTAGGAAAATTTAACCCATGGGTAGGGGTTACCTGGTAAGCCCATCCGCCATGGATAATTGCTCTACTAAAAAGGCCCAGCGATCGACGGCTTCCTCAATCAGCTTACTGGTCGGTTTACCAGCCCCATGGCCAGCCTCAGTTTCGATCCGAATTAGAACGGGCACATCACCCTGGTGAGCCGCTTGCAAAGCAGCGGCAAACTTAAAGCTATGGGCGGGTACCACCCGGTCATCGTGGTCGGCGGTGGTAATTAAGGTGGCCGGATAGGCGGTCTCCGATCGCAGATTGTGGAGGGGGGAATAGGCGTAGAGGGCGACAAAATCCTCCGGGTTCTGGGGCGAACCGTAGTCCGATTCCCAGGCCCAGCCAATGGTGAACTGGTTAAACCGCAGCATATCCATCACCCCCACCGCCGGTAGGGCCGCCCTAAACAGGTCAGGACGCTGGGTCATACAGGCCCCCACCAGCAGGCCGCCATTGCTGCCCCCCATGATGGCGAGCTTCTGGGGCTGGGTGTACCCCTCAGCTACGAGCCATTCGGCGGCGGCAATAAAGTCATCAAAAACCGTTTGTTTTTGCCGCCTGGTGCCGGCCTGGTGCCAGGCCTCCCCGTACTCGCCGCCCCCCCGCAGGTTGGCCACGGCATAGATACCGCCCATTTCCATCCACACCAGGTTACTAACGGAGAAACTGGGGGTCAGGGAAACGTTAAAACCACCGTAACCATAGAGCAGGGTGGGATGGGGGCGACTTAAATCCAGGTCGCGGCGGTGGGTTATAAACAGGGGAATGGCGGTGCCGTCCCGGCTGGGATAAAACACCTGGGTCGTGGTGTAGTCCTCGGGGTTAAAGGCCACCTGGGGCTGGCGGTAGGGCGTGCTCACCCCGGTCACCAGGTCGTAATGGTAGATGGTACTGGGGGTGGTAAAGCTGGTAAAGCTGTAGAAGGTTTCCCGATCCTGGGGTTTACCCTCAAAGCCCGCCGCAGAACCGATGCTGGGGAGGGCGACGGATCGCACCAGTTCCCCCTCCAGGCTGTAGACACGCAGGGCGGTATAGGCGTCTTGCAGGTAATTGGCGACAAACTGGTGGTTCAATAGACTGACCGACTGCAGCGTGTCCTGCCCCTCCGGAATGATCTCCTGCCAGTCCTCAGGCTGGGGCTGGTGGAGATGGATGGCAATCAGGCGACCCCGAGGGGCGTTGCGATCGCTACGAAACCAGAAGCGATCGCCATCGTTGCCAACCAGGCTGTAGTTGGCCTCAAACTGGGAAATCAGTTCGATAACAGGGCTGTCAGCCTGACTCAGGTCTTGGTAAAACACCAGGTTGTGGGGATCGGTACCCCGCCAAACCGAAATCACCAGGTAACGGCCATCCTCGGTAACAGTGCCCTCAAAGCCCCACTCCTTTTGGTCAGGACGTTCATAAACCAGTTGATCGGCGGATTGGGGGGTGCCCAGGCGGTGATAGTAAAGTTTTTGATAGTAGTTCACCACCTCCGCTGGAGCTCCAGGGTCGGGTTCATCGTAGCGGCTATAGAAAAAGCCCTGGTGGTCGTGGGTCCAGGCAACACTAGAAAATTTAACCCAGCGCAACTCATCCCCGGTATCGCCACCGGTATCAATGTCGCGCACATGCCACTCAACCCAATCGGAACCAGCGGTGGACAAGCCGTAGGCCAGCCAGGCGCCATCTTCGCTGACCGCCAAACCACTAAGGGCCACGGTGCCATCTGGAGAAAGGGTGTTAGGATCCAGCAGGACCCGGGGTTCGGCCTCCAGACTGGCCAGGGTATAGAGCACGCTCTGGTTTTGCAGACCGTCGTTCTTAAAGTAAAAGTAGCGATCGCCCTGTCTAAAGGGGATGCCATAGCGCTCGTAGTTCCACAGTTGGGTCAGCCGCTGGCGAATC
This sequence comes from Leptolyngbya sp., assembly GCA_040374765.1. Lineage (GTDB taxonomy): Bacteria > Cyanobacteriota > Cyanobacteriia > Phormidesmidales > Phormidesmidaceae > Nodosilinea. Next base: position 13,025 of record JBEITR010000067.1, read on the forward strand.
GGCGATCGCCAGGGTAAGCTCTCCAGGTAGGCAAAGGTCACCTGGTTTTGGGCCCTAATCCACTGCCGGGTAGCCTCTGAGACAGAGTCCTCCAGCCAGCGATAGGGGTCAGCCACCTCCATACCGTGGTAGACATCCACATGGGATTGGCGAGGGCTGGGGGGATAGACCGGGACGGTAGCCATGGCGATTGCAGGGATAGAACGGTGAACACACTAGGCCAGGGCGTCCGCTAAGGATACGCCCCGGATCGAGTAGTCCAGTAATTGAACAGGATGCATCAAGGGTAGGGAGTGACCCTGGGTACCCAGATGCTTCTGAATTTGTAGGGCACAGCCCGGATTAGCCGAGGCAATTAGCTGGGCACCCGTATTCACCAGGTTTTTCACCTTCATCTGGCCCAGTTCCTCCGCCACCTGGGGTTGGAGCATATTGTAAACCCCGGCGCTACCGCAGCAGAGGGCTGCGTCCAGGGGTTCCCGCAGGGTCACCCCTGGAATCTGACGCAGTAGCTGGCGCGGTTGCAGACTAATTTTCTGACCATGTAACAGGTGGCAGGCATCCTGAAAGACCACCGGTAATTCCCCGACGGTGAGAGCATGGAGGGGGGCAGTGAGGCCGACCTCCGCTAGGAACTCCTGGATGTCCCGGACCCGGGCTGAAAAGGCCTGGGCCCGATCGCCGTACTCCGGGTCATCCTGCAAAATATGGGCATAATCCTTCAGGGTATGACCACAGCCCGCTGCATTAATAATCACATAGTCCACCTGGGCCTGTTCAAAGGTATCAATCATCTGGCGAGCCAAAACCTGGGCCTGGGCCGTTTCTCCCTGGTGGGCGGGGAGGGCGGCACAGCAGCCCTGGGAGGAGGGAATCACCACCTCACACCCATTGGCGCTGAGGACCCGGGCCGTAGCGTGGTTCACCTCCGCGAAAAATACCTGTTGTACGCAACCCAGTATCATACCCACCCGATAGCGCTGCGGTCCGACCGCCGGTACCACCTCTGGCAGCCCGCTGCCAAAGCTCTCCGCCGTCACTGGCGGCAGCAAGGATGCCATCGCCGCTAGCTGGGGAGACAGGTTTTGCAGCCAGCCCGTGCGCTCTACCAGGCGATCAAGCCCAAGCTTTTGGTAGAGGTAGAGGGGGCCCGCCAGCACCCGTAACCGGGCTGGATAGGGAAACAATTGAAAAATCAAAGTCCGTAGCAGTTGATCAGGCCAGGAACGGCGGGCCTGGCGCTGGACCTGGGGCCGCACCGCCGCAATCAACTGGTCGTACTGCACACCAGAAGGACAGGCGGTGGTACAGGCCAGACAACCCAGACAGGAGTCAAAGTGCTGCACCAAGGCTGGAGATAGGGGAGCTTGCCCCTGGTTAATGGCATCCATCAAGTAAATGCGGCCCCGGGGAGAGTCGGTTTCCTTACCAATGACTCGATAGCTGGGACAGGTGGTGAGACAAAACCCACAATGGACGCAGGCGTTGATCAACTCTGGCCGAGGGGGAGGAGAACAGGCATCGAAACCATTCCCCTGGGGCTGGTCAGAGGTATCGACAGAAGCTAGCGGCGTATCCAGAATATCCATAGGTCAGGTTATGCATACAAGTTCGGCCACAACGCTGAGGCAGAGTTGATCGAATAAAGGGAAGGCTGGGAAGTGTTCTGGCTCGTTCTAGAGCGGGTTAAAAGGCTGCACCACAAAACTTTAGGTTGAACCACCTTTCCAACTATCCTCGCCACCCCATCAAACCTGGCTACGGCCACAGCCATTACCCCTTAGCCTAACCTGCCACCAGCCGGTTTGGATAACCTACCAGGGCAGCAATTCTCATTTTGACAAAAAGCTATCCAACGGCCAGGAATAAGGGTATGGTAATGCCATCTGAGAGAGCTAAGAGAGCCAGGGCTGTTGAAAGAACCCGGTTTGTTTAACAGGCTAGTGGACTCGTTTCGCCAGC
>JBEITR010000106.1:0-4503 GCA_040374765.1 Leptolyngbya sp.
CAACTTTGGTTTAGGTCCGCCAGCATGGGGCTTAGGCAGGATGTCACCGGTTTCTCTCAGTTGCTTCAGCAGCTTTTCGACAAAGCTGGTTGCCACGCCAAATCGCTTTGCCACCTTGCGAACTGACATTCTCTCGGTGACGTAAATATGGATAATCTTTTCTCGGAAATCAAGTGAGTAGGCTTTCATCAGGCCCTCCTGAGGAAGACGCAGTAGTGTAGGATCCTTTGCGTCTCATCTACTTCGATCGTACCTCGTTAGCTCAAGAACCGCTATAGCTAGAGTTGATGAACTAAGGACTATTCGATGCGGTAGCTAGGATTGGACTCCTGAAAAGGTAAGAAAACTATAGGATTGACCCTAACTATGGCAAAATTTCTGACCTGAAATGTCTTCAAATCTAGAAATTAACTATTTCTTTATATCATGACAGGTGGGCTGCTTGGCAAGGGTTAACGGTCTATGATGGATGGGGCTTTAGTTGTGATGGTTCAGGTCGGGCTAGAGGCCCGGGGCAAGACTCCATTCTCCTGGGTTTGAAGATGCTGCCACGCCCATTAATCCCCTTACTCCATGAGTGATCCGGTTGTCTATATTGCCATTACTAACCATGGCTTTGGCCATGCTACCCGAGCTGCTTCCATTGCAGCTACGCTAAAGGCCCTGGCTCCTGAGGTAGATTTAATTCTGGCAACGCTGGCCCCCCAGTGGTTGCTGCAGGAATACCTACCCTGGGATTTTGAGTATCGGCCCGTTGCCTTTGATCTAGGCGTTATTCAGCCCGACAGTCTAACCATGGACCGGCAAGCTACCCTGGAACAACTAAGGCAGATTCAGGCGAGTCAAGGGCAGCGAGTTGAGGCGGAGGCGAGATTTCTTAAGGATCGAGGGGTAAGCTTGGTGCTGGGGGATATCCCCCCCCTGGCTACAGCCATTGCCCATGCCGCTGGGGTTCCCTGCTGGATGGTGGGTAATTTCGGTTGGGACTTTATTTATCGGGCTATGGGGGAAGAATTTGTGCCCCTAGCCAATTGGGTAGGAGATTGCTTTAGGGATTGCGATCGCCTATTTCGTCTTCCCTTTCACGAACCCATGGCAGCCTTTCCTGTGGTGACAGAGGCCGGTTTGACCGGCGGTACTCCCCGCTATGACCCGGCAGTCCTACGCGATCGCTGGCATCTATCTACCCCTCCAGACCGCACCGTTTTACTCACCTTCGGAGGACTGGGCCTGCAAACCATTCCCTACGCCCAGTTAGCCCAGTTTTCCGATTGGCAATTTCTCACCTTTGATCAGGTGATCCCCAATCTGCCCAATCTGATGGCCATACCCCGACAGGGATTTCGACCCGTAGACGTGATGCCGATCTGTAGTCGAGTCGTTTCCAAACCAGGATTCAGCACCTTTTCAGAGGCTTGTCGCCTCGATCTACCCATCGTTACCATCACCCGCGAGGACTTTGCCGAGGGTCCTATCCTGGTCAGTAGTATGCAAGACCACAACTGGCATCAGGTCCTCAGCCCAGAGGAATTTTTTCAGGGTAGTTGGGATTTCCTCAACCAACCCTTGCAGCCTCCCCGTACCGATCAGGCGGTGGCCAAAAACGGGAATGAAACCATTGCTAAAGCCATGGTGGAGTACCTATTTTGAGCCTCCTATGCTGGCGGGCAGCGGCCTGCGATCAGAGGTGGGGTCAACACCGCCGGTGACCCTTGTGATCTAGCCATCAACCGGCGATCGCCACTACTTTTCCGTTAGCATCATTGAGAGTATGTGAGGGCTCCCACCCATGACTGGTTACGCTGGCAATTCTCTCCCGGTGCAATCCGGTGGTGCCTGGGGTACTCTGACCGGAATTGGGGTCGGCCCTGGCGACCCCGATCTGATTACGGTTAAGGCCCTGACCTATCTGCAGCAGGCGGCGGTAGTTGCCTATCCCCGTGGTCGGGATGGCTTGCCGGGGCTGGCCCAGCGCATTATTGGCGATCGCCTGGGTTGCCATCAGCGCCACCTACCCCTGGATTTTCCCTACGTGGCAGACCCAGAGGTATTGCAGCAGGCCTGGCAACGGGCAGCTCAGCAGGTCTTGGAGGTGCTGGCCCTAGGGCAGGATGTGGTCTTTGCCTGTGAAGGCGATTTGGGTTTCTACGGCACTTTTACCTACCTGGCCCAGGTGATCGCTACCCTCCATCCGGAGCTAACAATTCGCCGCATACCGGGGGTGTGCTCCCCCCTGGCGGCGGTCAGTGCCCTGGGTATGCCCCTGACGATGGGGTCGGATAAACTGGCAATTTTGCCAGCTCTCTATAGCCTTAACGATCTAGAACGCACCCTGGACTGGGCCGAGGTAACGGTGCTTCTGAAGGTCAACTCAGTCTACTCCCAGGTATGGGCTGTGCTGGATCGCCGACGGTTGTTACACCAGAGCTGGGTTGTGGTGAGGGCGAGCCAGCCCGATCAAAAGATCTACAATGATTTAAGTCGCTATCCCCATCTACAGTTGCCCTATTTTGCCCTGATGGTTATCCGTTGTGGTCCAAATTCGCTAGGCTAGGGCAGTCAACCTGGATATGGCCTTTATATTTTTTTGCAACCGATCTGGAAAGATACCCCTATGCAAGTGAAAAATCTCAGATTTTTGACTACCCTGGCGGATCGTCTGCCTGTCTTATTGGGCCAGCCCCAGGCTATAGCCGTTATTCTTTCCGTGGTTTTCCATGGCCTTTTGTTTGGTGCCGGTCCCTCCTTTTCGAGCCTGCAGTTGGAGGCTTTACGGGACGATCAGCCGACTGCAGGAGTGCGTCCCATGCCATTGTTGGCCCTCACCCCTGAGGACCAACGTCACCTCCCGGATTTCAACAACTCCGATGTCCTTGCCCCCGATCAGGGTAAGGAACTGAAGACCCTGGCCGATCCCTATAACTTCTCCTCCGGATCACTCCATTCCCTCGGTTCTTCCCTAAACCTCAACCACTTGCCCGGTCTGCCAGTCCCTAAGTCCTCCTTCAGCAGCGATCCCTTTGGTACTTCGGGACGAACCATTGTGTTGCCCCTACCCTCCCTATTTCCCAATGGTGGTGCCAGTGTTTTCGATCGCCCCCAGACTGCCAGGACGACAGGACGAAGGGAGAGCAATCAAGCCTTCCGCCATCAGACCAGCTCCGGCCCCGGCGATCTAACCATGGTACCGACCCAGCCGACGATGGCGGAAATTTCCCAAGGGCAGGTTCCAACTCCCCCTAAGACCGAAGATCGCTTCAAAGCTCTGATCTCTCGGGTACAGTATAGCTCTGAACAAACCACAGAGCGGGAGGTAGAAGCCGCCAGCCAAACCTGGATTGAAGCGGTCAAAACCCAACTGGGTCAGGCCCCCAAGTCTGCCGATCAACCTCTTACCGTAGAGGTGCCCTACGATCTACGTCTTTGCCTAAATCCTACCCCCGATACCGGGATGGTGGGGTTGGCTCTGGTGCCAGGGGAAAAAGCCGGTACGGCTAAGCTAGCCCTAACCACCTTAAAAAGTACGGGCTATCCCTTCCTCAATGCCCTGGCAATGGATAAAATTCAAGCCCAGGTAACCAATATCACTCCCCCTCTAGAGGTGGGTACCCTCTACCAGGTCGTGGTAAAGGTCAAGTACGATAGCAAGACCTGCCTGAACCGCCAGCCCCTATTAAAGACCCGATCGCCCCAGTCCTCTGCTCCCCAGCCCGAGAAATAGCCACCCCTCAGGGCTTAAGGATGTCTAGTTTTCTGGCGAAACTGCTCAAGATCAATCACATTGGAGCAGTTGCCATGATCGGGAAAAATTGCCAGAGTACTATCTGCAAAGTCAAGGGGAGTGAGCCGGTATTGCCCCATCAAATATCGGGCTTTACTGGCCAGTTCAAGGATCTGCAGTGTAGTACTGGACCTGGGGCGAATCCAGTTGACCACCCCATTCACAATAATTAGATGCTTATCCCGCAAACTCGGGGGAAATCCCTGTTCTTCAAAGTAGTGAAGAATTCTGCGAATTGCCTGAAAGGACAGGTGCTGTCGCAGACGACTAATGGCCCGAATTTCTAAGATTTGCTCCCAGGAATAAACCACCTCACCATGGGGCGGTAGCCCAACTCGACGGGGAACCACAATACCGATTTTTTCCAGGTAGGCCAGACGGCCAGAACTGCTGCGGGCTAAAACAATGACATGACGGCGAGGGAACCAATCCATGACAGAGGTGCTCCAGGCTCAGCACTATAGGTAGGAGTGACACGGTTTAATTTACGCCACCTATCCAGGAAGATCCGGAGGGTTTGACCCCCCACCCGAGGTATAGGTCCATCAGCATAGGCTATTTGTCAAGCCAGGCAAGGGGTTGGCAGCAATTCTCATTTTGACAAAAAGCTATCCAACGGCCAGGAATAAGGGTATGGTAATGCCATCTGAGAGAGCTAAGAGAGCCAGGGCTGTTGAAAGAACCCGGTTTGTTTAACAGGCTAGTGGACTCGTTTCGCCAGC
>JBEITR010000053.1:0-21360 GCA_040374765.1 Leptolyngbya sp.
GGGGTCTCGGGGGAGGTTGTGGGGTCGAGTACACCTGGGCGATCCGGGGAGGGAGAGGGGGCGAGTACACCTGGGCGATCCGGGGAGGGAGAGGATCTGAGTACAACTCGGCGATCTGGGGAGGGAGAAGATCCCAGTTTAACTCGGCGATCTGGGGAGGGAGAGGGGCTGAGTACACCTGGGCGATCCGGGGGGGGAGAGAGGTCGAGTACACCTGGGCGATCCGGGGGGGGAGAAGATCCCAGTCTAACTCGGCGATCCTGGAGGAAGCGGTTACCGCATTTTGATGTACCGGGGTTGATTCAGCACATTACCTTTCATCTGGCGGATTCCTTGCCTCGCGCTGTGATCGAGGGAATGCAGCAAGAACTGGCTGCCATACCAGAAGCAGAGCGAGATGGAGCTCGTCGCCAGCGGATTCAGACGTTATTGGATAGTGGCTTGGGAAGCTGTGTGCTACGTGAAGCGGCCTGTGCCCAAATTGTGCAGGATTCCCTACTGTTTGGAGACGGCGATCGCTATCATCTTCTGGCCTGGGTGGTGATGCCCAATCACGTTCACGTACTGATTGAGCAAATCCCTGGTTGGCCCATGGCGAAGGTCGTTCAGTCCTGGAAACGCCATACCTCCCGCCAAATCCATCGCCTCACCCCAGGATGGTCGAGTTGTACTCGACCTGATACCGAGTGCAACTCGGTTATCCCGACCGATGCCGACTACAAATCGGCACTCCCAGGGGCGGCCATCCCCCCATTGTGGCAGCGAGATTATTGGGATCGCTTCATTCGGAACGATCACCACTGCCTAATTGCCAAACGCTACATCGAAGAAAATCCCGTTGCAGCAGGGCTAGCCGCTTCGCCAGAGGTATGGCCCTGGAGCAGTGCTCACTTTAAATCCAGCCCCCATCCATCCGTCAGACCACAGGAGTTACCGCCGTTATGAACCCATCCCCGATTATTTCCAAGGTCTGGAGCTTCTGTGATGTCCTACGGGATGACGGGGTGGGGTATGGGGATTACCTGGAGCAGTTGACTTACCTGCTCTTTCTCAAAATGGCGGATGAGTACAGCAAGCCCCCTTACAAGCGCCAAACCGGGATTCCCGCCGGGTACGACTGGGAAAGCTTACGCCCGTTGCGTGGGGCTGAATTGGAAGCCCACTACCTGGAGACGTTACGAACCTTAGGCCAGCAAAAGGGAATGCTCGGCCAGATCTTCACCAAGGCTCAGAATAAGATTCAAGACCCAGCCAAGCTCTATCGGATCATCGATATGGTCGATAAAGAAAGCTGGGTGGTCATGGGGGCCGACGTTAAAGGTGACATCTACGAAGGGCTCCTTGAGAAAAACGCCGAAGACACCAAGAGCGGGGCCGGTCAGTACTTCACCCCACGGGCACTCATTTGGGCAATGGTGGAATGTATACGGCCCGAACCTAAATGCACCATCGCCGATCCAGCCTGTGGTACCGGGGGCTTTTTCCTCGCGGCCTACGATTTTCTGGTGAAGAATTACCAGATCGATCGCGACCAGAAGGAATTCCTGAAATTTGGCACCTTCCGGGGCAACGAAATCGTGGCGAATACCCGCCGAATGGCGCTGATGAATATGTTCCTCCACAATATCGGGGACATCAGCAGCGAAAGCATGATTTCTTCCCAGGATGCGTTAATAGCTGATAGCGGCGATCGCTTCGATTACGTGCTGGCTAATCCCCCTTTCGGCAAAAAGAGCAGCATGACCTTCACCAACGAGGAAGGGGAGCAGGAAGAGGAGGATCTGACTTATAACCGCCAAGACTTCTGGGCTACCACCTCAAACAAACAGCTCAATTTTGTCCAACACATCCGCACAATCCTCAAGACGACCGGGAAGGCAGCCGTCGTAGTGCCAGATAACGTACTGTTTGAAGGCGGTGCCGGGGAAAAGGTCAGGCAGAAGCTTCTTAGCAACACCGATTTTCATACCATCCTCCGGCTGCCCACCGGTGTGTTTTACAAGCAAGGCGTGAAGGCCAATGTCATCTTCTTCGACAACAAGCCCGCCGCCAAAGATCCCTGGACAAAAGAAGTCTGGTACTACGATTTCCGTACCAACATCCATTTCACCCTGAAAAAGAACCCGTTAAGGCGGGAGGATCTCAAAGACTTTATCGAGTGCTATAACCCCGAAAACCGCTACGAGCGGGAAGAAACCTGGTCAGAAGCGAATCCTGAAGGGCGCTGGCGTAAATTTACCTATGAGGAACTCATTGCCCGGGATAAAACCAGCCTGGATATTTTCTGGCTAAGAGATAAGAGCCTCACCGATCTGGACAATCTTCCCGATCCAGATGTCCTAGCTCTGGAAATCGTGGAGAACCTGGAGGCCGGACTAGAAAGCTTCCGGGCTATAGCCGGTGGGCTTCAAGTGGAGTGACCACCATCCGAGCCAGCCTACTATTCGAGAAACAAGACGATTTTGGATACAAACCGGATTGCATCCTTCAGCAAATGATCCGTGCCAAGATTGAGTAACCTCAGTTCGGGATAAGGAAAGGAGGGGCTCTGTAAGCTGAAATTATCTAAACGATTCAGCAGGCCCCCCCATGAACAGTCTAGAAGAGCTGTTTTGCCATATTGATGATTTTTGCCAGCAGTTCGAGCCGAAATGGCACTCCTTGCTGCTAGGTAAAGGCGTTCAGCACCGTCAGCGCCAGCGATCACTGAGCTTGAGTGTAATAGATCAAACCTCATCTAACAGATGGGACATATCAGACACCTAGAAGGGTGTCAGATCGTGTTTGATTTATATCTTTTTCTTCTACCTATTGGTCAAGCTGTTTCACTTTGGCTAGGTGAACGCTATCTCTCCAGGTTTGTATGGGTGTCTTGCCATAGCAATAGCGTCCTGAGTGGGGTCGCTCCTGGGTATAAAACTCCAGCCACTTATCAACATCTTTTTGCAGTGCTTCGATGCCGCCATAGACCTTCTTGCCAAAGGCGACCTGGTCAAACTCTTCGAGGATGGTGCGGTGGAATCATATGCCTTTGGCAGGCGGCGCCAACACAGATACCATGGCAAAGGCGACTACGGCCTCTTCAATCACCGCCTCAACACGGTTCTTGACGCAGGGTTTACGACGGTCGTTGTCCCCCTATCTATCCTCGAAATCCTGGTTCTATCTTGGAGGTAAGGACCCCCAGGATAGAGCCAGGGCCCTTGCCGATCAGGTAGCCCCTAACTGGAGGCCCGCTCTCCCAGGGGATAGGGGGCCGTGGCCTTGACCGCAGGACTAGCCTGCTGCACCAGGGCCTCCACCAACCCGGGGAAGATCCGCTGCAACCACACCGCACCGTGGCTCTGCCAGCCCACCAGAATCTCCCGGCGGCCCTGCCGCAGACCCGTCACCAGGGCCTCGGCCACCTGTTCTGGGCTGACCGGTTGCACCCAACGAAACCAGTCAAACCCCCGCACCATGTCGGTGTCGGTGAGGGAGGGCAGCAGGGCCACCACCTGCACCTGGTAGGGGGCCAGTTCACTGCGCAGGGCCTGGGTAAAGCCCAGGATGGCAAACTTTGTGGCGGAGTAGGTGGCCATGGTGGGGGCCGCCACCTTGCCCATCAAACTGGAGACGTTGACAATGCAACCCTCCCGGCGCACCGCCATACGGCGGCCCACCAGGCGGGTGACGGTATAGAGCCCCACCAGGTTGGTGGAGATTTCCGCCTGCACCTGGGGGAGGTTAGCCTGCAGAAAGGGGGTTTGGTGGGCCACCCCGGCACAGTTAACCAGCAGGTGTACCGGGCCATACTGCTGCCAGGCCTGGGCAATCACCACATTCACCTGGATGGGGTCCGCCAAATCTACGGCCAGCACTATCCCTTCGGCCCCCCACCCATGCAGTTCCGCCGCCACCTGGCAGAGGCGATCGCGGTTACGGGCCAGTAATAAAATTCGTTGACAGCCCTGCTGGGCCAGCTGGTGGGCGATGGCTCGCCCAATCCCTCGAGACGCCCCGGTAACCAGGGCGGTTTTTCCTTTAAAGTTCATTATTGTCCTCCTTCTGCGGGGAAACCCCGCAGTGAGATGGCAGCCAACCGAAGGGTAATTAACCCCCTAGGGGAGTTTCCCGGGTACTGCCTGGATCAAGGTTGTAAAAAAGTAATGGGCACAATCGCCAGGGGTGACCCTAATTAGAATCGGTCTCTACAGCGTCTGGAAGGATAGAGCCCTTTTCCCGACTGAGTGGGTCACCTAATCAAGGGATTTAGCGATAGATAGGACCATGGTTTTATTCTCCTAACGTAAGGACTGGATCAACCATTGCCTACCGACCCTAACACCGGGATTGGGGATCGACAACCATTCTGATCAAAACCCGAAAATTGTAACCTATCGTAGCTGTCTTCTCAGAAAGGCCTAACCTTAATCCGAGCTGCCAACCTTCCCATCGTCCCAGGCCAGACCGTAAACCCAGTCCCCAGCAGGCCTATCCTGCCACCCCAGCCCAACTTAAAACCCAACTCGACCCCATCCTAAAAATGAGAAGTTAGTATTTTGCGGTGACTAACCCATCAACCCCCATCCATTTAGGGTTAGAACCTTACCAGGCCCTAGTCCATCCCCATTAAATAACCCCTGGCGCAAGTGGGCACCAGGGGTTGGTTTAGCTATAGGAGATTAGAAATAGAGACTTTAAAGGCGTTAACATCCCTATACTGCCCCAACTATCCCTGTTGCCATAGGGAGCTGCCCCCAAGTTCACCGGATGTTAATGAAAGTTGCTCCTATGCAAAAATCCGATGCTGGGGCGCCAGTGGTCTAAACACCACTCCCAGCCATTGCCGTGGATGGGAGGGGCTGGTCCGGCGGTTTGGGTGGGTACTCCATGCTCGCCTCTGCCCCCTTGTCGGTGGCTACGGCTAACTAGTCTACTCCCTCGATCGGGGCAAAGCCCTGACGCTGCACGTTCTCGCTGACATGGCGGGGCTCTAGGAATTGCAGCAGGTAGTCGGGGCCACCGGCCTTGGAACCGACTCCCGACATTTTAAATCCACCAAAGGGTTGACGCGAGACGATCGCCCCGGTAATGCCCCGGTTGATATAGAGATTGCCCACGGCAAAATCGGTTTTCACCCGTTCAATGTGGGAAGGGGTGCGGGAATAGAGACCACCGGTCAGGCCGTAGTCCGTATCGTTGGCGATCGCCAGGGCCTGGTCAAAGCTTGCGGCCCGAATCACCGCCAATACCGGCCCAAAGATTTCCTCCTGGGCAATTACCGCCGTGGGAGCCACCTCAGTAAAAATCGTCGGACCGACGAAGTAACCCTGGGCTGGAGCCTCCAGAGCCAGGGCCAGGGTGGCCTCGGCCTTGCCAGTTTCGATATAGGCCTTAATCTTGCTTTGGGCCGCCTGGTCAATTACGGGCCCTACCTTCGTATCGGGTTGGGCCGGATCTCCCACATGGAGGGAACGGGTGGCCTCCACTAAGCGATCGACAAAGGTCTCGTAGACCGAATCCACCACAATTACCCGAGAACAGGCAGAGCACTTCTGGCCACTGTAGCCAAAGGCGGAATAGACCACACCCTGCACCGCCTGATCTAGATCGGCGCTTTCGTCAATAATAATGGCGTTTTTGCCCCCCATCTCCGCCACTACCCGCTTTAGGTGGCGCTGGCCCGGTTGCCACTGGGCCGCCTCAGCGTAAATCCGACAGCCCACGGCACGGGAGCCGGTGAAGGCAATCACCTGCACCTGGGGATGCTGCACCAGGTGGGCTCCCACGCTGGAGCCCCGGGCCGGTAGATACTGGAATACCCCAGGGGGACACCCCGCTTCAATTAAAATTTCCGCCAGTTTGGCGGCAATCACCGCCGAGTTTTCCGCTGGCTTGAGGATGGTGCAGTTGCCGGTCACCAGGGCCGCCACCGTCATACCCGTAGCGATCGCCAGGGGAAAGTTCCAGGGTGCAATTACCACCGCAATGCCTCGGGGAAAGTAGCGGTAATGATTGGTTTCGCCGGGGTAGTCGTAGGCGTAGCCCCGATCCAGCCGTTCCATTTCGTCAGCGTAGTAGCGACAAAAATCAATCGCTTCTGACACTTCTGGATCTGCCTGCCCCAGGGGTTTACCTACCTCGTACACCATCCAGGCGTTGAGTTCGTGACGACGGGCCGCCATCATGTCGGCGGCTCGCCGCAGGATCGCCGCCCGGGCGGGGACGGGGGTGGCGGCCCAGGCTGGAAAGGCGGTTTGGGCAGCGGCAAGGGCCTGATCGGCCTGGGTCTGACTGGCCAGGCCCACTCGCCCCACCAGTTGTTGGGGTTGGGCGGGGTTGTTTGAGTCGATGTGGCTGTCGGTGTGGACGGCTTCGCCATTGATAATCGGGCTGTAGCGTTGCCCCAGTTGCTGTTGCACGGCCTTCAAGGCGGCGGCCGCTGCCGTGCGCTGGGTAGCTCGGGAAAAGTCGGTATCGGGGGTGTTGTGAAAAGGTAAGACCGACTCCGGGGCGGGGGCTGGCAAGTCCCCATCGATCGCCGCCATAACTGGCGGGGCCAACAGCTGATCAACCGATACCTGCTCCTGGTTTTGTCGTAGAAAGGAGCTATTGGCCGTATTTTCTAACAGGCGTCGAATCAGGTAGGACATACCTGGAATGAGATCGCCGAAGGGCGCATAGACTCGCACCCGAAAGCCTTGATCGGCAAGGGCCTTAGCCAGCTTGTCGGCCATGCCGTAGAGCACCTGGAGTTCGATGCACCGATGGGGAATGGCTAGGTGCCTGGCGATCGCCATGGCCTGAGCCTGGGACCGCACATTGTGGCTACCAATGGCGGCGTAGAGATGGGCGTGGTTCTCCAGCAGTAGCCGGGTCATCCGCTCAAAGTTGGCGTCGGTGGATACTTTCTGGCTGTAGACCGGACTCGGCCAGCCGTTCTGGCGGGCGGTAATGGTTTCCTGATCCCAGTAGGCTCCCTTAACCAGGCGTACCGTCACCGGAGTTCCCCGATCTTTGGCCCAGAGGACCAGGTCCTTCAGGTCGTTGTAGCTATCCTTTAGGTAGGCCTGGAGGGTTACACCGATATCGTCACGCTGGCGAAACTCTGCCTCCATCAGAATATCCTTGAGGATAGATAGGGTCAGAGCCTTATAGCGGTACTGCTCCATGTCAAAGTGGACCGCCGCCCCCAACTCCTGAGCCCGCCGCAGCAGGGTGCGAATATGCTGACTGACCTGGGCTCCACTGCCCTGGGCATCGAGGGGATCAAACTGGGAGTAAAAGGCGGTCAGCTTTACCGAAACTTGCACCTTTGCCAGAGCTTTATCACCGGCCTGGTCGATCGCCTCGACGGTCTTCCAAGCCTGGGCGGCTTGGGACAGCTGAGCCATTAAGTCCAGGTAGTGCTGCAGGTAAGCCTGGGCCTCCAACTCCGTAATCACCGCTTCCCCCAGCAAATCCATGGTAAAAGCCAGGTGGTCCTTGCGCATCCGCTCGATCGCCCGGATGGCTTTGTCGATGGTCTCCCCAGCAATATAGCGGTAGGCCAGGGTTTCCACCGCTGGGGCGACGGTGGTGGCCGCCAGTTGGCCCGCCACCGAGTCGGGATTAGAAAAGTTCAGCAGGCCCTTGAGGGCACCGGGCAGTTCCACCGCCTCCACCGTCAGGTACTCCTGCAAATGGCGGGCAATTTCTGCTTTACTCCGTAAGGCTGGCAGGGCATCAATGAAGCGAAATAGTTGTACCTTCAGGCCCGGATTACCCATGGCAAAGTCCATGATCTTATCGTCCCAGCGCATCTGGTCACGCATCTGGGCCAATAGATTCTTCTTTTCGCGGGTTGCACTCAGCAGCGCCCTGGCGATCGCCTGGGTGTCGGCTTCATAGGGGGAGGTATGGGGCTGGGCAGTGGTGAGAGGGGCAACCACGTTACTATTCTCCTTGCTATTCCCTATGACTATCTTGAGTCAAAAATGGTCCTTTTCCTCACTCTGTCATGATTTCCTGGGGAAACCTTGGGGCTAGGCTGCAAGGATCCCTGAGACTAGCCTTAACCTAGCCACCCACATGGATCACCGGACGGCGGGAAACGTTTTTCTCCGCCGTGCGAATCACCTCCCGGGTAACCACGGCGATGTCTCCCTCGCCAAACAGGATGAACCGCAATAGGTACTGGATGGGGTTTCCTTCAATCCAGCCAAAGTAGGCGTGGGGGAGCTTGCCGGTTTGATCGCGAATATGAAAGAGAATGGCGGCGATCGCATTGGGTACGGCTGCGCCCCGGGCTCGAAGAATGCGGTAATCGCCCACCTGTACCCCCTCTAAATAGAGGGTACCGACAAACTCCGAAGCATCGGAAACCTGGATCTCTAAAAACAGGATGGGATCGGTGGGGGCAATATGGTTATCTTCCCGCACCTCATTCTGCTTCAAAAAGTATTCCTGCTCATCCCCGTCCTGCTTACGATTGGCAATCAGACGAATAACGTGTTCGCTCTCTTCCTGAATAAAGCGCTGGGCCGTTTCATCCACCTCAATTCGTCCCACCCGCAGTTCCGTTGATCGCCATACCCGAGAAATTAAGGAGGTGACAATGATGGTGCCAATGAAGAAGGCAGCAATTTTAACCCCGTCGGGACGCTCAATAATATTGGTAATGGTGGTGTAGAGAAAAACCACCGTAATCAGACCAAAAACCATCATGCTCAAGCGCGATCGCTGACGGCGAGCCGCCAGGGTCACTGCAAAGGAGGCTGAGCTCATCAATACCAGTACCCCCGTGGCGTAGGCCCCCCCCTGGGCCTCCACATTGGCTCGAAAGATAATGGTAACCACAAAGGCAATCAGGGTAAAAATCAATACCAGGGGACGAGTCGCCAGGGTCCAACTGGGGGCCATGCCGTAACGGGGCAGGTAGCGGGGCACGATATTGAGCAAGCCCGCCATGGCAGAAGCCCCCGCAAACCAAAGAATGGAAATGGTACTGAGGTCATAGAGGGTACCAAACCCACCCCCCAGTGAACTATGGGCCAGGTAGGCCAGGGCCCGACCATTGGCGGCCCCACCGGGAAGAAACTCCTGGGTAGGAATCAACAGGGTGGTTACCAAACTACTGGTAATTAGAAAGAAACTCATAATCACCGCCGCTGTGGTCAGCAGGCGGTAGGTATTTTGAATCCGCCCCTGGGGGGACTCCTCCGTGTCTCTGCCATGGCCCTTGACCAGGGGCATAACCGCTACCCCGGTTTCAAACCCCGATAGACCCAAGGCTAACTTGGGAAACACCAGGGCTGCCATCACCAGAAGCATGAAAGGATTACCGTGGCTGGTGAGCAAAGCCGATCGCCAATCCTGCAGCATCACTGGATGGTGGACAATTTCCCTGATGCCAACGGTAATGGTAATTAGATTGAGGAACAAATAAATCCCCACCAGTAATACCGCCAGCCCAATCGCCTCCCGAAAACCCTTCAGGAAAACTGCCGCCAGCACTCCCACCAGCAGCAAAGTCAAGGCTACTTCCTGACCGTGGAGAAAAGCCGGCACTAGGGGATTTTCAATAATGTGGGCCGTCGCATCGGCGGCCGACAGGGTAATGGTAATGATAAAGTCAGTGGCCACAAACCCCAGCAGGCACAGGACAAAAAACTTTCCCTGCCACCAGGATAGGAGGTGCTCCAGCATGGCAATGGAGCCATCGCCATGGGGGCTCATGGAGGCCACCCGCCGATAGATGGGTAGGGCTCCGAACAGGGTGAGCATGACCAGAATCAGGGTTGCCAGGGGGGCCAGGGAACCCGCCGCCAAAGCCGCAATCCCGGGTTGATAACCCAGGGTAGAAAAATAGTCTACCCCGGTCAGGCACATCACCTGCCACCAGGGGTGCTGGATCACCTGCCCCCCTTTACCGTGGCGGTCCTCCTGCAATAACCAGCGCAGTAGTCGGGCCCGGGAAATCCGTCTACTTCTAGCCTGTTTAATCATTAATTGCCGCTCCTGGGTTTAGTCAGCCGTCTGAGATGGATTGCCACGTCTACATGTCTGCCTCAATCCACCCTTCACCATCCGCAATTATCTGCCATTAAAAGTATTTCACCTCTCTGCCTATCTTGGGCCAGGGCTGGATTGAATTTTAGCTTTGACCAGCCGGCTGAGCCCCGGGTAGATGGGTCAAAGCTAGGACTGGATAGGCATTCCGGCTCGCCTCCGCGCCGTTGTCTGGGGCTAGGGTCATAACCTCGATTAAACCAGAAAAGTTGCTACGGCTTGCCAGTAGGATAGGGGGTCTCGATCTATAGCTTGCCGCCCACAAAGGGAGTGCTCCAGAGGGTCCAGTTTTCCTTGTTAAAAGGCGATCGCCAGCGTCGAATCAATTCGGCCTCCAGGGCCTGACGAGTTTTACGCTGGCTGGCCGCGTGGGGCCAAAATCCAATGTTGACCGATACCGCCAGCCCATAGCCCCGATGGGCCTCAACATACTGGAGAATGTAGCGTTTACAGTCGTGTACCCCCTGCCATCGCTGGTTAGATTTGACCGTTTCACCGATGTAGAGCAGGAGGGGAACCTGGTGATCTACTACAAAGTAAAGGGCCGGTACCCCAGATTCCTGGGAAGATTCTCGCCAGAATTCAGCATTTTGGGGGGTGAGGCTAAAGGGGTCAATGGCTTTAGCCGGAGATTCCTCCACCTCAAATAGGGTGCCCTGGTCACCATCTCCAGACAATCGCAGCCGCTCCTGATAGCTGGCTACCCGCTGCTTCCAGGTTTGTAACTCAGCTTCAGTCAGGCTGGACTTGACCGGGGCTCCATAGGCAGAGGATAGATCGGCCGCCCGTAGATCAGCATCAGATAGTAAGGAAGGTTGATAATCGGTGGTCATACTGGGTTGACTCTGGCCCTAGGGTTTCCCATCCCAGGATAACGGTTATGGATTTAGGTTAGCCCACCAGTTCAGTGCGACTGGGATAACGCCGTAATAGGGCTAGGAAGCGCTGCAAATTGAGACTGCGAGGATCGTGGCGGGTGCCAGAACGATCCACAGCCTGATGGGTGGTAATACGGCTGTCGGGAATGGTCGTCTGAGCCAGCAGCCAGGCCAGGGAATTGTACTGAGCCTGGGTATAGCCGCTGTGACTCGAACGATTATTCAACCCATCTTTGGGGGTCTCCAGGGAGACATGGTAGGCAAAATTATTTACTGAGGGGGGTAAACTGGCGTTGGTCAAAACGGTTTCTGGCCCGTCAGGACCATTAAAAACCGAATTACCAGCCCCAAAGGCCCGCTTCTCGGGGGGCACAATGTAATAAATTGTGCCATCTCGACCAATCAGACTGTGGTAGCTGACCTGATCCTGATCCCTAGGGTGGGGAGTACGAAATAAATTTAGGGCGCTCTGGGCCGATGCTACGGTTTCGTGCAGCACCACAATAAATTCATTATGGACGGGCTGACCCTTCGCATCGGTGAGGAAGCGATCGCCGTAGTTAGTGGGATGGGCTAGGGCCTGGACCTGGCGAGGGGCCACCGGATCGGATGGGCCCTCCGCCAAGGGCACCTGAGGATCTACCGGCTCTTGTTTCAGGATCTTACCCAGAACCGGTTCAGAGCTCTGGGCTGGCCAATCTGGCAATCCTATCACCGTAGGCCGCGGCTGTAGGGGCACGGCAGCCCCTACAGGATGGATACCCAGACCAAGGGCCAGGACCACCAGGCAACTACAGAGTCCAATTAGCCAGCTACGCGCCATGCCCACTTCTCGCTTTCAGGTATTCAGGTAGGTTGGGACGACAGGACCGGGCTAGGTCCCTGCCCCTTAAACTTTCTTCAACCAGCTAAACATAGCCCGCAGGTCTTTGCCAACTGCTTCGATGGGATGCTCAGCCTCCCGACGACGCATGGCGGTAAAGCCAGCGTTACCCGACTGATTTTCTAGTACGAATTCCCGGGCAAACTGACCCGTTTGGATCTCCTTGAGAATTTTGCGCATTTCTGTCCGGGTCTCGTCGGTAATAATCCGTGGACCTCTGGTATAGTCACCGTACTCAGCGGTGTTGGAGATACTATCGCGCATCTTAGCCAACCCCCCTTCTACCACCAGGTCAACAATCAGTTTGACTTCGTGAAGACACTCAAAATAGGCCAGTTCTGGCTGATAGCCGGCGTTCACCAGGGTTTCAAAGCCAGACTTAATTAACTCACTCAGCCCGCCGCAAAGTACCACCTGCTCACCGAACAGGTCGGTTTCCGTTTCTTCCCGAAAGGTGGTTTCTAAAATTCCAGCGCGGGTACCCCCAATGCCCTTAGCGTAGGCCATGGCGCGATCGCGGGCCTGACCGGTAGCATCTTGCTGTACCGCGAACAAACAGGGCACCCCCTGTCCTTCCTCGTAGGTACGACGAACCAGGTGCCCTGGCCCCTTAGGTGCCACCATCACCACATCCACGTCGGCGGGAGGTAGGATCTGGCCGAAATTAATATTAAATCCATGGGCAAACAGCAATACATTGCCCGCCTCCAGATTGGGTTCAATGGCTTGCTTGTAAATGGCTTTCTGCACCTCATCCGGTAGCAAAATCATTACCCAGTCCGCCAGCTTAACCGCCTCAGCAACTGGCTTAACCGTCAGACCGGCAGCCTCTGCCTTGGCAATGGAACGGCTCCCTTCGTATAACCCCACAATGACATTGACGCCGCTATCTTTTAAGTTGAGAGCATGGGCATGGCCCTGGGAGCCATAGCCAACAACGGCTACGGTCTTGCCATTGAGTAAATCTAAATTGGCATCGCTGTCGTAGTACATACGGGCCATGACATTCTCCTTCTCCACAGACAGGGGGTACTTTACAAACTTTTCATCTTATCAAACTAAGTGGATTCCCTTAATCCCTCCCCTGGAGTTTATTCACAGTCCGCAACCCAGTCGCCCATAGCTAGAGGGCAGGAGGATTAGAGATACTCCCACTGGCTATAGAGGGCCGCCTGACCGTAGTCCACTCCCTGGTTATCCTCCAGGTTCCAGACCGTCACATCCTGAATGCGGAAGCGTCTACCGGTACGGTCGATCCGAATCCCCCCATAGTGTTCAATAAAACCCTGGGCCGTCACTGTGGCCAAAATTTGAGCCCGTTCTGCCTGATCGGGTAGCTCAGCGGACTGGCGCGAAGGTAGGGCGATAAACTCTGACCAACCCATGGCAAACAATTGCAGGGCGGCCTGGTTACCATAGTTAAAAATGGGATCGGCCCCCACCCCGTGGGAGACCACTACGTAGGGGGCATGGTAAATTACCCTGGCCGCTTCCTGGGGGGTCAGAGCTGGATCAACCAGGTCCTTGCCCAGACGACGACGAAAGCTGCAACGCAGATAATGGATATGATCCGCCTGATAATCATTCTGCGGCGTCGGTTCAAGCATCGCCATCGGGGTCTACATCACAGCTGTAGAGGAGAGATGTTTAGTCCAGGTAGCCCATTAAAATGGCTACAGGAGGATCCACCACATCGTTGGGGGCAATGGGGCGATCGCCAGGCAGAACATGGAGATCGGCGATGGGTAGATCACTAACGGCTACAGGACGATGACCCGGCAGAGTGTCGGTAGTGGCAATTTTGAAGGTATTGGCGGCGATGGGACGATCACCAGCCCGATCAAGACTGCCCACCACTTGGAATGTGCTTAAGGCAATGGGGCGATGGTTAGGTAGGGTATCGGTTTCTACCAAACGGGTATTATCGTCCAGGACAATCACTGCACCATGGTGTTCCGCCTTCACCAACTCGCCGCCAGTCCGGGTATTTTGCTTAGCCCGACTGGATCGGGTAGAGGCAGAGCTAGTCGCTGCTGGGGTTTCAGAATTACTGTTATCAATATTGCTAGGTGTAGTCATGGTGATGTATGTCCTTATCACAAAAGGCAAATGCTTAAAAGAAATCTGCCGGAAAAATATGCTGCGGAACCAGGGAAAACAACGGCCTAAACCGATTACCAAAGCTCTACTTCAGCTTTGGCTAGCAGGCTGGGGACAGAGTTGGTCAAAACCGAGGCTGGGTAGACGTTCTAGCTAGCCCTTCACCCTGTCAACCGTGGCTACGGCTATACAAAGCCTAATCTCTATTAATAATTATAGGGGGCCAGGGGCCATCGGCGGCTTTACAAAAAATGATAGGAGCTATAAGCCCATGATGGGAAAACCGCTTCCCTGCGGTTAAACCCTAGGGAAAACGACAGACGACCTTACCCAGTAGTTTTTTCCGGTGTACCAGGCCAAAGCTGCGACTATCCGTACTGGCTGCAAGATTAATACCCGCAATAAAATAGTTATCCCCCTGGCCATACACCACCCATTTGATGAGCTCCAGACCGGGTCGCCCAGGATGCTCCGCCACCACTAAATCTCCAGGCTGGGGAGGGGTGTGGCCGTAGCTACGGGGGTTGATCAAAACTTCCTCCCCTGGTCGCAAGAGGGGAACCATAGACTCCCCTACCACCCGGAGGCGTCGCCGTCGCCCTAAAAGCCAGAGAACCAAGTCCAGGAGCTGGCTAAAACGTAACTGATCCGGTGGGGAAGCAGGAAACAAGGTGGGAGCAAGGGTAGGGCTTTGGTCAGCCGACTGGGGACAGAGGATCGGGGTGGGAAGGTAAGGCTGGCTCGGCGTCCTGACTCCCCTTTGCTCCATTACTACAAAAATGGAGGTACAAAACTGTACCTCCCCGATCCTTAGAAAATTACGGATCTAGCTGGCCGTATACCAGGCAACGTCTCGGTTCTTCGTAGCCCAAAATATCCCATGAATCTTTTGGATCGCCTCCATCAGTTCAGTGGCGTGCTGCAGGCTGACCTCAACCTTGCAGGCTGAGCAAAGTTTAGCCGCCTTCCAGAAAGTATCGTGTAAATCAGGAAACTGCTCCAGATGAACAGGTTTAAAATAATCGGTCCAAAGAATCAGCAACTCTTCCTTGGCAAGTTGGGCCTGCTCTTCTTTGATCGCGATATAACGGGACAGGGTATTGTTATAGGCAACCGTTGCCGCCTTATCTCCAGGGGCAGGTGGTTGCAAATCAATGAGTTTTTTGGTCATGGAAACCACAGCCTCGGCGGCAACCCGGGCTGAGGAAGGATCGTAAACGCCGCAAGGACCATCGCAGTGGG
The DNA here is from genome assembly GCA_040374765.1 of Leptolyngbya sp. Taxonomy (GTDB): domain Bacteria; phylum Cyanobacteriota; class Cyanobacteriia; order Phormidesmidales; family Phormidesmidaceae; genus Nodosilinea. Next base: position 15,136 of record JBEITR010000053.1, read on the forward strand.
CATGGACCGCAGGGGCGGGAAATCTGGCCTGGAACTTAGAAATGACTTGTTTCAGCATGATCAAATCCGATTCTGATTGCGTCTCAGCGGTTAGGAACTCAACTCCATGGGCAACCTAACCCATAACTCACCAAGTCCTTCGCAGGTAAAGGCGACAACCAGGGAGTATCCCCAGGGAGGGGAAGGGATAGGGTGACAAACCATTCCATTGTTATAGCTACTGGGGGTCTTATGCAACCTTTCCGAGTCAAACCTTCTCTTTTGCTATGCCTGATTAGCCTGCTGGCAGTCGGCTGTGGCGATTTTAGTCACCTGATAGGAATGGGGAAAGGAAAGATTGACACCACCGATCTGCCTCCCTGTGTCAATGATGACTGCAACTGTGGGGATTTTCTCAGTCAAACCCAGGCTCAAGCAGTCCTGGAGGCCTTTCCAGGAGATGTCTACGGTTTGGATGAGGACGGTAACCGGCGCGCCTGTGATGGACTGCCGCCTACCCTACCGCCTATGGATCCAGCTCCTCCACACTCTAAAAATCCCCATCTCGTTTTGGGTAACCCCAGCCACGCTAGCACCAAGAACCCCAAAAACTACCTGTTGGAGCGGCCCCAATATGTGTTGGCCTACGATAGCGATCGACAGATTCTAGACTGGGCCAGTTGGGAATTAGATCGTACCTGGCTGGGTACGGTAGATCGTCAGGAAGACTTTCGCCCTGATCGAAACCTCCCTTCCAGTTTTTACCAGGTGACCCCGGAGGACTATAGTCGTAGTCACTATGATCGAGGTCATGTGGTGCCCTCTGGCGATCGCACCCGCAATAGCCTCGACAACAGTGCCACCTTTGTTATGACCAACATCGTACCCCAGGCCCCTGCTAACAATCGGGGACCCTGGCGCGAACTAGAAATCTACGCTCGCAGTTTAGTTCATGATCAGCACCGTAGCCTTCATATCTTTGCCGGAGCCTACGGTAAAAAACAAGTCGCTGATATACAAGGGGTTACGGTCCCCTCTCGACTATGGAAAATTATTATCATCTACGATCGCCTAGCCAATGGTCGACTGGGACTTACCCCCCGGACCCAGGTGATTGCCGTAGATATGCCCAACAGCAATAAAATTAGCCATGACTGGCATACCTATCAAACCTCTATCCATCGTATTGAGATTGCTACGGGGTACCGATTTTTAACTGAAGTGCCCCAACCTTTACAGACAAAACTGAAATCCTCCTTACAATAGGCTGCAGAGTATATATAATAAGAAGTAAGGTTGTATAAATTAATGCCTGTGGATTAGTCCAGGGACTCAATATAGTAGCTTGATTATAATTCCTTCGTTATATAAATGAATCTTGCTATTTAGCTCAACTTCAGTTGTAGCTATGTGGTAAGTATTGTAGGGCTATCGTTTGCTGACGATAGTTACGTCTATAAGCTTCATAGTAGTTTTATTTTTATTTTCCTATGATTCTCTCCTATCCATCCCTCTTTCATAGAAGGTTGCTCCTTGCGAACCTGTTTGAAACCCAAGGTAAAGTACCGAGCTACACCCTGAGATACCTTAAGGGTTTCCATGACTGAGAAGCTTCCCCTGCACTATGTTAATTTCGCTACCTATGAACACCCTTTTTCCCCGACTTCTTCGTTTGATGAAAATTATGTTTCCTGCAGGCTAGATTTTTCTGTGAAGAACAGCTAAACTACTGAACTTACATACTACTCAGGTGAGTCTACTTTTCGTATACCTTGTGGGAATACTATTCTCGTCGATTATTTTGATGCAGATTGATTAAGGAAGCAGAAGCAACAGTCTAAGCAATAACCAATCTTTATCTTGGTTTATCTAACCTTGAAAATCAGTGCTTTTGATCTTCTCGGGTTTTTGCTGATAGAAAAACTGTTTTTCTTCTTGATTGGATTTTCTTTGAATGAAGGTGATTTTCAGGCCTCATCTCCTTCAACTCTAAAGTTCCTTTCCCAAGCTTCCCAGCTGGCTCCAATTAATTGGCTTGATAACCCTCGATCCTCTAGTGTTTCTGAAAGGTGTTCGGTCAACCTGGTTTATCTAAATTTCTTTTATTTGAATTTTTAATTTTGAGTCTTTATGTACTATAGGAACGGTTTAAAGCGACTTTCCATCTTTGTAGATGGAAACAATATGTTTTATGCTCAGCAAAAGAACGGTTGGTTTTTTGACCCCAAACGAGTTCTAGAATACTTTTTGACCGTAGAGGGAGGAGCTACTTTAGTTAATGCCTTCTGGTATACCGGTTTGAAAGATCCTCAGGATCAGCGGGGCTTTCGTGATGCTCTGATCAGCCTAGGCTACACTGTGCGCACAAAAATTCTCAAAGAGTATTACGACGATGCCTCCGGTCGCTACTCGCAAAAGGCTAACCTTGATATTGAAATTGCTATCGACATGTTCAATACCGTTGACCAGTACGACCAGGTTGTTCTCTTCAGTGGTGATGGTGACTTTGAACGAGCCATTGAGCTGTTGCGATCTAAGAGTACCCACATTACCGTTGTCTCTACGGAGGGTATGATTGCCCGAGAACTACGCAATGCTACCGATCGCTACATCGATCTCAACGATGTACGCCAGTACATTGAAAAAGATTAAGCTATAGTTTTTGCCTCAAAGGTCAGGCGGGTTGGGACAGACTATTCAATTCCATGGCTTTTGCCAATCACCCAATGACGTTTAAAGAAACGAGCTAGACTAGTTTCCCTCAGGGTCAGGCAAATAGGGCGACCGTGAGGGCAGGTGCGGGGATGGCGGGTGCGTTGCCAGTCCGCTAATAAAGTCTGCATTTCTGTCAGAGTCAGGGGTGTACCATTACGAATTGCAGTGCGACAGGCGATTGCCACCATCGCCTTGTCCATAGCGCCGCCCCGACTGATGTCCAGCAGGGCTTCGGTCAAGTCTGGGCGATCGCTGAGGCCAGCAGGGGCACTACGAATTGCCCAGCGCTGCGGGCCAAACTCCTCTGCGGTCAGCCCCAGTCGGTGTAATTGATCCACCTGATTAGGGGATAGATTATCCAGCACTACCGGCACGGCCAGGGGGACTACCTGCCAACGGTCCTGTAGTTGCTCGTAGATCACCCGTTCATGGGCAATGTGCTGTTCGATCAGGCAGAGTCCATCCGATTGTTCCGCCAGAATATAGCGGTTGTGAATCTGGCCAATAGCAATCAGGGACGGAGGGAGGGGATTGTCGGAAGGGCGATCGGACAAGGCTAGGTTTTCTTCCCCGGGAACTTGATAGATAGCCTGGGGCTCTGTAGCCTTAATCCAATCGGTCAGGGGCTGGTATAGCTGGGTGTCATCGCTGGGGCTGTACCCAATTAATGACTTGATCTGGGCTTGAACCTTCTCTGTCCAGAGGTCTAAATCCTGCAGGTATAGCCTGGATTTATCGGGACTGCGATGCCAGTCAATGTGGTGGGGTGGAATTCGGAGATGGACAAAGCAAAGGGGATAACGGTGGCGGGGCAGGGTGTAGCGAAAACTTTGCACCAGAGCCTGCTCTAGTTCGGGTAAGGCCACCATCCGACCGTTAATAGCTACCTTAACCCAGTCGGATCGGGGCCGATGGCTACGATCGGGCAGGCCAATCAACCCGTAACAGGTGACTGTCGATGGGGGTGTGGCGGTAGTTGAAGGCCCGGCCCAGGTAATCTGATCGGAATTCTCTCGCAGATCGGAGGGGGATACTGAGGGCAAGATCTGGGTCAGGATCGCCTGCGCCGATGGTCCCGGAGTCAGGGAAAACCAGGGGCGATCGTTCAGGCGAGCCCTCCAGGTAACTTGGGGATGACAAAGGGCGGCATGGTAAATCACCTGCTGTACCTGGCGCAATTGATGAGATGGAATAGGCATCTGCCGACACCGACTAGGCCAGGGATAAAATAGTTCAGCCACCGTGACGATAGTACCGGGAGCCATGGCGATAGGCTTGAGAGCAGTTGGCTCACCCTGGTGGGAGTAGGTAACCTGCCAGCCACTAGCTAGGGATCGAGACCGGCTGCATAGAGTAAGCTGCCCCAATTGAGCCAGGCTATAGAGGGCCTGGCCCCGAAAACCAAGGGTACGAATTTCCCAGAGGTCTGATGGGTTATGAATTTTACTGGTGCTATGGGCGGTAGCCGCCAAGGTCAAGTTAGCCTGGGTTATACCAACACCATTATCGGCCAACTGTATGCGCCCTGTTTCAGGCCACAGGTCTAGGGTAATACGAGTTGCCTGGGCATCCAGAGCATTTTCCACCAATTCCCGTACCACTGCACCGGTAGAATCAATTACCTGGGCAGCAGCCATCTGGTTAAAGATCAGATGGGACAGGGGTTGAATTGTGGCATCTTGGTCGAGATTGGGATGATCCTCATTGTCCATGGGCAGATCTCACCAATTAGTCGGGTCGGAAATAGCAGGCTCCTTTCAGTCAGGAGATAATCGGCGGTAAAAAGGCTATCGTCAGTAATGTTTTAGTATAGCTTTGGCCACAGCGCTGAAGATCGGGCGGATCGGTGAAACCTAAGACTGGGTCTGCAGTCTAGCTTGCCTTCCTGCTCTTGTAGGGGGCTAGGGATGGGGTGTCAATAAAAAAGCTCCTGCCTCAAGGCAGGAGCTTTTCTCAGGTACATGACCTTATTGGCAGATAATCCTAATCAAGATCACTCATAGCCAATACGGGTTCTGATTCCCGATCAATGCCCTTCTCAAAGCCCGCTTCAGCCGCCCGAGCCCGACCAGCGTGCCAGAGGTGACCAATTAGGAAGAAGAAGCCCAGGACGAAGTGGGAGGTAGACAACCACTGACGGGGATTAACAAAGTTGACGGAGTTGATTTCGGTAATCACGCCACCAACAGAGTTGATCGAAGCGTTGGGAGCATGGGTCATATACTCAGCTGCCCGCCGCACCTGCCAGTCCTGAATATCATTGGTGAGTTTATCCAGGTCGAGACCGTTGGGACCCCGTAGGGGTTCCAACCAGGGACCTTGGAAGTCCCAAAAGCGCATGGTCTCACCACCAAAGATGATTTCCCCAGTAGGAGAACGCATCAGGTACTTACCCAGACCAGTAGGACCCTGGGCAGCCCCGATGTTAGCCCCTAGACGCATGTCACGAACTAAGAAAGTCATGGCTTGAGCCTGGGACGCCTCAGCGTTGGTAGGACCGTAGAACTCAGAGGGATAGGCCGTATTGTTAAACCAGACGTAGCAGGAAGCGATAAAGCCCATCAAGGACAGAGCTCCCAAACTGTAGGAGAGATAAGCCTCACCAGACCAGATCAAAGCCCGTCGCGCCCAACCAAAGGGAGTCGTCAAAATGTGCCAAACGCCACCGGCGATACAGATGAGACCAACCCAAATGTGACCACCAATGATGTCTTCCATGTTGTTGACCCCAATCAGCCAGCCTTCGCCTCCAAAGGGAGAACGAAGTAGGTAGCCGAAGATCACAGCCGGATTCAGGGTGGGATTGGTAATCAACCGAACATCACCACCGCCAGGAGCCCAAGTGTCATAAACACCGCCAAAGACGCAGGCCTTTAGCACTAACAACAGGGCGCCACAGCCGAGAAGAATCAAGTGATACCCAATAATATTGGTCATCTGATTCTTATCTTTCCAGTCGTAGCCAAAGAAAGAGGAATATTCCTCCAGTATTTCAGGTCCACGAAGGGCGTGGTAAACCCCGCCCAGACCAAGTACGGCGGAGGAGATTAGGTGCAGTACACCAACCACAAAGTAGGGGAAGGTGTTAATGACTTCACCGCCAGGGCCCACACCCCAACCCAGGGTAGCCAGGTGGGGAAGGAGAATGAAGCCTTGCTCATAGAGAGGCTTATCTGGAACAAAGTGGGCGACTTCAAACAAAGTCATGGCCCCGGTCCAGAAAACAATCAGACCAGCGTGGGCCACGTGGGCGCCCAGCAATTTACCAGACAAATTGATCAAGCGGGCGTTACCAGACCACCAGGCAAAGCCTGTGGAAGGTTGATCGCGACCGGCAATAAAAGAATTACTAGAGAGCGTTACCACGGGGCAGTACCTCTTCGGGGAATACAAACTTCTCATGGGGCTGGTCGGTGGGTGCCATCCAGGCCCGAATACCTTCGTTCAACAAAATGTTCTTGGTGTAGAAGGTCTCAAATTCAGGGTCTTCAGCGGCCCGAAGCTCCTGGGAAACAAAGTCATAGGCCCGCA
>JBEITR010000119.1:0-2399 GCA_040374765.1 Leptolyngbya sp.
AGCTAAACAGACGACTCCAGCGATGGCCATCGGCCTCTGCTCTCGCCCCTTATCTACCCAGGAAATCCTTTGCATGTCAGGGTTTAGATGCATCTCCTCTTAACAGACCAGTACCGTCCTGAGGTTATTGTCTTTTTCAGGGCTTCTGGAACTGGTTGGCAACCTCGTATGGATGCTGTGCTGAAGGAATATTTCGAAACTCACTCCACTGGCGATGCGAAGGGGGCCTAACATCAAGATGCAGAAGACGGGAGCGGAGGGAACCGCCAATTCCAAATATTCAGCCCGCTTCTGATCTTGGGCGTTATCTCGCCTCGTTTTAACTGCTAAAGAGTGATCAGAATTTTCCGTAAACCCTGGTTTTGGCAACGAGAAATCAATAGTTTCAGCCTGACCCAGCACGGTTTCCTGAACACCCCCCATCTCCCCCATGACAAAAGCAAGCACCGCTCTCCACCATATCCTCACCACCTACCCCATCACCCCCACCCAACTCACCACCGCCCTCCAGATCCCCACCGCTACCTTCGCCGCCTGGCTCCAGGGGCATATCGACCCCCCCGCCGATCGCCTGGCCGCCCTGATCAGCACCCTGCATCAGCTTAACCCCCAGGCCGCTGAAGACTTTATTCAGCTTTACCTGGAGGATGCCCCCTCTATTATTTCTCCCCCCACCCCCCTACCCCCCAGCGACTCCCTCAACATCCCCGCCCTGGCCCGGTTATTCAACGACACCACCAACTCCTACAAATCACTCTTCTTCCTCTCCCTGCTGGATATTCTCCGCCGTCACCACTTCCAGCCCACCAGCCCGATCGCCTTTTTCGATTTAATCGTCGAAATGCTGGCCAATGCCTGGTTTCCCCATAGCTATTTCAAACTATCCTTCGGTAGTCAAGACAAAATCGCCCAGCAACTCGACGCCCTCGCCCTGGTGGTGGAAGCCCCCGTAGTTCAATTCAAAGACCCCGACAAAACCCTACTCAGACAGGCGATCGCCCGCCAGGACCTGAAAGACACTATTACCCACCTGCGCCGCTACGTCCCCTTTCGCCTGATCATCCCCTTCCTCGAGGCCGACCTGGGGGCCGTCAGCCGGGGCAAGGGCAACCAGCTAGACGTGGCCATGCCCGCCATCGCCGACCGCCACTTTGACCGCCGCCGCCCCCTCTACCGCTTTGACAGCACCGAATACAAAACCTGCCAGGGCATCATCCCCCACCCCGATTGGCTCCACTACCTGCAACAGCACGACCCCATCATCCGCCGCTGGGCCGCCTGGGAATGGCTCACCTACATGCAAAAACGCAACCCCAACACCCCTGCGATCGCCAGCAAACTGTTCATGCCCAGCAAACGCGACTCCCTCAAAACCCAAACCAACTACTGGAGCCAGGTGCTCACCCACCAGCAGTTACACTGCATCTACTCAGGCCAACCCCTCACCCCACAACGCTTCTCCCTCGATCACTACCTGCCCTGGTCCTTCGTCGCCCACGACCAACTCTGGAACCTGATTCCCACCCTGCCGGAGGTCAACTCCGCCAAATCCAACAAAATCCCCGCCCACCCCTACCTGGCCCACTTCCATCGCCTTCAACACCAGGGCCTCACCATTACCCACGCCACCCTACCCCCCGCCCAGTGGAACAAACAGGTCGAACCCTACCTCCACCACCTCGGCCTCGCCACCCACCACGACCTGCTCAACCTGGAACGACTCCGCAACGCCTACGAAAAAACCCTACCCTCCCTGATCACCCTCGCCGCTAACCAGGGCTTTCTCACCGACTGGCACTATGGTTCCCATGCGGGCTGACTAGCCCTCACGCCCTGTCTCCCCAGCAGAACCCTCTCTGGCCTTGCCTCCACGATAAAAAACCCTTGCTTGTCAGCAGTTCCACCTATCTTGCCTGTACCGAGCCTCTCGCCACTGGTTAAAATCTTGATATAACTCAGTTGCCGCCATCTTAGTCATAGTTATGCTCAGCACCACTGTCACCGATACCGGACAAATTACTCTGCCCGACGAAATTCGGCAGCACCTCAGGCTGGTGAGCGGCAGCCGAGTCGAATTTGTAATCGACGAAACCGGTCAGGTCAAAATCTTTCCCCTCAACGTCGCCGTAGAAACCCTATCCGGCATCCTCCATCGGCCTGGCATGCGACCAGCATCCCTCGAGGATATGGAATCAGCCATCTCTGAAGCAGCGAATGATTGGACTTGATACCAATGTGATAGCTAGGACTTTATCTGACACTCCGCGCAAACGTGTACTGGCTTAGGATTGTCACCATGAATACCCAAGAGAAGATTGTGAAGAACAAATTGGGTCTGTTAAACCTGGCCAAGACCCTCGGCAACGTGTCTCAAGCCTGCAAAGTGATGGGGGTCTCTC
>JBEITR010000120.1:0-2296 GCA_040374765.1 Leptolyngbya sp.
CTCTTCTCGAGATAGGCGTTTCATGGCATGACAGGGCAATGAGTGCCTATAGTGTGACGGGAATTTGCTGTCATGTCTCTAAGCAATTGTACTCATCGCAAAAGTGGGATGCTCCCAAATTTTTGCTTTACTATTTTCTGGGAAATTATTGGAAAGCTTTGATTTCTAGCAAAATATTTTCAGGTTCAACGGTTGATAGAATTCCATTGATTGACTTTCCAAGATTTGAGGTTTCAATCCCTCCGCTGCCTGTGCAAAAGAAAATTGCAGCGGTGCTTTCAGCCTATGACGACCTGATCGAAAACAACACCCGCCGCATAGCCCTACTGGAAAAAATGGCTGAGGAAATCTACCGGGAATGGTTTGTACGGCTGCGTTTTCCAGGACATGAGCAGACCACCTTTCATAAAGGCATCCCTGAAGGCTGGGAGATAATGACTTTAGGTGATGTAGTAGAGCTGGCTTATGGTAAGGCATTAAAAGAGGAAGATAGAGTTCCTGGAGAATATCCAGTCTTTGGCTCAAGTGGAGTAGTTGGAATGCATTCTAAATATCTGGTCGATGGCCCTGGAATTATTGTAGGTCGTAAGGGCAATGTAGGTAGTGTTCATTGGACCGATCAGAGTTTTTATCCCATTGATACAGTTTATTTTGTCAGGTCTAAAATTAGTTTATTCTTTTTATTTTTTTTACTTCAAAATTTGAGTTTTATAAATAATGATGCTGCTGTTCCTGGCCTTAATAGAAAACAAGCTTACTCGAATCAGTTTTATTTGCCTCCTCAACCCCTAATCGACAAGTATTCAGAGATAGCAAAATTAGTATTTCATCAGAGACAAAAGCTGAAAAGTGTCGTGGATTATCTCCAACAAACCCGCGATCGCCTCCTCACCCGCCTGATCTCCGGCAAACTCTCCCTCGAAGACCTCGATATCCAATTCCCCCCCAGCACGACCGATCCTCCCTCCCCAGCCCAGGGTCAAGCCTAACCATGACTTTTTCCACCGGGTCTCACCTACCTGCCAGCCCGGTTCACACCATAGGGAAAGACCCTGGCGGCCTTGACCAATCCTTCACCTTTGGGTAGAAACTCCTGGGAAAAATCAGATAGTTTCCGGATATTAGGGCTACTTGCGGGAAAAATAGACTATAGACCGATCCCTTCTGTCCTCAGCGGCAGCCCTTGCCATGGCCAACTTTATCTCCGAAGACCAGATCGAGCAAGCCACCCTACAGAAGCTTCAGCGTGATTACGGCTTTCAACTGCTGAACTGCTTCACCCCCAACCCAGAAGACCTCAAGGATGGCTCGGGGCGTTGCAGTAAACAGGAGGTGATTTTTCGCGATCGCCTGAGGGCGGCGGCCCGGCGCCTTAACCCAACCCTGCCAGAGGCCGCCATTGACCAGGCGGTAAACAGCTTGACTCAGCCACGAACGGCGATGTCGGTGGTCAAGGCCAACTACCAAATTGACAGCCTGATTCGCAATGGCATTCCGGTGGAGTATGAAAATTCCCAGGGGCGAAGGGAACCAGGCCGGGTGCGGGTGATCGACTTTAACGATGCCAGCCCTGGTGGGGCTAACGAATTTCTGGCCGTCTCCCAACTCTGGATTCAGGGGCAACGCCGCTTCCGCCGTCCGGATATTTTGCTCTACATCAACGGCTTACCCCTGGTTTTCATCGAACTCAAGAACTCCAACCTCAAGGTCAAAAATGCCTTTGACGACAACCTTAACCACTACAAGCGCGACATTCCCCAACTCTTCCACCCCAACGCCGTCTGCATTCTCTCCAATGCCCTAGAAACCAAAGTCGGCAGCTTCACCGCCACGTGGGACTACTTCTTCAACTGGCTGCGGGTGGAGGACGAGAAGGAGAAAATTGACCGAGAGCAGATTAAACAATCGGGTACTAGCCTAGAGCGGGCGATCGATGGGCTTTGTGCTCCCGCCAGGCTGCTCGACTACCTTGAGAACTTTATTCTCTTTTCTAAGCAGGAATTTAAGGTGATTGCCCAAAACCACCAGTTTATCGGGGTGAACCGGGCGATCGCATCGGTCCAACAACGGCAGAGCAAAGCCGGCAAACTGGGGGTGTTCTGGCACACCCAGGGCTCAGGGAAGAGCTTTTCGATGATTTTCTACGTCCGTAAGATCTGGTTGACTGACAAAAGTTGGTTTCTAATGGCTGAATAGCTTGTCGTGTAATGATTTGAGCCATTTTGAGCACAAGGGGGAACATAGAGTTCTAAGGTTAGATACCACTCAAAACCGAGAACCCTATGTCCCCCCTTTA
>JBEITR010000015.1:0-61478 GCA_040374765.1 Leptolyngbya sp.
CCGCTTCCCAGATGGGGTAGAAGTGCAGACCAATGGCGTTGGAAGACGGCACAACGGCACCAGAGATGATGTTGTTGCCGTACATCAGGGAGCCCGCTACCGGCTCACGGATACCGTCGATGTCCACAGGAGGAGCGGCGACGAAGGCGATTACGTAGCAAGCGGTTGCAGCCAGCAGAGTGGGAATCATCAATACGCCGAACCAGCCAATGTAAAGGCGGTTTTCGGTGCTGGTTACCCACTGACAGAACTGCTCCCCCAGGGAAGCGCTCCGTTGTTGTTGAAGGGTTGTTGTCATGATAGTAAGAAGTGCGGGTTTACAAAGAAAGTTACCGTAGGGGCCTAAGGCCAGGGGTAACGAGGTATGTATATCCTTACATTAACCGAACTATTACGGTTTGTAAATAAGTCTGGGGCAAATCTTAAAAGGGGCGGGTCAGCGGCTGGAGCTAGGCTAATAGCCATGATCGGCCAGAAAATCAAAGGAAATATTTTGTCCCATGGAGGGAGTATCTTTTCGCAGTAACTTTTCGACGTACTTACCCAGAATGTCTGCCTCCAGATTGACCCATTCGCCGGGTTTCAGGTAGGCAAGGGTGGTTTCCTGGTAGGTAACTGGAATGACGGCTACGGCGAACCAGTCGCCGGCCGGGTTGCACTCGGCGATGGTCAGACTAATGCCGTTGATGGCGATGCTACCCTTGGCGACAATGTATGGAGAGACCTGGCGATCGCAAATGGTAAAGCTAAGACGCCAGGCATTGTCGGTGACCGTTGCGGTCTCTAAAGCCCCTCGACCATCAACATGGCCCGTTACAAAGTGCCCCCCTACCTTGCCCCCCACCCGTAGGGCCGACTCCAGGTTCACCCAACTACCCTCCGCCAACTGTCCCAGGGTACTGCGGGCCAGGGTTTCTGGAGAGACCGCCGCCACGAAACCCTGGGGTAAGACCTCTGCCACCGTCAAACAAATGCCATCTACGGCGATGCTATCCCCTAAATGGATATCCTGTAACAGGGGATGGATAGGGGCCAAAACCTCAATCTGTAGTTGGCTATGGCCGCGATGGAAAAGCTGACCCCGAGATTGAATTAAGCCAGTAAACATAGGACAGCCAAGGGCAGGATGGATAGGGTAGGCGTTATCAACACTTAATCATATCCCCAGGTCAATGTACTCCCAGCCAGGATAGGATCAAGGCATACTGGAACTATGAAATATAATATTCTGGTTAAACCTATGCCTCGTCAGGAACCCAGTCCATTGAACCCGATCAACTCCCGGTCTTGATAACGATGAGATTATCGGGCTACATGGGGCTTAACCAGGTCTCGCCGGAAGAATTAACTGGCACCATTCCAGTGACTGAACTCCGGGGATTTGAGGCAGGCTGTCCAGGGTGCAACGAATCCAAGAGGACAAACTCATGATTGAAATGAAAGTCGCTGGGATTGCCCTTGATGCGGCGTCCCATAGTCCACTGATTCTGCTGCGCGATACCACCGATCGCCGCCAGCTACCCATTTACATCAGCCGAGAGCAGGCCAGCTCGATTATTAGCGTCTTAGAAAACCAGCCCTCTCCCCGTCCCCTAACCCACGACCTCTTCGTCAATCTTCTGGAAACGTGGGATATGACTTTGGAACGGGTGGTGATTCATTCTCTGCGGGACAATACCTTCTACGCCCTCCTCACCCTGGTCCAGGGTGACACCCGGCAAGAGTTGGATGCCCGCCCCAGTGACGCCATCGCCATTGCCCTGCGGTTAGATGCCCCCATCTGGGTGATGGAAGAGGTGATCGCTGAGGCCTCTATGCCCGTGGATCGGGATGCGGATGAAGCCGAGAAAGAAGCCTTTCATAGCTTTCTATCCAATCTCAGTCCGGCTGATTTTATTCAACGCGGTGGCCATCCTTCTGCCAGTAACGAGTCCCTGGAGGGTTAGGCAGGGCTGGGTCATAGAACCCTCTGGGGCTGGGGCAACCGCCTATGCACTATCGCCGCTTCGGTCGTACTAATCTGCAACTGTCCCTGTTTTCCCTGGGAACCATGCGCTGTCTGGACTCCTGGGAAAACTTTCAGGCCACCCTAAACCGGGGCTTGGATCTGGGCATTAACCACATCGAAACCGCTCGAGGGTACGGTAGCAGTGAACGTTGGTTAGGACGATGGCTCCAGGAAAAGGGGCGACCCCAGGGATTGGTACTTACCACCAAGATTCCCCCCCTTCCCGATCGGACTACCATGGCGGCCTATCTTCAGGACTGCCATGCCCGGCTGGCAGGTGAACCGATTGATTGTCTGGCTTTGCACGGCCTCAACACCTGGGAGCACCTGGCTTGGGTACAGCAGCCAGAGGGCTGTATGGCGGCGGTGCGGCAGGCTCAGGCGGAGGGTTGGATTGGTCACGTGGGATTTTCCAGCCATGGCTCACGGCAATTGATCGAGGCGGCGATCTCGACCGGGCTATTTGACTTCCTCAACCTACACTACTACTTTTTTTTCCAGCGCCATGGGCCCCTGATTGATCTGGCCCTGCAGCAGGACATGGGGATATTTATTATTTCTCCCGCAGATAAGGGTGGACTGCTCTACACCCCTTCCCAGACCCTGGTAGACCTCTGCCAACCCTTTACGCCGTTGGCCCTTACCTACCGCTGGCTGCTAAGTCAGCCGGGAATCACCACCCTCAGTACCGGGCCTGCCCACCCAGAGGAGTTAGATTTTCTCCCTCCTCTGGTGGATCAAACCCAGCCCCTCAGTGAGTTGGAGGCAGCCACTCTGGAACGCCTCAGCCAACACCAAACCCTGGTGTTGGGGACAGATCAGTGTAGTCAATGCTATGCATGTTTGCCCTGTCCAGAGGCTATTCACATTCCGGAGGTACTGCGGTTGCGCAATCTGGCGGTTGCCTTTGACATGGAGAACTTTGGCCGTTACCGCTATGCCATGTTTGAGCAAGCTGGCCATTGGTTTCCAGGCCGTCGGGCCAACCGTTGTACTGACTGTGGCGACTGCCTGCCTCGCTGTCCTGAGCAGTTGCCCATTCCCACCCTATTGCAGGATAGCCACGATCGCCTGCAGGGCCCCCAGCGTCGCCGACTCTGGGACTGACCAGAGGGGCCTAGGTGATCACCGTTGGTTGATCGCGGCCAGTGAGGGTTTTAATCTGGCCAATCTGGTCCGCCAGCTGGATCAAATCCCCCAAGGCCACTTGGGTATCCTGATTATGCTGGTTGGGGTCAGCCTCAAAGCGCTCGACGTAGAGCCGCAGGGTAGCTCCAGAGGTGCCGGTGCCCGATAGCCGGTAAACAATTCGAGAACCGTCGTTAAAGCCAATCCGTAGACCCTGCTGCTGGCTCACACTGCCATCCACCGGGTCGGTGTAGGCAAAGTCATCGGCGTAGGCAACGGTGTAGGGGCCAAAGCTTTTGCCGGGGAGGGTAGCCAACTGCTGGCGCAGGTTATCCACCAGGGTGTTGGCCCGATCGCTATCAACCCCCTCATAGTCGTGGCGAGAATAGTAGTTGCGGCCGTAGGTGCGCCAGTGGTCTCGCACAATCGCCTCCACCGATTGCTGCTTCACCGCCAGAATATTGAGCCAGAACAACACGGCCCAGAGGCCGTCCTTTTCACGAATGTGATTGGACCCTGTGCCAAAGCTTTCTTCGCCACACAGGGTAGCTTTGCCCGCATCCAGTAAATTGCCGAAGAATTTCCAGCCGGTGGGGGTTTCGTAGCAGTCGATGCCCAGTTTTTCGGCAACCCGGTCGGCGGCCTGACTGGTGGGCATGGATCGGGCAATACCGGCCAGGCCCTGGCGATAGCCGGGTACCAGGGTGGCATTGGCGGCCAAAATCGCCAGGCTGTCACTGGGGGTGACGAAGAAGTGGTTGCCCAACACCATGTTGCGATCGCCATCCCCATCGGAGGCCGCCCCAAAATCGGGGGCCTGATCGCCAAACATAATCTCCACCAAATCGTGGGCATAGACCAGGTTGGGATCGGGGTGGCCGCCGCCAAAGTCCTCCAGGGGTTCCCCGTTCACCACCGTACCAGCGGGGGCACTGAGGCGACGCTCAAACAGGGCCTGGGCGTAGGGACCGGTGACCGCATGGAGGGAATCCATACAAAATCGGAAGTTACCCCCCGATAGCAACCGCTGAATTTGACCAAAATCAAACAGGGTTTCCATCAAGGCGGCGTAGTCGATGACTGAGTCAATCACCTCCACGGTCATATGTCCCAGACTATGGGTACCGACCCGACTCAAATCTAGATCTACCGCATCAAGAATCCTATATTCCTTGATTACCCGGCTCTGGTCAAAAATGGCATCGGTAATGTTAGCTGGAGCCGGACCACCATTGGCAATATTGTATTTGATGCCAAAGTCTTCCTCCGGTCCTCCAGGATTATGGCTGGCGGACAGAATAATACCCCCAAAGGCTCTGTTCTTACGAATTACACAGGAGGCAGCGGGGGTAGACAGGATTCCGTTGAGACCCACCAATACTCGGCCAAACCCATTGGCCGCGGCCATTTTTAAAATAATTTGAATGGCTTGACGGTTATAGTAGCGTCCGTCTCCCCCGACCACCAGGGTCTGGTTGGCGTAGCCCTCTAGGCTGTTAAAGGTTGCCTGAACGAAATTTTCTAAATAGTTAGGCTGTTGAAAAACCTTAACCTTCTTACGCAGCCCCGAAGTACCAGGTTTTTGATCGGTATAGGGCTGGGTGGCAATAGTTTTAATACTCATAGGTTAGAAACTAAGTTGAAAGAGTGGTTAAAAACTCAGGCATAGGTTCTAATCTATATCCTTATCGATACCCTGAGACCCTTGAAAATCTAAAATATGGCTTTGGTGGGCAGGCTGGGCGCTGGGTTAATCGGTCAAAGCCAGGACTGGGTAGGCCTCTGAACCGTCTCCTGCACCTCAGGCTGGCAGCGCCATCAACCTGCGCCCCTGGCAAAGTCCCCCCCTGAGAAGGAAGGGTAGTCCCACGGCTACCGCCATAAATAAGGGGGAAGCACCCATTCAGAGTGCTTCCCCCGGCTTGGGTCTAACCCCAGGCCTAGCTTTCTGCCCCCACCAGTTCCCGGCGGTGCTCAGCCTGGATGGTGACCTTACCCGTGTCATCCACATCCACAGTAGCCGTATCCCCATCCACCAGGCGACCGGACAGAATTTCCTCCGCCAGGGTATCTTCCAGCAGGCGCATAATTGCCCGCCGTAGGGGACGAGCCCCGTAGCTGGGGTTGTAACCCTCTTCCACCAGCCGCTCTTTAAAGCGATCGGTGACCTGCAGGTGAATATGCTTTTCGGTCAGACGGGCAAAGACTTCCTTCAGCAAGATTTCGGCGATTTCCTTCACCTCGTCCTTGGTGAGCTGGCGGAAGACAATAATTTCATCCAGGCGGTTGAGAAACTCAGGCCGGAAGTATTGTTTTAGTTCTTCATTGACCAGGGAGCGAATGCGATTGTACTGGGACTCGGCTTGATTTTGTTCAAACTCAAAGCCCAGACCGCCGCCACCCTTCTCAATCACCTTGGAGCCAATGTTGGAGGTCATGATCAGCAGCGTATTTTTGAAATCCACTGTACGACCCTTGGCATCGGTAAGACGACCGTCTTCTAAGATTTGCAGCAGCATGTTGAAGACATCGGGGTGGGCCTTTTCAATTTCGTCAAACAGCACCACGGTGTAGGGTCGCCGCCGCACTGCTTCGGTGAGCTGGCCGCCTTCGTTGTAACCGACGTAGCCCGGAGGTGAACCAATTAGTTTGGAGACGGTGTGACGCTCCATGAATTCCGACATGTCGAGGCGAATCATGGCGTCTTCGGAGCCAAAGAAGTAGGAGGCCAGGGACTTGGCCAGCTCGGTTTTGCCCACCCCAGTGGGACCAGAGAAGACAAAACTGGCAATGGGACGGTTGGGGTTTTTAAGCCCCACCCGAGCCCGCCGGATGGCGCGGGAAATGGCTTTTACTGCTTCGTCCTGGCCCACCAGCCGCTGGTGCAGGGTATCCTCCATGTGCAGCAGCTTTTCGGACTCGGACTCGGTGAGTTTATTGACAGGCACGCCGGTCCAGGAGGCGACGATATGGGCGATGTCTTCTTCGCCCACCACTGGGGATTCTTCCCCTTCTGACTCTTCGGCGGCCTTGTTCTGAGCGATCGCCCGGATTTCTGCCTTGATTTCCATTTCCCGATCGCGCAGTTCCCCGGCCTTGTCAAAGTCCTGGGAGCGGACGGCGTTGTCCTTATCCTTAAGCACCTGGCGCAATTCCCGGTCTAGCTCCTTAGCGGCGGGGGGCAACTGGGAATTGATCAGCCGCACCCGGGAGCCGGCTTCATCCACCAAGTCGATGGCCTTGTCGGGCAGGTAGCGGTCAGAAATATAGCGATCGGAGAGCTTAGCCGCGGCCTCCAAGGCTTCGTCAGAAATTTTCAGCTTGTGGTGCTGTTCGTAGCGATCGCGCAAGCCATGGAGAATCTCAATGGTTTCATCAACGCTGGGTTCACCCACCATCACCGGCTGAAAACGCCGTTCCAGGGCGGCATCCCGTTCGATGTGCTTGCGGTACTCGTCCAGGGTGGTAGCACCGATGCACTGCAGTTCACCCCGAGCCAGGGCCGGCTTGAGGATGTTAGCAGCGTCGATCGCCCCTTCGGCGGCACCAGCCCCGATCAGGGTATGGACTTCATCAATCACCAGAATGACGTTACCGGCAGAGCGAATTTCATCCATGATTTTCTTCAGCCGCTCTTCAAACTCACCCCGGTACTTGGTACCCGCCACCAGCAGGCCAATATCTAAGGTGACCACCCGGCGGTCTTCTAGAATGTCGGGCACATCGCCATTACCAATGCGCTGGGCCAGCCCTTCGGCAATGGCGGTCTTACCCACCCCAGGCTCACCAATCAGGACTGGATTATTTTTGGTGCGACGACCCAAAATTTGAATCACCCGCTCAATTTCTTTTTGCCGACCCACGACCGGATCCAGCTTGCCCTCGGCAGCCATCTGGGTGAGATTGGAGCCAAATTCGTCCAGGGTGGGGGTTTTAGTACGGCCTTGCCCACCGCCAGTGGAAACTTCAGCGGTTTCCCCTAGCATGCGAATCACCTGGGTACGCACCTTGGAGAGATCGACGCCGAGGTTTTCTAATACCCGGGCGGCTACACCCTCCCCTTCCCGAATCAGCCCCAACAGCAAATGTTCGGTGCCAATGTAGTTGTGGCCCAGCTGTCGGGCTTCTTCTAGGGAAAGTTCCAGCACCCGCTTGGCTCGGGGGGTAAAGGGGATCTCGACCGCTACAAAGCCAGAGCCGCGACCAATAATCTTTTCCACCTCAATGCGAGCGTCCTTGAGGTTAACCCCCATGGATTTCAACACCTTAGCGGCTACCCCCGTACCTTCGCCAATCAACCCAAGGAGGATTTGTTCGGTGCCGACGAAATTGTGGCCAAGGCGCCGGGCTTCCTCCTGAGCCAGCATGATGACCTTGATAGCTTTTTCTGTGAAGCGTTCAAACATGATGGTAATAATCACCTGGTGCGTGCCGGATAGGGAAATTCTAGCACAGGGAATTTTGTGGGTTGTGCCCAACTAAACAGTGGGTTTTCCTCACCTTTGGTGATTCTTTGGAAATTAATTAGGGATTGGGGATCACTGCAGATGGGGCCACAGGTAATGGCGATCGGAGAATCCATC
Organism: Leptolyngbya sp.; assembly: GCA_040374765.1. GTDB lineage: Bacteria > Cyanobacteriota > Cyanobacteriia > Phormidesmidales > Phormidesmidaceae > Nodosilinea. The sequence continues at coordinate 7,720 of JBEITR010000015.1, forward strand.
CCTGCCGCTCCAGGTGATCCCGGCTACGATCGCGGCGGCGCGCCAGGTTTGCTTGAAACTCAGGGGCTTGTAGAGAATTTTGCCAGAGTACCAGGGCGTCTTCTCCGTCTTGATAGTAGCGGCGGCGACGACCCAGCACCTGAAAACCAAAGCTCTGATAAAGCAGGATGGCTACCTGGTTAGAACAGCGGACCTCTAGGGTGGCCCGGTGTAGCCCCTGATCACAGGCATGGGCCAGTAGCTGCACCAGTAACCACTGGCCCAGTCCCCGGCGCTGGTAGGCCGGATCGATGGCTAGCAGGGTGAGGTGGGCTTCCTCCAAAATCCTCCAGTAGCACCCCAGCCCAATTACGGAGATCGGTTCTAGGCCGGGGCGGGTGAGAATGCGCAGGCAACTATTGGGACTCTCAATTTCGCGACCATAGGTGGCGGCGGACCAGATGCCACCCAGCGATCGCCGATCCAGGTCTACCAGGGCGGGAATATCCTGGAGAGACGGTTCCAGACAGCTCACCCATGAATTAATTTCACCCATGAATTCTGTGTTGTAACCAGTTCTTGATTGTACACTGTTGCCGTATCTGCCAAAGCAATCTGGTGGTCGGGACTGACCTCTGTCCAGTAGGATAGGCAAAGGCTGACACGTCCCCTCACCAGGGCTAGAGCCAGAATTGAAGATAGTTACGGCTAGGGATTTGGGACTTGTCATGGGATCAACACTTGCATTCGCCAGTCTGGGTAGTACTCAGTACTTAGCCATCCGGGGGGAGGGAGCGCAGGCGTCCCCCAACCAGAGTTTGCTGCCCTTAACGGCCACCGTCAATGATGCCGATCATCTGGTGGTGGGGGGCTGCGATGTGGTGGATCTGGTGGAACAGTTTGGCTCCCCCCTGTATATTTTGGATGACCATACCCTGCGGACGGCCTGCCAGCAGTACCGTCAGGGTTTTGCCCGCCACTATCCTGGCCAAGCGTTGGTGCTCTATGCCTCTAAGGCCTGGAATTGCCTGGCGGTTTGCGCGATCGTGGCGGCTGAGGGACTGGGTATTGATGTGGTGTCAGCCGGAGAACTGTTTACCGCCACTGAGGCGGGAGTCTCCCCTGAAACCATTTATTTCCACGGCAACAACAAATCTGGTGAAGAATTGGCCCTGGCGCAGACAGTGGGCTGTCGGGTAGTGGTGGATAATTGGCTAGAGCTAAAAACCCTAGCGAATCTAGCGACGTCCGCCAGTCAGCCCATCCCGGTGCTGCTGCGGATTACCCCAGGCATTGAGTGTCATACCCACGAGTATATCCGTACTGGTCATCTGGATAGCAAGTTTGGCTTTGATCCCGACCAAATTGAGGCGGTGTTTGAGTTTCTGGCTAACCATCCCCAGTTGCATTGCCTGGGGGTGCATGCCCATATTGGCTCTCAGATTTTTGAACTCAATCCCCATGGGGATCTGGGGGGGGTGATGGCCCAGTGGTTAGTGGCCGCCCAGGGCTACGGTCTCACCCTGACGGAATTGGACGTAGGGGGTGGGCTGGGAATTCGCTACACCGAAGCGGACGATCCTCCCAGTATTGATACCTGGGTTAAAACCGTGTGTGACAGCGTGGTGGCGGCCTGCCGTGAGCATCAATTGCCCTTACCCCGGCTGCTCTGTGAACCGGGGCGATCGCTGATCGGTTCGGCCTGTATCACCGCCTACCGGGTGGGCAGTCAGAAACCGATTCCCGGACTACGCACCTACGTTGCCATTGACGGGGGCATGTCGGATAATCCCCGCCCGATCACCTATCAATCGGTCTATCGAGCCCTGGTGGCGAATCGGATGGCGGCCCCTCTAGATCAGACCATTACCCTGGCGGGTAAACACTGTGAGTCAGGGGATATTGTGATTAAGGATGCCCCCTTGCCCGCTTTGCAGGAGCAGGATGTGATCGCGATCGCCGCCACCGGTGCCTACAATTACAGCATGGCCTCCAACTACAACCGAGTCCCCAGACCCGCCGCCGTTCTAGTCAGTAACGGTGAAGCTAAGTTGATTTTACGGCGCGAGACCCTGCGGGATCTGATCCGCCAGGATTGCCTACCAGAAACCCTCAGTCTGGGATTAGCGTCTTATTCCTAAACCTGGTCCTATGCCCAGGATTGACTACAGGAGACCTCAACCAGGTCTGCACTGCACCCTCTCCTAAAATGGCATGAACTACCTCTGGGAGCAATGGCTGACAAACCTGGATCAGGTCAAGTTAGGGGTACAGCTGCTTGATGTTGCCCTGGTACTCTTGCTGAGCTACGTGGTGTTGATAGTCATCGGCGATCGCCGCACCCTATGGATGGTGCGTGGCCTGATCTTCTTAATGCTGGCTGCCGCCGTCAGTAAAACCCTGGAACTCACCCTGTTGGGTTTTGTGCTGGACAAACTAGTGATCGGTGCCGCTGTAGCCATGGCCTTTATGCTGCAGGGAGAGTTTCGTCGCCTGCTCGAACTACTGGGGCAGGGGAAATTGGTGCAGTTGCTGCGGCCCGCCCGGGAAGCCCTACCCCAAGCCAATAGCGTCATTGATGAGATTGTTGATGCCGTAAAGGAGTTATCCCAGAATCGTACCGGTGCTCTGTTAATCTTAGAAACCGATAAGCCTATTGATGACCGAGATTTTTCCGTCCCAGGAGTCAGGCTCAATGCCGAGGTTTCTAAGGAGTTGATTCAAACTATTTTTCAGACCACAACGCTCCTCCACGATGGCGCCCTCCTGATTCGGGGAGGACGGGTAGTGGCCGCCGGGGTGATTTTGCCCATCTCTGAGCGAGTTGCATCGCGACAGTTGGGTACCCGCCATCGAGCTGCCATGGGTATTACGGAGCGGGTCGAACATTGTATTTGTGTTGTGGTATCAGAAGAAACAGGGTCTATTTCTTTAGCTGAGGGAGGTATGCTAGATCGGCCCTTAACCAGTAGCCGCCTACGTAGTATTCTGCGCTCTAGATTTGTTAAAACCACCGATCGCGAACCAGTGGCCCCTCGCCTCAGAACCCTGGGGCGACAGTTGATTGATGAGGCAATTGCCTTCGTTTCTCGCTCCTCTGGCCGATCCTAATCCTCTCCCCCCAAGCCAACATGACCCCCAAGCCTATTGCGCCCTATCCCTTACCTGACGACTTAAAGCCCGATCGCCTGCCCCAACATGTGGCCGTGATCATGGATGGGAATGGTCGCTGGGCCAAAGGCCGGGGGCTACCCCGAATCATGGGCCATCGCCGCGGTGTCGATACCCTCAAAACCCTGTTGCGCTGCTGTCGGGACTGGGGTATTGGCGCCCTTACCGCCTACGCCTTTTCTACGGAAAATTGGGGCCGTCCCGTCGAAGAGGTGGACTTCTTAATGACCCTGTTTGAACGGGTACTGCGCCAAGAGTTGATGGAAATGATGGCAGAGAATGTGCGGATTCGCTTTGTGGGGGACCTGGCGGCTCTGCCCACCTCTCTCCAGGCTGAAATTCAACTGGCGGTCAATGAAACCCAAAACAATCAGGGAATTGACCTGACGGTGGCCACTAACTACGGTGGTCGGGAAGAAATTGTGCAGGCCTGTCGCGCTCTGGCTATCCAGGTTAAGGCCGGCAGGCTGGCCCCCGAAGACATTACGGAGGCTCTCTTTAGTCAGCACCTATATACAGCTAATTTACGGGATCCCGATCTGCTGATCCGTACCAGCGGTGAAATGCGGATTAGTAATTTCCTATTATGGCAGCTGGCCTATGCTGAGATTTACGTTACCGACACCCTCTGGCCCGACTTTAACATCAGTGAATTCCACCGGGCCCTAGCCGCCTATCAGCAACGCGATCGGCGTTTCGGTAAGGTCAAGGCCTAAGGTCGTCTAGTCTCCAGGCAGGGGTTAGCCCAGGCCTATGTTTAGTACCCAGGAGCCTAGGTGAAAAAACCGGCTTTACAGTAAAGTAGATGCTTGTGACATTTTTTGCAGTTGACCCATGCCTAAGGTTCTCGTTTCTGACCCCATCGATCAAGTAGGTCTGGATATTCTCTCCCAGGTAGCCCAGGTGGATGTTAACACCGGCCTTTCCCCTGAGGATCTGATCAAGATTATTGGTGATTACGATGCCCTGATGATTCGATCAGGCACCCGGGTAACCCAAGCGGTGATTGAAGCCGGACAAAACCTGAAAATCATCGGTCGAGCCGGAGTTGGGGTAGATAACGTCGATGTACCGGCGGCTACTCGCCGGGGCATTCTGGTGGTCAACTCGCCCGAGGGCAATACAATCGCGGCAGCTGAGCATGCCCTGGCCATGATGATGGCCCTTTCTCGCTATATCCCCAGCGCCGATCGCTCGGTCAAGGCCGGCGAATGGAAGCGCGGCGATTTCACCGGTGTGGAAGTCTATAAGAAAACCCTGGGGGTCGTGGGCCTGGGCAAAATTGGTTCCCATGTCGCCATGGTGGCCCGGGCCATGGGTATGAAGCTGCTAGCCTACGATCCCTTCATCTCGGCGGAGCGAGCAGAGCAGTTGGGCTGCCGTCTGGTGGATCTGGACCTGCTGTTTCGGGAAGCGGACTACATTACCCTTCATCTTCCTAAAACCCCAGAAACAACCCATCTAATTAACTCCCGGACCCTCGCCTTGATGAAGCCCACGGTACGCATCGTCAATTGCGCCCGGGGAGGCATTATTGACGAGGCAGCCCTGGCGGAAGCCCTACGGCAAGGGCAGATTGGCGGTGCCGCCCTGGATGTCTACGAATCTGAACCCCTGGGAGAGTCGGAACTACGAGATTTGGGTAAATCGGTTATACTCACTCCCCACCTGGGCGCTTCCACGGAAGAAGCCCAGGTTAACGTGGCCATTGATGTGGCTGAACAAATTCGGGATGTGCTGCTGGGCCTACCGGCTCGCTCCGCCGTTAACATTCCTGGTTTAAGCCCTGAGGTCCTGCAAAAACTTCGCCCCTATCTCCAGCTGGCGGAAACCCTGGGTAACCTGGTGGGCCAATTGGCCGGGGGTCGGGTACAGGAACTGACTGTGCGCCTCCAGGGGGATATTGCCTCTGGCGACAGTCAACCGATTATGATTGCGACCCTCAAGGGTTTACTCTCCAATGCTTTGCAGGAACGGGTAAATTACGTCAATGCCGCTATTGAAGCCAAGCAGCGGGGCATCCATGTGATTGAAACCCGAGACGCTGATATTCGTGACTACACCGGTTCTCTGACCATTTCCGCCAGAGGCAGCCTGGGAGAGCATGCCGTTACCGGAGTGCTACTGGGGGGGAGCGAAATACGGGTTACCGATATCGATCAGTTTCCTATCAATGTCCCTCCTACCCGGCACATGCTATTCACCCTACACCGGGATATGCCGGGCATTATTGGTAAAATTGGCTCCCTGTTGGGTAGTTTCAATGTCAACATTGCCAGCATGCAGGTAGGACGGAAGATCGTGCGCGGCGATGCGGTGATGGTACTCAGTCTGGATGATCCACTGCCCGAGGGCATTCTGTCGGAAATCACTAAGGTAGAAGGCATTCGCGATGCCTATACGGTCAATCTATAGGGGCAGCTATGGCAACAAGTTGGTGGGAAGTACAGGTACTGGGCAACCCGGCCCTAGAGGATGGGATATTCTGGCGGTTCGATAGCTTTGGCAGCCAGGGCATCGCCAGTCAGATGCGGGGAGCTGCTTGCCTGATCAAGGCTTACTTCCCCCAACACCGGATGGAGCTCCTCGATCTCTCTGCCCTGGCCCTACGGCTTAAGCAAGATGCCCTGGTCTATGACCTGCCGGCTCCCCAAATCTGGTGGACCTTGATCGATGAGGAAGATTGGTCCAAAAGTTGGAAACAGCACTGGCAGCCCGAACCCATCGGCGATCGCCTGTTGATTACCCCCGCCTGGCTTTCCCCTCCAGCCGATCATCAACGCCTTGTGTTGCGGTTAGACCCGGGCATTGCCTTTGGGACTGGTGCCCATCCCACCACCCAGCTTTGCCTGGAGTCTCTGGAAATGCGCCTGGCCACTGCTCCAGAAACGGTCACCCTGGCCGATATCGGCTGCGGCTCTGGGATCCTGTCGATTGCGGCGATTCTGCTAGGAGCTCAACGGGTTTATGCGGCCGATATTGATGATATGGCCGTCAGTTCTGCCATCGCCAATCGGGATCTAAACCAGATCACCGCTGAGCAAATGGCGATCGTTCACGGGAGCCTGGAAGCCCTGAAGGAAACCATAGAAGCTCCAGTGCAGGGGATCGTATGCAATATTCTGGCGGAGGTGATTATCGACCTGATTCCCCAACTAACACCCCTGGTAAGTCCCCAGAGTTGGGGCATTTTTAGCGGTATTTTGATCAGTCAATCCAAGCTGGTGGCAGAAACCCTGGAACAGCATGGGTGGGTCGTGGCCACCCTATGGCGGCGGGAAGAGTGGTGTTGCCTGAATGTGCGGCGATCGGAGGTCCAATCGTCATGACCTTTGCCGCCACCAGCGTAATTATCAAACTTTTAGCCCTATCGGCTTTCATTAGCGCCCTGATCAAGTATGTCGCTCCGGCCCTGAATCCCCCTGCCTCTCCTGGGTTAGTTCTGATCCTACTGCTGTTTCCCTCAGTGCTTATGGCTGGGCTGTTGGGGTTACAGTCAGTACCACCAGACAACCCTGACCTCCACTAACCCACTATGCGTACCATCGACACCATCAATGAAAAAATTCGCCAGGGTCAGGTGGTCGTTTATACCGCCGAAGAGTTTAAGGTCTTGGCCCAGAAGGAGGGCGTTGCCGCTGCCGCCAAGGCCGTTGATGTGGTTGTCACAGGCACCTTTGAGCCGATGGAATCCTGTGGAGCCGTTCTCAACTTGGGCCATACCGATCCCCCCATTAAGCTGCTGCACTGCTACCTGGATGGCGTACCCGCCTACGCTGGATTCGGAGCCGTTGATATCTATCTAGGGGCCAGCCAGCCCGCTGCGGTTGGTCGGGGAGGTGACTTACTGGATAGCGAAGAGAGTCGGGAATACGGAGGTGGCCACGTCATTGCCAACCTAATTGCTGGGCGCTCTGTCCATGTGCAGGCGACGGGGCATGTAACCGACTGCTATCCCCGGGCTGCTTTGGAAACCACCATTAACCGGGATACCATCAACCAGTTCTACCTGTTTAACCCTCGCTGTTTGTACCAGAATTTCATCGTTGGGGTGAACGGTGGAGAACAACCCCTATCCACCTACCTGGGACCCTTACAGCCCCATTTGGGCAATGCCGTTTATGCCAACCCTGGTGCCCTCTCTCCCTTACTTAACGATCCCGATTTAGAGGCGATCGGGATTGGCACTCGCCTCTGGCTAGGAGGTGGAGTGGGCTATATTGCCTGGGAAGGGACCCAACACTTTCCCCTCCAACGGCGTTTGCCCAACCGTACTCCCATTGGCCCGGCAGCCACGCTTGCCCTGATTGGAGATGCCAAGCAAATGCAACCGGAGTGGGTGCGGGGCTGCTACTTTAAAGGCTACGGCCCATCTTTAATGATCGGAGTCGCCGTTCCCATTCCCCTGCTCAATGAGACTGTTGCGGCCCACTGTGCCATTCAGGATCGAGATATTGTTGCTCCGGTCATGGACTTTGCCATTCCCCGTCGGGTTCGACCTACCTTTGGTCTGGTGAGCTATGCCCAGCTGAAGTCAGGAACCATTACCATTGAAGGGCAAACAGTGCGGACAGCTCCCCTGGCTAGCCTATATCTGGCCAGACAAGCTCAGTTAGAGCTTAAGGCCTGGATTAACCAGGGTAAGTTTGAATTGACCGCACCCGTAGCCGCCTTGCCTAAGGACCGTAACTTCCTACCGCAGGATGCCCTGGGTAGCTAAGGATAGCCGGGTTAGCATTAAAAACCTTGACACCCCCATCGCTCCGAACCTGATCGACTTTAACAATCCGACCAGGCGTGCTTAATCTTGAGGGGTTTCCTTCTCTACGCCAGGTTTCTTAGGTCGAGCAATATCGCCCTTACCAGCAGGTTGGTGGCTAGTTCGGTGGGTCCCTGGTTTGCGTCCAGGGCTATGGCGATCTGCGGGGGATCGCTTCTTGGGCGGTACAATACCCACCACGGAGGCATCCTGGGAAAACAGCATTTTACCCTGGCGTCTCACCTTAAAATCCCAAAAATAACCAACGGTACGGCCTTCAATAGTACCCTGGAGATTAAGCTTAAAGGGTTTAGGGACCCCTGGAGATCGCTTCATACCCTGGAGAATTTTGACCGTAATCAGCTGATCTTCTGGCGTGTATTTGACCACCTCGCCACGGATAGAAAAGAAATTCTCATCGATCGCTGGCAAGTCAGCCCCTAAACCCGTGGATGGAGTAGTTTTTGGGGGTGAGTGCTCCGCCCTATCTTTCACCTCTTCAGGTGCTTCTCCAGGGAAACCAAGGGTTTCCGGTTCCCAAACCCCAACAATTTGCAGGTGCAGGTCTAGATCTTCTTGGGTGTCTTCCTTCTGCCGGGTGCGGGGATAGACCACCCAAAGATGGGGGACCCCCAAATCAAGGTGTTTTTTTACCAGACTGGTTACCCGTCCCAGCAGCACGACGTCAATGGTGTCACCCTCATCGGTGGTTAGGTTGCCACGATTTAGCTCATCGGGCGCCATGGGACTGTAGGTGCCCCGTACTAGCCCAATGGCACGATACTGCATGGGCTCGCTAGGAGGAGCAATGGGCAGGTATCGATACATAGCCGGGTCAAGGGTCGCCGCCTGAGTTGGTTCTACCGGGATAGCAATGGCGCTATCTGGTCGGCCAGGTCGGGGTTGGAGGGGGCGGCTAGGGTTCAGGTCTGGCTTAGCTTGGGAGGATGGCGCTGGTCGAGGTGGCGGAGCTACCAATTTAGGCCGCTGCGGCGGAACCTTTAGTTTTTCAAGTTTTTCCGGCTGTACATTTGAGCGCCGGTCCTGGTTGAGGGTTGATTCAACCACCTGGGGCTGGGTTTGTTCTGGGGATTTTTGCTCTGCCGAACTCATAACACCACTGACCTCCTCTTGACCTCAGCCAGCTATCCGCTGACCGAATAATTAACCAATACCTGACTTGTAAGCCTAGCGTAACATCGAGATTTCGGTGTTCACTTTGTTATATTTCCACGGCTTTTTCTAAAAATCCGCATCTTTTCTAAAAGTTCTGCATAAAATCTTTGCTACTGTAGCCCTGTTAGAGATTGTGAGGCTATCACTGTGACCGAGAAACGAAATCGCTGGCTGGTTGGCACAGTTCTGATTCTGGCGATGGCTGCCTTTCTATCCCTCTCCCTACTACCGATTCTAAGCGGCAGTCAGAATCGTCGCACCGCAGGCACAGCCAATACTCCCCCGGCGGTTGATCCGGCTGCCCAAAAGGGCGAACTCGAGGCTCAAGCCAAAGGTTACGAGCTGGTTTTAGGACGGGAGCCCGATAATCAGACGGCCCTTAAGGGCTTAATTGAAACCCGCATTAAGTTAGGCGATATCAAGGGTATTCTAGTTCCGCTACAAAAACTGGTGGATCAAAACCCCAAGGTATCGGAGTATCAAGTTCTACTGGCGCAAACCAAACAGCGTCTAGGAGATCTGGAGGGGGCTGCCCAGGCCTATCGACAAGTACTCGACGCCAACCCCGCTGACATGAATGCTTTGCAGGGATTAACCGCTTTATTAGTGCAACAGCAGCGTCCTCAAGCAGCCATTGGTCTATTAAAGGATACTCTTACCACTGCCACTAAAACCCAGGGCGAGGTTGCTCCAAAAACCCCGGGGGAAGCTCCGCCGCCACCGGTTGATACCCTTTCGGTGAAACTTCTGCTGGCCCAGGTCTACGCCGAAACCAAACAGTTTGATCAGGCCCTGGGGCTCTATGATGAAGCGATCTCCTCCAGTCCCAACGACTTTCGGCCCATCCTGGCCAAGGCTCTGGTCCTAAAGGATAAGGGCGATGTAGGGGCCGCCAAACCCCTATTTGATCAGGCTGTGACCATGGCTCCGGCCCAGTTCAAGGATCAGATTAAACAAATGGCCGCCCAGGAGACAGGCCCTGGGACTAGCCCGACTCCAGCTCCAGCTAAGTAATTCCAGGTTTACCCTCAGGTTTTACAGGGGCCTGGAATAGCCCAGCGCGTCTTTTACCCGGGTCAGGGTAGGGATGGCTACCGCTGCGGCCTTCTCTCGCCCCTGCCGGAGAATTGTTTCCAGATAGGTGCGATCGCCCATTAACTCCGAAAACCTGGCCTGAATTGGGGCCAGGGCCGCCACCATGGCTTCCCCCAGCAGGGGCTTAAACTGGCCCCAGCCCATGGAGGCGCATTCTGCCGTTACCGCCGCCTTTGACTGACCCGATAGCAGCATATACAGGCTGAGCAAATTATGGCATTCGGGCCGAGCCGGGTCATCGAACCAGAGGCCCCGTTCCGGATCGGTTTTCGCCCTTTTAATTTTTTTGATGATGACCTCTGGAGAATCGGTCAAATCAATGCGGCTTTGCTCAGAGGGGTCTGATTTAGACATTTTACGGGTGCCATCACTGAGGCTCATAACCCGTGCTCCTGCCTCGCTAATTAGGGGCTCAGGCACCTTCAGAACGGGATTTTCCTCACTGCCGTACTGAAAATTCAAGCGGTTAGCAATGTCGCGGGTGAGCTCCAGGTGTTGTTTTTGATCTTCACCGACGGGCACCAGATCGGGCTCGTAGAGTAAGATATCGGCTGCCTGTAAAACCGGATAGTCAAGGAGTCCAATACTGACATTTTCTCCCTGCTTGACGGCCTTCTCCTTAAACTGGATCATCCGTTCTAGCCAGTTGAGGGGAGTAATGCAGTTAAACAGCCAGGCCAATTCCGCATGGGCTGACAGGTGGGACTGGACAAAAATAGTTGCGCGGTCAGGGTCAATACCACAGGCAATGTAGGTAGCCGCTACCTTGTAGGTGTCCTCCGCCAGGCGGCGGGGATCATGGGGAACGGTAATGGCATGGAGATCGGCCATGAACAGAAAGGCATCGTACTCGTTTTGCAAATCTACCCAGTTACGAATCGCCCCCAGGTAATTGCCCAGGTGAAGATTTCCAGTAGGTTGAATGCCAGAGAGAATGCGTTTTTTAACCATGGTCGCCCTTAGGGATTGTGTGCCAGGCCCGAGAGTAGTCTTCCTGCCTAGCAGGGGGGACTTGGAGTCGTTAACAGGGGGAATGCATTAACCCTTCCCCAGATCTGTCTTTAAAGAATATTCCATTCAACCCGACTCCTGAACAGAATTCCTTCCAGAATTACCGGCTAATCTTAAGGTTTACCCTTAGCATCCTGGGGATGGGGCAGGGGAGTAGGGTCCTGGCGATCGCTAGGATGCTTGACTGCTGTCCAACGGATTACCGTTACCATCCCGACTCTTTAAGAAAGCCTCTATGGCGGTAGGTAGGGTGAAATAAATATGGTCACCCAATCGAGCCAGCAACCCCGATCGCTCCAGTTGTATATACAGATCTTGCTTCACCCGGGCCATCCCCATGGTAATGCCCCGGGCGGTCAATTCATCGTAGAGGTCTGCCAGCATGTCAGCGGCAGTAATATCAATTTCCACAATCGCCTCAGCATTCAGAACAAACCAATGGACCGGATCGGTTTCCTCCTCAATGGCTCGCAGGGCTCGACGCTTGAAGTCTTCGACGTTGGCGAAAAACAACGGAGCATCGTAGCGGTACAGCACCAGGCCCGGAATCGTGGTAGCCCCCGGCCAGTCGCTAATGTCGTGGAGCCCCGCCAGGCCCGGCACCTTACCCATCACAGCGTCGTGGGGACGGGCCACCCGGGCCAGTAGTTCAATCACCGACAGAGCCACCGCGATCGCCACCCCCACCAGTAAACTAGTGGCCAGCACCCCCAGGGTGGTCAGAATAGCCAGGGCAAAGTCATTCCAACGAAATTGCTTCAACCGCCTGAACTCACCCAGATCGATTAAGCGAGTGGCGGCGTAGATTACCAAAGCCCCCAGAGCCGCCTTAGGAAATAGGGCCAGCAGGGGCCGCAGCCATAGCAACACCAACCCTACAACCCCCCAGGCCACCAGGGAATACACCTGGGTTTTACTGCCCAGGGAATCGCCAATGGTAGCCCGACTAGCGCTACTACTCACCGGAAAGCCCTGCATCAGTCCCGTAGCCAAATTAGCCATACCCAGGGCCAGTAACTCCTGGCCAGGATCAATGGTGTAGCGATTACGGGTGGCAAAAGCCCGAGCGGTTAGGACGTTATCGGAGTAGGCGACAATGGCGATACCAATGGCTGCGGCCAGGACCTGCAAGGTTTCTGCCCTGGAAACCAGCGGTAACTGGGGCTGGGGAAATCCGACCGGAATCGCTCCTACCACCGCTATACCCTGGTCCTCTAGATTCCCGAGCCATACCACCAGGGTTGCCAGCAATACGGCCAGCAGGGGGCCCGGCAGGCGGGGGAAGAATGCCTGCATCCCAAATAGAAAAGCTAAAAGACAAAGGGACAGAACCAAGGTCGGAGGATGGACCTGACTGAGATGCCCCAAAAACTCTAGCATCTGCCCCAGAATCCCATTGGACTCAATAGCGATCCCACTGACCTTACCCAGCTGACCCACCACCATGATTAGGGCCACACCGGTCATATAACCAATTAGGATCGGTCGGGATAGCAGATCGGCTAAAAAGCCCAGACGGGCCAGGTAGGCGACGAGACAGACTACCCCCACCAGACAGGCCAATAAGGCCGCCACTGTGGGATAACTACCGCCATAGGTCGTCACCAGGGTTCCCACCGTTGCCGCCGTCATGATCGCGGTGGTCGACTCGGGTCCTACCGATACCTGGGGCGACGATCCTAACCAGAAATAAACAAATAGGGCGGGCAGAATCGTCCATAGTCCAACCGCTGGTCCAACTCCAGCCAATTCCCCGTAGGCCATGCATTGGGGCACCAGGTAAGCGGCCACCGTCAAGCCGGCCAAACAATCCTGCGGTAGCCACCTCAGAGAGTAGTGGCGCAGGGTTACCCATCCCTGCAAAGGTAAAACCATGGGGCCAAGCAGACTCAACAACTGCAGTGTAAGTACGCCGAAGCAACTGGAAGCTATAGCGCCAACTAGGGCCATACCAGGCTGAACATACCCAGATAGGCTACCAGTCTCTGGTCATGGTGGACAAGCCCTGGCCCCACCCTGGCTATGTTCAGAAGAGCCTGTTAAGCCCTCCTGTTGTCTTCCGATTCGGGACTAGGGCTACATGGACTGGCTCAGTCAGATGCCCACAGTCTGATTCGCAAATTCATAGACGAATGAATATGCGAATCATAGATGAAGCTAAGGTTAATTTAACCTATTGTTTAATTAAATTTATTTCAAGCATAACTTGAATTTAATTCTGAATTAAAGTTGAGCTCAATCAACTCTAATTCGGAATTGAATTGATTTAAGTTTAAAAACCTGTTACTATCTTTCCCACAAGCTGCTGAAAACAAGACTCTAGCAATCATCTAGCTAGAGTCATTTCAATAGTTAGTGTTTGGGCTTTTAGCCCCTGAGTAGTGGAAATAAACCTTTCTAATAAGGTGTGAGGAAAAAATCAATGTCTAAACTTCTGTGGAAAGCCTTACTGGTAGCCCCCGCTGCTCTGGGTGCAGCGGTAGCTGTGTCCGGTGCTGCCCTGGCGGCTGAATCCGCCCCTGTCAACGGTGTTGATAGCCTGCAGTCAGCTTCTGTTAAGCAAGAACCGGTACAGCTGGCTCAAATTACCAGCGTTTCTGAGCTAACCGATGTTAAGCCTTCTGACTGGGCCTTCCAGGCGCTCCAAGGTCTGGTGCAAAACTATGGTTGTATTCAGGGTTATCCCGATCGCACCTTCCGTGGCGATCGCTCCCTTACCCGCTACGAATTCGCCGCTGGTCTAAACTCCTGCTTGGATGTAGTTGCGGTGTTGATTTCCCAGTCGGCCATTAATCCCGACGATCTGGCTGCTATTCGCCGCCTACAAGAAGAGTTCCAGTCTGAGCTGGCTATTCTGCGGGGTCGGGTTGATACCCTGGAAGCCACGACTGCAAAGTTAGAGGCCCAGCAATTTTCTACCACCACCAAACTGCGGGGTCAGGTAGATATGCACCTGGTTACTCCCATTGACGTTTTGGATAACACTACTACCGGAAAGGAAACCAGCACCAGTGTTGAAGCCCGGGCTCGCCTCAACTTTGACACCAGCTTCACCGGTAGGGACCGGCTGCGCATTCGTCTGCAAAGCACCACTGGTGCTAATGCCCTCAGAGGTTTCTCTGGTCTAGCTAACTCCAGCGGTGTTGGTAACAGTGTTCCTTACGGCGTGATAGTCGATGACTTTTACTATAAGTTCCCTGTTAGCAATAGCCTGACCGTAGCTGTGGCGGCCAAGGGTTTCTCGGGTAACGACTGGGTTAGCAGCACGATTCTGCCCTACGATGGTCCTGGCGTGGCGGATGCCAGTGGTGCTCAGTTCTACGACTTTGGCGGCAGCAGCAGCAACGGAGCTGGGGTTGGTCTGAACTTCTCCTTCTCCGACAGCGTAGTGCTGGACCTGGGTTACACCGCTGGTTACGGTGGTGCTAGTAACCCTGCTGTTGGTGTTTTTGCCGCCTCTAACCAGAGCTACATTGCCCAGTTGAACTTCATTCCCAAGGGTGGGTTGATTAACGCCGCAGCCACCTATCTCCATAGTGATGGTCAAACCAATGGCGGTTATCCCGGTGCTACCGATACCTTTGCCGGTTTGGTTAGCTTTAACTTTGATAAGTTCTTCGTGGCCGGTCACGGTGCCTACACCACCTTCACCGGTGGTAGCGGTAACGACTTCAGTTGGACCGTTGGCGCCGGGGTCAATGATTTTTGGCTAGCCGGGTCTAAGTTGGGTGTCTACGGCGGTCAGCTACCCCAGGCTTCTAACCGTACCGATAATCCTTTCCTGGTGGAAGGTTACTACGAGATTCCCTTTAGCAAGTATCTGACCGTTACCCCTGCGGTTATCTATGGCGACGCCAAGTACAGCACTGGTGGTACAGACACCAGCGCTCTTTGGGGTGCTCTTCGGGCTACCTTCAAGTTCTAGTTAGGTATCTTTGGGGGGAAAGCCTGATAGTTTTCCCCCCAAAGTCCCTAGCCTGTAAACAACTAAAATTAGCTAGACATCTACCTTTTATCTTTCCATTTTCCCATCCTTAATCAGGCATCCGGGAACATCGATTCTCCCAACTTCGTCCCTAGATTGAAAGCTCATTGTTGATCAGGTCTGGTCAAGGTGAGTTTAATCTGCTAACATTTGTTTCGAACGAATGCGACGACAGTTTGGGAAAGGTGTTTCCCGACTTTTTCTGGCATTCTCCAGTTATACAGGTGGCTTACCTGTAGGCTGTTGTTTAGAAAACTAGCCTTTTAAGGTGTGAGGAGAGATTAAATGTCTAAGTTACTGTGGAAAGCTTTACTAGTAGCTCCCGCGGCCCTGGGTGCAGCGGTAGCCGTATCGGGTGCTGCCTTGGCCGCCGAATCCGCTCCTGTCAACAGCGTTGATGGTTTGCAGGCCGTTTCTGTTAAGCAAGAGCCCCTACAACTGGCTCAAATCACCAGCGTTTCTGAGTTAACCGACGTCAAGCCCTCCGATTGGGCTTTCCAGGCGCTCCAAGGTCTGGTACAAAACTATGGTTGTATTCAGGGTTATCCCGATCGCACCTTCCGTGGCGATCGGTCCCTCACCCGCTATGAGTTCGCCGCCGGTTTGAACTCTTGCTTAGATGTAATGGCGGTGCTGATTTCCCAATCGGCTATCAATCCCGATGATTTAGCGGCCATCCGTCGTCTGCAAGAAGAGTTTCAGGCTGAACTGGCTACCCTGCGCGGTCGGGTTGACTCCCTAGAAGCGAAGACCGCTACCCTGGAAGCTCAGCAATTTTCCACCACCACCAAGCTGAGTGGCCAGGTTGATGCCAACTTGGTTGTACCCTTTGACAAACTGGGCACCGATGAAACCAGCACCAGCGTTGCTACCCGAGCCCGCTTGAACTTCAACACCAGCTTGACCGGTAGCGATCTGTTGCGGATTCGTCTTCAAGGTAGTGCAGGTAACGCCATTTCTCCCGTTGACTTAGGTGGGTTGGCCTATGCTGCTGGTGGAACTAGCTACAGTAACGTTAGTATCAATCAGTTGTACTACAAGTTCCCCGTCGGCAAGAGCATTAATGTAACTCTGTCGGCTCAAGGTTTGTCTGGTAACGACTGGGTCACCAGCACTATTCTGCCCTACGATGGTCCTGGCGTGGCTGATGCCAGTGGCGCTCAGTTCTACGACTTTGGCAGCAGCACTGGCGCGGGTGCCGGTGCTGGTGTGAACATTGGCTTTGGTAAGGCCCTGACCCTGGATGTGGGTTATACCGCAGGTTACCCTGGTGCTGCCAGTCCTGCAGTGGGTCTTTTCTCTGCTGCTAACCAGAGCTACATTGCCCAGCTGACCTACCTGCCCGGTGGAGTATTTAGCGGTGCCCTCACCTATCTACATAACGACAAACTTGGAGCTACTAATACCTACGGTGGTTCTGTGAGCTTTGACTTTGGTAAGTTCTTCGTCGCTGGCCACGGTGCTTACAGTGACTTTACCGGTGGTAACGACTTCAGCTGGACCGCTGGAGCTGGCATCAAGGATGTAATGCTGGAAGGTTCCCAACTGGGTATCTACGGCGGCCAACTACCTCGGGCCATTGGTGATAACCCCTTACTGGTGGAAGGCTACTACCAGATCCCCTTTAGCAAGTACCTGACCATTACCCCTGCCGTTATCTACGGCGACACCAAAACCGGTGGCTCTGACACCTCCGGTGTATGGGGCGTGGTCAAGGCTAGCTTCAATTTCTAAGCTATTTTGGCCAAACTTTTGGTTAATTAGCTAAATAGTTGGTTATAAAAAAGTCCTGCCCTAGGGCAGGACTTTTTGTCTATGTAGAGGTTAGCTATGGAGTTTGAAACCCAGGTCGTTTATGGTGCCAATACCCTTGACCCAACTACCGGGGCCTTAATATCGCCGATTTACCTATCCACCACCTTTGAGCGGTGCGCTGACGGTAGCTATGGGGGTGGGTACAGCTACGGTCGCAGTGGTAATCCTAACCGTAATACCCTGGAGTCGGCCCTAGCGACCTTGGAGCAGGGGGTTGAAGCAGCGGTTTTTGCCTCTGGCTCCGTGGCTACCCTGAGTCTGTTCCAAGCTCTCAAGCCTGGGGATCATGTGATTGCCCCCACCAGTGTTTACTTTGGGGTGCAACAAATGCTGGAAAAGATCCTGGGGCCTTGGGGTCTTGCCTATACCCTGGTGGATACCACTGACCTGGGGGCTCTAGCTAGTGCGCTGCGTTCCCAAACTCGCCTGGTTTTAATCGAAACCCCCTCTAATCCCCTGCTAAAGGTTAGCGATATCCGGGCGGTTGGCGACCTGGTTCACCGCGCCGGTGCTTACCTGGCCTGTGATAACACCCTTGCCTCACCGGTGCTGCAAACCCCTCTCACCCTGGGGGCAGATTTTGTGATTCATGCCACGACTAAATACCTGGCCGGCCACGGCGATGTGATTGGGGGAGCGGTGATTACCCGCGAGATAAATCCTCTCTTTGAACAGCTACGGTTAATCCAGACCGTGGGTGGAGCGATTCCCTCACCCTTTGATTGCTGGCTGACCCTACGGGGTCTGCAAACCTTACCCCTACGGGTGCGGGCCCAGACCCAAACAGCCCAGGCGATCGCCCACTGGCTTGACCAACACCCCGCCATTGAAGCCGTCCTCTATCCGGGGTTAGATCATCATCCGGGGCATCGCATTGCCCAGCAGCAAATGGCGGGGTATGGCGGGCTGCTATCGGTGCTGGTGAGGGGGGGACAGACCGCTGCCCAACGGGTCGCTGCCCAAACTCGGCTTTTCACCCAGGCCACCAGTTTTGGAGGGCCCCACAGTACCCTGGAGCACCGGGCCTCGGTGGAAGCCCCTGGCACCCAAACACCGACCAATCTGCTACGGCTTTCTATTGGCCTGGAGCACGAGCATGACCTGAAGGCCGATCTGGACCAGAGCCTACAGTCTATAGAAATCTAAGCCTTAGGGCGTGCTTCCCGATCCCCCTGGGGGCAATGGGGCTGGCGCTAAGGGGGCCGGCGGTGGAGCCGGGGGAGCCGGACTGACGACGGGGGGAGGGGTTGGAGCTGGAGTATTCTGACGCGGTGGCTCGGGTATGACGGGGGGCTGAGGATCAGGCGAAGTCGGCACCCCAGGAGCTGGGGCCGGGGTTAGGCCTGGAGAGGCCGAGCCAGAGGACCCCGTGGAGGATTCCTGATTGGTTGGAGATTTACTCGGATCCTGGGATTTTGACTTAGATTCACTATCGCTGGTGGCATCAACTGGTGGATCCTTCGTTACCTGCAGGGGTTTCATGGGCTCAGCCTTAATGCTGCCCTTACGGCCCGCCAGGCGGGGTAACTCAGGAAATTTCTCTACAGGAATATCGTCGGTGAGTTGGGCCATAAACATGCGCCAGATAGCGGCGGCGGTACCACTGGCTCCACGGGTAGGACTACTATCGTCCTTACCCATCCAAACCCCAGCCACCAGTTGGGGAATATAGCCAATAAACCAAAGATCGCGGTTTTTTTCAGAGGTACCGGTCTTACCTGCCACAGGTCGGCCCAGAGAGGCACTGGTGCCCGTACCCCCTTGGACTACTCCTTGGAGCATCCAGGTCATAATGGCGGCCGTATCTGCATCCACCGCCTGGGTAGATTTCTTAGGAGCCTCGTAAATGACCTTGCCCTGACTGTTCCAGATCCGCCGGATACCATGGACTGGAACATGGCGTCCTTGATTGGCTAGAGTACCGTAGGCACTGGTTAACTCTAGAAGGTTGACCTCCGAGGATCCCAGAGCCAGGGAGTAGGCCGGTAGGAGGGGGGACTCAATGCCCATAGCCTTGGCGATTTTGACCACTGGGTCAAAACCCACATCTATAAGCAGCTTGACCGCCACCACATTGACAGAGTGGCGCAGCGCATCCAGTAGGTTAACCTTACCGCGGTACGTTTTATCGTAATTCTCGGGCTGATAGGCATCAACCGTGTAGGGAGCATCCACGTACTCCTTATAGGGAGAGAAGCCAGCCGCAATAGCCGTCGTGTAAACAAAGGTTTTGAAGGTAGAGCCGGGCTGGCGCTGGGCCTGAGTGGCCCGATTAAACTGGGTTTTATTAAAGTCATTACCCCCCACCATGGCTTTGATTTCCCCAGAGCGGGGGTCAATCGCCGTTAGGGCCACCTGGTCTATGCCCTGCCAGCGGCTGTACTGCTCGATCGCCTGGTCCACAGTTTTTTCAGCTTTACCTTGCCAGTTGACGTTGAGGCTGGTTTCTACCGTTAACCCACCCGCTGCCAGTTGTTCAGGGGATAACACCTGTTCTAGCTGCCTCTGAACATAGATGGTGAAATAGGGAAACTGACTATAGAGAAATTTGGGTTGTTTGGGCTGGATCTGAATGGGGGTCGCGATCGCCGCATTCGCCTCAGCGGGGGTAATTGCCTTGGTAGCCAGCATTTGCCGAATCACACGGTTACGCTGATTCTGGGCTGCTTGAGGATTAACCGCCGGCGAGTAACGGCTGGGGGCGGGGGCCATACCAGCGATCATGGCCATTTCCGCCACGGTCAGCTGCTTCATGGTTTTACCAAAGTAAACCCAGGCCGCATCGGCGACCCCGTAGGCACCTGAACCCAGATAAACCAGGTTCAGGTACCGCTCCATAATCTGATTCTTATTCAGATTTTTTTCCAGCTTATAGGCCATCAGAATTTCCTTGGCTTTGCGCTGGAAACTCTTATCCTGATTGAGATAGACGATACGAGCTAGTTGCTGAGTGATGGTACTAGCACCCTCTACCACATCCCCTCGGCGCAAGTTAGACCAAATCGCCCGGGCGATACCATGGCCATCAATCCCCTGATGCTCGTAGAATCGTTGGTCTTCAGCCGCAATGAAAGCATCTACCACCCGTGGGGGAATATTTTTATAGATTATGGTTTCATGGGCGCCTGGGCCTATTTTTTGCAAAACTAACCCGTCCGCAGACACCATGGTGAGGGTCCCGTCTCGCTGATAGGTAAGGGCTAACTTAGCATCGGGAAGATTGTCATAGGTTACCTGGGCCAGGCGATAGGTACGGGTGATGCCACCAGCCACCAGGGCACTGACCAACATCAACAGCCAAAGAAAGACCTGGGGCTGGTTTTGCTGGGGACGCCGGGGACGGCCACCTAATGGAGAACGGGGTCGGGAATTGGCAGGGCCACGGCGATGGGAGGGAACGGTTCGCGAGAAGTTTATAGGACCCACTTCAGGTGATGGACTGGAGTATAAAGATAGCCAGATCAACCGGAGTCGAGTCATAGTCACTAATAAATAAAGGTTTTAAAGGCCCTACAGGCCTGATGGTTATGTACTGTAGCCAGACCCCTCAGAACCCGGTTAATCGGTCAGTTTAACCATGCTGTTGGCCCCATTAGCCTCAGCTAAAATGATGGCTTTGGCCAGACCGCTTCAGACCAGCTGAATCGGTCAAAACGAAAATGGGTAAATTTTCTAGCTGAGCCTCGCTAGGTTGAACGTGGCAACCGCTATATAAAGAAATACTAAAGAGCACTTTAGAGGGTTTCAGCGCTTTCAGCAAGGGGGACCTTAACCGACCAAGACTAAACTGGAAGGAGGCTATGGCCAAGGGCCAAACCAGCCACCAGCATGCCCAGAACCAGAAAGGGCTGAGCCCTGGCCTGGTACTTAACATCGTTGCCCAAAGGATCCCGCAGAAAATACATATCCTGAAAGGTGATCTGGGGAATAATCAGCATAATCAAAATCAGGGCGTAGAGGTTCTGATGGATAGTAATCAAATAGGCGGCAATGCCACCTTGAAAAATATCAATCATCAGAACACAAATCCAGGCGGCGGTGCCCACGCCAAACATCACCGGCAAGGATTTAAGGCCCATCTGGCGATCGCCCTCCACGCTCTTAAAGTCGTTGACGATGGCAATTCCCAGACCGGCCAGACTGTAAAACAGGGTAAGAATAACGATGGTGCCATTCAAGTCGCCAAAGAGGGCATGGCCAGCCCACCAGGGCAGGGCAATGTAACTAGCCCCCAGGGCATAGTTGCCCAACCAGCCGTTCTGTTTAAGCTTGAGGGGCGGTGCCGAATAGATATAGGAAAGTAGGGAACCCCCCAGCGCCAGGGCTGTAATCGTGGGAAAACTATGACCAGCCCACCAATCTAGAGCGTAGGCCAGGGCTACCCCAGCCCCCAGCAGCACCAGAATCTGGCTGACCACCTGGGGAACAGAAATCGCCCCCGAGGGAATGGGGCGATAGGGTTCGTTGATAGCGTCGATGTCGCGATCGTAAAAATCGTTGAGGGTCTGGGTGTAGCCGGTTAACAGGGGCCCCGATAGCAACATACAGGCCGCTGAAATCATCACGTACTCCAGGCTCCAGCGAAACTGCCCAGAGGATGCCGCCCCACACACCACCCCCCAGATCAGGGGAATCCAGGTAATGGGCTTCATTAATTGCAGGCGAATTTTCCAGATGGAGGTTTCGCCCATTTTCGCCCCCTTCATCCCCAGCAGCTGGCGGGTAGCGCTACCCTGATCGGGAGTGGCCTCCGGGGGTAGGGACGGGGAGCGATCGCCCGATGTAGAGGCAGGGGGTTCAACCATAACAAACCTTCATGGATGGGACGGAGTCAGGACTGATGGTAGGGCAGTCCCTGGATTCATCAGGGAAAGGGCAGATCAGGCAAAGGAAATGACCAGATACTGGTCCTGAAACTTAGCCCCAGTCACAGATTGGCCCTGCAACTCTGCTGGCAGAGCCAGGTTACGCCGCTGATCTCCAGCTTGCACCGTAACTTCGGGGCCGGACTGGGTTAGCTTCACCTGACTTTTATCAAAACTCGGTAAAAACAACTTCACCACCCGACTACCCAGATCAATCACGGTGGCCCGGTTAGCGGTGCTGGCTAGATGCTGAGGGTCGGGTAAGTGAGCCATGATGGTGCGCCAGTCCCGATCCTCCCGATCGGGGATAGGAAAATGGGGAAGGGGGGCAAAGGCCCGTTCATACTCCGACTCCAAAGGTCCTTGATGGATCAGCACTCCTCCCACCGTTAAGCCTATTTGCTGGGCACTGCCCCAGACATAACGAGCCGTAGCAATGGCGGTAGGGCTAGGGGTGGTGACTAGAAAGGCCAGGAGACGGTGGGGATCACTCACCGCATCACGCCCTTGCTGGAGTAGGGAGCGCACCTCACCGGTAGGCTGTTCCAGCCAATCTCCCGACCAGTCTGTGGCTAACACCGTTGCCGCAATAGGTTGGATCAGGGGAGAGACCGTGCGTACCAGATCGGATTGCTGAAATACCCCTCGAAACCGGCGCACATACCAATCCAGTACCTCCGGCAAACCCAACATCCGCAGGGTACCCATGGCATCACAACCATCGTAGACGATGACATCATAGTCGCCGCTAGCGTCGTATTCCCGCAGGGCATTCAGAGCCAGGGCCCCATCCATACCGGGTAGAATCGCTAGTTCCTGACCGTATATGTCCTTCAGAAAAGGGGTACGCAGATACTGGGCTTCCAGGGCCTTAATGGTGTCCCAACTACGTTCTAACAGGTCGGTGGCATGGAACTGTACTGCCCATAGATTGGGCTCAATCCCTTGCAGGGCTGGCCCTAGGGAACAGCCCAGTAAAATGCCAGGGGCTGGGGTAACATCCTGGATCGCCAATAAAACTCGCCGACCCTGGGCCGCCAGTTGTTTAGCTGTGGCAATGGCAAAGGTAGTACTGCCGCAGCCACCTTTGCCTAAAAAGGTCAGAATTTGGGCCATAGCTTTATTAAAAACAGGACGGAACCATTGCCTAGGCCGGTCCTAGTTCGTCTTCAAAGAACCAGGTGGCGTACTTGTCATCAAAACTGACAACAACACCGACGCCGCTACCATCCACCATTTTAAACTGACTCACCAGACCGCTTTTACCCAGGTAGCCGGCCACATCTCTGGATACCCGATCCCTGAGGCGCACAACTTTAACTTTTTGGCCAATCTCTAAAGCCATAGCGAACAAGGGCTCCCACTGCAAATCTAAAGACAATTCCAAGTCACAGTTTATCAGCGTCTTGTCCCTTAATGAATGCCTGGGGGAATGATCGCCGGGTTGATGCGGCCATGTTCCTCAGAAATTCGGTTCTTTTCTCAGCATCAGATTGGCTACAGATGGCTTTAGGAGGCGGTATCTGCGTTAAATTACTGATGGCGGTATACTTGGGCGGAGCTGATGCTGGCGAAACGAATTCTTCCCTGTTTAGATGTCAAAGCTGGTCGGGTGGTCAAGGGGGTTAATTTTGTTGATTTGAAGGATGCGGGTGACCCTGTAGAACTAGCCCAGGCCTATAACGATGCTGGCGCCGATGAATTGGTGTTCCTGGATATTACCGCCACCCACGAAGACCGGGACATTATTTACGACGTCGTTTACCAAACCGCAGAACGGGTATTTATCCCCCTGACCGTTGGCGGTGGTATCCAATCCTTAGAGACAATTAAACAACTGTTACGGGCTGGGGCCGACAAAGTTAGTATTAACTCCGCCGCCGTCAGACGTCCAGACTTTGTTCGGGAAGCCAGCGATCGCTTCGGGTCCCAGTGTATTGTGGTCGCCATTGATGCCCGTCGTCGCCCTGGCCCCAACTCCCCTGCCTGGGACGTCTACGTACGAGGCGGACGGGAAAATACTGGTTTAGATGCCCTCACCTGGGCCGAGACCATGGTGGAACGGGGTGCCGGCGAGCTCCTGATCACCAGTATGGATGCGGATGGTACCCAGGCTGGCTATGATCTGGAACTGACCCAAGCCATTGCCGATCGGGTACCGGTACCGGTGATTGCCTCCGGTGGGGCCGGTAACTGTCACCATATCTATGAAGCCCTAACCACCGGTAGAGCCGAGGCAGCCCTGCTAGCTTCTCTTTTACATTACGGCCAGTTAAGTATTGAGCAGGTTAAGCGCTACCTCCATGACCATCAGGTGCCGGTACGGTCAGGTTTTCAGCCATAACCAAAACCAAATTCTTTCTGTGAAACCCCAACTAGTTTTATGAAGAGCTGTTACAATGCGTAATAGAGAAACTTTGATACAGACTGTTAATGCCTTCCATGTTGTTTCTATTATTGGCTATTGTTATTGCTCTGGTAGCCTGGGCTCTACGGTTAATGGATCAGGCTATTAAGGTTCAGGAGTTTTCCCTGATGCTGGCAGGTTTCTTGGTGGCTTCCTCCGCGGCGGCCATTGTGGGAGTTTATTTTTTAATGGGTAATTACAGAATTTACATTCATCAGCAGTCGGTTGACGTTAATTCCTTGCTCCCCCTGGAATACCCTTCCCCCTACGCCTCGGCTAGTTTGGGTGAAATTGCCGACCTACCGACCACCTGGTTTCTGTCCTCGGACTAGGGGAATTGCCCCCTCAGCTTAAGGTTGACGAAGTTAGGTCACCCATGGTTCACCAACTGGCATCGCCCCAACCTGCTCCCTGTCACGCCATTCGGGGGGCAATTTTAGATTTTTGCCAAGATCCTTTTTTTTCTCCTCAGGAGCAGGCGGTTCGTTATTTTGACGATGGCTTATTGGTAATACGCCAGGGTTATATTGCTGCCTGTGGTCCCTATCATCTTCTGCAGCCAGAATGGGGAGATATCCCTATGACCGATTATTCGGGCAAGCTGGTTACCCCTGGGCTTATTGATACCCATATCCACTACCCCCAAACGGCTATGATCGCCTCCCACGGCGAGCAGTTGTTGGAATGGCTGGAGCGCTATACCTTTCCTACGGAGCGAAAGTTCGCTGATGCCGACTATGCCGCTGAAGTGGCTGAGCTATTTTTAGATGAGTTACTTAAAAATGGCACCACCACTGCGTTGGTGTTTGCGGCAGTATTTCCCCAGTCTGTCGAGGCCTTTTTTGCCGCCGCCGCCGCCCGTAACCTGCGTATGATTAGCGGCAAGGTGATGATGGACTGTCGAGCCCCGGCCTATCTCTGCGATACCGTCCAGTCTTCCTATGCGGATTCCAAAGCCTTGATTCAACGTTGGCATGGTCGGGGGCGTTTGCTTTACGCCGTTACTCCCCGTTTTGCCGGTACCTCCAGCCAGGCCCAGTTGCAGATGGCGGCTCGGCTATTGGAGGAATTTCCCGATGTCTATCTCCAGACCCATCTTTCAGAGAACCTCAAAGAGGTGGCCTGGATTCAATCTTTGTTCCCGGAACGGGCCAACTATTTGGATGTTTACGATCAGGCTGGACTGGTCAGGGAGAAGTCTCTCTTTGCCCACGGTATTCACCTCAGTGATCAAGAGTGGCAGCGTTTGTCGGAAGCCAGGGCGGCTATTTCCTTCTGCCCCACCTCCAATTTATTTCTAGGTAGTGGGCTCTTTAATCTGCAAGAGGCCAAGCATCCCGATCGCCCCGTCAAGGTCGGCCTGGGTACCGATATTGGCGCGGGCACCAGTTTTTCCCTATTGCAAACCAGCAACGAAGCCTACAAGGTGGCCCAGTTACAAGGCCAGAACCTATCGGCTCTTCAGGCTCTCTTCCTGGCTACCCTGGGGGGTGCCAGAGCCCTATGCCTGGAGGATAAAATTGGTAGCTTTGATGTCGGCAAGGAAGCGGATTTCATTGTCTTAGATCCCCAGGCTACGCCCCTGTTAGCCCTCCGTAACCAGAGGGGTTTACCAAAAGACCTGGCGGACCTGGCAGATTTGGTATTTTCTTTGCTACTCATGGGAGACGATCGGGCGATCGCCGCCACCCATATCATGGGTCAGCCTCTCCATCCGAAACCAGACCGTCCGGCCCCATAGGTGTTTTCACCAATCAGGTTGGCTGGCTGGTGGGCAGGGGTGGGGTTATCCTCAGGTCTGGAAACGGTCCGGGACTTGAAGCCAGAGGACCCGGTGTTTATTGATGAAACGGGTCTTAACCTGGCCATGGTGTTAGCCTACGCCCGAGCGCAGCGTGGTTGCCGGGCCTATGCCCCCCAGCCCAAAGCTCAAGGGAAAAATACCTCCCTGATTGGCGCTATGACCTTGAAAGACGAGTTTCTCGATGGGCTGAGTTTTACAGGCGGAACCACCGGTGATCTGTTCCTCTGGTTTTATTGAAACTCTTCCCTGTCCCCACCTCTGGCCCAGTGCTGTCGTGGTGATGGCCAACTCCCGCTCACAAGGTAGCCAGGGTCGCCGAGTTGTACTGTCAGGGAGAGGGAACTGGGCTAACGTCTAACACCACCGGAGGACGGGAGGGCGGCCTGGCCGATCCACTCGTCCCCGGCTGCTGGCTAGTTGCAGGTTGATTAGTGGGAATCAGATAAACTGCCTGTACCTGTTGATTAGGGGCGGGCGCTGCCACAAAGCGGCCTTCGTCCACCAGATAGGTCACCACCTCTGCCTGCAGGGTATTACCTTTCTGGTTAACCACCACATTGCCACTCAGCACAATTCGCCGTTCGTTGCTGTAGTATTGGGCCTGGGCCGAGGTGGCGTGGATCTGCTCAGCCGGGTAGTCGATATAAACGTGGCCTCGAGCGGTGATTATCCCAGTCTCGGTGTTGGCCTCCTGCAGGTCAGACCGTAGAGTGATAGTATTCCGTGGCGGGGCTTGGGCTAGGATAGCCGGTAGGCCGCCCATTAGCGGTGCCATTGTTATGAATGCCAGGGTTAGCCAAAAACGATGCTTGTGAAACCCCATGGTTTTAACGCCAATTTATCCAGATACCAGGAAGCTTCACTATAGCAACCGGCACTGGAATTAAACCCTCTCTCCGTTAAAATCTTAAAGCACCATGATGGGCCAGCTAGCCCTACGGGGAGAGTGGGGTCACCTAGAACCCTGGTCACCCACCTAGGCCCCGATCGGGCATAACGTAGAGGGTATTGCCCCGGCGTCGAGTCACCACGACCAGTTGATTTTGGCCGATTTCTATGGCCTCATCCTCACAACGGGCTTGCCAGGAATTACCTTCGTAGAGTACCCGTCCTGGTTCACCAGGCAGGATGGTTGTTAGGGTACGGGCCTCCGTAGAGGCTTGCAGAATATAGGGAGTTTGCTTGGGTGCAAATCGCCTCAGCATGGCAATAAAGATCACCGAAAGCACCATCCATAGGATAATCTGGGCGGTCAGGGAAGGTATTGCCAGGGACGCCATGGCCACCACAAAGGCGCTCAGGCCCAGGGTCGATTCTACGAAGGCCGTAGGTAAAAGTAACTCCATCAAACAGAGTACGGTTCCTAGCACAAGCCAGATCGGAACATAATTCATGGCTGGGTTACCTGCCGCAATTTTCGCTATCCTCATAGGATTAATCTAATCTGAGGGTCAACCCTTGGGGAAACTCCTTAAGTTGTCTTAATGGATGTCTTAAAAGCTATAGTACTTGCCAGTCCGGCTAGGACAAGACGGCGATGCCATTCTCCATGGGCTGAGCCCCCGAGTCTGGATTCGGGATCTTGAGCCAAATGGCTACAGTTATATATAACCCCCTGCCCCTACCGTCCCTGCCTATGAACTCTGTTGTCCGCCCTTCTAATCGATCCTGCCCCTATCTGTGGGTAGTAGGGGAGGGTATTGCTAATTTGCCTCCTGGGGAACTGGTGGACCAGCGCTATCAGGTGGTGGCTCCGCGCCTCTGGTTAGATACTCAGCCCGAACAACTGCCGGGGTGTCCAGATCGTTTACCCCCCCAGGCCCAACCTTACCTGCTGACCCATCCCCATCGCCTGCATGTGCCTGGACTCTATGGCATTGTGGAGCGCACTGGCGGCTCCCTGATTCTCTTACTGGATAACGTTCCCATTCACCCCCAAACAGGGGAACCCCTACCCGCCCTGGAGACCGCCCTGGTAACCGCTACTCCCCTACGACAAGCCTACTGGCTCTGGCAAATGGCGGAACTATGGCAGGTGCTGAGCCGTTATGGTTTGGCCACGAGCCTGTTACATCTGGAAACAGTGCGGGTGGAAGGATGGTGTCTGCGATTGCTGGAGCTGCATCCAGATGTCTATCCTCCCAGTCGGGCTAATCTGGCTGAGGTGTGGCGATCGCTGCTGCCGGTTCTCTCCCCTGTGATCGCCGAATCCCTTACCCCCCTGATGGATGGCATGGTTTCCCCTGAGGGGAGTGAGGAGGCCCTAGCCCTGGGTCTGAATCAAATCCTGCTGGCTCAGGCAGCCTCGATTCCCAGTCGTTTTGTGCTAGCTGGGGCCACCGCTCAAGGTCCCAGTCAACCCCGTAACGAAGATGTTTGCTGGCCCGACAGCACCACGGCCACGCTGTCATCCCAGGATCGTCTCCAACTGGCGATCGTGTGCGACGGCGTGGGAGGGCACGAAGGCGGCGAAGTCGCCAGCCAGTTGGCGGTGCAATCGCTTCAGCTCCAACTCCAGGCCCTGCTTGCAGAAAGTGAGAAGGAATCCCAGGTGATGCCACCGGCGGTGGTGATCAATCAAATCAAAGCCGTGATCACGATTGTGAACGACCTGATTAACTTCCAAAACGATAGTCAGGCCCGGGTGGGACGGCAACGCATGGGCACCACCCTGGTGATGGCGGTGGTCCTACCTCAACGGTTACAGACCGACCAGGGATGGAAACGGGTCCAGGAGGTCTACCTAGCCCAGGTTGGGGACAGCCGGGCCTACTGGATTACCCCCAATTATTGCCATTTGCTCACCGTCGATGATGACATCGCCGGGCGAGAGGTAACCGCCGGTCGCCAGATTCTAGCCCTGGCTCAGCAACGGCTGGATGGCGGCGCTCTGACCCAGGCCCTGGGAACCCGTAGCGGCGATCATCTCGCCATCCACTGTCAGCGTTTAATTTTGGATGAACCGGGCGTACTGCTCCTCTGTTCCGATGGCCTCAGCGATAACTATCGAGTTGAACAGGCCTGGGCTAACTACATCGGGTTGATTGTTAAGGATATTGTGAGTCTTGAGGCGGCTGTCGCCGCCTGGATTGAACTGGCAAACCAGAAAAATGGTCACGACAACAGTGCGGTGGTTCTCCTACAGCATCAAGTCCTTCCCCCCGCCCTGTCTGCCTTGCCTAACCTGGAGCCGGGCGATCACCAGGGGAGCGATCGCCCCCTGGCCCTACCCGCCGCCCTCTACGGTGAAACCCTGGAATCAGAAGAGGCCCCGGTGCATCAGGGTCGAGAGACCTCTGGATCTGGATTCAGGACCTGGCTACTGGTAGTGGTGGCGGCGATCGTTTTGGGAGGAGCGATCGCCCTGGGATGGTGGATCAAGCGCCCAATTCTACCACCCTCTCCACCGGCTCCCCATTCCCCTAGCCAGCCAGCTCCATAGCCGGGACAACAGGTTGCCCTGGGATGTTTCAAGAATGGCAACCCCCATGCCACAATTGCTCCACATCAGCTATGGTCTAAGGTAGACCTCAGAGGGGAAGAGCCCATAGCCCAGTGTGATTCAACCTCCAGTGACGATAGCGATCAAGGCCTACCCAGCCGTTTCTTCTTATTCATTACGCTGACTGACCTACGGTGGAGTTATCCTTTCAACCTGACCAGCCTCTGGCCCAATCCTCCCTAACCCCCCAACAGTTGCACAGTATTAAGGCCCAGATCGACCTGGTGCTTCTGGCTCTGGAATGTTTAACCGGATCGGGATCGGAGGCCGTACTGGGATCTGCCTTACGCCTGGGATTGGTGGATCTGATCAATGATCGGGTGAATCTCTGGCGGCTGCGCCAGGCCAGCCCCCTGCGGAAAGGCCAGGGACGTAAAAAATTGGATATTGACGAAGCCCGAGCCCTGGTACTGGTTAGTTGCG
Organism: Leptolyngbya sp.; assembly: GCA_040374765.1. GTDB lineage: Bacteria > Cyanobacteriota > Cyanobacteriia > Phormidesmidales > Phormidesmidaceae > Nodosilinea. The sequence continues at coordinate 37,712 of JBEITR010000015.1, forward strand.
ATCTGGCAGCCCTGCATCGCTCAACCATTCGTACCGCCGTTGCAGCCCTGGAAAAGGCTCTGGAACAGGGACGAGCGGTGCACCAAGTGGGAATTCTGGGTGACTACCTGGATGCCTTTACCAATGCTTATCAGGAGCGCATGGAGGCCGATCCGGCCGCCTTTACCGATGACCTTGCCCCCCTCGCCTTAAAACTCCTGATTGATCTGGTGTTTTACAGTGGCGTGCAGGGCAGTCGTAAATTTTGGCTGACCCTCCTGGATCGGTCGGCGGGCTAGCTGGATCGGTTTGGATCGATAGTCCTAGCCCTGGGTCACGGTCGGGAGGTGAGCCAGAACACCCACCCAGCCTTGACTTTGACCGATCAACCCGATCCTCAGTGTTCTGGCCAAGCTATATGTACCGTAGGCAGATTATGGCTCCCATCGCTCCCCTCACCACCTACCGCTACCGGACCCATAGCTGTCTTCTCCGGGTGACGGGTCAGTTATCGGCCCTCAGTCAACTGGCCAGCCAACCAATTATCAATCGATTGCGATTTCATCTCCAGATCTGGCAAGCGGAGGATCAAGTCGAGATGCCTGGCTCCACACCCATCCTGGACCTCAGGGGAGAACAGGCCCAACTGCTGGAACTGAGCGATCGGGTGCAGGACTATGTCCAACGCCATCTGCAAGGTGACCCAGCCGCCCCTGGCCCTGGGGGTGGCTGGGTCACCTTGACTAGCCTGGGGCTCACTCGCCATTGCCTGCGGGTTAACCCACCAGAACCCAGGGTGGTTACGCTCTCTACTCTGCAACTGGCTGATTTAGCTGATGTCCTGGAGCAGATGGATAATCAAGTCCAGTTGGGAACCGTCGCTATAGAGAGGGGGCGTCCAGGGCGCCGCCTTGCCTTGCCGACCCTGTGGATAGGATCGGCGGCCTCCATACTGGTGGCAGCGGTATTGGGTAATCAATGGTTAGTGCATGATTCCCCAAGGGTGGTGCGATCGCCCCAAATAACCCCACCAGAGGTGGCCGACATACCCCAAACCCAACCTGAACTGGGGTTGTCGGCCCCACCTGCTTCAGCCCCACCCCATCCTGGCCCTCCGGCCCTGGCGAACCGGCCCAACCCGGTTAAGCGCCAACCCCAACAGACCGACCAGGCCCAACGGCCAAAAATAACTACGCCGCCGCCCGCCTCTTCCCACCCTCAGAAGGATCCGGAATTAAACGAACAGGGGCCAACTTTGCCATCGCCGTTCAGGACAAGGGCAACCCCGGCCCCGGCTGCCCTAGATGGAGAACTGGAGATCCTGAGACAAACCCTGGAGGCTCGCTGGAAAGTCCCAGCCCAATTAGGAGAGTCCCTGCGCTACCAGATCAGCTTAGCTACCGATGGAACTGTCATCACGGTCCAGCCCCTCACCCCTGTGGCTAGGGATTACCAGGCCCAATTGGGGTTGCCCCCAGTCAACCAGATCATGCCTGGAATTAGCCTCAGCCAGAGGACGACTCTGGAGGTGGACTATTTACCCGATGGCAGAGTACAGATAATCCCCCCGTCCCAATCGGAATCGCCCTAGTCCTAATTGTGGATGACTGTGGCTCCAGCGTCCCCATCCCGCTCCATTAGCCAGATACCGTGGGCGATCGCCCTGTGTTGGGTAAGAATGCCATGGCACTTGGCATAGCTGACCACCGATTCCCCTGGACCATAAAACTCGGGGCCAGTCACCGCTTGGGTTTTGGTTTCCAGGCTATGGCTATGGATAGGCAGGTCCAGGCGCTCAGAGAGGCTGGCGATCCGGAAGCCGACATGGGTCTAACTCAAGAAAAACAACTGGCCGATTTTGGTGTACTCCCTAGGGCCGCCGAGGCGGGTAATGGGGTGCATAGCGACCGTATCCACCAACCCCAGTTCCGGGCGATAGAGATCGGGTTGAATGTGAAAGCGCAGGATCTGCCCCAGCACCATAACGTTAGTAGATCCTTCCACAGGAACAATCTGGGTTACCTGGCATTCCATCGCCACCGGCGCATCCGCCAGGCGTAGGGGGGCTATATCCACCGAAGGCAGGGTCCTCAGACCTACCTGGTCAAACTCGTTCACCCCGTAGGAAAATTCCTGGGAGGTTTGCACCATCGCTTCGGCCATGGCCTCGTCCACCACATGGCAGACAAATTCCCCCCGTTCCTTGACATTACGCAGGGTATCCTTCTCCCGTGGGGGACGCTGCCGGTAGGACACCGAAAACATAATCGTGGGAGGGAACCCGGCCACCGCATTGTAAAAAGAATAGGGAGCCAGATTGGGCATGCCCGCCATACTCAGGGTAGACACCCAGGCAATGGGGCGAGGAGCGACAACGCTGGTAAGCAAATGATAAGGTGCCGGGTCCGCCATCTCCGCTGGAACAAAGGAGAGGGTGGCCGGGGAGTCAGGGGTAGGCATAGCAACTGGAACAGCAATAAGCAGTGAAAGGTGAAGACTAGCAGCCAAGCAGCGGCAATCCCCGGTAGGGATAGAATAACTCGGATCAGGGCCTGCCACTCTGGCGCTCCCAAGTTCCAGGCACCCTGCTCTAGATCACGAGAGATTTGGGCCAGGCGAATGGTGATCAGGGTGCTGGCGGTGGACATCGGAATGATTCCATGGGTTAATACCTCAGGGCTCTAGCCAAGGCGATATCCCTGCCATCGGGACAAAACTAACTGGGATGTTGAGGCACCAGGCTTATAATGAGAATTACGATGACTTTGACCGATTTCAACCCCATCCCGTGACTCAAACTCCCCTTCCCCCCCAATTTGTCCCATCTTTAGACGCTCTCCGACCAGATGCCCTGGGCCGCTTTGGTCGCTTTGGCGGTAAGTACGTGCCAGAGACTCTGATGCCCGCCTTAAGTGAGTTAGAGCAGGCCTTTGAGCAGTATCGAGAAGACCCATCCTTTAAGGCAGAGTTGCATGGCCTGCTGGCGGACTACGTCGGCCGGCCCAGTCCCCTTTACTTTGCCGAGCGGCTAACCGCCCATTATCGTCGCCCCGATGGTCAGGGCCCCGATATCTATCTAAAGCGGGAAGATCTGAACCATACCGGTGCCCATAAAATCAACAACGCCCTGGGGCAGGTCCTGCTGGCCAAGCGCATGGGCAAGGCACGGGTCATCGCTGAAACCGGGGCTGGTCAACATGGGGTGGCTACGGCTACGGTCTGTGCCCGATTTGGACTCCAGTGCGTGATCTACATGGGAGTTCACGATATGGAGCGGCAGGCCCTCAATGTCTTTCGTATGCGCTTGATGGGGGCCGAAGTGCGACCCGTAGAAGCAGGGACCGGGACCCTCAAAGATGCTACATCGGAAGCAATTCGGGATTGGGTTACCAATGTTGAGACCACTCACTATATTCTGGGGTCCGTGGCTGGTCCCCATCCCTACCCGATGATGGTACGAGATTTCCATGCCATTATTGGGGAAGAGACTCGGGTCCAGTGCCAGCAGAAGTTTAACGCCTTGCCCGATATTCTGATGGCTTGCGTAGGTGGTGGGTCTAACGCCATGGGGTTGTTCCACGAATTTGTGGGTGAACCGATGGTGCGCATGATTGGTATTGAAGCAGCAGGCAGTGGGGTGGAAACCGGCAAACATGCGGCCACCCTGACGGCAGGACGGGTGGGAGTGCTGCATGGAGCGATGAGTTATTTATTGCAGGATGGAGAGGGCCAGGTGATTGAGGCCCACTCCATCAGCGCTGGCCTTGACTATCCTGGGGTAGGACCTGAGCATAGCTTTTTAAAGGATGTGGGCCGGGCTGAATACTACAGCGTCACCGATCAAGAAGCACTGGATGCCTTCCAACGAGTATCCCGCCTAGAGGGGATTATTCCTGCTCTGGAAACCGCCCATGCCTTTGCCTACCTGGAAAATCTCTGTCCCCAACTCCAGGGAAATCCCCGCCTGGTGATTAACTGCTCGGGACGGGGCGATAAGGATGTGCAGGCAGTGGCCAGGGTCCTAGGCGATCGGATTTAGGTGATCGGTCTGTATGGGGAACAGAGCGGAGGCGAGCCAGCCTTCGCTTTGATCAATTGACCCCCTGTCCTCAGCGATTAACCCAAGGCTGGGCTAAGGGTCAGCCTTAGAAGAAACCCACAATAAAACTAGCTGACCAAAGCTATGGATCTTAGCCAGGGCGAGTTGCGGCTTGGGAGAAGGCCTCTCGCAGACTATTTATACGCTGTTCTCGAGTCTCTTGAGGGGGAGAAAGCCAGAGGGATTCGTAAAAGAAAAAGGACATCCCGGCGAGGCGGCGATCGCGCAAAGCCTCGATTTGATCCTCCAGGTGCTGAATACCCACCGGATCGGCCCGTAACCCACTCAGTAACCCAGCGCTGGTGGGTATTTTAGCCAGGGCAGCCTGAATTGAGGGTTTGTCCACTTCCCAGATAAAGCGATTTTGATCACTGCGATAGATTTGAATCACCAGCTCATCTACCAGACCACGTTTTACCCAAGCAGGCCAATCTTGTAGGTAGTGATCGTAGGCAAAGGGATAGGGGTTCGGGGAAATGGAGACCACCGCCTGGGGTCGACGGGATTTCACCAGGCTGTAAACCAGACCCAGGAAATCAGAAATTTTAGCGGCCCGCCAGGCTACCCATTCCTGATCTTGAGGATTGGTAGGGGGATTGCGGCCCCCGTGTTCAGCCCGATAAAGGTTAATGGTGTAAGGATCGTAGCCAAATTCCACCGGTAGTCCCAGGTGGTCGTCAAACTGAAAACCGTCGATCGCATAGTTAGAAACCAGATCGTTGATTAGTTCCAGAATGAACTTTTGAGCCTGGGGGTGGAAAGGATTCAGCCAGCGCCGAGGCAGGACATTGCCCTCTAGCCAAATATTGGGATCATCAGAGCCTGGAGCAGAGTCACTGAGAGGTTGTCGTTGGGTAAACCAATCGGGGTGGCGACGATAAAGCTCGTAGTTGGCGGGAGCCATAAAGCCAAACTCAAACCAGGGAATGACGGCCATACCCCGGGCATGACCCAGATCAATAGCCTCCTGGAGCATGTCGCGATCGCCCGGATTAGCTGACGGGGGGGCACCGTTCCCCTCCCCGTAGAGGTACTGACTCACGCCCAACTGGCGCTGGGCCGAGGGACTGGGGTAGAGGGTATAGCCCCAGTTCCAAACCGTGGGGTAGAGGGTATTGAAGTTAAGATCTGCTAGCTGGTTGATGGCTTGGGTTAAGGCCTGGGTAGAAAACAATACCTGGCTATCAATGTTGGTCAACCAAACCCCCCGCAGTTCCCGACGGGGAGGGGTTACGGTCACGGTCGGGGGAACGGTGGCAATCCAGGCTGGATTCAGGGTTTGGGCCAGGACTGAATCGGGTGATAGTCGACAGGCCAGGGCAGCGGCCTCCCCCCGGGTCAGGGGTTGGGTCGGCCGCAGGAGATTATTTTGGGGGTAGTTTACCACCAACCCCTGGGCCAAAGCTGCCGCCACGCCCTCTCGGACATAGGCAGACACCTGATTAGCATCCTGTAAGCTAGCTTTGATCAGGCTATTGGCGGCAATTTCATGGTTACTACCACGCTTGGCCGCCAGGGCCATGACCGCCTCTTGCCGCAATGGGGGCCGATTAACATCGTAATAATGAGGTGGGTAGTGGCCCGCCACCGTAGGAGGGTTGGCCAAACCCAGGGCTTGCTCCAGGGGATTGGCCCAGTTGCCCGCTTGACCAGGAGGCACAATGCGATTCAGGAGGGCAACGTAATCCCCCCAGGTGATGGAATTGTCAGGATAAAAGTAACCCTGACTATCCGCGCCCATGAAGCCCCGCTGAACCAGGGCTGTGATGCAGGCCCCAGCCCAGTATTGACTGATGTCGTTAGGCTGGAGGGGGGTGAGGGGGTCTACTGGGCTGGGGTTGGCCAGAACAACCTTAGTGCTAACAGGGGACGTAGTGGCCAGTAGAGGACTATGGAAACCCAGGATGATAGCCAGGGCCATCGCAAAACAGAAGAAAAATCGGCGAGGTTTCCAAACCTGGCTAGGAAAGACTCCCATGGTCAAGCTCCCTTCACCCGATAACCCTTCGTCCCCAGTACAGCCAGAAGTTTTTCTCGGTGGTCACCCTGAATTTCGATGGTATCGTCTTTCACCGTACCCCCCGTACCACAGTGGGCCTTAAGCTGGCGAGCCAGGTTAGCCAGGGCATCGGGGGAATGGTTAAAACCCGTAACTAGCGTTACGGTTTTACCACCACGGCCCTTACGGCTCACCTGTACCCGCAGATTCTGCTGACCAGGCGGTAAATCAGGAACAGCGCGGGCCAGGGGATCGGCGGTTCCAAATTCTCGATAGACGGCGCGATCGCTCGGGGAAGAGGTCGATTTATGCTTGCCCATGGCAGTCAGGGATGATGGGAGAATAATTTTATTTTCCCATAACTGGCTAAGGGATGGTTTACCAGTCCGGCCAGTAAATCTATCACCAGAGCGATGGAAACAAAGCCCTGCAGGCCTAACAACTACACCCTGAATGGCCAGAATGTAGTTGTTTTTAAGCCAATTCTCAAGACTTCACCAGAGTCGGCTAGTGGCTGGCGGGCAAGGAGCCGGGGCGCACATTCAGGGTCTGCTCGCGGCCATTGCGTTGCACAGTAACCGATAGGTTTTGCCCCACCTTCGAAGCTTCTACGGTCCGTTGCACCGCCTCACTTTCCCGAACCGCTTGACCGCCAATGGCAGTAATCACATCCCCCGTCCGTAAGCCAGCCTGGGCGGCTGGCGAGTTGGGCATAACCCGGGCAATTAACACACCGGTATCTGCCTCCACCGTAAAGGGACTATTGGGATCATTGTTGATACTTTCCTTCGTAGATGGCGACAGGGTAACCATCTGAATCCCCAGGTAGGCATGGTCAACTCGCCCCTTTTCCGCCAGTTGGGTACTGATTTGTTCCACGGTATTAATGGGAATAGCGAAGCCTAGACCTTGGGCCCCTTGAATAATGGCCGTATTCACCCCAATCACCTGACCTTTCAGATTTAACAGGGGACCCCCAGAGTTACCAGGATTAATGGCCGCATCAGTTTGAATAAAGCTGACACGCTTATCGGGTACTCCCACTTCACTGCTCGATCGCCCGGTGGCGCTGATGATGCCAGCGGTGACCGTGTTGTCTAATCCCAGGGGGTTACCAATGGCGATCGCCCATTCTCCCGGTTGAATCTGGTCCGAGTTACTAAGGGCTACCGTCGGTAGACCCTGGGCGGCAATTTTAATCACTGCGACATCGGTAACCGGGTCCGCGCCCATCACCTGCCCCGTAAAGGAACGGCCATCCTTGAGGGTTACCTGGACCCGATCAGCCCCTTCTACCACATGGGCATTAGTAATAATGCGACCATCGGCGGTGGTAATAAAACCTGATCCAACCCCCCGCTGCACTTCCTGGGAGGGAGGAGCGGGGGTATTGTTACCGAAAAACTGTCGAAAAAAGGGGTCTTGAAACATTGGGGGCAAATTATTTTGCACCCTGCGGGAGGCATCAATGCGAACCACTGCCGGCCCAACCTGGCGAACAATATCAGCAATCAAGTTGGGGCTGGAAACAGAAGGGGCGACCGCAGCCTGGTTGGACTGGGTAGGGGTGGAGTTAGAATTAGATAGGGAGGCAATCTCCGATCCTTGGACGCTTTGATTTCCCTGGGATCCCCCATTTAATACGGCGATGCCCTGATTGCCGGCGGTAGCCACGCCAGCCCCTAGCAGTACCAATGCCATGGATGCGATCATAGAGCGTTTTGGCCTGGGACCTAGTCCAAATTCCTTTCCTGCCATACCAATTACCCTTAATACCTTAGCGATGGGGATGGTTTTAACCATAAAATTATGATATTGCGAGGTCATAGCAGATGGGTGTCAATGCTATGACAGTTTGCCAGGAGGTTGGCAACCATTCCCGTTTGTTCCTGTGGAGTTGATCTCTCCAGTATGCTGATAAAATTGAGGCTAATGCCAGGATGGGCATCTTTACCCTATGGCTTCCACTGTATTTATTAACTCAGGTCCAGGCACCCAATAACGTGGACTTAACGGCAATCTTTCATACATCCCACCCTGTGATCGGGGTTGTTCATCTCCTGCCCCTGCCCCTGTCCCCCCGCTGGCAGGGGAGTTTACAGGCAGTTATAGATCGGGCTGAACAGGAAGCTGTAGCCCTGGCCTCTGGTGGGGTAAACGGCATTCTAGTAGAAAATTTTTTCGACGCTCCCTTTAGTAAGGGTCAGGTGGATCCGGCTGTGGTCAGTACCATGAGTCTGGTGGTTCAACGCCTGCAAAACCTGGTGACCCTACCTATCGGGGTGAATGTATTGCGCAATGATGGCCACAGCGCTCTGGCGATCGCCGCCTGTGGGGGAGCACAATTCATCCGCGTCAATGTTCTCACCGGAGTCATGGCCACCGATCAGGGCCTGATTGAGGGATGTGCCTACGATTTGCTGCGCTATCGCCAACAACTGGGCTGTGATGTCAAGATTCTGGCTGATGTGCTGGTCAAGCATGCCCGCCCCCTGGGATCGCCCAATTTAACCACAGCCGTACAGGATACAATTCACCGGGGCCTGGCCGATGGGGTGATTTTGTCAGGTTGGGCGACGGGTAACCCCCCTAACCTGGAAGACCTGGAGTTGGCCAAGGCGGCAGCGGGTCAGGCACCCGTATTCATTGGCAGTGGGGCCAACTGGGAAAATATCGGTAGCCTGATTCAGGCGGCTGATGGGGTGATTGTCGCCAGTTCCCTAAAGCGCCACGGCGACATTAATCAACCCATTGATCCGGTCAGGGTAGGGCAATTTATGGAAACCATGCAAGAAGGCCTGAATCACCCCAAAACTAACCCTTCTTTATCCACGGTTACGATCTAGTCGGCCTGCACCCAGGCCACAGCTTACCCCTAGGAAGATATACACTAGGGGAAATCATTTTATGGTCCAAACGATTGGCTGGGGGAGAACAAAATGAGACGTCGTCGTCAAGAAAGCCGGTGGATTCAGCGTCAAGCGCGACCCTTATTAACCGTAATAGCCGCCCTGGGGACCCTAGAAACGGCCTATCTGACCATCATTAAGCTCACCGGAGCCCAGGCCTGCCCCACCGAAGGCTGTGAACGGGTTCTAGCCAGTCCCTACGCTACGGTCTTTGGCTTACCCCTGTCCTTATTTGGCTTCCTGGGTTATCTGACGATGCTCTTATTAACCACCTCCCCTTGGTGGTTTCCGGGCGATCGGGACCAACCCACAGGGAAATCCTTAGAAGCTCGCACCTGGCCCTTTATGTTTGCCCTGGCCTCAGCGATGGTGGTTTTCAGCGGCTATCTGATCACAGTTATGGCCTTTGCGATCAAGGCTTTTTGCCCTTTTTGCGTGGCCTCAGCGCTGTTTTCTCTAGCTATGTTTTTGATCATCTTATTCGGTCATCGCTGGGAAGATTTGGGACAAACTCTTTTCATCGGCATTATGGTAGGAGTCGTCACCCTGACTGGCGTATTGGCCCTCTATGCTCCCTTGCGAGGCGGCAGCTCTTCTACAGCTGGCGGTGGACAGGCCGGTCCGCCCATTAGCACTACCTCTGGTCCCGCTGAAATCGCCCTGGCCCAATACCTTAAGGACAAGGGAATTTCCATGTACGGAGCCTGGTGGTGCCCCCATTGTCACGAGCAGAAAGAAGCTTTTGGTGCAGAAGCCGCTAAGATCCTTCCCTATATTGAATGCGCTGAGGACGGTATTCAACCCCAAACTAAGCTATGCCGATCTAAACCGGAGATTACCGGTTTTCCCACCTGGGAGATTAACGGTCAGTTCTACTCCGGCGTAGAGTCTCTTGAACACCTGGCTGAGTTATCCGGGTATACCGGCCCTAAAAACTTCCGCCGCTAACAGCGACTATCACCTTTACTCTAATTTCAGTCGATTCAAATCATCCAGGCCTATCCCCCCATTCCCGACATGGGGGGATAGGTTGGTTTGACCATACTATTCGTCGACTCTTCTATATCCGTATTATTCTTTAACGAAAGCTGCCTTGACGGCCTTCAAAAGTTACGCGAAACTACTCTTAATGGAAGTGATTACTCACGGTTCTAATACGCTGAGTAATCTTTCGAAATACTCTGTTAAGATCATGGGTTGAATTCTTTGCCGTGACTGCTTTTGTCTAACTAAATTCATAACTCAGCCTCTGTTTTTATCCACTTGGGATTAGTTCAGAGCATGCCATCCTCACTAAACACCAGGTTCTTCGACACTCTTCAGCCAGGCTATCTATGGAAACCTTAGAGTTTATTATTTACCCCGATGGACGCATTACAGAAACTGTGACAGGGGTTGTGGGTCAATCCTGCGCAGACTTGACGGCAGCCATTGAAGCTGAGTTGGGAGTGGTCGTAGCTCAGACTCCCACCTCCGATTATTACGCTCAGTCCAATTTTCAAACCTCAGATGGTCAAGTTCAGTCCGAACTAATCAGCAGCCAATGGTAAGCTCTGCCAGAGCTTTGACCCAAACTTTCATTCCTGTAGTCCTCATAAAAATCCACCGTTCAAAATAAGATGTCACACTTTAGTCAAATCAAAACCAAAATCCGTAATTTAGCTTCCCTGACAGAGGCTTTGACCGATCTAGGGACTGACTGGAAAGCTGGGCCTGCTCAGGTAAGAGGTTACCAAGGGCAAACCCAGTTGGCGGATGTGGTAATTCCTCAATCTAATGGCTACGACATTGGTTTTCGTCGCAATCCTGATACCCAGGACTATGAACTGGTGGCTGACCTACAGTATTGGCAGCAGCCCCTCACTGTGGATGGTTTTTTGCGTCGGGTAACTCAGCGCTACGCCTATAGAACTGTTCTTGGTCAAACCACTCGTCAGGGCTTTCAGGTAGCTGAAGAGCAAATTGGTCAAGATGGTTCAGTTCGCCTTGTCCTACAGCGTTGGCAAGCTTAGGCAGGAGCCCTGACATCTGGAAACCAGAGCTGGTGGAATAGTCCATCGGTTTCCAAAGGGTTTTCCCCACTTGAGCTAAACGTCTGAGATTGACTATGCAATCGTCCTGGCGAATTATTACCTATGGATAATCGTGATTACCACCCCAGTGATGTACCCACAGGCTTTGAGCCTGAGTTAGGGGGTGGATTACGCCATGTGGAAGGCCGCACCGGTTACGAGCCTGAATTGGGTGGTCAATTGCGCCAGCGGGGGGTCTACGTTGATGAAATTACCTGTATTGGCTGTAAGCACTGTGCCCATGTAGCGCGTCATACCTTTTACATTGAACCTGACTACGGTCGATCGCGGGTTTATCGCCAAGATGGTGATCCCGAAGACCTAATTCAAGAGGCGATCGACACCTGTCCGGTCGATTGTATTCACTGGGTTGATTACACCGAGCTTAAGCGCCTGGAGTCCGATCGCCAGTATCAGGTCATGCCGGTGGTGGGTTTTCCGGTTGATAGGGCAATGGCTAGCCGACGGCGACGCCAGGCTAGGAATAATCGCCAGCATTAGGTGCTTAAGTTCTTTCAGCACAGAAAGCCAGGGCTGGGTAGGGGCTTTGACTCCCTTCCATGGGTGTGGAAAATCATTTTTAGATTCCATGCGTTCGTCCCCTACCTGAGGCTTCAGCGTGATTAGCTGTCTTCTCCGGTCAAATTGATGCGATCGCTTAACTGACGCACCGTTTGAGCCAGTTCCATATCCCGTTTAATCTGTTTATCGATTTTTGTACAACTGTAGAGCACAGTGGTATGGTCTTTACCCCCAAAGGCATCCCCTATCTTCGGTAAACTCAGACTGGTATGTTGACGCATCAAATACATCCCAATCTGGCGAGCCTGGCTTACCTCCCGGCGTCGGGAGGCCCCCTTTAGATCCTCCGCTGATACCTGAAAATACTCAGCTACAGCCCCAATCACTGCACTGGGGGAGACCGTCAGCTTCTCTCCGGGAGGGTTTAAGACATTGCTGAGATGTTCAACCGTCATGGGTAGGCCTGAAATTGAGGTGTAGGCGATCGCCCGGATCAAGGCCCCCTCCAGTTCTCGAATATTAGAGGTATAGCTAGCGGCAATATACTCAATTGCCTGGCGGGGCAGTTTCATCTGCTCATACTCGGCTTTCTTTTGCAGGATAGCAATACGGGTTTCAAAGTCAGGGGGTTGAATATCGGCAATTAACCCCATGGAAAACCTGGAGATCAATCGTTCCTGCAGACGCACAATCTGGTGGGGAGGGCGATCGGCAGCGAGTACAATTTGCTTCCCAGCTTCATGGAGCGTATTGAAGGTATGGAAGAATTCCTCCTGGGTATACTCTTTCCCCTCAATAAACTGAATATCATCTACAAGCAAAGTATCCACATCTCGATAGCGAGAGCGGAAGTTTTGCATGCTATCTTTGCGGATAGACGCAATCAAATCGTTGGTAAATTGTTCCGTCGAAACATAGGCCACCCGGGCCTGGGGAGAAATTTCCCGGCGATAGTGGCCAATCGCCTGCATCAGATGGGTTTTGCCCAGCCCCACACCGCCACAGAGAAACAGGGGATTAAACTCCCGCCCTGGCGATTCGGCTACCGCCAGGGAAGCCGCATGGGCCATCCGGTTATTAGAACCCACTACAAAGCGGGAAAAGACCGCCTTGGGGTTCAAATCATTGCAATCAGATTGACTAAACTCCTTCGGTGGAGCCTCTAGAGGCTTAGGGATAGCACTGGGGGCTGGCCACTGACCATCGGGGCTTTCTCCCGGGCTGGCCACCGTAACCTGAACCTCAACCGGTCGGCCTAAAACGGCCTGGGTCACCTGGGCGATAGTACCGACGTAATGCTTTTGTAGCCAATTACGAGCAAAGGGATTGGGGGCAGAAATAACCAGGGTAGTCTGACTCAGACCTTCTACCTGAGCCGATTTAATCCAGGTCTCAAAGGTGGGAGGGCTGAGTTGAGCCTTGAGTTGAATGAGTACCTGCTCCCAGAGGTGATCTAAGGCCTGATCCACAGCATACCTCGTTAGGATGGATGACTTTCAGGGGTTGAGATGGATCCCGTCTATACCAAGTTAGTGATCACAAACCAGAGCTGACGGGATCTGAATCTATAGAGTAATAGATAGACGCCAGGAAAAGGTTCTGTAATTTACCCATTAGTGTTCAGGAATTTTCATAGGGCAAACTGGCACAAAGATTTTGCTGGTTGGGCTGGGGAAAGTCCCGACACCTTGCTTTCCACCTCCAATTATTTCAGTTACTCTGAATAATCACCAGCTGTTTTTCCTAGCTTTGTTTTGTTAGGGTTCCATAACCCTGGTCCTGGGCAAAGCTATATTTTTTACCTATGGATCCAGCCTATCCCCTAATTACCCTAGGTGACCCGCGCCTCCGGCAGCCCTCCTTGCCGGTGAGCGATCTGGGCGATCCCCAGCTTCAGCATCTCATCGATGCCATGCTAACAGCCGTTGTCGCCCACAACGGGGTGGGGATCGCTGCTCCCCAACTGGCCCATCCTGCTCGGGTCCTGGTGGTGGCGTCCCGACCTAACCTGCGCTATCCCGAGGCGCCTCAAATGGATCCGACGGTGGTAATCAACCCTAAAATTCTCGGTTACGACGACCAACGGGAAAAGGGCTGGGAGGGTTGCCTGAGCGTACCCGGTCAGCGCGGTCAGGTTCACCGCTACAGAGAAATTGAGGTGGAGTACTTGGACCGGCAGGGACAGCAGTGGCGTCAGGTGTGGCAGGGTTTTGTCGCTCGGATTTTCCAGCATGAATATGATCACTTAGAGGGCCAGTTATTTGTGGACCACCTGGAATCAGAGTCCGATCTAATGTCGGAGGCCGCTTACCAGGCCATCACCGCCTGATTCCAGGGCTGAGTTTTTGAAGAATAACCGGGGAAAGGAGCCGTCTCCAGAAAGATCGCCTATGCTGGTATCCTGAATCAGAAATCTATAGCTGTAGCCCTTTAGGTCAAGATAGGGAGTCAGGCTCTGGGGCCGAGTCCGTAACCAATGGCATGGCAGTCTTGTTTCCATCGGACTAGCGTCTGCTATAGCTTTAGCCAAAATCCTTAGGACAGGGTTATCTATCAGACGGGTGAGAAGGGAGAGGAGGCAGTTTGAACCCTAATCAGCAGCCTAAAATTATCCACCTGAATATGCTGGATACGGACTACGCCAGAATCATGGCAGGGGAAACAATTGCGCCAGAGAAACGAGAACGGTTAGTTCAGGAAAACTACGACGTTGATCAGCTCAGTCAGCAAATTGCCCGTTATCGCTACGGTGGGCTGGACCAGCAGGGGCAGGATGATGTGCTTTGTACCATTGCCACCATGGCGGGTCTGTTTAGCCTGGCCGATGTGGAAGATATCAACGATCGCCTGCGTTACACCGGCCACTTTTACCTTACCCAGGGAGAGCGCCAGCAGGTGAGAAACTGGCTGGCTGACGAACTGGATATTTCCCTGGATGAGTCTGGCCAAACCCTAGCCAGCTAGTTTATGGAAAAGCTCACCTGTTTGCCTCTACCGAGCCTGACGCCAGACCTGGCAAGTAAATAGCCCGGGGATAGCGTTCGGAGTCTACCTCGATTACCAGATCAACCCGATCGCCCCGCTGTTTTAGGGGGGTAATAAACAATTCTGGATGGAGCGATCGCCAGAAGTACTGGACAAACTCCGCCACCGTAGCCCCATCCATACCCCCTTTGCCCTCTGCCTGCTGTCGCCACTGCTGACTGTAACGATAGTCGCTGGGAATTAGTAGCATGAGTCGATCTAAGCGCTGCCAAAGGGGCTGGTAGGCGGCTAATTGGCCATTCATGTCTCGGGCAAACTGGCGATCGCCTGGGCTAGAAATCGGGGCCGGGGCCTGATCAAACTGCTCCATTGGAATTGGCTCAACCCCTACAAACCAGCCCTCGAACAGCAGAATCTCTACGCCCTTAACCAGGACGGGAGTGGCGCGATCGCCCTGGCCCTGGTACAGAGACTTATCAAAACGAGGGAGCTCGATAGTCGCCTGGGCATCGGCCTGGCGAATCCCATCCAGGGTGGCCAGGCCCAATTCCAGGTCATGGGTCCCTGGTGGGCCGCGCCAGCGCAGACGGGGGTCTATTTGCTGTAGCTGCTGGCGATCGCCCCAGGTTTTGTACAGGTCATCCAAAGATAGGGTGGCGGTTGGACAACCCATCACCCCTAGGAGCTGACTCAAAATCGCCGCCAGGGTCGTTTTTCCTGTGCCCTGAACCGCCAGAATACCCTGAATTAGCGGCTGCCGTTGTTGCCTTCGAGCCTGGCTGAGGCGCAGGGCTAGGGGCAGCCACAAGCCCCAGTAAAGGGGCAGATAGGTGGCCAGGGGCGTGGCTGGTAGGGGCATCGATCTATGTACCTGGGGCAGGTAGGTTAACCAACCCAGGCGAAGTTGGATATGCTCCCGAACCGTCTCTGGGGTAAGGCCCCAGGCCCGAGCCCGTTTGGGGTCAGCCAGTTCCCAGGTGATCAGGTCCTGCCATTGATCGGCGGTCAATCGGCCTGCCTCCAACCAGGTGCTTAGCAGGGTGGCCAGATGGCTATCCGCGCGGCTGATCATCCAGGGTTAGGGGTTGGTGAGGTGGAAAAAGATGCGGCTGGTTTGTAGGCGATCGCTCTGCCCATAGCTAACCAGGGTAAGTTTCTGCAGATGGTGGAGCAGAGGCCGGGCGGCCACTTCCCAGAGCCGAAAGGGGGGGGCCTGGGCCTGCAGTTGGGCCTGCAGCTGGGGCCAATCAACCTGCAGGTAGGCGGCCGCTGGCGATTTCCAGGATTCGGCCTCGGTCAGCCAGGCCGGGCTATCGCCAGGGGCAGACCAGCGCCCCAGCAACTGGTTCATCCCTTCGGCAGAGGCGGTTAACACCTGGTAACCCTCCAGGTCAGCCTCCAGACCAGCCACCTCGGCCCTCAGCGCCAGGCCCGTTCCTCCCGGTTCCGCCGCCAGCCGACTCCAGGCTCTGACCGGCGTATGCTGAATCTCCAGGGAACTCACCCCTAACCCCTGGGTCTGGGCCAGATGCTCCAGTTCTTCCAGGGTCTGGTGCCAGCCAGGGCTGGGTTGGCTAATCAAGGACCAATCGGGCTGCGCCTGACCGCTGGGGAAGGTAATTCCCAAGGCGTAGTTCTGATCAAGTCCGGCCTCAACCCTGGCCATTGTCCCCTGGCCAAAACCCCGATCTACGGCTTGTAGCACCGATAGGCCCGATCGCCAGTCAGGGGGAACAAAGCTCAGTAGGGGCCTCAAGGTCTGCGTCAGGATGCCCAGGTCTCGCCCCACCCCAGCGATCGCTAAGGCATCCGGTAGATAGCGAACTAGTTGCAAGTCAGGATCGACCTGCCCCTGCCGGGGTTCCAGGGCCTTACCGGGAGTTGCCGCCAGGGCCAGATCCGCCACGATACCGCGGCGGGTCAAGGCTAGAGAGAGGAGTCCCCAATCCACCTCGGGGCGATCGGGAGCCCCCAGATTAACCGGCCCATCCGGATAGGATAATCCCTGCTGCCAGGCCTTCAGCCCAGGCAAATTCATCGCCACCAGTCCGACTCGCTGGGATGGTAGGGCTTGCAGTGCAGTTTGGTAGCGGCGATCAAATTGCAGATTGGTATCGGTTGCCTGGGCTGCTACCAGGGCCTGACGCAGGACCTCAGGATGGTTGGCCACCAGGAGAAACCGATCCCCCACCAGGGTGGTCGCCAGCCCTGACTGACTGGAGGAAATTAAACGGCTGCCGACCCGATCGCTAAAGGTCAGGGCCGCACCACCAAGGGCTTGATTCTGCCAGAAGAGTTCCAGGCTAGCCAGGGCAGTCTGACTCT
Organism: Leptolyngbya sp.; assembly: GCA_040374765.1. Classification (GTDB taxonomy): domain Bacteria; phylum Cyanobacteriota; class Cyanobacteriia; order Phormidesmidales; family Phormidesmidaceae; genus Nodosilinea. The sequence continues at coordinate 54,602 of JBEITR010000015.1, forward strand.
GACGACAGGTAAAAATCACCAAATAGCCCGGGGTTAGGCCATTATTGGGGTCCTGGTCGATATCGGCGCTCACCACCGCTGCCGTTATCTCCTCCCCGACCCAGGGTTGCAGATCCTGCTGGTAGGCCAGACCCGTAGGAGCCAGAAGTACCTGCTCTAACCAGGCCAGTTCCTTTTTGAGCGCCGATCGCTGCTTGGACCGAGCCAGATGGAGCCACAGATCGGCCAGTCGGTCGGGACGGGCTAGCACCGATACCACCAGGGGAGATTGCTTGGGGACAAACTGGAGGGTGGTAGGTATGGCCTGTCCCCCCTGTTCGATCAACGCCAGGGGAGCGCGCCAGGCCGTTACCCACCGGCCCAGGACCAGCATGAACACCAGCCCGGCCACAATGGCCAGGGCAATGATTAACCTGCGCAGCTTCATCAACACAACCCTTAACCCCCAGGTTTGCCCTGGGTCGCAATCCAAATTACCTTTTCAGTGTAGGGTGCCGGGGGGATCTTGATCCCTTTCCTGGGGGCGGGCTGTTTTGAAAATCAACATTAAGCCGCTGCTACAGCCACTAACTACAGGTCCGGTTCCGATCAACTTGGCCATTGCCCGGCCCGGGGGCAGGATCGGGATTAAAGCAAAATTCCAGGTTAAAATTCACCCTATCGCCCTAGCCACCTATCAGGAGGCGAAGGTGAGCCATAACGCTTACCCAGTATTGAGTTTTACTATTTCAACCGGGTCCTCAGCGTTCTGGCCAAAACTCTATTCATGATAGGGAGCCTATCCTCGCCCCATGCCTTCTCCCAGCCATTCTTCGACCCCTCCGCTAGAGCGTTTACCCGACTGGCTGCACCGTCCTATGGGTAGCGCCAGTGAGCTTTCCACCGTGCAAAGAATCATCAAGCAGCGCCAGATTCATACGATTTGCGAAGAGGGTCGCTGCCCCAACCGGGGTGAATGCTATGCCCAGCACACCGCCACGTTTTTACTCATGGGGGCGGTGTGCACCCGAGCCTGCGCCTTTTGCCAGGTAGATAAGGGCCATGCTCCCATGGCCCTTGACCCCCAGGAACCGGAGCGGATAGCAGAGGCGGTTCAACTCCTGGGCCTGCGGTACGTAGTGCTCACCTCCGTAGCCCGGGATGACCTGCCTGACCAGGGTGCCCACTGGTTTGTGCGGGTGATGACGGCAATTCGTCAGATTAACCCAGCCACCCAGATTGAGGTGCTTACCCCCGATTTCTGGGGGGGAGGCGGCGGCACCCAGGCCCAGGCAGACCGGGTCAGAACCGTAGTGCAGGCCCAGCCTGCTTGCTACAACCACAACCTGGAAACCGTACAGCGGCTGCAGGGGCCGGTGCGGCGGGGAGCCCGTTACGATCGCTCCCTAGAAGTTCTGGCCCTGGTGAAGGAATTTGCTCCCAATTTACCCACTAAATCCGGTCTGATGCTAGGCCATGGCGAAACCGAAGCTGAGGTTATGGCAACCCTGGAGGATCTCCGGGCAGTGGGTTGTGACCGCCTCACCCTGGGTCAGTATATGCGGCCATCCCTGGCCCACCGACCGGTTGTCCGCTACTGGCCTCCAGAGGAGTTTGATCGCTTAGGGGATCGGGCTCGCCAATTGGGGTTTACCCATGTGCGATCGGGGCCCCTAGTGCGTAGTTCCTACCACGCTGGCGAAGCATGAGCCCTCCAGTTTGGCGGCTGATTCCCTACCTGGATGGGCCAGGGGCCCTGCACATGGCCCTGGATGAATGGCTGTTAACCCAACACCAGCACCATGGCCACCCCCCTAGCCTGCGTTTCTATACCTGGAAACCCGCCGCCATTTCCCTGGGCTTAAGTCAACACCGGACCTATCCACCCCACTGGCAGCAGTTGACCTGGCAGGGCCAGCCCCTGGAACTTGTACCTCGCCCCAGCGGCGGACGCGGGGTGCTGCACCAGGGAGACCTGACCTATGCCCTGGTCACCTCGGCGGCAGGATCGCGACAGCAGGTCTATGCCCATCTGTGTCAATTTTTGATTGAGGGCTGGCGTCGGTTGGGGCTGGAGTTGCGCTTTGGTGACCCTAACCCCCACTATGGGCGATCGCCCAATTGCTTTAGCCAGGCGACCGCCGCCGACCTGATCACCCAGACGGGGCGTAAGTTTATCGGTAGCGCCCAGTTAAAGCGGGGAATGGCGGTGTTACAGCATGGATCAATGCAGATCGGCGGTGATCCCGACTTGTTTGAGCAGGTCTTCCAAACCCCTGCTCCACCCCCTTTACCCCAATCCCTACCGGCCTTACCCACCCTAATTGAGGTACTGACGGAAGCCGCCGCCCACTGTCTGGGCGTGGAACTACGAACCCAACCCCTGAGTCCTCAGGAGTGGCAACAGGTGATCAAGGGGCAAAAAATGGCCTGACACCAGAGCGTATCAGGCCAACGCAGCAACTCAAATAGGTTGTCCAACCGGTACCTTGCCTAACTCATGGCGATAGAACTGCGATCGTAGCCAGAGAAATCGTGGGGTAATTTACCCTGAATATGACTGCCATAGCGGGCTGCCACGGCAATAGGAAGGCCCACCTCTGCGGCTAAGCGCACCATCATGCCCTGCTCCCGTCGCCGACTGCGTCGCTGACGACGGATGGACAAGTTCCTCGCTAGAGCCGTAATCCCATTAGCTTCAGCCGGGGCAGGCCCTTGTACCGGTACCCCCGAAACCACCATGGCTCTATTGTAGGTACGCTTCATGACCATCGCCTCCTGTAATGAAATAACGGGACCTATAGCCTTGGCCAGAACCTTGACGGACCCGATTGATCGATCAGAACAAATAGTAGATAGGTGTTCTGACTCACTCCCCCTGGTTCGGGGCTACAGCTATAACAGGAAGAGGCGCGTTCCTTCCCCGGTGTTCCTTTTATGCCTACCTGGGAAGATAGCCTAAGGCCACTACAACGAGAAGAGGGGCGTTTTATCCTTCATCTGTATCCTAGGATACTTTTTTATGCTTTTTAGGATTTTTATGATTCTATACAACCTAGGACTAGAACAGAAAATACTCTGGCGGGGGTTTCAAGTCCCCTTAATAGAAAAGGCCTGACTAAACCTGCCAGGCCCAATCAGGCTAAGGACCGTGGGTTTGTCAGGTCCCCATCGAGGGATAGCAAAAACCCTAACGATCTACCGAGCCCATAATGACGTCAATGCTGCCTAGAATAGCCATGATGTCGGCTACCTTGACCCCCTTCAGCAGGTGGGGCAGAATCTGTAGGTTGTTAAAGTCTGGGGCACGGATTTTAAACCGCCAGGGGAAGATACTGTCGCCGCCAATGATAAATACCCCCAATTCACCCTTGCCGCTTTCCATGCGAACGTAGTGTTCACCAGCAGGAATTTTAAAGGTAGGGGCGATTTTCTTGCCGATAAACTGGTAGTCAAAACCATTCCACTCAGACTTAGGCCCTTCAGCTATACGCTTGGCCTCCAGATTTTCGAAGGGACCGCCAGGTAACTGGGTGCAGGCTTGCTTAATAATTTTTACCGACTCCCGCATTTCCCGCACCCGTACCTGGTAACGAGCCATGCAGTCACCGGCGGTTTCATAGTGAATATCCCAGTCAAAGTCGTCGTAGCATTCGTAGTGGTCGACCTTGCGGAGATCCCACTTGACGCCAGAGCCCCGCAGCATAGGACCAGACAGACCCCAGGCGATCGCTTGGTCGCGGGTAATAGTACCAACCCCTTCGATGCGACGACGGAAAATGGGATTGTTGGTAATTAACTTTTCGTATTCGTCTACCTTGCCGACAAAGTAATCGCAAAAGTCAAGACACTTATCAATCCAACCGTAGGGAAGATCGGCCGCCACGCCGCCAATACGAAAGTAGTTATTGTTGATCAGACGCATTCCCGTAGCGGCTTCCCAGAGGTCGTAGATCATTTCCCGCTCACGGAAAATGTAAAAGAAAGGCGTCGTAGCCCCCACATCGGCGAGGAAGGGCCCTAGCCACAGCAGGTGATTGGCAATGCGGTTGAGTTCTAGCATAATCACCCGAATGTAGCGAGCCCGGCGAGGCACATCCACATTCGCCAGTTGCTCTGGGGCGTTAACCGTAATGGCCTCGTTAAACATGCCAGCGGCGTAGTCCCAGCGGCTAACGTAGGGCACAAACATGATGTTAGTGCGGCTTTCCGCAATTTTCTCCATACCTCGATGCAAATAGCCAATCACCGGTTCGCAGTCGATGACATCTTCGCCATCCAGGGTCACTATCAACCTCAAAACCCCGTGCATAGAGGGGTGGTGGGGTCCCATGTTAATGACCATGGGTTCGGTCTTAGTTTCGATGATTGACATAGGGGTAACCCGAGGGCCAACGACAAAGGGTAGGATATCTTTGAGTATCTTAATGTGGATTGTTCGCGTTGGCGATACTGGGAAGCATGACTTTAACCAATGGCTGAGGTTGATTTTTACCATGTGCCGGTGCTGGCGGCAGCGGTGTTAGAAAATCTGAACCTGCAGCCGGGCGGCCTGTACTTAGATGCTACGGTGGGCGGTGGGGGCCACAGTGGCTTGATACTGGCAGCGGATGCGACTATTCGGCTGGTGGCCATCGATCAAGATGCCCTGGCGATCGCAGCGGCCCAAGCTAACCTGGCCAAATTTGGCGATCGGGTGACCTTCTGGCAGGGCAACTTCGCCCGCTTTGACCCCCAGGGCCAAAAATTCCACGGCATTCTGGCGGATTTAGGGGTTAGTTCAGCCCAGGTGGATCAGCCCCAGCGAGGTTTTAGCTTTCGCCACAGCGCTCCCCTGGATATGCGGATGGATCGGGGGCAGCCCCTCACCGCCGCGGAAATCGTCAACCATTGGGATGAAACCAGCCTGGCCAACTTGATCTACACCTGGGGAGAGGAACGGCTATCTCGCCGCATTGCCCGCAAAATTGTTGAGGGACGACCCTTTCAAACCACCACAGACCTGGCTACCGCGATCGCCCAGGTGGTTCCTTCCAAGTATCGCTACGGTCGTATCCATCCCGCCACCCGTACCTTTCAGGCCCTGAGAATAGCGGTTAATCAGGAACTCACGGTCCTGGAAAGCTGGTTAGAGAACTCCCCTGACTGGCTCATCGGCGGTGGTAGATTGGCGGTCATCAGCTTCCACAGTCTGGAGGATCGCCTGGTCAAGCATGGGTTGAAGGGCTCTCCCCACCTAAAGGTGATCACTAAAAAGCCGATTCTGCCCACAGAGACAGAAATCGGCACCAACCCCCGGGCCCGGTCGGCTAAACTGCGGGTGGCGGAACGGATTGACCTTAAGGACTAATCAACTATGACCCATTTCGGACTCCTGTGTCCTACCGCTAGCGGCCATCTGAACCCCATGACCACCCTGGGTTATGAACTAAAGCAACGGGGGCACCAGGTGACTCTAATCGGTACCTTAGATGCCCAGCCAAAGGTTTTGGCTGCAGGGTTAGGATTTTGCCCGATTGGTGAAACCGAGTTCCCGGCGGGCTCGAGTCAGCAGGCTCTGGCTCAATTGGGTCAACTCAGCGGGCTGGCGGCCTTGCGTTACACCATTGACCTGTTCAGCAAAACCACATCGACGTTGTTGCATGAAGCTCCGGCGGCCTGTCGGCGTACTGGGGTAGACGCCCTGCTGGTGGATCAGACCTCCTTTGGTGGTTCAACCGTTGCCGAGTCCCTGGACCTCCCTTTTATTAGCATTTGCTGCGCCCTGATGATCAATCGAGACCCCCAGGTGCCTCCCTTTAACACCAGTTGGAGCTACCATCAGACCTGGTGGGCTGGTTGGCGCAATCAGCTGGGCTACAAGTTGATCGATCGACTTGGCAAGCCGATTACAGAGGTGGTAGCTGATTATCGTCGGCAACAGGGCCTACCTCAGTTCAGCCATCCCAATGATGCCTATTCCCAACTCGCTCAGATCTGTCAACAACCGGCTGCCTTTGAGTACCCCAGGTCATCCCTACCTGCCTGCTTTCACTTCACCGGGCCCTTTTCCAATCCAGCTAGTCGTGAGCCTACCTTTTTCCCCTTTGACAAGCTAACGGGGCAGCCGTTGATTTACGCCTCCTTAGGGACGATACAAAATCGCCTGTTGGGGACCTTTGCCGCGATCGCAGCAGCCTGTCAAGACCTGGATGCCCAGTTGGTCATTGCCCTGGGGGGCGGCAGTAGCCCCGATGCCCTACCGGCTTTGCCCGGCTCCCCCTTAGTGGTGGAATTTGCCCCCCAGTTAGAACTGCTGCAACGCACTAGCCTGACCATCACCCATGCCGGCATGAATACGACCCTGGAGTCCTTAAGTAATGGTGTGCCCATGGTGGCAATTCCCATTGCCAATGACCAACCAGGGGTGGCGGCACGAATTGCCTGGACCGGTACCGGGGAGGTGGTTCCCCTCAAGGGCTTAAGGGTGGCCAGGCTGCGAAGTGCGATTCAGCGGGTATTAACGGAAGATAGGTATAAAAAGAACGCTGTCAATCTACAGAAGGCTATTCAACAATCAGGGGGAGTGAAAAGAGCGGCTGATATGATCGAACAGGTTGTAGGGTAGCTTTTAAGTCTGTTCCATAGACTAACAGCGGCGGTGATGGCGGGTAGGCCTTTGGCACAATCCCCAAGACCGGACTCGATTGATCCCCTGAATACATAGGAAAGTCTTTAAGCTGGGCTTGTCAACCTAGCCCTCTATCCCCTGAGCTCTATCGGGGCAGAAATGGAGAATAGGAGATTCGTTGGCGTAGCCTCTCCCTTGGGGAGAAACTCCTGACCTCTGCGGTGCGATTGGCCTGAGGCCAGGCTTTGCCAACGCAGCGCTCTACCAGCTGAGTTTTACCAAGATAAA
>JBEITR010000107.1:0-4381 GCA_040374765.1 Leptolyngbya sp.
CGAACCTGGGTATGGAAGTAATGCACGAGCGCAATGCTCACAACTTCCCTCTGGACCTAGCTGCGGCTCAGGCTCCTGAAATCATCGGTTAGGTTTAGCTAACTGAGATTTGAATAGGGCGCTCCCGCGGGAGCGTCCTATGTTTTTGGGTGGTTTTTATGGCTTTGGCCAGCACCTTTCCCCCTCCTACCCTAGCTGTAGCCATTTTGCTCAACCCACCGGGTCAGGCTGGGGGAAAGAAATTAGTTATCCTGCTTAACCACCCGGGTGACTGCTTAGGAGGGTGTCCAGTAACCGGCTCTGGTATAACCTGGGACGGATTCTGGGAGCAGGGTGGGGCTACAGCATGTTTTCACTAAGGCATCGGTGTCATCCACAACCAGGATCGGACAGTTAAGCCCCTGACTGACCTCGGCAACACTCATATCATCGAGGAAGCAACTATCCTGGAAGTCTCCAGAGTCACTGGACTTGAGCATAACCGATGGTAACAGTAGGGCTTCTCCCAGGTAGCGATCGCCCAGCCCTAGCAAAAGATCATGGCCCGTTAACAAACCGGTAACGGTAATTTCTCGGCCCCAGTAATCACTGGCCAGGGGAGCCAGATTCACCCTTAGCCCCTGTACCTGGTTAAGGCGTTCGACCACCGGTTGAAAGGCTATCTCCACCGCATTACCCACCACCCAGGTGAGCGATCGCGGTGGGGTTACAGTCTGGGGCAGGTAGCGTTGCGCCGATTGGTTAAACTCCTCTAGGAACTGGCGAATCGAGCCCACCCCATTACCGATCTGGGGATAGTCCCCATAGGCACTGGCCTCAGGTAGGGGGCGGCGGCCAATTAAGAACCACTCATCGGCAAGCCAGATAAAACGACTACCCCAGCGATCGTAGAATTGACTCTGTAAAGCCTGAACCTGATCAATAACGGCTTCCGCCTGGGCTTGGGTGACTGGCGACAACTCATCCCCTGAGGGACGAAAGCGGGTCAGCCCCACGGGTACCACCGCCACTGAAATGACCGTGGCCCCTTCCCCCTGGTGAAAGGCTGCCAGATCCTTCAGGGTAGTCTCCAGATGCACCCCATCGTTGAGCCCGGGACACACCACAACCTGGGCGTGAATTTGCAGTCGCTGGGTCCGAAACCAGGCCAGTTGGTCAAGGATTTGCCCCGCCCTGGGATTTTTCAATAGACGACAGCGCAGGTCCGGTTCGGTGGCATGGACCGAAATATAGAGAGGAGACAGCCGGAGTTGGCTAATCCGTTCCCACTCCTGGGGCAAAAGGTTAGTCAGGGTGAGGTAACTACCGTAAAGAAAACTCAGGCGATAGTCATCGTCCTTCAGGTAAAGGGTCTTACGCTTGCCCGGAGGTTGCTGATCAATAAAACAAAATGGGCAGGCATTATTGCATTGCATCAACCCATCAAACAGGGCTGTCTCAAATTCTAGCCCCAGGTCTTCATCGATATCCTTTTCAATCGTGATGTGGTGGGTTGTACCCTGGCTATCCAGTACCTCCAGCACCAGCACCTCATCGGCGCAGAGAAAGCGGTAGTCAATCAAATCTCGGGGACGCTGGTGGTTAATGGCCAGCAGGGCATCACCGGGTTCGAAGCCAATCTCTGCCCCAATGGAATCGGGCAAGACTCGAGTAATGCGGGCGGGACGAATGGCCAGGGTAGCCATGGCTTGATATAGAAGGAGCAGGAATTGGCTGGGGTAGAAGAGCTGTCGCCAGTGCCCCGAGGACCAGACTGGGAGGCCCTGTGTAGCCCTAGTCCCTTTTAAGGGGGCGAACCATCACCCTACCGGATCGGCCAACCACGAAGGTTAGGCCTGGGAGGGGTTCTGGCCAGAGCTATACTAGCGGCTGAGGTTCAGATTTAAAGGGGCCTAGCCATAAATTTTAAAGGTTTTGCATCTTACCGGTGGCTATGGCCACTAAAATAGCCAGCCCAAAGGCCAGACGATACCAGACAAAAACCCAGGTGCTGTGTTGCTTCAAAAAGCGTAGTAGCCAGAAAATTGCCAGGTAGGAAACCACCAGAGCAGTCACCAACCCTACCGCCAGTGGGGCCCAGCCCGCCGTAGTATCCAGACCGGTTTTCAAGGAGTCCTTCATCTCCACCAACCCGGCCAGGGTAATGGCTGGAATCCCTAGGAGAAAGGAGAAACGAGCCGCCGTAGAACGCTCCAGGTCCATAAATAGGCCCGCCGTCAAGGTAGAACCAGAACGGGAAACCCCTGGAATTAAAGCCAGGGTTTGGGCTAAGCCCATGAGCACCCCATCCTTAAGGTTAAGATCGGCGAAGGGACGTTTATGCTTACTGACAATTTCTGCCACCGCCAGTAACAGAGCCATGACAATGGACACGATGGCAATGGTAGAACTGCTGCGTAGGGGAGAATTGTCAAAGTCGGGAATAAACAACTTAATCAGTAGCCCTCCCAGCAGAATGGGAATGGTACCGAGCAAAATTCCCAGACCTAAACGAAAGTCTTGGGCGGCGTAGTCACGCTGGAGCACAGCCCGAACCATACCTTTCACAACCCCGGTCAGGTCCGCCCAAAAGTACCACAGGATGGCCGCAATACTGCCTAATTGAATAACGGCGGTGAAAGCCACCCCCGGGTCTCCCCACCCTAAGACAACCGGCACCATCTTCACATGGGCCGTACTGCTAATCGGTAGGAATTCCGTGAGCCCCTGGACAACACCAATGATAAATGCCTGAAACAGGCTAATATCCTGCATTAAACCTGAGCCTGGCGCCGTCGCCTGGGCCAGGATTGCGGTCTGAAGGATGACCATAACCATAGGGGTAATTCCGTTTAATTATTTCTTAGAAGCTAACTATTCGCATCGGGTAGGGCAGTCAAGGCTGACAAGCTACAGCCAATAAACCTTAAGTATTTTAGGTGATTTACCCTGCTTTATTCTGGGAAGCACCTATATTTCCGATGGGCCGATGGGTGAAGACCCCGGCTCTATTGCCAGAAGAACATGTTATGTTACTAATAATTAAGTTCACTTTCATAATCCCTTGAGTCTTACCTATAACCCAGCCATTGCTAAAAGCGTTTCTCTAGGGCTAAACCTGGTGCAAGCTTGGGCCGTTCGCTCTTTTCCTCAAATTCAGGTGCTTTTAGCATCGTTGGGTTTGGTCACCTTACCTGTATTTTTACAGGCTCCCCTGGTCAGGTACTTTCCCTGGGTGACCTTGGTCCTTACCACTGTCTGGTTAGCCCTGGGTTCTTACCTGCTCAAGCGGCGAGGCGGAGAAGTGTGGGGAGACTTATTAATTGGTTTTGGTTGGATCTGGCTAACCGGATCTATTTACTGGGGTTGGTTTCGCTGGGAACCCGTAGTCCATCTACCCATAGAAGCCCTAGGCCTGCCCATTGCCCTGGGTTGTCTCTACCTAGGGGTTGGGCGTGTTGGTAGTTACTTTTTTCTCGGTTCCTTACTGGGGACAGCCATTACCGACCTCTACATTAATTGGATGGGCTTGTTCCCAGTCTGGCGGCAGTTAATGGCAGCAGAGCCTGAGTTGACACCGGTGATTTTGCAGGCCGCGGCGGCGGGGTTACAAACCAACGTAGCCGCCGGGCGGGCAGTGGTACTAGCCACCTTTTTAGTGGTAGCCACGGCAATCTCCCTGGTTACCTCGCGGCAACTAGCCTGGTGGGCCTTTGGCGGTGCTCTGTTGAGTACCCTGGTGGTGGATGGGTTGTTTTTTATCGGCGCCATTCTTGCCTAGGGGACCGATACAGAGTTCAGACCTCTACGCTAACTATTCCTAAGCCTCCTCCCAACCCGCCAGGTCTACAGGCTGAGAGCAAAGTGAAGTGAGTGGTAAGTAATTAGGGGGCAGTGATCAGGAGCCCTTTCCACCCACTCCCCCACCTCACCCAGGCCTACAGGCTGAGACCCATGGGAAGCGCGATCGGCCCCCCACCCTCCATCCCTTCCGCCGCGGCGCCACGCCCTGGGCGAGGGGGTGCGGGGGAAATCGCCATTCCCCCAGCAAAAGAAACAGTACTCAGCACTCAGTCCTACCCCCCAGCCCCTAGCTGTCGGAGTTTCACCCTGTCCCTCCCCTTGTCAAGGTGGGATAGGAGGAGTGATCCCACCGCACTTCACCCTAGTGAACCCGCTATACCGATCGCACCCGTGCACCTATCGATCACACCCGTGCACATGGGACTGTTCAGAAAACCGTGCTACATCAGGCTGAAACCATTGATTTCTCGTTGCCAAAACTAGGATTTACACAAAATTCTGATCACTCTCGTGCACCTATCGATCACACCCGTGCACATGTCGATCACACCCGTGCACATAACGATCACACCCGTGCACATGTCGATCACACCCGTGC
>JBEITR010000027.1:0-43549 GCA_040374765.1 Leptolyngbya sp.
AACCTTCTTTGATGACCTGCGGGCTTTAACTCGGTACCTGTATTTCGACAGTTGGGATCATCTCCTTACCTTCATGCTCGAGGGGCTAGAACTGGAAATCCCTCCCAATAGCAGCTGATTCTTTAAAATGAGAATTGCTGAACTGGAGCAAAGGGCCTTGACCTATTGTCAGGATCTGTTTGGGGCCGATCTAGCTATGCTGATTAGCTGGCAACCGGGGGCTACTCAGGCTCAGATCACCCGTATGGCCAGTCCCGATACTCGGGGTTGGGTTAGCCCCGATTACCCCATCCCTTTAGGGAGTGATGCGATTATTAATCGGGTGCTGCAAAACGATGATCCAACCCTGCTGGTGGATAGTCACCTGCTTCAGGAGAACCCTACCTGGCTCAGGGTACCCCGGCATAGTCGACTGGTGCTGAGCGCCCTGAGAACCCACCCTGGCCATCAGGTGACGGGTCTGCTGGTGTTGGTATGGGCGTCTCCCCTGGCAGACTGGGATAGCCATCATTTAAACTTGCTCAAAGGCATCAGTTTGCAATTAGCATGGTCCCGCCGCCATATCCAACTGGTGGGTCGCCTAGCCCAGCAGCAGCAGGAGCTGGAACAGCTTAACTGGTACAAGCACCATCACCTATATAGGGCCTGGGAAGATCTCCTTACTCTGGCAAAAATATCAGCCTCTGACCAGGCACTAACTGGGTTGGTGGAGCCATCTAGCCCGGTAAGCAGCCCACTACCAGAAGTTCTTCAGCAAATTCGACAAGCCTGGCAGAAGGAACAATGGCAGTTACACATTAACCACCAGAGTTTTCCCCTAATCAGCCTGTTGAATCGCCTTATGGATCGCCTCATTCCCGATCTAGAACGGCGTCAACTGTGGTCGAAGGTTCACCATGATCATAGCAATGTCACCCTGGTAGGCGACCCGGTCAAGCTGGAGCTAGTAATCTATCAGGTGCTGCTGGTGGCCTGTGGGCGATCGCCCCGGGGAGGGCGGATTGATATCTGGTGTCGGGTCTTGGATGATCGCTGCTTGGAGCTTTCCATTACCGATGATGGTCGTTGCCCCACCAAACTGCTCAAAGAACTCAAGGCAGAACATGCAAGGGATAGACTAGCTCCCTCCGAATTGGATCACTCCCCTGGCCTGGAATTATCCATCTGTCAGCTACTGCTTAAACGTATGGGGGGTGAGGCCAGCTTTGCCCTACTTAAGGACGGCCGCACCCACAGTCGCCTGCTACTACCCCGGATCTCACCTAATCACTAAAGGTGGCTGGGGATTGGCCATGGCCGTCTTCAGAGTAGTAGCACTCTGTAGTATGGGGGTCTGAGTCACCGCATCGTTGGCCAGGGTAAATAGGGGATTAGACAAAATACCTGCCAGGGAAGTGGCCACCAACATCAAAATCAAACTTACCTGCATGGGTCGGAGTCCTGGCAGATCCCACCTTAGAGCAGGGTAGTTTTTGACTACCTCTGACATTTCCTGAGGCTCTTTTACTACCATCATCTTAATTACACGAATGTAGTAGTAAATAGAAATAACGCTAGTTACCAGCCCTACCAAGACCAGACCATAGGCCCCTGCCTGCCAGCCAGCCCAAAAAATATAAATTTTGCCAAAGAAACCGGCTAGGGGTGGAATACCGCCAAGGGACAACAGGCAAATGCTCAAACCCAAGGTAAGGAGCGGATCTTTTTGGTAAAGACCACTGTACTCACTAATCTGGTCAGTACCGGTGCGCAGGGCAAAGAGAATAACGCAGGTAAAGCCCCCCAGATTCATAAATAGATAAACAAGCAGGTAGTAAATCATGCTGGCATAGCCAGCATCCGTGCCGACCACTAGCCCGATCATCAAGAAACCAGCTTGACCAATGGAGGAGTAGGCCAGCAATCGCTTCATGCTGGTTTGGGCCAGAGCTACCACATTGCCCAGAACCATACTAAGGATGGCCAGGGCCGTAAATACAAAATGCCATTGTTCTGAAACCAGGGGAAAGGCGGTGACTAAAAGACGAATGGCTAGGGCAAAGCCGGCGGTTTTAGAACCAACCGAAAGGAAGGCGACCACGGGGGTGGGAGAACCTTCGTAGACATCTGGGGTCCATTGGTGAAAGGGCACCGCCGCAATCTTAAAGGCAATCCCAGCAATTACAAACACCAGAGCCACCACCAAACCTATGGGAGCCTGGTTACCCTGACTGGCCAGATGAGCGGCGATCGCTGCCAACCGGGTTTCCCCTCCAGAGAGACCATAAAGGAGGGAGGATCCGTAGAGAAAGATGGCTGAGCTGGCAGCCCCGATTAGTAAATACTTGAGAGCGGCTTCATTGGAGCGAGGATCGCGCTTCATGTAACCAGTCAGCAGATAGGAAGAAATACTTAGGGTTTCCAGGGCGACAAAAATCATTACCAGCTCACTGGCGCCAGAAAGAAACATTCCCCCCAGGGTGGCAGTTAATAAAATGACGAGGAATTCTGCCAGTGCGGTGCCCGACTGCTCAATATAGCGAATGGCCATGGGCACAGTAACCGCAGCAGAAAGGGCAACGATGCCCCGAAAAACAATGCTGAGGCGATCGGCATTAAAGGCTCCCAAAAACCCTACCGTATCCACCTGATTCCACTGCCAGGCTAGGGCAGCCACCGTACCGAGACAACCTAAAATAGCCGCGTAGGGTGTCCAGGCGGAGGAAGAGCGACCCTGGATAATATCTCCTACCAGAATCACCAGTATGGTCAGAATTAGAACTGCCTCTGGCAAGATGGTACCAGCATTAAATTGGGATCCAAGGCTTGCAAAATCCATAGGGCCTTCCCTTCAATCTTTCCGTTATAAGCAATAACACGCATCCTAACGCTTGAGCGCCGGTTTGAAAAGGGTACTGGTGAGCTGAGCAGTCGGGAAACCTTAAGTCATGGGGTTGACCAGAACCCTTAGAACCGGGTTGATCGCCCAGAGCTAATCCTGGGTATAAAGATTAAAAACATTTAAGAATTACCTCAATCTGAACAATGTTCAGGCTTTTTCAGCCCCTTTAGCATTGACGAGTTGTACCGGTGCGGTAAATTGATTAGTACTCTGGATAAGGAAAGGTCTAATTTAGAATATTGCTCAGGAACCTCTCACCAGTCCTATGTCAACCCTTGTTATTGTTGAATCTCCCACCAAAGCCAAGACCATTCGCAACTACCTGCCTAGTGGTTATCGGGTAGAAGCGTCCATGGGTCATGTGCGGGATTTACCCCGATCCGCCAGCGAAATTCCTGCCAATGTTAAAGGCGAGAAGTGGGCTCAACTGGGGGTCAATCCAGAGGCTGACTTTGCTCCCCTGTACGTTATTCCGGGGGATAAAAAGAAGGTGGTGAAAACTTTAAAGGATGCCCTCAAACAAGCCGACGAACTGGTTCTGGCTACGGACGAAGACCGGGAAGGGGAGAGTATTAGCTGGCACTTGATGCAGGTCTTAAATCCTAAGGTGCCCACCAAACGCATGGTTTTCCACGAGATTACCGAGGAGGCTATCCATGCTGCCCTGCAGAATTGTCGGGATATTGATAACCAACTGGTCCATGCCCAGGAAACCCGACGCATCCTGGATCGGCTGGTGGGATATACCCTTTCTCCCTTGTTATGGAAGAAAATTGCTGGAGGTCTCTCTGCCGGTAGGGTTCAGTCTGTAGCCGTAAAATTGGTTGTCAACCGGGAAAAGGAACGGCGCGCCTTCCGGAAGGGAGACTACTGGGACTTAAAGGCAACTCTCCTAAAGGGAAAGGCAAGCTTTGAAGCCAGGCTCTATAGCCTAGAGGGAACTCGCCTAGCCACTGGTAGTGACTTTGACGAAGCCACTGGTCAGATTGCGGAGGGGCGCACCGTAGTTTTATTGGATGAAAGCCAGGCCCGACAGCTGCAAACTCGATTGCAAGTTGGGGTTTGGACCGTCAGTAACCTGGAGGAACGACCCTCGACGCGCAAGCCTGCTCCTCCCTTCACCACCTCAACCCTGCAGCAAGAGGCTAACCGTAAATTACGCCTTTCTGCCCGTGACACGATGCGGGTAGCCCAAAATCTCTATGAGCAAGGCTACATTACCTACATGCGAACCGATTCCGTCCATCTATCCCAACAGGCGATTGATGCGGCTCGGTCCTGCGTTGAGACTCGCTATGGTCAGGCTTACCTAAGTCCCCAGCCACGCCAGTATGCTACCAAGGCCAAGGGTGCCCAGGAGGCCCATGAGGCCATTCGTCCGGCTGGGAGCACCTTCAGAAGTCCCAATGAAACCGGGCTGACTGGGCGGGAAGTGGCCCTTTACGATCTAATTTGGAAGCGGACGATCGCCAGTCAGATGGCAGAGGCCCGACAAACCCATATCACGGCCTCTATTGAAGTCGAGGCGGCGGTGTTTCGGGCTACCGGTAAGCGGATTGATTTTCCTGGTTTTTTCCGTGCCTACGTAGAGGGGTCCGATGATCCAGAGGCTGCCATTGAGGATCAGGAGATTTTGTTACCATCCCTGCACACTGGGGATAGCGTGGCCTGTGCCCAATTGGAGGCGATCGGCCATGAAACCCAACCACCCGCCCGCTACACCGAAGCTACCCTGGTTAAGGTGTTAGAAAGTGAAGGGATTGGTCGTCCCAGCACCTACGCCACGGTAATTGGCACTATTATCGATCGCGGCTATGTTCGTCTGTCTGGCAATAGCCTGATTCCCACCTTTACTGCCTTTGCCGTAACCGCCCTGCTGGAACAAAATTTTCCAGATCTGGTGGACGTCCACTTTACTGCCCGCATGGAACAAACCCTGGACGATATTTCCACCGGTGAAGCTGATTGGCTGCCTTATCTAAGGTCTTTTTATACAGGTGACCAAGGCCTGGAACACCAGGTACAGGCGCGGGAAACCCAGATTGATGCTACCGTAGCCCGCACCGTTCTCCTCAATGATCTGGCAGCCAGGGTTCGCATTGGTCGTTACGGTCCCTATGTTGAACTGGATAGCGATGGAGAATCTGTGCGGGCCTCAATCCCTCCAGATGTCCCGCCCGCCGATCTAGACGATGATCAAATCGAGCGTATTATCAAGCAAAAGGTCGAGGGCCCCGATAAAGTGGGCCTCCACCCAGAAACAGGTGAACCCATTTATCTGCGCATAGGGCCCTATGGTCCCTACGTGCAGTTAGGGGATAGTAGCGACGAAAACCCCAATCCTAAACGGGCCTCTTTGCCCAAGGGGCTAGATGCCGGGCAGGTAACCCTAGATTTAGCGGTGGGCTTGCTGGCCCTACCCCGCCAACTGGGATACCATCCCGAGACTGGAGCTGCTATCAAGGCTAGTCAAGGTAGATTTGGACCCTACATCGTCCACGATCAGGGCAAGGAGGGACGAGATTACCGTTCTATCAAAGGGGAGGATGATGTCCTCACCATTACTCTGGAAAGGGCCTTAGAATTACTAGCCCAGCCCAAAACTGGACGTGGTCGGAAAAAGGTTGAATCCCTTAGGGATTTGGGGTCCCATCCCGAAGATCAAGAACCTATTGGTGTCTTCAATGGTCCCTACGGTCTCTACGTTAAACATGGCAAAGTTAATGCCTCCGTACCAGAAGGTATGGCAATAGATGGTATTACCCTGGAGCAAGCCCTAAGTTGGCTGAGTGCTAAAGCTAGCAGCAAGGGCGCAAAAAATTCTAAGACCCGCAGTGGGCGATCTAAGAAACAAGAGGATGGAGGTGAGCAGCCATCCAAACGGGCTACCAAGACAGCGGCCACCAGCAAAAAAACAGCAGCTACCAGCAAAAAAACAGCAGCTACCAGTAAAAAAACAGCAGCCACCAGCAAAAAAACAGCAGCCACCAGCAAAAAAACAGCGGGAACGGAAAAAACCACTAAGGCTAAATCCACTCGGTCAAAAACGACCCGTCCATCTACTTAATCAGGGGCTAGAAATATATACTTTAGCTAGAACGCCAAGAATAGCCTTCTGACTAAAAGTACCTCTAGGCAGGTGTCTAGTTACCTAGAATCCCTAAAGCCTAGCCAGAACTATAGCTGTCGCAGTCCTGCCTTAACTCAGGACTGCGACAGTATCACTTCAAATTAGGGAGCATTTCCCTCTAGTGGTCAGGACTTTTGCAGGTAAACCGTTAGGGCATCGGCCATGACTTGACTTAGGGATCGGCCTTCTTTGTCCGCCGTAGCCTGTAAGGTCATGAATAGATCGTGGGAAATACTGAGGCGATGGCGTCCTTCTCGGGTATGACTGGGGATGTAACGTTCAGGGTCATAGGCAGCTGCAAATTGGCGCAGGGCTTCAAACCCCACCCGATGACAGAAATCTCCAAAGCTTTCACTGGCTTTGCGACCATCCCGGAAAAAGACAAAGAGGGGCTCCAGGGTGGTTTCCAAAGCCGCATCGGCCATGCGCTCCAGGTAGGGGCGGGCTAGGCGAGTTTGGTGGGGTGAGCCCCCTAGCCATATTTGGTAAGCCTCAGGAGCACTACCTACAAAGCCTAGCTCCGCCATGTAGGGACGGGCGCAACCGTTCGGACAACCGGTCATCCGCACCACAAAGTGTTCATCCTGTAGACCCAGGCGAGTGAGGAGAGTCCGCAGGCGCTCCAGCATTGTGGGCATGATTCGCTCTGACTCAGTAATCGCTAAACCGCAAAGAGGCAGAGCCGGGCAGGCCATAGCATACCGCACCAAGGGATCAATGTCGGTCTCCTTTTCTATTCCACAACGGGACAAGATCTCCTGTACGGCTATCTTGTCCTGAGGTTGAATATCGTAGAAGAGGACACTTTGGTTGGGAGTAACCCGCATGGACAGGTTAAATCTTTCGACAATTTCCCGTAGGGCGGTTTTAAGTTGTAGGGTACCGCGATCCAGCACTCGCCCATTTTCAATGGCAATCCCAACGAACCAATTGCCATCTCCCTGCTCATGCCAGCCCAGATAATCGTAGAAGGTCCACTTGGGCAGTTTTTTAAAGGGCTTAAGAGGTTTGCCCAGGTAGGTTTCCACCTGCTGGCGAAAGCGATCTACCCCCCAATCATGGAGCAGATATTTCATCCGGGCATGGCGACGATTGTGGCGATCGCCGTAATCCCGCTGGGTGGCGACAATGGCCTTCATCAGGTTAAAAACGTCATCCTTATCCACATAGCCAATCTCGTCGGCCACCCGGGCAAAGGTTTCTTCCTTATTGTGGGTGCGACCCAGTCCCCCGCCCGCCAGGACATTAAATCCCTTTAGTTTGCCAGCCCGATCACTGATTACCACCAGGGTGACATCCTGGGTGTAGGCATCAATGGAGTTATCCCCGGGTACGGTAACGGCGCACTTAAATTTACGGGGCATATAGTAGGTGCCATAGATCGGCTCCTGGCTATCGGGAATCAGGGTACCGTTGCTGTTATTTTGCCGGGCCGCCACCACATCGGGATGTTCCTCGGCCGAGAGGAATTTTTCCCCATCCAGCCAAATCTCGTAGTATGCCTCGGTTTGGGGACGCAACAAGTCGGCGATACGGTTGGCGTAATCCTGAGCCAGTTGATACTCAGGTCGGTCTTTAAAGGGAGCCGGTGGAGCCATAACGTTGCGGTTCAGATCACCGCAGGCTCCCAGAGTGGAGCCCAGACTACGCACAATAGCACCGATGGTCGCCTTCAAGTCCTTTTTAAGAATGCCATGGAGCTGAAATCCCTGGCGAGTTGTAGCCCGTAGCGTGTGGTTACCATACTGATCCGAAAGGCGATCCAGGGTGAGATAAAGCTCTGGAGGGATAAACCCACCAGGGTTACGAGTGCGAAGCATCATCTGGTATTGCTTTTCCTCGCCCTTGGTCCGGTTGTCCCGATTATCTTGTTGGTAAGAGCCGTGAAATTTCAAAATTTGAATCGCCGACTCAGAAAAGGAGGTCGTGTCTGTCAGCAACTCGCTAGCCAAAGGTTCACGCAGAAAGTGACTATTTTCCTTAATGGTTTCAACCTTTGAGCGTTTTTGCTCACCAGGCTCAGAGACAGAATAGGCAGGCTTCAGAGAAGTTTGAACCATAGCAGCAAGACGTTCTACCATATACAGGAGGCTACCCTAAGTCCCTCTATGACTAAAAATCAGAGATTTAGGAAAACTTCCAAATCTCCGGTAAATCGGTCGGGATTTAGGTTAAATTCTGCACCATATTACCATTGGATCCAAGAGAAATGGTGATTTTCCCACAGAAGTTAACGGAGTGTCCATGCCCGACGTAATTATGTACCAGGGTGATAGCTATGTCCTCTTGGTTCCTGGAAGACCCGAGGAATTCCTTTCTCCTCAGGAGCTTCTAGAGCGCCTAACGACTCTGCTGGTTGATCGCCAGGAAAACCTTCCTCCCGATTTACAGCGCCAGTCCTCCATTCTCGATCAGGCCAGACACCTGCGCGATACTGCCTGTGAGTTTGCCCTTGATTCTGGCCAGAGGGTTCAGTGGTATTTGGTACGGATGGAGAAAACCTAAGCGATCGCTAATCTTTAGCCTAGCTTAAACAATACTTGAGCAAGCTTTACCTAGTCTTCACCCGAAGCGGGGAAAAAAATCTTTATACCAAGTATAATTTTAAAATTAAAGTGTTTCAGTTAAAATTTAAAAGTTTTTGTTTAATCCTAGATTTTATTCTACATAAATATATGGTAAAACTCTATGACAGAATAAGACAAGTAAAGCATCATGGTATAACCTTTCAATAGGTCAACTGAGCTTACAGAAAACTATAAAATTTTTTGTAACAATTGGATCGCAAGTAGATGAGCTTGATTAAGCGTAGAAATATCCTTGGGATATGGTTTTTAGGTATAGATTTAAATATTATTTTTTCAAAGGACTTTTCTTGTCTTCATTCAAATCAGTTTTTGTGGCTACCTTAACCTATAGGGTTAGGATATACTATCAAGAGTATAATGCTTCTTGTCCCTAGCCTTTTCATATGTTTTGAGAGGGTAATAGCTACCATGGGTCATGGGGTTTTTCATTCTATTGAACTGTAACTATTGTCAGTTTTATTTTTAAGTGAATAGATTATCTCGGAGTAAGCTAAATTGAAATTTAACGACCTACGTGACTTCAAAAGCGGTTCTCTTTTTCAGTCAGATCTTTGCATTATTGGCAGTGGACCCGCCGGATTATCGATCGCAAAGGAGTTTATTGGAACAAAGGTTAATGTATTAATTGTAGAAAGTGGAGGATGGGAAGAAGAAGCTGAGACCCAATCCTTATACGACATTGAAAATGTAGGAGCTCCTAGATACATTCAGCAAGATCAGGTTCGCAATCGTATTTTTGGAGGAACTTCCCATACATGGACGGGAAAATGTGCTCCCTTTGATCCAATCGATTTTCAGAAGCGAAATTGGATACCCCACTCTGGTTGGCCTATTCAACAGACTGATCTAGAAGATTATTTAGATCGGGCCCGAGAAAATCTGAGGTTGGGTTCCAGTTGCTATGACGAGAGGCTATGGAAGGCGTTTAAGGTTTCTTCCCCCTATAGGTTCAATTCAAAATTACTCAAATCTCAGTTCTGGCAATACAGTAAAGTTTCTAAGCAAGATAGACAACCCATGCGGTTTGGGCCCTATCTAATTGGGGAAGCTAATAACATTAATGTTCTACTGCATGCCAATGTAACTCATCTGAATACAGATGAGCAGGGAACTAAGCTAGAATCTGTTGAGATTAGTACTCTAGATAAACGGGTTTCCTTAATCAAGGCTAAAGTCGTCATTCTATGTTGCGGCGGTGTAGAAAACGCTCGCCTACTTCTCGCTTCTAACCGTATTTTGAAGAACGGAGTTGGCAATAAAAATGACATGGTAGGACGATTCTTAATGGATCATCCTGGTAGTCTTTTAGGTACCTTTGATCCTAAAAAATCTCAGGCAATATCAGAACGATTTGGAAGCTATTTTCTTAAGAGTTCTAATGATTATAACGTTTATCAGCATGGACTCGCTCTGGCTCCGGAACTGCAGGAGAAGGAGCAACTTTTAAATGCTGCTGCCTTCTTAATAGAGGTTGCAGCAGAGGATAATCCCTGGAATTCATTCAGGCGCCTAAAGACTGTCTTAAGACAACGGAAGTTGACTAAATCAGCTTGCTTAGATGTATTTAATATTCTGCGCCATTTACCTTTTGTATTGTGGGGAGCCTATCGCCTTTTAGTCAGAGGGCAGCCACCCATTGCAAAGGTTGATGAAATGCTGCTGTACTCACTAGTCGAACAAAATCCCGATCCTGAGAGTCGAGTTACCCTATCGGATCAAAAGGATCGGTTAGGTATGTCAATTTCTAAGCTCAATTGGCAAATTAGTGATCTTGAAAAACGTACGGTTTCTAGATTAGCCCATCTCATAGATCAGGAGTTTGAACGCCTAAATTTACCCAAACTAAAACTTTCTGACTGGCTCAGTAAAGACGGAGACTGGCGTTCTAATTTTATTGATAGAGCCCACCCAACGGGAACGACCCGCATGTCTAACCATCCTGAAGATGGAGTTGTTGACCCTAACTGTCAAGTCCACGAGCTCGAAGGCCTCTTCATCTCTGGTAGTTCTGTTTTTCCTACTACTGGTCATGCCAACCCAACTTTAATGATTGTAGCCATGGCAATTCGCCTCGCTGATTGGTTAAAAGTAACTACTTTTAGTTCTGCAAACCAGAACAATCAGCCGTTGATAATGTCTGATCTACAAAGGTCAATCTCAGGAGTACGGTCAGTAGACTAAAATTCCATGCCAATATAGTCCTAGCCACGTTTAATGGGGCGGAGGCACGTCAGTAAATCGCTCTATCTCTCGCCTTTTCAAGTCTCGTACCACAGCACCACCCTGTCAGCTACGAGACCTGCAATTGACCAGTTCATTTTGTCTTCGATGTTCTGGCCAAAGTTATATTTTGCCTGAACTCACCTGACTATATTAATCTAGCCATATTTTCCCAGGTATTGACCATGGATATTAAAGCCTTCTTTGATCGTATTTACATTGTGAATCTCCCTAGTCGAGCCGATCGTCGTAAATGGATTACAGCGGAATTAAAAAGAGTCGGACTAGAATTAACCCCAGGCAAAATCGAGATTTTTCCAGCTATCCGACCCGATCATCCTGGGGGTTTTACCAGTATTGGGGCTAGGGGTTGCTTTCTGAGCCACTTAGAGATTCTCAGAAAGGCTCAACGAGATGGGTTAGCTAATGTTCTTGTGATCGAAGATGATCTGGCCATATCCAATCTCTTCAAGACCCATGAGGAATCCTTAGTAGAAAAACTCCAGGCGAGTGATTGGGGTTTTCTCTACCTGGGCCACTGCCATGAGTTTGAGAAACAACCCGACCATGGGTTTAGCCTGGAACCGTTCAAAGGTCCGCTACAAACAACCCATTTTTACGCAGTCAATGGATGGGTTATTCCTAAGCTAATTGAGTTTCTAGAGCAAATTCTGCAACGACCGCCCGGTCATCCCGATGGTGGTCCAATGCATGTTGATGGGGCTTATAGCCGTTTTCGTGAAAAATATGCAGATATGATAACTTTGATAGCCTCACCCAGTGTGGGGTTTCAGGCCAGTTCCCGCAGTGATATTACAACTAGTTGGGTTGATGAGGTTTTCATCCTTAAAAACGTTAGTAGCGCTGCTAGAAAAGTTAAATTGCACTTGCGAGGCCTGAAAAAGACCATTGCAGGATAGGTATCAGGGGATAGCAACTTAAGCTAGAACCCACTGACGGGTAAGGACTTCAGGAGCCAGGGGGTGACCACACTACTAGAGTTTGGCTTCCCATCCCTGCCCCAATCAAATGGTTCGCCTTACGCTGTTATGCTATAGACGGTGACGGCGATCGCTACGGTAGCGCAGGTATTCAGCTACCGCTGAAATTAGGGCTGATCCAGCTATCAATACCACACTTAGGGCATTGATATCGGGTTTAACGCCGGTGCGAACGCGGCTGAAGATTTCCAGGGGTAGGGGGTTGGCCCCACCACCAGCGGTAAAGCTGGAAATCAGCAAGTCATCCATACTCAAGACAAAGGCCAGTAGACAGCCAGCTAAAATACCTGGGGCTAATTGGGGAATCAACACCCGGATTAAAGCCTGCAGAGGAGTGGCCCCTAAGTCCAAGGCCGCTTCCTCCAGGTTAGGGTCAAGGGTTTGTAGGCGACTAGCTACAACCACGGCAATATAGGCCAGGCAAAAGACGATGTGGGCAGCAATAATGGTGCCCAGGCTGAGGGGAATGGCTACGGTGGTGAGAAAGACCAGGGTGGCTACAGCCATGGCAATATCGGGGATAATCAAGGGCAAGTAGGCCATGCCCTGGTATAGTCCTTTACCCCAAAATCGATAGCGAGATAGGCCGATGGCCATGAGAGTGCCTAAAACAGCGGCAATCCCCACGGCGACAAAGGCAATGGTTAGGCTATCGCGGAGGGCGGCAAAGATGCGACTATCGCTGAATAGGCTGCGATACCACTTGAGGCTAAAGCCTTCCCAATGGGCGCTATAGCGGGACTCGTTAAAGCTGTAGACTGCCAGCACCACGATAGGAAAGTACATAAAGCCATACATCACCGCACTGAAAAAGCTTTGCCAGCTTACTTTCGGATCAGAAGGGGTCATAGATAGTTAGGGTATGGATAGAATTTCTCTGGTTACGGGAAAGTTTGAGAGGTCTCACCCTATAGAGACAGGTCTCAGCCAGAGGTCTGACCAACGGCGAGGGTAGCTTGAATTTCCTGGCGCAGACGGGCTAGGGTGGCGGCCCGATCAGTTTGTTGCAAGATGGTAGCCAGGGTAGTGCTGATTCCCTCTGGTCCCCAACTACAGCCTCGTTCCAGATAGATTTTAGCTGCCTTGCCGACGGTGTAGGAGCCATAACCAGCCGCACTGGCCTGGGCCATCATCGCCCCCGCCAGGGCAGTAACCCCAGAGGCACTATCGATCAAGCTAAACAGAGCCGCGGTGGTTTTGCCTGCTCCCAGTAGGCCACTGCCCAACTCGCTCAAAAGTAAGGCCCCTGAACTTTTCAGGATAGCTTTCCAGAGCTGGCCAGCCTGGTGGCTGGTGAGGGGAAATCCATAGAGTTGAGCCAGTTTACGAATCATAACCAGATCAGCCATGATGCCCCCTAGCCAGTCCAGACCCGCGATGGGGTTAAGGGCTACAGCCAGAGCCTTATAACGGGCAAATTGCCAGATAATAACATCCGCTTGAGGACTGTGGATCTGGCTTAAATGACTAACCATGTCGTCTTCAACCTGGCGGGCGCTGTTGAGAGCGTTGAGGGCCACCAGGGCTGACCCCTCTTGCTCTACCAGGGTGAGTAGGGCTTCCCGCAGGGGCCCAATCTGGGGGGCAGGGGTTTCCCAGGTTTCGCTCAGGCGACCATCGGGCCACTCCACCCGTACCGGCCAGGGGGCTGGGCTGGCGGCTACCATGACTACCCCATCCATTACCGCTGCTGTCCCCTCGCTTGCCCCCAGATGACGTTGGAGATTGCTAAGATTGGCGACAATGGCTTCCTGATTAATGGCCGGATAGAGGTCGGTTTTATTAAAAACCAGGAGTAGTGGCTTATGTTGTCGCCATAGTTCTAGCAGGGCCAGATATTCTGGTTGGGTAATTTCCCCAGCCACTACAAATAGAATCAAATCTGCCTGGCTAG
Organism: Leptolyngbya sp.; assembly: GCA_040374765.1. Taxonomy (GTDB): domain Bacteria; phylum Cyanobacteriota; class Cyanobacteriia; order Phormidesmidales; family Phormidesmidaceae; genus Nodosilinea. The sequence goes on from JBEITR010000027.1 coordinate 13,715, forward strand.
CGACGGTTTGGGCCATATCGGCGCGAATATCGCCATCGATCTCATCTAGTCCAGGGGTATCAATCAGTTCGACTTGCCAGGGTGGCTGACTGCCCTCTGGCGTTAGAGGGACTTGCCAGTAGAGCGATCGCGGCCAACGGGTGACCCCATGCAGCGGTCCAGTTTCCAGCAGGGCCTCCCCCATCAAGGCATTAATCACCGCCGATTTACCGCGACTAACCAGGCCAAATACGGCTACTTTCAAGCAACGAGATTCAAGCTTGGCCTGAAGACTTTGAATCTGTCCTAACCCGGTTTGAACGGCAGTAACGTGCAAGCTATCACCACCCCTGACGGAGGCAGCAGAATAGCGGCTCAAAAGCTGGCTAAGGCTCTGGCGGGTGAGGCTAATCAGGGAGAGGGAAGGGATCACAGAATATGAAAACTATAGATGGCTGAATTTTAGGCGGGGATGCTATCGGTGTCCAGGGTGTGCCCTCACTTACCTTAAGCTACCGCTACATGGTATTAAACGTCCCCTTCTTCCCCTGTAAATAGGGTTTTCAGAGGCATGGCCTCGATTTGCAGGGCCTCGCTCAGATAGCGAGATAAGACCTCAGACTGGCCATGGGTAACGTAGACAGTGCTAGCCCCCGTATCCTTTATGGTTTGAATCAGCCCTGGCCAGTCGGCGTGGTCAGAAATTACAAAACCCCGATCGTAGCCCCGTTGACGCCGGGCTCCCCGCACAGCCATCCAGCCTGAGGCAAAGGCAGTCCGGGGTTGCTTAAAGCGTTGCATCCAGCTGGACCGATAGGCCGCAGGGGGAGCCAGTACCAGATCGCCTGTATAGTCATAATCTCGAGGCATTTCTGAGGTTGCCAGGGTAGGCGTCATGGTGACCCCCTGGGCCCGATAGAGAGCGGTTAAGGCCTGTACGGCCCCGTGCAGGTAAATAGGGCGATCGCTGAATTGGGTTAACTCACTGAGAATCCGCTGGGCCTTACCAAAGGCATAGCAAAACAAAATAGCTGGTCGTTGCCCATCAGCCTGCCACCAATCATAGATCTGGCGAGCGGTAGCAGATCCGCTCTGCCAGCGGTAGATCGGTAGGCCGAAGGTTGCCTCGGTAATAAACCTATGGCAAGGCACAACCTCAAAGGCCGAGCAGGAGGGATCGGCACAGCGCTTATAATCCCCAGAGACAACCCAAACCTCATCCCTATGTTCGACCCGAATTTGGGCCGAACCTAGCACATGGCCAGCGGCATGAAAAGATACCCAGGTTTCTCCCAGTTTCAGGGGTTCGCCGTAGTCCATAGCATGTAGCCGCATATCGGCTGCTAAACGGTGGCGCAGAATCGGTTCTGACTCCCTGGTGGCAATGTACTGAGACGACCCATGGCGAGCATGGTCACTGTGGGCATGGGTAATCAAAGCCCGATCTACAGGGTGCCAGGGATCAATAAAAAAGTCTCCTTTTTGGCAATAAAGCCCCTCCGGGCGCACAGTAATTAAAGTCATGGAGCAGTGCAACTGTGTATTTAGGGGCAAGCCCTTCGGTGCTATGGTAAACAAAGATAAATGGATTGGGTTCAGGTAATGCAGCAGCGACGCGGGGTAACGGTTTGGTTTACAGGTTTGAGTGGATCGGGTAAATCTACCATTGCCCGAGCCCTTGAGGCCCAACTGCGGGAATGGGGCTACGGTCTGGAAGTGCTCGATGGCGATATTGTACGCACCAACCTGACCAAGGGTTTGGGCTTTAGTCGAGAAGATCGGGACGAAAATATCCGTCGGATTGGATTTGTTTCCCATCTGTTGACTCGCAATGGAGTCATTGTGCTGGTATCGGCAATCTCGCCCTACCGGGATATTCGCTATGAAGTTCGCGATCGCATCGACGATTTTATCGAAGTCTACGTAGACGCCCCCCTAGCGGTGTGTGAAGATCGGGACGTCAAGGGTTTGTACAAACGGGCCCGAGCTGGGGAAATCAAGCAGTTCACCGGCATTGACGATCCCTACGAAGCTCCCCTCAATCCTGAAGTGCACTGTCATACCGACCAGGAAACCATTGAGGAGAGCGTAGTTAAGGTTTTAAGCACCTTAGAATCCCGGGGATACATCCAGGCTCCGGTCCTAATCGGGGAGAAGCCCGCCCTCACCTGAAATAGCTCAAGTTAAGCAGAAAGGCAGCTCAGTAGGACGCCTGGCCTAACCTGTAGAAAGGCTCAGGATAACCATTGACCGCTGCGATGGACTAAAATTAAGTGAGCTTTTTTAACCGATTCTGTTCCACACCAGATTTTTCTAACAGATTTCTATGATCAAGCGCCTGCTTGAGCAGTTCAACAATTCTACCTTTATCCATCGATTAGACCAGTTCGAAGGAACCATTTCTAAGGTACTCTCCCTCGGCATGATCGGTGTCATTCTGGCTATGGTGGTGGACCTAGCCCTGGTTGTGACCAAAACCATCTTTACCACCAGACCGGCAGAATTTCTAGGACAGCCGGTTATTGAATTGTTTGGATTATTTTTAGGAGTCTTGATCGCCCTTGAGATCTTAGAAAATATCACCGCCTATATTAAAACCCATGTGGTGGAAGTAGAGCTGGTGATTGCCACTGCCCTCACCGCCGTGGGTCGAAAATTTATTATTCTAGACTTGACCAAGGTTTCTGGCATCTCCCTGATTGGCCTGGCCCTGGCCATTCTGGCTCTGGCGATTGGCTACTGGATTGTCCGATCCAGCCATCGTTAACAGGGCTTTGTCAAGTCTATCCCCTACTATAGAAAATAGGCTAATTTATCCATCTGGATTGAAAAAGAGGAGTCTGTGAACTTTCAGTCTGTCATTGCCACCCTGAATAACTTTTGGACCCAGCAGGGCTGTGTGATTATGCAGCCTTACGATACCGAGAAGGGAGCTGGCACTAAAAGTCCCCATACTTTTTTGCGCGCCCTGGGTCCCGAACCCTGGGCAGTCGCCTATCCTGAACCTTGTCGTCGACCAGCGGATGGCCGCTATGGAGAAAATCCAAATCGCTATCAGCACTACTTCCAATACCAGGTGCTGATTAAACCCTCTCCTGCTCACATCCAGGACACCTATCTGGAGTCTTTACGAGCTCTGGGCATCAAACCCGAAGACCATGACATTCGGTTTGTCGAAGATAACTGGGAAGATGCGGCGGTGGGAGCCTGGGGAGTAGGTTGGGAGGTGTGGCTGGATGGTATGGAAATTACCCAGTTCACCTATTTTCAACAATGTGGTGGAATTGATTGTCGTCCGGTCTCCATCGAACTGACCTACGGCCTCGAACGATTAACCATGTACCTGCAGCAGGTAGATGCTATTGCTAAAATTGCCTGGAATGATCACCTGACCTACGGGGACATCTATACACAGGCGGAAGTGGAAAACTCTACCTATAATTTCGAGGCTTCTAACCCAGACCTGTTATTCAAGCTGTTTGACCTCTATCAGCAGGAAGCCGAAGCCCTCATGGATCGATCATTGGTACTACCCAGTTACGATTATGTGCTGAAGTGTTCCCATACCTTTAATCTGCTGGATGCCCGCGGAGTCATTTCAGTTACGGAACGCACTCGCTACATTCGCCAGGTGAGGGGCTTGGCCAGGCGGGTCGCCCAACTCTATCTAGAACAGCGAGAAAAACTAGGATTTCCCCTTTTACAATAGGCGATCCTATAGTTAGGCTTCTAGAGGATGGGTCAGTAAAATCGGTGGCAATAGTCCTATTCTAGCTGGGATAGTTCTAGGTCCCAGGGATTAATAAAGGGATTAGCGGCAATCCCCTAATTGAGCTAAGCTTTAGCCTGTAGATTGTATTCATAGAATAATTGGCGGACTGGCATGGTTGAGCAAGATTACCAAACTAATTCTTCTGATATGAATCCCGATGTAGAGAAAATCGATGAGCTGCGGGAAGAGGATGCCACCATCGATATTAATTTTGATCAGCCTGTGGCGGAAGCCGAGGTGGTAGATGAAGGACCTGTCTCCGCGGAATTGGCAGAGCTAAAGCAGCAACTGACCACCTTAAAAGCCGAACTGGAGGACCGAACCCATCAGTCGATGCGGATTGCCGCTGACTTCGAGAATTATCGTAAGCGCACCAGTAAGGAAAAGGAAGAACTGGAAGCCCAGGTGAGGGGTAACACAATCATTGATCTGTTAGCCGTTGTTGATAACTTTGAGCGGGCTCGTTCCCAGATTAAGCCCCAAACTGAAGGCGAAATGACGATTCATAAAAGCTATCAGAGTGTTTACAAACAGCTGGTAGATGGACTAAAACGGCTGGGAGTATCGGCCATGCGATCGGAAGGTCAGGAGTTTAATCCCCTACTCCATGAAGCTGTTATGCGAGAGCCCAGTGCCGATCATCCCGAGGGCACGGTTCTTGAAGAGTTTGTGCGGGGTTATCAGTTAGGCGATCGGGTGTTGCGCCATGCCATGGTGAAGGTGGCTGCCCCTCCAGAAGACCAACCTTTATCAACCAGTACGGACGACAGCTCCTCCCCCTCTTAATTTTTCAATCGATTGCCATCATCTGGGCCTGATTACCTTAACCTTCTTTGATGCGCAGGGTACCCTAAAGCAAGAGTCAGGATCTTCACTGTTCCTATTCAAATCTCATCGAAATTCATCCGGATAAATACCTATCGGGTATGAATGAAGACTTATAAATAACTATTATCACTGAGCACGGTGGGTTATGGGAAAAGTAATTGGCATCGACCTGGGAACAACCAATAGCTGTGTAGCTGTCCTCGAAGGTGGTAAGCCAGTGGTAATTACCAGTACCGAGGGGGGCAGAACTGTTCCCAGCATGGTGGGGTTTGGTAAGAACGGTGAACGGTTGGTGGGCCAACTAGCCAAGCGACAAGCCGTTACTAATGCTGAAAATACTGTTTACAGTATTAAGCGGTTTATTGGTCGCCGTTGGGATGATACAGCGACGGAAAGGGGGCGGGTCCCCTATGTTTGTGTCAGCGGACGGGACAACACAGTAGACGTACAAATCCGAGGCCAAAACTATACCCCCCAGGAAATTTCCGCCATGATCCTGCAGAAGCTCAAGCAGGATGCAGAGGCCTATTTGGGTGCAGAGGTGACCGAGGCCGTGATTACGGTTCCAGCCTATTTTACCGATGCCCAGCGCCAAGCCACTAAGGATGCGGGTACGATTGCCGGTCTGAATGTTCTGCGGATTATCAACGAGCCCACGGCGGCCGCCCTTGCCTACGGTCTAGACAAACAGGATCAAGACCAGGTGGTATTGGTGTTTGACCTGGGAGGCGGCACCTTTGACGTATCCATTTTGCAATTGGGCGACGGTGTTTTTGAGGTTAAGGCTACTGCGGGTAATAACCATCTGGGGGGTGATGATTTTGATAACTGTATTGTGGAATGGATGTTGGCAGCCTTTCGGGAGCAGGAAGGGATAGACCTATCCCGCGATCGCATGGCCCTACAACGGATTCGAGAAGCCGCCGAAAAGGCCAAAATTGAGCTGTCCACGCTGGCCACTACCTCCCTTAATCTGCCCTTTATCACCGCTGACGAATCAGGCCCCAAACATCTGGAAATGAGCCTCACCCGCTCAACCTTTGAGCAATTATCAGCGGATTTAATTAAATTGACCCTGGAGCCAGTCCAGCAATCCCTGAAAGATGCTGACCTTGCCCCTGACGCTATTGATCGCATTCTACTGGTGGGTGGATCAACCCGGATTCCAGCCGTACAACAGGCGATTACTAACTATTTCAACGGCAAAACCCCCGATCGCTCGGTCAACCCTGACGAATCAGTAGCCCTTGGGGCCTCGATTCAAGCGGGCGTCCTGGGGGGAGAACTCAAAGATCTGCTGCTGCTAGACGTTACTCCCCTGTCCCTGGGGATTGAAACCCTGGGAGAGGTTTTCACCCGAATCATTGATCGGAACACCACCATTCCCACCAGTAAATCCCAGGTTTTTTCCACCGCTACTGACGGTCAAACCGTAGTTGACATCCATGTGCTCCAGGGAGAACGAGCCATGGCCAAGGACAACAAGAGCCTGGGTAAGTTTCAGCTTACCGGCATTCCTCCCGCTCCTCGGGGTGTCCCCCAGATTGAGGTTTCCTTCGAAATCGACGCCAATGGAATTTTGCAAGTGGCGGCCCTGGATCGGGGTACCGGTCGCGCCCAAAGTATTCGAATTAGTAATACGGGTGGTCTGAGCTCCAGCGAAGTGGAGAAAATGCGCCAGGATGCCGAACTTTTCGCCGATGATGACGGTCGGCGGCGTCAGATTGCTGATTTGGTTAATCGGGCCGATAATCTGTTTTATAGCTACGAAGCCACTGTGCGAGAAAATGCTGCCCTCATGGATGAGGCTGTCCGAACAGATTTAGACGAGAAAGCTGCCCAACTGCGTCAAGTGATACACACGGCCACCCATCCCCAGGAACTGCTGAATTCCATCGAAGTCCTCCAAGCGGCCCTATTTAGTGTTGGTTCCAGCCTCTACCGCGAATCGGAGGTAGATCAGGGAGTAGACTTACGGTTTCCCGACCTTTATCCCCAGTCTAGCCAGGCTGAGATAGCCAACTCAGCCAATCTTCATCAGAGTCATGGCGATCTTGATGTTGATCTTGAGTCTACGGTGACTGCAGACTATGAAGCGATTGACTAGGGACGGGTATCCCACCTGTTCAAACGCAGGACGGGCTCCTAAGATAGTTTAAACCTTTATTATTACTGGACTAGTCTAGGTAGCCCCTATGGCCCGTGATTACTACGATGTGCTTGGTGTTTCCCGCAGTGCTGACCAGGACGAAATTAAACGTGCCTATCGGCGCTTAGCACGCAAGTATCACCCAGATGTTAATAAGGATCCCGGCGCAGAAGATACCTTTAAAGAAATTAACCGCGCCTACGAAGTTTTGTCAGAGCCCGAGGTACGAGCCCGCTACGATCGCTTTGGTGAAGCTGGGGTGGGCAGTGCGGCTGGCGCTGCCTATCAAGACTTTGGGGATGTTGGTAGTTTCGCCGATATCTTCGAAAGTTTCTTTGGGGGCGGATTTGGCGGGGGCATGGGCCAGGCGGGGGGACGCCGTCGTAGCCCCACCCGGGGAGATGATTTGCGCCTTGATTTGAAGCTTGAATTTAAAGAAGCTGTCTTTGGTGGCGATAAAGAAATTAAAATCAGCCATCTGGAAACCTGCGGTGCCTGTAAAGGTATTGGAGCTAAACCGGGTACTCGTCCAAGCACCTGCACCACCTGCGGGGGAACCGGCCAGGTCCGCCGAGCTACCCGCACCCCCTTTGGTAGCTTCACGCAGGTCTCGGCCTGCCCTACCTGTGAGGGTAACGGTGAAGTCATAGAAGACCGCTGTGATAGTTGCGGAGGTAGTGGTCAAACCCAAGAAACTAAGAAGCTGAAAATTACCATTCCACCGGGGGTGGACAATGGCACACGATTACGAGTATCGGGTGAGGGGGATGCGGGACTGCGGGGCGGACCGGCTGGGGATCTTTACGTTTATCTTTTCGTCAGCGAAGATCCCGCCTTTAAACGGGACGGTATCAACATACTTTCCGACTTACGCATTAGTTACCTGCAGGCAATTTTGGGTTGCAAGCTAAACATTGATACAGTGGATGGCCCGGTAGAATTGGATGTACCGGCGGGAACCCAACCCGGTACGGTGCTAACCCTAGAGAACCATGGGGTGCCCAGGCTAGGTAATCCAGTTAGCCGAGGTGACCACCTAATTAAAGTTCAGGTCAACATTCCCACTCGATTAAAACCAGAGGAGCGGGAACTGATCGAAAAATTGGCTGAAATTCGCGGTGATCAAGTGAATCGGGGAGGAATTGAAGGATTTTTAGGGGGGCTATTTCGCGGATGAATTCCCCCGGTCTATCTCCAGTTCCCCATGTCACCCTCGATCTAAGAGGGACTCCCTGTCCCATTAACTTTGTTCGTACTAAATTACAACTAGAGAAAATGTCCGCTGGAGAGTTGCTGGAGGTTTGGTTGGACGCTGGTGAGCCGGTAGAGCAGGTACCTGAAAGTTTGACCATGGAGGGCTACACCATAGAAGCACTGGTCGATCGCCGCAACTATTTTGTGCTACAGGTACGGCGGTCAGGTTGACCTATGGGTATGACCCTAGCTTCCCAGAGTCAACTCCCTCCCGGGCTGTGGGGAGTGGTAACGGCAGTCCAGGCAAACTTCTATCGAGTTCAACTCCGCCACGCCCCCTCCCCTGAGGATACAAGTCCGCCCATTCGTGATCTGCTCTGTACCCGCCGGGCTCGACTTAAGAAAATTGGTCAGCAGGTGATGGTGGGAGACTGGGTAGAGGTGGTCGATCCTGACTGGGAAGGAAAAGGAGGAGCGATCGCCAGGGTCTATCCCCGCCGCACCATGCTCGATCGACCAGCGATCGCTAATGTTGATCAAATTCTGTTGGTCTTTGCCCTGGCTGAGCCCGATCTCGATCCCCACCAGTTAAGTCGATTTCTGGTTAAGGCCGAATCCACCGGATTAGAGGTGGTTGTTTGCCTCAACAAGCAGGACCTAGTGGAGTCAGAGACGGTTAACACCTGGCGCGCCCGTCTCCAACAATGGGGTTATAATCCAGTCGTTCTTAGCCTCCAACCTCAGCCCGAGCAGAACAATTTGCTTAGCTATTTACAAGCTAAAACCACCGTTATTTGTGGACCATCGGGAGTAGGTAAGTCCAGCCTGATTAATCACCTGATTCCCCAGGCCAGATTACGAACAGGAACGGTTTCTGGACGGCTCGGGCGGGGGCGTCATACCACCCGTCATGTGGAACTCCTGAAGCTAGAGGCAGGGGGGTTTCTTGCCGACAGCCCGGGTTTTAATCAACCCGATTTAAGACTTACACCCCAGAAACTGGGGAACTGCTTTCCAGAGATTCAGCGCCATCTAAATAATTCCAGCCCATGTCAGTTTAATAATTGCCTACACCGTGATGAACCAGGCTGTGCTGTAGGAACAGACTGGGATCGCTATCCATTTTATTTGACCTTGCTAACAGAGTTGCTGGCGGCACAGGATTCTATCTATCCACGCCAGGAAACCGCGATCGCCCTTAAAACCAAAACTAAAAGCATGGGAGAAACTCACCAGGAACCTTTGTTACAGCCCAAAAAGCATCGCCGAACCTCTCGACGCAGCCAGAATCAGAGCCTTGATTGGCTGCGGCATAGCCTCTCAGATAACCTAGATGATTCCGACTAAGGTTAAAAACCCGGCATATATTCGGGTATCCATTAATACTTTACTTTAATGACCACCAAATCATATTGCCGAACCCCCTTCTGCTCCTTAACGTCAGCATAGCTTCACTTCTCTAGGCTGTTTTGTTAACTTTTGATGCTAATTTTCAAGGAGTATCAAAAGCTTTTTTAAAAGCACTATTGAACTAACAGGTTCTCATCAAACCCCGAATCTCTAAACTTAAAGCCAGAAACTTTAAAGCCTTAAACTATAGTTAATTTTACAACCTAGCTATAAATCCCTTCAGACCTGGCCTCAAAGAAAAGTTTACTTATTTTTTCTTAAAGTTGATTTCCAACCCTATATCCTAAACTAGATAAGGTTTAGACTTAACTTTTTCTCGCAATTCTGAATCAGATTTTGCTATCCCTTTTCAGTCTTAGTTTGTGTCCCCTAGTTCTTTAGGAGCAATTGCCATGCTTGGTTTCTTGATTAGTGTCGTCGTTCTGGCGGTTAGTCTGTTAATTATTTCTAAAATTCCACCCATTGGAGTAGAAATCGATAGTCCCATTACAGCCCTAATTGCCGGTGCTATTATCGGTATTTTCAATGGCATCTGGGAATTTTTGCCCGGTGGTCTAACCAAGGCAGTCGCTTGGCTAAGTCTGGGTATTATCCCCCTAATCGGCTCGATTATTGTGTTTGGCCTGGCGGCCTGGCTACTGGAAGGATTCCGTTTGCGTTGGGGCATTTGGAGTGCCATTCTCGGGGCCATTTTGCTGGCGATTATTAGCAGCTTGCTGAATACGGTGCTAAGAAGTACTGGCTTAGTTCCCGTTTAACCTTGATTCCTCTAGGGTTAGGCTAAACTCTTATCACCATAATTTCTTGCGACTAATTTGGCGATAAGATTGAATTTGTAAGAATGGAAAAACGGGACTGCTACTATGGATTCAGTCCCGTTTATTTTGATCTTTTACCTTCTTATTAATCTAAACTTTCTAGTTAAAATCTATCGTGAGGCAACTAAAACTACTCCTGTAATAATAAACCCTAATCCAGCCAGTCGAGCCAGGGGGAGGCTTTCTTGAAAGTAGAAATAACCAATTAAAACGGAGGCCACATAAATTAAGGATGCAGCAGGAGCAGCAATACTCAGGTTCACCCGCGTCAACAGAAGAATATAGGAAATAGCACCTAAACCATAGGCGGTCAAACCGGCTAAGAGTATGGGAGTGGTGGTAATACGTAAAATATGATTAATTATATTTTGATGGGTTACCTGTCCCAATTGTAGGGCACCCAGCTTCAGGAAAAACTGACCAAAGCTACTGGTAATTACTGAAATTAATAGTAGCCCAAACTCTTGAAAGCTCACGTCAATTTTCCTCGCATTAACAGGGATCTGGAAAATAGTTGAGGTCCGAGGCCAATGAAATAACCTGAAACTTATCTAGCCATAGGAAATATACACCACAGGCAGTTAGTTCTCCCCTTCGAGGCTAGGCAGGGGATGGTTACCCATTGGAAAATACCCTCTAGCTCAAGCTATCCTAAACATAGCTGGTACCATTGAGCTCAGGATGGCGACTCAGACTCTGGACCTCAGCCTGCAGCCAATGGCATCACAGTCTTGTCCTAATCGGACTGGCAACAGCTATAAACCTAGTCTGCATCATAGACCAGAGTTGGCCCCGGCGAACAGGTCCATTTATTCCTGGCCTATCTGCCAGAAGCGAAACTGAATGAACGTTAATCTCCCAGTTACTACCGATCAGACCGATCCTAAAAACCATCGGAATTATTCGGTGCAGGTGAGAGATTTAAATTACTTTTTCGGTCAGGGAGATCTACGTAAGCAGGTCCTCTACGACATTAACCTGGACCTACACCGGGGTCAGATCGTGATTATGACTGGCCCCTCAGGGTCGGGTAAAACCACTCTGCTGACCCTAATTGGGGCATTGCGATCGCTATCCCACGGTAGCCTCAAGGTCCTGGGACAGGAACTAGTCGGCTTAGGAAATCGCCAGATGGTAGAAGTCCGCCGTAACATCGGGTTTATTTTCCAAGCCCATAACCTGTTTGAGTCCCTGACAGCAGCTCAAAATGTGGAAATGGCAGTGGAGCTAACGGGTAACCTACGGGATAAAGGTCAACGAGCAGAAGCCATGCTGGCCAAGGTGGGGCTAGCCGACCGGGCCCATTATAAACCAGCTTCCCTATCTGGCGGGCAAAAGCAACGGGTAGCTATTGCGCGGGCTCTAGTCAATCATCCTCAACTGATTCTGGCGGACGAGCCCACTGCTGCCTTGGATAAAAACTCAGGTCGAGATGTAGTAACCCTGATGCAAAAACTAGCGCAGGAAGAAAACTGCACCATTCTTATGGTTACCCACGATAACCGTATTTTAGATGTGGCGGATCGGCTGATCAACCTGGTAGATGGTCGCCTAGAGTCAGACGAGCAGCCCCAACTCTTTGTTGAAACCCACAGCCGAAAGGTCAGTGGCAGTATTTTTGTAATGTAGGTTATTACAGCTTTCCCCTTGGCTAGGGCGATCGCTTTAGGCGGATATTTGATCAGGCAAAATAGCTATTGTCGCTGTCGGGGATTAATTACCTCATTGAGTCCCTCCCCAAGCAGGGAAAGCCCGGTGACCATTAGGGTCAAAGCTAGACCAGGAAACAGGGCTGGCCACCAAATACCAGTAGGTAAAGCATCCAGGGCTTGGCGAATATCTGCTCCCCATTCCGGCACCTGTTCGGGTAAACCTAAGCCCAGAAAGCCTAATCCACCCAGGACTAAAATGGCATCAGCGGCATTCAGGGTAAACAGAACGGGTACACTCTGAATCACATTAAGCAATAGGTAACGGGTTAGTACGGTCCAGGTGGAAGCCCCCAGAGCCTGAGCAGCTTCAATAAATAGCTCTGTCTTAATGCTGACCGTATGGTTGCGAACCACTCGATAGTATTGGGGAATGTAAGCAATGCTCAGGGCGATCGCCGCATTCAGAACTCCGCGACCTACCACGAAAGCCAGGGTAACCGATAGGAGCAACCCAGGTAGGGTATAGATCGTATCCATGAAAAACAACAAGATTCGATCTAAGCGTCCACCCAAATAGCCACTCACCATCCCCAGAGGAACTCCTGCTAGCAGGCTTAATACCGTAGCTAGCAGTACCACTTGCCAGGCCACTTGACTACCCAATAGGGTACGGGCAAAGACGTCATAGCCCTGGCGAGTAGTACCAAACCAGTAACTAGTATCAGGGGACTGATGGATAGGGTTTTGTAATGCTGTAGTTGGATCCTGCAACCATCCTATTGTCTGCAAGACTGGAGCCAGCACCGCAATCAAAATAAAACCCAGGGTGACAATCGCACCAGTAGTCATGAGCCCCATCGACACCCTGGCCAAATATTGCCTTGGACCCAATCGCAAGGGAAGGACACGAGAAGGAGGGGGAATAGGAGCCATGAATAAGCCTGGAAGAGTTGAATTCCATTATGCCAGAGGCAGGAAACAGCTTTGCGATGGCGCAAAGGGTTACTGACTGATAATGTGCTACCCTAAAAAGAGTTTAATTAAACTTATATGATCATCCTCTAGTCTTTAATCAAGTGCTCTGTAGATAACGTCGACAAAAGTTTCTTCTTGTTTTTACTGTTTATACAAACTTAGTCATTTTTTAGCAACCTAGGCTTTGTCGTCAGCTTTAACAGTTAAAGCATTAAACCTTAGTCAGGCCTTTCTGCACCAGACATTTATATGCAGTCGTCAATTCAAGCAAAATAATCTACCCATCGAAGAGATGAAGTTTTTTTTTGAATATATTATCTATACTGAGTTTCTTTTTATACATGCTTTCGTCACTGATTCCCACGAATTGAGTTAAGAGGCATCATCGGTCAACCAAGAAAACATCGCAGGTCATAGATTAGCTTAGGATTCGTCAATTTATTTTTTGCCAGCATTATATACAATTTTTACAAAATCACCCCCGATTCTAAAGATTGGCTCAATTCGGAAGGATATCTATCTAAAGCGTTTTGTTTTCCATGGTACTTTTCATAGTAGTTTATGACTTGTTTGACATTTTAGTTTTATGAAAGGAGCTTTCAGCTATCGGTTTAGGTTTTATAGTCGCAGTTTCGGGTAACGGGGCAGAGATGACTCCAAGACCTAGTCACCCTTCCCTATCGCTAGTGGCTCACAATTCATACAATGGACCAATCTCAACATTCTGACAAAAGCTGCCTATGCAAATGCTTCCCATAGCACAGTTTACTCAAGCAACATGAATAATTTATATTCTTACCTATTCCCTGTTCAAGAAGAAATCAAAATAAAATTACGGAGAGTGAAACCTGGAGAATTTAACAACTCAATTGTTAGGCATCTCACTAGACAGAGAGTTTCTATCAACAGTTGGTTCCTATTTAGAAAGTATTTCAATAGAGATTTTGTATATTTTGAGACTTAAAGCTAAATTCAAGTATTCAGAATCTTTAAATTTAGAGTAAATCCTATGATTTAATTTTATTGATCTAAGGTTATTTCTGTATAGCTTATAACTTTATTCCTGGTTGTTGAGTATCTAAATGATTATTAATTCAACTGAAATTCCTGAAGTTTTACTGATAAAACCCAAAGTCTTTGAGGACGATCGCGGTTTTTTTATGGAAAGTTTTAACCATAAAGTATTTGCCGAGAAAACCGGATTGGATATGGACTTTGTCCAAGATAATCATTCCCGATCTTCCCAGGGTGTTCTGCGGGGGCTCCACTACCAGCTGCATCAGCCTCAAGGTAAACTTGTGCGCGTTGTGGTTGGTGAGATTCTTGATGTTGTGGTTGATATTCGTCGCAGCTCACCTACTTTCGGCCTGTTCATCACTGAGCGTTTGAGTGCTGACAACAAGCATCAACTCTGGATACCGCCAGGTATGGCCCATGGTTTTGTAGTACTTTCGGAATCAGCCGAAATGATATACAAAACTACAGAATACTATGCCCCAAACTATGAGCGTTCTATTCGTTGGGATGATCCCGATCTGGCCATCGACTGGCAATTGCCCATTGCTCCTATTTTATCTGCAAAGGATCAAGCTGGATCTTGGTTCAAAGAGGCCGAGGTATTTGAATAATGCGTATTCTTCTCACGGGTAAGGATGGGCAATTGGGCCACGATCTACAATCCTACCTATCGCCTGGGCATGAGGTGATAGCCTACGGACGGGATACCTTAGATCTGGAAGACCCCGAGGCGATTCGTCAAGCGATCCATCAAGTACGTCCCCAGGTCATTGTTAATGCTGCCGCCTACACCGCTGTAGATAAGGCTGAAAGCGAGCCAGACAAAGCCCATGCTATTAACGCTCGGGCTCCCCAGGTTATGGCTGAGACCGCCCAGGAGTTACAATCTGCCATGGTACATATTTCCACTGACTACGTCTTCGACGGTCAGCAGAATGTTCCCTATCAAGAAGAGGATGAGACTAATCCGCTAGGAACCTATGGTTACTCCAAACTCTTGGGGGAAAAGGCTGTACGACAGTTTTGTGATCGCCATGTTATTCTGCGAACAGCCTGGGTCTATGGCGTAGGCGGCAAGGGCAGCTTTGTCAAAACTATGTTACGCCTGGGTGCGGAGCGGGAAGAATTAAAGGTGGTAGTCGACCAAGTCGGTACACCCACTTGGTCAGGGGACTTAGCCCAAGCTATCGATAAATTTATTGATAGCCTGTGTTCCTATCCACCCAGCCAGAAGCCTGTGGTTGGTACTTTCCACTTCACCAATAGTGGAGCAATTAGCTGGTATGACTTTGCTGTAGCTATTTTTGAGGAAGCTGGCTTGCTAGGGTTCCCCCTTACCCTACAGCGAGTTATACCCATTACAACTGCAGAATACCCAACTCCAGCCAAGCGACCGGCCTACTCGGTTCTCTCTGGCCAAAAGACTGCCGCTCTTTTAGGGGCCCCGGCTCTCCACTGGCGCAGCGGTCTCCGGTCGATGTTACGCCAGTTGGCGAAACAGCAGGGGTTCCTCTAGGTAAGTCCAATTAGTTTCCGTCTGATTTTTCTATCCATAATTCTAAAGTTTACTCAAACCTGTATGAAAGCAATTATTCTCTCCGGTGGGAAAGGTACTCGTTTACGGCCCCTAACCTATACAGGAGCAAAACAATTAGTTCCCGTTGCTAACAAGCCGATTCTCTGGTACGGCATCGAGGACTTGGTTGAGGCTGGTATTACCGATATTGGTATCATCATTAGCCCCGAAACCGGTAAAGAGGTTCAGGCTAAAACTGGCAATGGTGAACGCTTCGGGGCCAACATATCCTACATTCTTCAGGAAGAACCTGCTGGTTTGGCCCATGCGGTCAAAATCGCCCAACCGTTTTTGCAGGATTCTCCCTTTGTCATGTACCTGGGCGATAACCTGGTCCAGAGTGGACTGACCTCCTTTCTGAATGATTTTAAGGCGAAGCAACTGGATGCCCTAACCCTTCTATGTCCGGTACCTAATCCCACTGCCTTTGGTGTAGCTTGTGTTGACGATCAAGGTCGGGTTCTAAAACTGGTAGAAAAACCCAAGGTACCACCGTCAAACCTGGCACTGGTAGGTATTTACCTCTTTGATCAAATCATTCACGAAGCCATTGCCAACATTCAGCCCTCCGCCCGAGGTGAATTGGAAATTACGGATGCGATTCAGTATCTGGTTGATCAGAAGAGCAAGGTAGAGGCTCGCCAGATCAAGGGCTGGTGGCTAGATACCGGTAAAAAAGACGATTTGCTAGAAGCTAATCGGGTTATTCTGGATACCTGTTTGACCAGCGAAAACCGTGGCGACGTTGATGATACTAGCCAACTCATCGGTAGGGTCAACATTGGAGAAGGATCTCAAATTAAGAATTGTACGATTCGAGGCCCGGTGGCGATCGGCGAAAATTGCTACCTCGAAAACTGTTTCATTGGTCCCTATAGTAGCGTGGCTAGTCAGGCTACCCTGATCAACGTTGATCTTGAACATAGCGTGTTACTCGAAGGGGCAAAGATCGTTGATATTCATCAACGCATTGTAGACAGCCTGGTGGGGCAGCGAGCTCGAATTACTGAGGCACCCCAACGACCTAAAGCGGTACGCCTGATGATTGGTGATGATAGCCAGGTAGAACTGGTTTGAGCAATTCCTAAAACCGTTGGCTTAAAGAAGTCAGTGATCGTTATTTGACTGTAATAACCCGATCTGGGCTGCGATAGAACTCTAATTTTTTTAAGGACTTAATTACCCAATTATGGCTGCAACTACTCAACGCAAAGTTTTAATTACCGGTGGAGCTGGATTTATTGGCTCTAACTTCGTACACCATTGGGTTAAGACCTATCCCGAAGATCGGGTAGTCGTGTTAGATGCTTTAACCTACGCTGGCAATCGTAATAATCTGGCCGATCTAGAAAGCCATCCCCATCTACGGTTCGTAAAGGGAGATATCTGCGATCGCCCCGCCATTGATTGTCTCTTGACGGAAGAAACCATTGATACCGTAGTCCATTTCGCCGCTGAGTCCCACGTTGATCGGTCCATTCTCGGTCCTGATGCCTTTGTGCGGACTAACGTTGTGGGCACCTTCACCCTGCTGGAAAGTTTTCGGCAGCACTGGAACAGCCGCAGTCAACCTGAGGGCGATCGCTTCCTCCACGTATCCACAGATGAAGTCTACGGCACCCTGGGTCCTGAAGACCCTGCCTTCAGTGAAACCACTCCCTACGCCCCCAATAGTCCCTACTCCGCTTCTAAGGCGGGTAGCGATCACTTAGTCCGTTCCTACTTTCACACCTACGGACTACCCACGCTCATCACTAACTGTTCCAATAACTACGGCCCTTACCATTTTCCAGAAAAGCTCATCCCTCTGATGTGTATCAATATTTTGATGGGCAAACCCCTGCCCGTCTATGGAGATGGGCAAAATATCCGTGATTGGCTCTATGTGGGTGATCACTGTAGCGCTATTGATCGGGTCATCCAGTTGAGTGAGCCCGGCGAAACCTATAACATCGGTGGTAATAACGAAGTCAAAAACATTGACCTAGTCAATATGCTTTGTGAACTCATGGATGAGTTAGCTCCCCATCTACCTGTCCGTCCCGCGAAGCAACTGATTACCTTTGTCAAAGATCGCCCAGGCCATGATCGCCGCTATGCGATCGATGCCAGTAAAATTCGCGACAAACTCGGATGGGAACCTGCCGTAACTGTTTCCGAAGGCCTAAGACAAACGGTCCAATGGTACTTAACCCATGCGGATTGGTGGCAGCCCCTACTTTCTCCAGAGTATCAGGAATACTATAAAGCGGTTTACGCTTAAGTCTCTAGACTGGCCAAACCGATAGTCAGGAGAAGATAGGTCCCCCGGGCTGACTTTTCAACAATAACCTGCAGATACCCCTACAGTAATTAGTTGATAACCAGGAGTCTAAAGTAATGCGTGATACTCTAGCATCTACAGATCCAAGTCAGCCCCTATCTAGCTCCAGGGATAGGCTTGAGCGAATACCACCAGAGACTGCACCTCAAGCCTGTCTAACGGGGGTTTTAGTTGTCATTGTTAATTACCGAACTCCAAAGCTTACCCTTGACTGCCTCCACTCCTTAGAATCCGAGGTCAAAAGCTTACCTAATCTTCAAGTCGTCGTTACCGATAATAATTCTGGCGATGGGTCTGCCCAAATCATCTCTACCGCCATTGCCGAGATGGGATGCCCGTGGATTAAGTTCATGCCCCTCAGTCGTAATGGCGGTTTTGCCTACGGTAATAACGCTCCCATTAGGCAGGGGCTTGAGGCAGGCATCTTGTCTCCCTACGTACTGTTACTAAATCCAGATACCATAGTTTATCCCGGGGCCATACGTACCCTGGTAGACTTTATGGAAGAACACCGTGACGTCGGAATTGTCGGTAGCCGATTACAGGATAGGGACGGCACTCCTCAGGATTCTGCATTTCGATTTCATACTATTTGGAGTGAAATGGATGGGGGATTTCGTTTGGGATTCATTACCAAGCTGCTCTCCCAAAGAAAGATTGCTTTTCCGATGGTAGATGAGCCCCAGCAAGTGGAGTGGGTAGCTGGCGCCAGCATGTTAATTCGTAGGGAAGTCTTTGAGCAGATTGGCCTAATGGACGAAGGTTATTTCATGTATTACGAGGAAATGGACTTTTGCCTACAGGCCTATCGAAGGGGTTGGTCGTGCTGGTATGTGCCCGCCAGTCGAGTTGTTCATCTAGTCGGTCAAAGCTCTGGAGTAACAGATACAAAGTCACCTGCTAAGCGGCTACCGCAGTACGTATTTGATTCGAGGCGCCGCTATTTTTTAAAAAACTATGGCAGGTTCTCCCTACTAATGGCTGATATTGTATCGATTACGGGTTTAGCCACTTGGCGTGTACGACGAGTTTTGCAAGGCAAACCTGATAACGATCCGCCCTACCTATTGAAGGATTCGGTTAAGAATAGTTTTCTCTTTAGAGGCTGTGATCTATCCGGCTTAAGCCGTTAGACGAGTCCCATATAGGCTGAAGGGATGGAGGTTAGCCTTAACTCCCTGCGCCAGCTCTGAAACTGTCATCCCATCGCTTGAGGGACTGTCAAGGAATAGGTTAGGGTGAATTTATCACTATAATTTTCTTCAGAAGGTGGTGATAGCGGTTGGCTATAGGCTGAGACCCAGGACCTGACTAAGTGGCCTGAATTATAGGGGTGAAGGCCTGAAGGTGAGCCGGAACGCTCCCCTAGTATTGGTGTTTTCAGGACTCGTAATATAGAACAAGCCGGTCAGTTATGAAACCTGAAATTGACCGATCCGCCAGGTCCTAAGCCTTCTAGCCAAAGCTATATTTCTCTAGTCGCTGAATCTAATTTAATGACCAGTTCTAATTCGG
The DNA here is from genome assembly GCA_040374765.1 of Leptolyngbya sp. Classification (GTDB taxonomy): domain Bacteria; phylum Cyanobacteriota; class Cyanobacteriia; order Phormidesmidales; family Phormidesmidaceae; genus Nodosilinea. The sequence goes on from JBEITR010000027.1 coordinate 32,923, forward strand.
CCAACTGCTCCCGTTGTTCCCCCCTCCTCACTCCCCTAGCCTATTTCCTGGGACGTCGCCTGGTCATACCCCTATACTTTGATGCAGTGCAGATTTCGGGACAACACTATCTACCCAAAAGTGGCCCAACTATCATAGCGCCTACCCATCGAGCTCGCTGGGATTCTATACTGCTACCTCTAGCTGTGGGGCGTCCTGCCAGTGGACGGGACCTACGCTTTATGGTGACAGCGGACGAGGTAGCTGGGATACAGGGTTGGTTTATCCGGCGGTTAGGCGGATTTGCCGTTAATGTACGCCAACCTACCGTTGCCAGCTTACGTCATGGCATTGATTTATTATTGGCCAGAGAAATGCTGGTCATTTACCCAGAGGGGGGAATTTATCGGCAGGACCAGGTTCAACCTTTAAAGCCAGGGCTAGCTCGCCTGGCTATTCAGGCAGAGGCCGCCGAAGCTAACTTAGGGGTCAAGATCCTGCCCGTTGATCTTTACTACGGAGAGGCCTACCCGTCCTGGCGTTCTTCTATGCAGGTAAATATTGGCAAAGCGATCGCGGTGAAAGAGTATCTTAAGGGCCATGATTCACCAGAGGCCCTCAAGTCCGGCGCTCAGGAACTAACAAGAGCCTTGCAAACTCGCCTGAGTCACATGATCGATAACCGTAAGCGCAGCATGGCGCCCTCCCAATTATCCCAGCTCTAACTAAAGCCATAAATTAATCGAATAGACGGCGCCGCCAGGAACCTAATAGCACCAATCAAATCCCTTAGAAATTTTTGCGACTTTGGGTTTCACTATTCTCTGGCTAGTAGTATTAACTATTTTTTCCCTACCTCAACAGCTAAAGGGGAGCGAGCTATATTGGGAATGGAGCTGAAGAGGCTCCCCTGGCAGATCGGACAGCCAATGATCCATACACAAAAAGGAGTGAAGTTGCTGTTAGATTTTTATCTGTCTCGCCTATTTGACAACACCCAATCCCGTATTTCCATACTTCCTATATTAGCTAAAGGGAGTGGTCAAAAATCTTGGTTAACGCCTAATTGAGGTTAGGGTTTAATCAGAGATTTACCTCCATAAAGGCTCGATCTAAAATGGGGAAGTTCCTGGTTAAAGGGCTTGGGTGTTGTTGTGTTGAGTTGTGATAGCCGAAGCCATGGGCAAGGGGGCGAAGGCATGCTAGACCACCTCCCCAGCCTTGGCGGTGACCCACCCACCCGGTCTTTAGCATTCGAGCCCCAGCTATTTTTCCATAGAGGCTTGCTATGGTTAACTTAGTCCTTTGCCATAGTCCCAATAGGGATCAAGGGCAATCATCGTTAGAATTCGACAAGCTATCCACTCTCCTATGACTGTTTCTCTCCCTTCTTCCATCCCAACCTTCTCCCTAACGGCGGTTGCCCAGGCTACCCGGCGAGGGGCTCAAACTCTAGCAGTAGCCTCGACAGCAAAAAAAAATCAAGCCCTGGAGGCCATTGCCACAGCTCTGGAAAACCAGCAGGAGCAGGTTCTGGCCGCCAATCAAACTGACTGCCAGGCCGCCGAAGCTAGTGGGCTGGCTAAACCCCTCTACGATCGCCTCAAGCTCAACGGGGTAAAGCTCAAGGGCGCCATCGCCGGTGTGCGAGATGTGGCGCGCCTGCCCGATCCAGTGGGTACGGTACAGCTACATCGCCAGTTGGATGACGGCCTGATTTTGAGCCGGGTTACCTGCCCACTGGGGGTTCTGGGGGTAATTTTTGAGTCACGCCCCGATGCGGTCGTACAAATTGCAGCCCTGGCCATCAAATCAGGCAACGGAGTTATTCTCAAGGGCGGTAGCGAAGCCATCAACTCCTGCCGGGCGCTGGTGGCGGCCATTCACGAGGGACTTACCGCTGTCGGTTTTGATCCAGCCCTGGTGCAATTACTAACCACCCGGGAAGAGACCCAGGCCTTACTGGAGTTAGATCGATATATCGATTTGATCATTCCCAGGGGATCGAATGCCTTTGTGCAGTTTGTCCAAGCCCATACCCGGATTCCAGTATTAGGCCATGCCGATGGCATCTGTCACCTCTACGTTGATGACGCTGCCGATGTGGGCAAGGCGATCGCCATTGCCGTTGATGCAAAGGCGGGTTATCCCTCTGCCTGCAACGCTATTGAAACCCTGCTGATCCACCAGGCTATTGCCCCCACCGCCCTGCCCGCCCTGGTAACGGCCCTACGCCAGGCTGGCGTGGAAGTCAGGGGGGATAGCCAGGCCCGTCAGATCATTCCCGATCTGGTGGCGGCTACGGAGACGGATTGGACCACGGAATACAGTGATCTAATTCTGGCGGTGAAGGTGGTGGATTGCCTGGCCACCGCGATCGCCCATATCAATACCTACGGATCGCGCCACACCGATGGAATTGTGACGGAAGACCCTGTTGTCGCCGCCCAATTTATCAGCCAGGTGGATGCGGCGGGGGTCTACCACAACTGTTCCACCCGTTTTGCCGATGGCTTTCGCTATGGTTTTGGTGCCGAGGTGGGGATTAGCACCCAAAAAATGCCGCCCCGAGGGCCGGTGGGGCTGGAGGGGTTAGTCACCTACAAATACCAGTTAGTCGGTAACGGCCATGTAGTGGCTACCTACAGTGGTGCCCAGGCTCGTCCCTTCACGCACCAGGATCTACCAAGGTCATCAAGCTAGCTTGAGCCAGAACCCTGAGGACCGCTTGGATCGGCAAAGGTGAAGACTGGTCTGAGTTGTAACCCGTCTCTATTCCCTTATCCAGGGCTACGGCTCTATCAGGCAATCTGCAGGAGCCCACCAGTTCCCCTCCCTGAAATGGCGTCCTATCAACCCGTAGATCAACATAGCGGTGACAGTGATCGGGCTTTTGCTCCCCTTGACGATATCCGTGCCCCCCGGCGACTAGGCTGGCGTGACCTGATCAGTTGGCCGACTCAGCGTAGTCTTCTCCTGCTCCTCAGTGATCTAACCACCCTGGGCTTGGCCTGGCATCTAGCCCGATTCCTGAATCAGTTTTTCTCTCCCATTCCTCCTCCCCTGGTGTGGTGGATCTGGCTAGGCTTGCCCAGTCCCTTCTGGCTGCTGGTGCTTGCTACGGTAGGGTTATTCGCAATCATAGGGCTCTACGGGAGTAGCTATGCCCTACAAAATTACCTACGGGCGGGCAAACTGGTCAGCCTGGTCTACCTGACCTCCTTGGTGGGGATGTATTTTTACGATCCTAAGCTGGACCTGCCGCGATCGCTGTTTTTCTCAGCCTGGTTAACCAGTATGGTGCTGATGGTCCTGGCACGCCTGACGGTGATTACCCTGATCCTACGCCCCCTAGAAAGACACTACGCCCCCAGCCGTTGTTTCTTAATTGCCCCCGCCCATCGCCTCAAACCCCTGGCCGATGTACTCCGCCAGCGGGCTGGGCTCTCCCTGGTGGGGGCAGCCTTAGTTAGCACCATCAATTCATTGCCCACCTATCGGGCGATTCTAGCCTCCAGAGCTACCCTCTTACTGGTAGAAGGCATGCCCGCCGCCGATCTGGCCTCTGCCCTTTACTGGAAGCTACGGCGAGCCGGAATCGCCCTCCAACTCTTACCCAGCAGTCGAGATATGCTCTACTGGCGGGGCTTGCCGGACACCATTGCTGGGATCCCGAGTTTACGCCTGGATGCGCCTCTAATGGGAGGGTGGGATTACCGCCTAAAGCGGACTATTGACTACCTGGCGGCAGGGCTGGGTCTGGTATGGCTGGCTCCTCTGCTGCTGGCCATTGCCCTGGCCATTCGTCTAGATTCTCCCGGCCCAATCTGGTTCCAGCAACAACGGGTAGGGCTACAGGGCAAGCCCTTTCTCGTCTGGAAGTTTCGTACCATGGTGGCAAATGCCTCTGATCAACAGGCGAATCTGGAACACCGCAACGTCAGCGCCGATGGCATTCTATTTAAGGTCAAGGCTGATCCCCGCATCACCCGGGTGGGAACCTGGCTACGGCGCACCAGTCTAGACGAACTACCCCAATTGATTAACGTACTGCGGGGGGAAATGAGTCTGGTAGGTCCCCGCCCCCTGCCCTTGCGGGATGTGGCCCGTTTCCAGGCCTGGCATCATATGCGCCATCAGGTATTACCGGGAATTACGGGGCTGTGGCAAATCTCTGGGCGATCGGATATTGACAGTTTTGACGATGTGGTTCGCCTCGACCTCCATTACATTGACCACTGGTCTTTAAACCTGGACCTGGATATTCTCGCCGCTACCTTGGGCATTTTGCTACGGGGTAAGGGGGCCTATTAATCTGGTTAGGGAAATGAGGGGTACGGATCAATTTTCCTTCCCGGTCATCCCTAAAACTATAATGGGCAGGGCAGGCAGCCAATTTTCGATCGCCCTCCACCTGAAGCAGCCCCATGACCTCCATTCTTGCCCAGATCAAAGTTCGCTTTGCCCAGGCCCTGGCCGCTGCCTTCGGGCCAGACTGGGCTGAGACCGATCCACTGCTAACACCCACCAGTAATCCTAAGTTTGGTGACTACCAGGCTAATCTGGCCATGGGTCTGGCCAAGCCCCTACAGCGCAGCCCCCGAGCGATCGCCAGTGAGTTGGTTACCCATTTGCAGCTCGAAGATCTCTGTGAACCACCGGAAATTGCCGGTCCCGGCTTCATCAATCTGCGCCTCAGCACCGCCTACTTGCAGAGCCAGGTCCAGATCAGACAAGCTGATCCCCGACTGGGAATTACCCCTGTTACCCAGCCCCAGCGGGTGATCGTTGATTTTTCCAGCCCCAATATTGCCAAAGAAATGCACGTAGGCCATCTGCGGTCCACCATTATTGGTGACTGCCTGGCCCGAGTGCAAGAATTTCTCGGCCACTCTGTACTCCGCCTTAACCATGTAGGCGACTGGGGAACCCAGTTTGGCATGCTGATTACCCACCTGGGGGAAACCTGTCCCCAAGCCCTGGAGGCCAATTCTGGGTTTGCCATCGGCGATCTAGTCAATTTTTATAAACAGGCTAAGCAACGTTTTGACCAGGATAGTGACTTTAAGCAGCGATCGCGCCAGGCGGTGGTGGATCTACAAAGGGGAGATCCCAACGCGACTCGAGCCTGGCAAATTCTCTGCGATCAATCTCGCCAGGAATTCCAGCAAATCTACCAACGGCTGGATATCACCATTCAGGAGCGGGGTGAGTCTTTTTATAATGACTCTCTGGCTACGGTGGTTAGGGATTTAGCTGCCCAGGGATTACTGGTGGAAAATGAGGGCGCCCAGGTGGTCTTCACCCAGGGCTTTACCAACAAGGAAGGCCTGCCCCTACCCCTAATTATTCAAAAATCCGATGGCGGCTATAACTACGCCACCACCGATCTGGCGGCCCTGCGCTACCGGATTACCCGCGATGGTGGCGATCGCCTGCTCTACGTAGTGGATGCCGGTCAGAGCACCCACTTTGCCCAGGTCTTTCAGGTCGCAGAAAAGGCAGGTTGGATTCCCCCGGGTGTTACCCTGACCCATGTGCCCTTTGGGGTAGTCCAGGGAGAAGATGGTAAAAAGTTTAAAACCCGATCAGGGGAAACGGTGCGGCTCAAGGATTTACTCGACGAAGCCGTAGCGCGGGCCAAGGCAGACCTGAACCATCGGTTGGAACTGGAAGGGCGTCAGGAATCCCAGGAGTTTATAGAGTCCATAGCGGAGACCGTTGGCCTGGGCGCCGTCAAGTATGCGGACCTGAGCCAGAACCGCACCAGCAACTACATCTTTAGTTTTGACAAAATGCTGGCCCTACAGGGCAACACCGCTCCCTATATGCTCTACGCCTACGTGCGTATCCAGGGGATCAGTCGCAAAGGCAATATTGACTTTGACCATCTCCCGCCGACGACCACCGTTCAGCTGCAGGAGGAAGCAGAACTTACCCTGGCTCGCCACCTATTGCAATTAGATCAGGTGCTAGAGGAGGTCGCCCAGGATCTCTATCCCAACCAGCTTTGTCTCTACTTGTTTGAACTGAGTCAAAAGTTCAATCAGTTCTACGATCGCTGCACGGTGCTCCAAGCCCCCGAACCCCAACGTACATCACGGCTGATCCTTTCTCACCTAACCGCCAGAACCCTGCAGCTAGGACTGAACCTGCTGGGAATCCCAGTGCTGGAACGTATGTAGAAAATAACTCGCTGTCTCCTGGCTAAGCCGGATAAGTTGAGGATTCCCTGAGCCGATCCAGGTCAGTAGCCTCTATACTGGGTAAAAATTACTATTTGTTTTCAGGATTACAATTATCCTCTGGTCAGCCCTCACCAGTTCACCCGGTCCTTAGGGTTCTAACCAAAGCTCTATCTTCATGATGAAACTACCGGTTTCCCCCCTGGTCTTTGCTTCATAAACCTTAAGGGACAGAATTTTTACTGATGGTGGTCATGAGAGCTAATTCTTCCCAGCGATTCAAAGATAACAGCCCTAACCTTTTACAGGACTATCAAAGCCATCCCTGCCCTGAACTGCGAAATCAATTAGTTCATTTGAACATTGGCCTGGTACGCCAGGAAGCCTATCGCTGGTTAGAGCGCTGCCAGGAAAGCTTTGATGAATTAGTCCAGGTCGGTAGTCTGGGTCTGATTCGGGCGATCGAGCGGTTTGATCCGACCCGGGGCTATGCCTTTAGTTCCTTTGCTGTTCCCTATATTCGCGGAGAAATCCAACATTATCTTCGCGATAAGAGCGCTTCCATGCGTATTCCCCGGCGCTGGCAAGCCCTCCAATCTCGTTCTAGTCGGGTTATCCGGCAGTTACAGCAGGAGTTAGGGCGTTACCCCAGTGAAGAGGAGGTCGCCGCCAATCTGGGAGTTTCTCTGGCGGAATGGCAGGAGGCCAGACTCGCTTGTCACAACTGCACCACCCTGAGTCTGGACGTGCCTGTCCAGGATGGGGATGCTATGCCTACCCCCCTGGTGGAGTTGATTCCCGATCCCCGCTACAAAAGTTTCCAACTGGCCCAGGAAGATCAGATTCGCCTACAACAGGCCCTCTATCAACTCGAGCATCGTACTCGTCAGATCCTTGAGTTCGTCTTTCTCTATGACTTAACTCAAAAGGAAACCGCAGAACAACTGGGTATTAGCGTAATCACCGTATCCCGCCGGGTCAAGCAAGGTTTACAGCATCTCAAATCCCTGATGATTACCTCCCGCGAGAATAGCGACTAAGCATGGGGGATCAACTAAATTCCCTTCAGCCATCATCTGCAGAGATCTGAGGCTAGAGACAACCAACTCTCCAAAGGTTTTCAAGTGCCCTTTAAATAGGATTCAATTTTTGAGAATTAAGCTATTGTTAAGGCATAATTTTAGGGCGATTTAGGGAAACTATATCTAATGGGGTCTAGTATTTTTCTGCTTCTATTTTTGCTAGGGATCTTACTGGCCATCCTGGGAGCCCTCATTGGTATAGTAGATGCCTTCAATGTTAGCCCTGGTTGGGGTTTATTATCCCTTTTTATTCCCTTCGCCCTGCTGTTCTTTTGCATTAAGTTCTGGGACAGGCGCCGCTGGGCTCGTAACAGTCTAGTGCTGGGGTTGCTGGGATTGCTATCCATGGTGGTAAGCCTGCCCTTTCTGCAGGAGTTAACGATGCCCCTGATCCAAAAATGGGTAGGTAGTGAGCCAACGGTCACCGCTGAGCCCTCCGGTACCCCTACCTCAATGCCGGTGGCCGAGTCTCAAAACCAGGTCTTTGCTAAACCCTTTGTACCTGCAGCATCAGGCTTCTCGGCGATCGCTAGGGCAAATTTGATTCAGTCTACCGATCCCGATGCCCGCCGTCGGCAGGTTAATAGCAACCGTCTTGATCCCTACGCTACGGTGCCCATTCCACCCCCGCCCGTAGCCAATAAAGGGAAGTCAGGGTCACCATCCGCAGTCGCCATGACCAAACCCGCAGTCCCAGTGCTGCCTTCTCCGACCTCTCCACCAGCTACCTCTAGAGGTGCTAACCAGCCCTCCAGTGCTAATACAGCTATAACGGGGGCAACTGTTACCCCCCAGCCAGCCCCTCTGGCGGAAAAATTTAAGGTTACAGGGGTAATTAATCTGGGGGGGAATAGCTACGCCATTGTTGAATCTGCCGATTTAGGTACCCCTAGCTACGTTAAGGTGGGACAGCGCCTGGCCAATGGTCAGGTTTTAGTTAAGCGGATTGAAATGTATGGTGGCTCTCCCCTAGTCATCTTTGAAGAAAACGGAAAAGAAGTCCCTCGCCCGGTTGGTTAATCCCCAGCCGTCTAAACGCCCTTGATCCGGTCTACTTCCGCAGGCGTGGCAGAATAGAAATGGTGAATTGGCGTGAGGTGATTGGGTATGCCGTTACAGACGGTTATTTTCCAGGTACTCTGGGGCTTAGCCTCAATTGTTTTGGCGGAACTGGTGAGGGACGTCTACCACGTTCTGGGGCATTACTGGCATCCTCTGATTAGGCTGCACAACTGGCATCATCGCGTTTATAAGAAAGACTTTACCCCGGTTAGCCCTACCCTTTATCGTCAGGCGCAACTTTACAACGATTTACCCGAATCCTCCGTGATGTTGGCGGTAATGACGATCCTGGCTACAGCGACCGGTCTTTGGGGCCTGTGGCTAGGGGTTATCTACAGTGCTGGGTTTGTAATTACCGCGATCGCCCGATCCCAGGGCTGGTTAATTGCCACCGATCTGACCCACGAGCCTGGGGAACTCACCACCATTCCTTCTAACTGGTGGGTCAATCGCACCTACCACTGGCGCCACCACTTTGACGACCCCAATGCCTACTTTGCCGGGTCCTTCACCCTGGCCGATAAGGTTATGGGCACAGCGGTTTCCCTGAAGGGAAAAACCGTCGCCGTAACCGGAGCCTCGGGTAGTTTAGGACGGGCCTTAATTCAGCAACTACTGCAGCAAAGGGCTAAACCCATCGCCCTAACCACCTCAGCTACGGCTGAGTTCCCCAACGGCGTGGCCACCCACTACTGGCAACCTGGTTTAGAAATGGAGCTGCAAGACCTTCTCCAGCGGGTGGATATCTTAGTCATTAACCACGGCGTTAACGTCCATGGTGAGCGAACACCAGCGGCCATCGAAACCTCGCTGCAGGTCAACGCCCTCTCTGGTTGGCGATTGATGGAAATGTTCTTCGCCACTGTGCACACCTCGCCCCAGAGGGCCATGAAGGAGGTCTGGGTAAATACCTCAGAGGCAGAAGTCAACCCTGCCTTTAGTCCGTTGTACGAAGTTTCCAAGCGTCTGATGGGGGAGCTGGTAACCCTGCGTCGCCTGGATGCTACCTGTGTAGTCCGGAAGTTAGTCCTAGGCCCCTTCAAGAGCGATCTCAATCCGATTGGAGTAATGTCAGCGGAGACCGTCGCCTGGGCCATAGTTGCCCTGGCTAAGCGCAACGTCCGCAATATCATTGTTACGGTTAATCCCCTCACCTATATATTCTTTCCCCTTCAGGAATTGGGTCACTGGCTTTATTTCAAGCTCTTCTCCCGGCCATCTTGAGCCCTTACGCCATAGGGGACTAGTGCCGGAATTTTCCCATAGCCTGCAGGGTTTACCTGATCTGAGTTTTGGGCAACCTGGAAGGTATCTAGGGGGAGCCAAACCGCCATGGTAGAGGTGGAGAGTTGTGCACTTAAAAAGGTCCAGAGCTATAGCTGGGGCCTTTTGTATTGCTGTTTTAAACATCCCTTCCACCCCCTTACCTCCGGTTGCGACTGTGGGTGGTGTCGCCGTCTTGTTCGTACCAGACTGGCCACTGCCGTGACTCCTCTACTGATGCTGTCAATTGGTGAGTTCAGGTAATCCTAGTGTTTAAATCCATAGGTTCTGAGGTGTGCGCCTTCGATCTGGAATGGGCACCTGACCCAGACTCGGGGCGGCGAGTCTACGACTTGCCCACAACCATGGGCGATCGCAGGGTTTTTGAGGTGATGTGGGAAAGGGCTGGGGCAACCCTGGACAAACCCCGTCCCTTCTTAAAAACCGCTCTCTGTCGGGTCATTTCCGTAGCCGCAGTAATTCGGGAACAAAATCCTCAGGGCCAGGTCACCCTACGCCTGACCAGACTGCCGAAAACGTCCCACCAGCCCATGGCGGAGGCAGAGCTAATAGGGGCTTTTCTGGCCTACCTGGGTAAACAACAGCCTCAACTGGTGGGCTTTAACTCCCACACCTCAGACCTACCAATTTTGCTTCAACGGGGCATTGCCACCGGAGTTTCAGCTAAGGAATTTTGTCGGCGTCCCGATCGCCCCTGGCAGGGCACCGATTACTTTGCCCGTCAGGGGGATAGTCACATTGATCTAAAGGCTGTTATGAGCGGTTGGGGAATTGGCGCTCCCTGTCTCTCCGAATTGGCCAGGGTAATGGGTATCCCGGGGCAGCTTACCCCAGACCAGCCCACCATTGTTGACTGGTGGGTAGAGGGTAACCTGGCGGCAATCGTGCACTATAACCCAGCAATTCTCATTTTAAAGAATCAGCTGCTATTGGGAGGGATTTCCAGTTCTAGCCCCTCGAGCATGAAGGTAAGGAGATGATCCCAACTGTCGAAATACAGGTACCGAGTTAAAGCCCGCAGGTCATCAAAGAAGG
>JBEITR010000084.1:0-8349 GCA_040374765.1 Leptolyngbya sp.
AGATGGGCATCAAGCTGCTTCTGCTCTTCTCGAGATAGGCGTTTCATGGCATGACAGGGCAATGAGTGCCTATAGTGTGACGGGAATTTGCTGTCATGTCTCTAAGCAATTGTACTCATCGCAAAAGTGGGATGCTCCCCAATCTGGAAGCCCTGACGGCTTAGGTAAGATAGCAGGTTAGCCTTGCGAATCGGTTCCCCCAGAACCGTCGATAGAATCTCCCAGAGTTTCGCAGCGGTAGTCTTCAGGTGTCCTTCCGATTGGCCCCGAGCCTGGGCCATTTCCCCATAACTCTGCCTGTCCAGGACACCGGCCAGGATATGGTTCTGGGTATCATTTAAGGCCTGCCCCGTATGTTCCAGGACCCTGTAGTTGATCCATTCCATGGCCCTGTAATCACTACCGACCATGGTTCGGGAGGATAGTACCTGCCCCCCGGGGGGACATCGGTCGGCGGCTAGATCGGAGTGATTAGGGCTAGGGGTGTGCAGTCCGGAGGTCAGGGCTAGCTGGTAGAGGAGCTGGTGGACCGCCCTCAACCGTTCAGCCTGGATATACTGCTGGGGGGAGACCCCCATAGCTTGCTGGAAGCCTTGAAATAGCTGGGTCTCAGGCAGATTGACCAGGTCTGCCAGATGACTGAGGCGAATTTCCCCGTGGAGATGGGCCCGGATATAGTCGGTTAATTGCCGCAGATGATCGGGGCTGATCAGGTCGGTCTGGGGTAGGGTGGCCTGGTAGCTAGCGTAGCCAGGCTGGGTCAAGTGCAAAAACAAGGCCTCACTGACTAACTGCTGATAGTGCAGCCCGGTCCGTTGACTGGGGTCCGTTAAGAGCTCCCCCTGCAGGGCCCTGATTAATTCGTAGACCATCGGGTGAGCGCCCTGCCTCGCCATCGACAATTGCCAGATTCCACCGGGGTTAATGGGGTTGGCCAGCACCAGGTCCCTGGAGAAGAAAAGTAGGGTTAGGGCCACCCCAGCCCCCTGGGGCATTTGATAGCTGCCCCCCGCTGGAATCAGGATCACATCGCCACCATCCGCCCTTGGCAGACCATCAGGGTGAGGGGCTAAGCGCGATGACCAAACCTGATCGACCAGCATTACCAAATGGTAATCAGAACACTGGATCACCGCTGGGGGCAACTCCGGCAAGGCCGGGAGACGGACCAGCCATAGCGATCGCTGACCATTGCTAACCCGTTCTGGCATAAGACCAAACAGCGATCGCAGACTTTCAGCACAGCCAGGGTCAATCAGCAATGATGTCTCAGCTATGAGCCCTTTACCAGAAAAAAGATCAAAGTGTCGACGGTCGGGGTGACCTGAACACTTAAGCAGCGAGAATCCAGGTTTCCGAAAGTTCGGAGCCATGTCTGAATTACTAACCCTTACTTAAGTTAGCCAAGTCAGTCAGGCTTGGCAATCAGCTCAATTCATAAAGGTCATGAATCTTTTTCATGGTCTAAATTCACCTTGAAAAACTCTTCCTGCAGTTTTTCAATACCTAAAATAAATTAGTTATGGGGCACCTCAAAAAATACTAATCTTCTTGAGACGGTTATGGGATGATAAGGGTTTGGGGCTTTGAGGCTCTTGGAGTTCGCCACCAGGCAGCTACTGGAAGTGCCCTATATGCAATTCAGGTTTGATTCGTAGACCCGAGTATTTTCTAGGAGCATGGGGCTAGAGAGCATCCGACTGAGTCAATTGCGGGCCCTGTTGACCGTAGCCGACACCGGCAGTTTTAGTGAAGCAGGGTTGCGCCTGGGGGTCTCCCAGTCCGCCATCAGCCACGCCATTGCCACCCTGGAGGCGGAGTTAGGCCTGGTGCTACTCTTCCGTAGCCGTGCCGGGGCGGTGCTCACCCCCGAGGGCAAAGGTCTGCTACCTTCGGTCAAAGCAGTGCTAGATAACCTGGGGGCCCTGGGTGACCAGGTCAACCGGTTAAAGGGGCTGGAGGGGGGTGAGCTTCGCATTGCCGCCTTCCGCAGTGCCGCGGCCCAACTGCTACCTGGGTTTATTGCGCGGTTTAATCGGCAGTTCCCGGGGGTGAAGGTGAGCATCCTGGAATGTGCTTTGACGGGGGAGAATATGGGTATTACCCAAGCCCTTCGAGACCGGCGTGCGGAAATCGGCATCATGCTGCTGCCCACAGCTGAAGATCTGGAGATTATGGAAATTCTTAAGGACGAATACCTAGTTCTGCTACCCCAGCAGGTCTCGCCCCCAGCCCAGCTAACCTGGGCCGATGTAGAGCGCTATCCCCTGATTTTGCCCACGGCGGGAGGTGATTGCCGCACCCTAATTGATGATTACCTTCGCTCGGTCAATCACCCCCTGACCCCTACCTACGAAATCCTAGAGGACAGCACAGCGACCAATATGGTCAGCCAGGGGCTGGGGATTACCATCATGGGAGAATTGGCCGCCCAACCCCTTCCTCCCGGGGTTTTAACCCGATCTCTGCCGGTTAAATTTCACCGCACCATCGTGGCTGGCATATTAGGAAATGTGGACCATTCCCCAGCGGTGTTTGCCTTCCTGGAGGTGGTCAAGGCTAACCTCCCCAGCCCCCACCTCCCCGGGACCGTGGTACTCGGGGAGTAGCCCAGGCTCTCCCCACCTCAGGGGGCCTGGCGAATCTGCTCCGCCGCCGCCAGACCCGATAGATAGGCGCCGTGGGCGGTGCCAAAGTACTGGCGGCTGGTGGCCTCTCCGGCGAAAAACAGCCTACCGGCCAGCCCCTGGGCCAGATGGTCTCGCATGGCTGGGGTACTGCCCAGGGTATTAAAGGAGTAGGCCCCCAGGGCGTAGCGATCGCTCTGCCAGCGGCTAATTTGATAGTCCAGGGGCTCAGGAATTTGGGCTCCAAACAGCCGTTGCAGGGTGGCCATGGCGCTGGCAACTATCGCCCCATCGCTCCAGGTCTCCATCTCCCGACCCTGGTCGGCGGCATTGAAACCCAGCAGGACGGGCTGCCCCAGGGAGGGCACCAGGCTCACCCACTCAGTCCACCGGCCCGGGGGGGAGGCAATCTGCTCCAGCCAGTCCACGGTGTCGGGCCAGAAAACCCTGGGGAACCGCAGGTAGCATTTGTTTAACATCCCCATGCCCAGGCGGGCGATGGCGGTGGTTTTGACCTCAGGCAGGGGGGGACTAAACTCCACCCCGCCACTTTTTAGCACCCCCAGGGGTAGGCTCACCACCACCCGTTCCGCCCGGTAGGTGGCCTGGTTCGTGGTCACCACCACCTCCCGACCCGACCAATCCACCGCCTGTACCCCCTGCTGGAGTCGGATATCCAGGCCCTCGGCCAGAACCCTGACCAGCCCCTGGTACCCACCGCGCAGTAGGGCATCCGGGCCTGGGAAGGCCTCCCCATCGTCGTACCAGTGGGCGGAAAGCTGGCTCACACTACCGCCGTACTCCTGCTCTAGGGTACTGTTCAGTAGAAAATCGACCCGTTGTTGATCCGCCAGGGGGAGGGTAGCCCAGTCCAGAGCCGCCTGCACCGTCGCCTGCACCGATTGATCGGGGTCCCGTCCCTGGGCGGCGACCAGGGCGGTGGTGATGCGATCGCCCAGTCTGGCCAGGCGAGCTAACTCCTGGGCCTCCAGGGGTTGACCGGAGGGGCCGTAGATCAGGGCGTTGTCGTAGTCGGTGGTGACCAGGTCCACCGCCGCTGACCGGGCCAGGGCGGTCAGGGGGTTGCCCCGCAAACCATGGATCCAGGAGGCCCCCATATCCAGGGGTAGGTCGGGCCAGTGGGTGCTGGTCCAGGTGCGGCCCCCCAGGCGATCGCGGGCCTCTAGCACCACCACCGGGTAATTTGCCCGGGCCAGGCTGTGGGCCGCCGCCAACCCCGCCAGCCCCGCCCCGATCACCAAAACCCTGGGGCGATCGGTCGCTCCACTGCGCTGGGGGCGGCAGGCCTGACCCAGTATCAAAGCCGCCAGCAGCCCCTGCCCCCCCTGAATGAACCGCCGCCGCCCTCCTCCCACAACCGACTACCGACCAGCCTGTAGGATTTCAGCAGCCGTCAGGCTGAACTCCGGAAAGCTCACAGAGATAATCCGATCGGGACCCCCATAGGTGGTTTGCTGGTAGTGGTTATCCTCCAGGCAGCAAACCCTTACCTGCGATCGCACTGGGTCAATAATTCAATATTCGGGAATGGCCCTGGCTAGGTACTCTTCATACTTGACCAGGTAATCCTGGTTATAGTTTTCCTGCCCTGGGGAAACCACACGAGTTTCGGTGCCATCGTCATCGCGGAGATAGTTGGCAAGGGTCATCCGTTGGTGGCTGGTGATGGTCATGGCGTATCACCCCTGGGTTGCGGGAGGTTCCTTTACTTTAACGGATGCTTGATAAATTGCCCGCCCTAGATCATCACCAGTGGAGTTTCCCCCTACCGGTTTCAGTCCTGTCCCCAGGGCCCAAAGGCGACAGCTCTGGGAGTTTAAGGCATTATAGGAGAATCAAATGTATCCCTCTGCTGAGCACTCAGGAGGTCGTCCCGTTGATGCAGCCAATTGAGACAGCTAGCCCTGATTTTTCGATCGAGTAACCCGACAGAGGATGTGTGCCATGCCCAGAGCCGCTATTATTCAACCCGATCAGTCCTATACCTTTGCTGACTACTTCAAACTCAACTTTGCCCCGCAGGATATCCTGGCCTATTTCAAGGTTTCTCTTCAGCGCCGAGCCTTAAATCTGCCTCACTATTGCGGTAGTCTCGATCGCCTTACCGATCTTAAAACTCGCATTGAAGAAAGCTTGCCTCGCCTGAGCCTCACCAGCGAGATGGCACGGCGGGAATTTTTGATCGCCCCAGTTCTAACAGATGTGTTGCACTACACCCAGGCCACCCTCAATGTTGAGTATCCCGTTGCCGTCAGCCATCAACTCAAAGGCTCCCTCGATTACCTGCTACAAAATAGTCAAACATTTCTCGTCATCGAGGCCAAAAATGAAGACCTGGAGCGGGGTTTTGTGCAACTGGCGATCGAATTGATTGCGCTGGATCAATGGATCGAGTCTGAGCAAACTGTCCTGGAAGGGGCAATTTCAACGGGGAACATTTGGCAGTTTGGCCAGTTCGATCGCCAAACTCGTGAAGTAACCCAAGATCTCAATCTCTACCGTGTTCCTGCCGATTTGGAAGACCTGTTGCGAATTCTCGTCAAGATTCTTGAAGCCTAATCTCTAGGCTTGAAGGTGTCATCCAAAACCCGATTCCCTCTGTGCCGCAATGGATGGGACATTGACCCTGGGTTGGGGGACTGCCCTTCTCCTTCACGGATGCTTGAGCACTGGCCCACTCCAGGCGATCGCCAGCCCAAACGCGACAGCCTTGGGAGTTTGAGGCATTAGAGATTCATACACCATTGCGGTTTCAAATCATGACTTTTTAATTGGAAGCCTTAATTGTGGCTTTGGCTGGTGGTGCTAGGCTTGCAGGATGCCACACCGACACAACGGCTGCCCCACCCCTAAAACAGAAAATACCGCTGGGCCATGGGTAGCACCTCCGCCGGTTCGCAGGTGAGCAGCTCGCCGTCGGCGCGCACCTCGTAGGTTTCGGGGTTGACCTCCATGTGGGGCTGGTAGGCATTGAGCTTCATGTCCGCCTTGGTGAGGTTACGGCAGTTGGTTACCGCCACCGCTGGGGTAGCCAGACCCAACTGGCCAGGGATGTCTGCCGCTAGGGCCGCCTGGGAGATAAAGGTGAGGGAGGTGGGGGCGATCGCCCCGCCAAAGCTGCCAAACATGGGCCGCATGTGTACCGGCTGGGGGGTGGGGATGCTGGCGTTGGGGTCCCCCATTTGGGCCCAGGCGATCGCCCCGCCCTTCACCACCACCTCGGGTTTCACCCCAAAGAAGGCGGGCTTCCAGAGACAGATATCCGCCAGCTTACCCAGTTCGATGGAACCCACCTGGTGGGCAATGCCGTGGGTGAGGGCGGGGTTGATGGTGTACTTGGCCACGTAGCGCTTGGCCCGGAAGTTATCGTTGCGGCTGGAGTCCTCCGCTAGGGGACCGCGCTGCACCTTCATCTTGTGGGCGGTCTGCCAGGTGCGGATAATCACCTCCCCCACCCGGCCCATGGCCTGGGAGTCGGAGGCAATCATGCTGAAGGCCCCCAGGTCGTGGAGGATATCTTCGGCGGCGAAGGTTTCCCGGCGAATCCGGGACTCGGCGAAGGCAATGTCCTCCGGAATGCTAGGGCTGAGGTGATGGCACACCATCAGCATGTCCAGGTGTTCGTCCAGGGTGTTGCGGGTGTAGGGCCGGGTGGGGTTGGTGGAGGAGGGCAGCACATTGGCCTCGCCACAGACCTTGATAATGTCCGGGGCATGGCCGCCCCCGGCGCCCTCCGTATGGTAGGTGTGGATCACCCGATTCTTGAAGGCGGCGATGGTGTCTTCGACAAAGCCCGCCTCGTTGAGGGTATCGGTGTGGATGGCCACCTGCACATCGTAGCGATCGGCCACCCCCAGGCAGGTGTCGATGGTGGCGGGGGTGGTGCCCCAGTCTTCGTGCAGCTTCAGGCCCATGGCCCCCGCCTCAATCTGCTCCGCCAGGGCCTGGGGCTGGGCACTGTTGCCCTTGCCGAGAAACCCCAGATTCATGGGAAAGGCATCGGCGGCTTGCAGCATGCGAGCCAGGTACCAGGCGCCGGGGGTGCAGGTGGTGGCATTGGTGCCGGTGGCGGGGCCGGTGCCGCCGCCGATCATGGTGGTCACCCCGGAGGCGATCGCCGTTTCGATCTGCTGGGGGCAAATAAAGTGGATGTGGGTATCAATGCCGCCGGCGGTGGCAATCATGCCCTCCCCCGCCAGCACCTCGGTGCCTGGGCCAATGATAATATCCACCCGGTCTTGAATGTAGGGGTTACCAGCCTTACCGATGGCCTGGATACGGCCATCCTTAATGCCAATGTCCGCCTTGACAATGCCCCACCAGTCCAAAATCAGGGCGTTGGTGATCACCAGGTCCACCGCTCCCCCAGCCCGGCCAATGGGGGACTGGCCCATGCCGTCGCGAATCACCTTGCCACCGCCAAACTTGACCTCGTCACCGTAGGTGGTAAAGTCCTGCTCTACCTCAATGATTAGCTCTGTGTCCGCCAGCCGCAGGCGATCGCCCACCGTGGGGCCATAGGTCTCAGCGTAGGCACGGCGATCCATACGGTAGCTCATGGCAGACTCCGGGGTAGGGTAGGGGTAAAACTAAACCCGAAAGGGTTCGGACTCGGGGGTAAACTCGATGGGCAGCACCGCGTCCACATTTTCCTGGGGATTGGGGATGATCACATGGGTCATCACCTCGGCATAGCCGGGGCAAGCTTTGGCCGCTGCTAGACCCGCTTCCATCGCTAACCTCACCTCCGCCACCAGGCCCCGCACCGCCACAAACTGACGGCCACTTTCGGATCGGTCATACTTGGTCAGGGTGACGCGCCCGGCCTTGACCATAGCATCGGCGGCGGCCAGCACCGCTGGAAAGGTTTGGGTTTCAATCACACCAACAGCCATGGTCATAGCAACGCTCCCGCATCTTCCTAAACAGATTTCCTAAACCAGTAGGGGGTGAATTAGTTTCCTTCAAACTATACCTTGATGCCGCTCGGTTCACCTCGCGTCGCAATAATTCTCTCACAGCCCGAGGCGGGGCGAGCCCAATCGCAGTGACACTCCTTTGGGTCTCCCCAACAGAGGCCGAGGTAAAGTTCGCTGCGGGTAGCGGCTAGTTCTGCCCACTCGCTCTGGGCCACCAGGTCCTCTACTTGGGCCGGGGTAAGGGGTTGGGGAGCGGCGGTACCCCCTGCCTGCCAGAGGCGGAGGTCCGGGATAGCCTGCCACCAGAAATCGAGAATAGCCGATCTGGCCGCCGTCAGGATCAGCTTATCCGATGGAATTGCCGCCAACTGGGGATGGCACTCCGGTACCCGTAGACTCTGACCCTGAAACTCACAGGTATGCCACACCAGCCCCGATACGCCGTGTTGCCGCTGGTAGGCGTGGATCTGGGCGCGAAAGTCTTGAATCGCAAACACCTTACTGAGTTTGTCCGCACCAATGGCTTTGGCGATCGCGGGATGATCCAGCCGCTGGTCGGAGGACAGCAGTAACCGCTCCCCCTGCCAGCTGGCCCGCAGTTCCTGATCTAGAAAATCCAGTAGTTGTTCGGTGGTGTAGGTCATGGGAGGGAAGGGGAGTAGGGGAGTAACGAAGTACGGGAGTAGGGGAGTAGGCAGACATGGTATCTTCGGTCACCCCCTCACCCCCTCACCCCCTCACCCCCTCACCCCCTCACCCCCTCACCCCCTCACCCCCTCACC
>JBEITR010000018.1:0-52821 GCA_040374765.1 Leptolyngbya sp.
ATTGGGTCAGACCGCATTGGGGATTAGCTAAACAGACGACTCCAGCGATGGCCATCGGCCTCTGCTCTCGCCCCTTATCTACCCAGGAAATCCTTTGCATGTCAGGGTTTAGATGCATCTCCTCTTAACAGACCAGTACCGCTTTATACCGTTGGACAGTTAAGTATTCTGCTTTCAGCAACAGAACAACTTGATCCAACGATTGTACAAGAGGAAAAACAGAAGATAATTCAGACTACAACTAATCATTGGTTGCAATCAACTAATGAGTTAAGGAGTAATGGTGAATTAAATGTGGGCAAAAACACAGATAAGTAGGTGTTCATAATTAAGTGAATGTATTGTCATGCGATCACGGCATAACAATCCCGTTGCACACCGACCGTATAAAGTTGGTTGGTGAGTCCAAGAAGCTACTGGCGGCGGGTGAACGGGGGCGTTATGCCGACTATTCTGGGTTAGGACAATCCGAGAAAGATTTCTCCAGGTATAAAAAGTCACCCTTGCAAAGATCTGGGTAGGCGGCAACATTGGTGGATTACCACTAAACGCCTTTGGTGCCGCCGCTAATGCCCATCCCCCAAATTGTGATTGACACAAATGTCGTTGTTGCTGGGCTACGATCTAGAAACGGGAGTGCTTTTCGTCTATTAGGGCTGGTTGGCAGCGGGCGGTTTAAGATCAATCTTTCTGTACCGCTAGTTTTGGAGTATGAAGAGGTTCTATTGCGGGAACTGCCAAATCTAGCCATTAATGCCTCAGATGTACAAGATTTTCTTGATTTTCACTGTGCCGTTGCAACCCATCACCAAATTTTCTTCCTTTGGCGACCTTTCTTACCCGATCCAAAAGATGACATGGTACTGGAACTAGCGGTTAAGGCGGGATGTGATAGCGTAGTGACATACAATATCCGCGATTTTTCGGGCATTGAACGGTTTGGAGTTAGTGCCGTTACCCCGGCAAACTTCCTGGAGTCTATTGGAGGACTGTTATGAGCACGTTAAGCATCCAGCTACCCGACTCCTTATATAAAAGCTTGCAGAACCTTGCAGCGCAAGACGGGGTTTCGCTCGACCAGTTTATTGCCTTGGCAGTTGCCGAGAAAATTTCAGCATTGACGACTGAAGGGTATTTACAGGAGCGCGCAAGCCGAGGTGATCGAGCAAAATATGAGGCTGTGTTAGCCAAAGTCGCTGATGTTGAGCCGGAGTTGTATGACCAGTTGCCGCAGAGCCTGACTGAATATGCCGCCGAAAGCTGATAATCCGTCAATATCGTTAAGACAAGGCAAAAGCAGGCTTCAGTTGCTGTGCATCTGGCAAACATTCAATTTGGTAAACTGAAGCTATTAATCAGGCTAAGTTGACCTATGGCTCTTGCGATCAACCAGCTAATACAACAAAAGCCCCTTAGCTTTGACGAGTTCCTTGTCCAGTATGGTGGTGATAACCGCTACGAACTGATTGATGGAGAGGTATTCGACTTGGAACCAACAGGTCAGCATGAAGAAGTTGCTGCCTTTATCACCGCAAAAATCTGTGTCCAGATTGAGGCAGTAGGCTTACCCTGGTTTGTCCTTCAACGAGGGCTATTACGCCCTTCTAATGCTGGTATGACAGCGTTTCGACCTGATGTTGCAGTTGTCGATCAAGATCAGTTGATTAAAGAACCGTTTTGGTCTGACCAGTTAATTCTAACTCTAGGCAGTTCGATTAAATTTGTGGCGGAAGTTGTAAGTAGCAACTGGCAGAATGATTATGCCCGCAAGGTTGAAGATTATGCAGCTTTAGGTATCTCAGAATATTGGATTGCTGACTACGGGGGATTGGGGGGGACTCGACACATTGGCAAACCCAAACAGCCGACCCTTTCCATCTGTTCACTAGCGGATGGAGAGTATGAAATTCAGCAGCTCCAAGGCAGTGAGATTATCGTCTCTCCAACTTTTCCACAGTTGAGACTAACGGCTGAACAAGTTTTGAGGGCCAATAGGTAACATACGCCCCGAGGCGGACGGGCAAAGGCGATCTGTGATGTCTCAAAATCCCACCTGGGGCTTTCCCCCAGAGCAACCAGCCATCACCATACTGATCCATTCCCCCGACCCCCAGCGTCAGCTCCCCAAGCGGGTCGTAGTCTAAGGCGAAGCCATTCCGCCGCCGCTGCAGGATGATCTCCCAGGCGATCGGCCCAAGCCATCAATTCCATTTTACTAATGTGATGGACACGGGATCCATGATGTTTCAACTATCCAGCCTTGATTTGCATTGTTCTAACCGGTTCTAAGGGTTCTGGCCAAAGCTATAATGCAGCTCAAGCCCTATGGGCAGGCCTTAGAATGGGCCAACTCCTTGCCGCTCCGCTCCCTTCGGCCAGGACCATAGGTGGCACATTCTAACCAGGTTATTTGCTTTTACCCTTTTCAAACCCCTATTCAGGGCTTAATATTTCGATATTATTCTTTTTTATCTATGGCTATCTATAGCGAGAAATCCCAATCCATAACTAAGCTAGCGGAACCAACCCTACCCCCCATTAATCGCACCCTATCCTGGCAGGTAGCGACCAACCTGCTGGTCAGTTTCAGGTATGCCTGGCAGGGTATTAGCTATGCCTTTCGCAGCCAACGTAACTTTCGCATCCATGTGGTGATTGGTACCCTGGCGGTGGGACTGGCCCTGGGGTTGCGGCTGAGCCCTATGGAAGTAGCCATTATCAGTCTCACCTGTGGGGCCGTCATGACCATGGAGTTGGTTAATACCGCCCTCGAATCGGTTGTAGACCTGACGGTGCAGCAAACCTATCACGAACTCGCTAAAATCGCTAAAGATTGTGCTGCTGCCGCCGTCCTGCTGTCTGCCCTGATTTCGATTTTCGTAGCGGTTTGCCTGCTGGTGCCGCCTCTCTGGCATTTGGTGCAAGGATTATGATTCTCGTTATCGACAACTACGATAGTTTTACCTATAACCTGGTGCAATACCTGGGGGAGCTGGGTCAGGAAATTCCCCTGGCCAGCAGCCTGGAGGTTTTTCGCAATGACCAATTGAGTCTGGATGACATTATTAGTCTTGCTCCCGCCGGTATCGTCATTTCTCCCGGTCCTGGCTGTCCTGATGAGGCCGGTATTTCTTTACAGGTGATCACCCAACTGGGTCCTACCATCCCCATTCTGGGGGTCTGCCTGGGCCATCAGAGCATTGGTCAGGCCTGCGGCGGCAAGGTGATTCCTGCACCAGAACTGATGCATGGTAAAACATCCCCCATTTACCACCGGGGTGAAGGGGTGTTTGCCGGCTTAGAGAGTCCCTTTCAAGCCACTCGCTACCATAGTCTGGTCATCGATCGCCCCAGCTGCCCTGAGGTCTTAGAAATTACCGCCTGGGTAGAGGATGGCACGATTATGGGAGTACGTCACCGCCAGTACCCCCACCTGCAGGGGGTACAGTTCCATCCCGAAAGTATTCTTACCCAGGTGGGTAAGTCCATTTTGAGAAATTTCCTGGCATCCATTCCAGCCCCGACTCTGGCTAAATCTAAGGGTTGAGTTGATCCCCCGCGATCGCGGAGGGTGGGTCAAAAACATCTGGCTCTTCAGCCCCGTGTACCTGTCCCAGGTTAGGTAAGGCTTGTTTCAGGGACTGGGGGGATCGGGCCAGCAGTTCCAGTAGATCGTAACCGTTTATAGCCTGGCCCGTTGCCATTCCATAGCGATGGGCATAGTAATTCACCTGGGCCATAATTCGGGGTTCGGCTTGCCGCAGGTACATGCATAGACAGGCTCGGGCCTGGGCTTCGGGATCACGGCCAAGGAACGTAGCCAAGGCGATTAACAGGTGTCGTTCGTAGTCGGGTAGACTATCGGCGATCGGGGTCACGGTGTTCCTCCCGTTACTGACCATCTATATCCCCAGGCAACCACAGCCAGGGAACCAGGGGCTGGATTCTTAGAGATCTTTAAGATTGCGATCGGGCACCCGCTCAGCAGGAAAATCGGTGTGTCGAAATTTTGGCCATGCAGTAAGCTTATGGTCAGGTTTTAGGATATCTGGGTGATAGATCGTTACCACTAACCTGAGATCGTTTAACGCCGAGGATTTGAAAAGATGAAAAGCGTAGAGCGTTGGGTAGGACATAGGGCGCTAGCGGCAATGTTAGCAACCGCCACAGTTACCGCTGGTGTGACCATGGCTCCGGGTATGGCTGAGGCCCAGGTTGCCTATGGCAGTTATGTCGGTATTGGGGCCGCAGCTGGCCTAACTAAGGATGCCACTACGGGCCAGGGCGGCGGCTTGCAGGGAGTATTGGCGGGTCGTTATCGCTTCTTAACTATGCCCATCTCCCTACGGGCCCAGGCCTTTCTGTTTGGCAATGACTTTGCTGTGGTGCCCACGGTTTCCTATGACGTTCCCCTCAGCTGGAATATGGATGCCTATCTGGGGGCGGGTATATCCTTGCCTGGTGGGAGTAGTCCCACGGTAGTTGGTAATAAAACGGCCTTTGTATTACAGCCCGGTATTGACTATATGTTCCCCAACAGCAACCTGGTGGCCTTTGGTAACGCTATTTTCGCCTTTGATGCCTATCGAGGTAGCGGAAACATGGCTGTTTCGGTGCAGGGAGGCATGGGTATCCAATTTTAGGTGAGGATAGTACACTTGTCTGAAAAACCTAGCTAATCCCCCGTGGATCAAATCTGCCTGTGTCTTCCATTGTTGGTATTCTGGCTCTGCTGATCATTGGCTATACCGTTAGCTCGGTTCGCATCATTAAAGAGGGAGACGAAGCCCTGGTAGAGCGCCTGGGCCGCTATCATCGTAAACTTCAGCCGGGCTTGAATTTTATCGTCCCCGCCCTCGACTATGTCGCCTTTAGGACAAGCTTGCGAGAGCGAATTCTGGATGTGGCCAAGCAAAATGCCATTACTAAGGACAACGTCTTCCTGGAGGTGGATGCGGTCTTGTTCTGGCGTATCCTGGACTCAGAACGCACCTACTATGCCATTGAAGATGTGGAGCAGGCCATTGGAGAACTGGTAATTACCACCCTGCGGTCTGAAATTGGCCGGATGGAGTTTGAAAAAACCTTGTCATCTCGCGATGAACTGAATCGAGCCCTACTTTCCCAATTGGATGACGCCACGGAGACCTGGGGTGTGAAGGTAACCCGCATCGAGCTGCAGGAAATCAACCCCCCCGAAAAAGTCCATAAGTCCATGGAAATGGAACGGGCGGCAGAACTGGAACGGCGAGCCATGGTGCTCAAGGCCGACGGTGAACAACAGTCTGCCATCAAGCGAACGGAGGCTACGGTGCGATCGATTCAGATGCTTTCCGACGCCCTTAGCCAACGTCCTGAAGGTGCCAGTATTTTGCAGTTTCTGATTGCTCAAGACTACGTTGAGGCCAACCAAAAGCTGGGGGAAAGCAAAAACTCTAAGGTGGTTTTCATGGACCCCAAGCTTTTGACTGAGGGCCTGGCCAGTTTAATGGACGGTGGCTCTACCGAAGGGACTGGGGGGGGTGAGGACTTTCCCAGTCGCCATCGCCGCTGAACGGTGGCTATCTGACCTGGCATCGGTTGATCAAGGCTCAGAGAAGGCCCATCCCCTTTAGTCTCGGGTAAGGCCGCACAGGCGAGGCAGAAGGCCTACCCAGTTATCCCTTTTGCCGATTCATCTTGTCCTCAGCGTTCTGATCAAAGCCATGGGACTGAGGCAAGCATAGGATCTCTAACCCACCTCAGTGGAAGGAGGGTAGAGGTGTCGGTCATCGCTGCTCCAGGAGGAACCAATCCCTAGCTCGATCCCAGGCTCAGGGTTGTCAGACCGATAAAATCATGGGTGACCTGGGATTCGAACCCAGAACCAGCGGATTAAGAGTCCGATGCGCTACCATTGCGCCAGTCACCCTCTGGAGATATTCAACCTCCCAGACATGAGTTATACCATACCCCAGGGTGGTTCTGATGATTCAATTAGTTGGTTTCTAACCAGGCTATGACCCGATCGCCCAGGCAGGTCTGATTCAGGCGATCGATCTCCCGCACCCCGGTGGGGCTGGTCACATTCACCTCTGTCAGGTAGCCACCAATCACATCAATGCCCACAAAATACAGGCCATCCCGTTGTAGGGTAGGGGCTAGCTGGTGACAGATTTCCCGTTCCCGGTCGGTAATCTCGGTGGCGGCTACCCGCCCCCCCACCGCCATATTGCCCCGAAACTCACTACCGGTGGGGATACGGTTAACGGCGCCGATGGGCTCTCCATCCAGCAGGATAATGCGCTTATCTCCCTCCTTGGCAGCGGGTAGGTAGGTTTGGATCATAACGGGCTCCTGACCCTGTCGGGTACTGATTTCTACCATCGAGTTGAGATTGCGATCGCTGGCCTGCAAAAACAAAATCCCCTCCCCGGCTTTGCCTCCCAGGGGTTTGAGGACCGCCGTTCCCCACTGCTCAACGGTGTCTCGAATCAGGGCTTTGTTTTGACTAACGATAGTTTCGGGAATCGCCTCAGTAAATTGCAGGGCATACATTTTCTCGTTAGCCTGTCGTAGCCCTCGAGGGGCGTTAACCACCCGAGTTTTGTCTCCTACATAGTCCAGAATGTAGGTGGCGTAAAGGTAGGGGACCGTCACCGGTGGGTCAGTACGCATAAATACCGCATCCATGGTATCGAGGCACAACTGTTGCACCTGATCGACCTCGTACCAAAACTCCTCCGCCACCCAATGACCATCCACCAGTTGCACGGGCGTCAGCTCTACCTGGCGTAGCAGACCCCAGGCCCGACCGGCCACCACACTCAGGAGGGGCGCTTCGGTAATCCACACCTGGTGACCCCGCCGTTGAGCCGCCTCCATTAAGGCCACACTGGTATCGTGGCCGGGGTCAAGGCGCTCGATTGGGTCGATAATAAAGGCAATTTTCACGGTATTCTCCCTCCATGGCTGGGCTCAGGCACCAACCCTGGGTAGCTGAAGCTTCAACCATTTACCATACCTGAGTAGGGGACCACTATGATCCAGGTTCTGCCGCTAAAACGACTTTCCCTGACAGGGTTACTGCTGCTGCTGGGATGCCAATCCCAGCCATCCCTATCCTTTACCTCCGCCGTTCTGGCCCAGGCCGCCCTTGAACAGCTGGCCTATCCTCCCTTTTTGGCCCAGCCCCAAACCGCCGATCGCTACCGCCAGCAGGGCCTGAATGATCGCCAACGGGGAGACCTGGATCGGGCCATTGCCACCCTTAAAATTGCCGTTGCCCTCGATCCCCATAGCCCCGATGGCTATACCATTCTGGGCTGGACCCAGCACCTAGCGGGATACCGCCCTGATGCCATCACCACCCTGCACCGGGCCCTGGAGCAAACCCCTGATTTTGTACCGGCCCTCAATGCCTTGGGAATTGTCTACCTGGTGGAGGGAGACCTGGCCACAGCCATCAGTACCCATAATCGGGCGGTAACTCTTCAAGCAGATAACGAAGTCGCCCACTATAACCTCAGCCTGGCCCACCAGCGTCTGGGCCAGGGGCAGCAGGCGATCGCCCATGGTCAAACTGCGACCCGGTTAGAACCTGGTAACCCTCATCCCTGGTTAGCTCTGGCCCTGGCCTATAGGACCGCAGGCGATCGTAACCAGGCCAGATCGGCCTATCACCATGCCCTGACCCTGGATGGCGGTTATCGTCAGCCTGCCTACCTGAACCATTTGGACCGGGCTGGGTTTAGTCCTGATCAAATTACAGCGATCGCTACCCTTGCCAGGGAGTAGTTCTAGCCCGGCAATAGGGTAATAGCTTGATTTAATAACTATCTTCGTTACCGACAGTATGGAGGGCCAGATCGTGGTTAGCCTGGTTCAAACGATCGGCGATGGCCTGCCGCCACTTCAAACTAACCCCATCATCGGCCAGGACCGCCTGAGCCTCTTCCCGGTAAGACGCACTCTGGACCGTATCCACCCGTTCCAGATCTTTCAGATGATCAAAGACTTCTTTGGGGGTAGTCATAGGTTTACCTCGATAATGGCTTACAACCTGCTTGGGACCGAAATCCCAGCACCTACCATTCTGCTGTAGTTAGCCAGAAGGAACCTCAGTAAGGGAAGAAGCTTTACCACTCGATAAGGTTTGTTGGTTTTTGCAATAAGTTTTTGCAATGGCGATGGAGCACTGGCAAGCCAGATAACAAAAATCTAATAATAGTTACCCAACTTGCGATGGTGTATGGCCGTTACCCCATCGGGATGGGAGACCTTACCATCTTCCACCGTACAGTAGACAATCCAGTGATCACTGACCTCCATCCGACTGCTGACTTTACACTCTAGGTAGGCCAGGGCGTCTGCCAATAGGGGAGAACCGTTAAGGGCGGGACGGGTGCGAATACCTGCAAAGCGATCGGCACCGGGGGGAAATCGCTTGAGGAAATGCTTCATCAGGGGCAGGTGCTTGCCCTCCTCTAAAATGTTGAGGACAAACTGATCACCCACTTGCATCAGGGACTCAATGGCCCGATCCTTAGCCACCGCTACGGTAAAGCCTAGGGGCTGGAAACTGGCCTGGGCCACCCAGGAGGCTAACATAGCACTGGAAAGCTCACCCTTTTGCGCTGTGATGATGTAGAGTCCACTACTAATGCGCCCTAGGGCCTTTTGTAGATCTGCATCTAGGGCCTTGAGTTGCTTAACCTTACCAGCCTGGCTGAGGCTTTGGCCCAGGTCAGTTCCGGCTTCTTCACAGGCCTGGTAGATTGCCTCACTGGGGGTATCCTTAATGCGAATCGGCTTAAAGGCCTGGGTGGCTCCCAATTCCTGGAACCGGCTAACCAGGGGATCAATGGGCTCATCGTTACCACCGTAGGACTCAAACAGACCCACGCTTTGTTTTCCGTTCACCGCGGCTAAAATTGTACCCAGGATGGCCTGGGTTGCCTCTGCGCCACTGCCGGAGGCTGGGGGCAAGCCAATAATTACCGCCTTAGATCGACTGACCAGTTCGGTGGCTTCCTGAGGATCGGCCGATCGCAGGTCCATCATTTCCACCGCTACGGAGGTTTTGACAATGCCGCGGGCGATCGCTTGGGAAAGGCGATCACTGTAGCCATAGTCGGAAACATAAAACACCGCCGCCAGAGCTTCATTCTGAGCCTTTTCCTGGCTCCAGCGCTGGTAGCGACCGGTTAATTCTGCTACGTTATAGCGCAATAGTGGGCCGTGACCGGTAGCGATCATCTGCACAGGTGGTAGGGCCTGCATCCGTTTCATTGCCGCTAAGACCGAGCGGGCGTTGGGGGCCATTAAACACTCGTAGTAGAAACGAAAATCAGGAGAGATCAACTCTAGATCTTCATCGTAGGTAGCATCACTGCAGAAGTGCATGCCAAAGGCATCGCAGGTAAACAGAACCCCGGTCTTGTGATCGTAGGTAAAAATTGTGTCAGGCCAATGCAGGTTAGGAGCACTAATAAACTCCAGGGTATGACCTTGACCCAGGTCTAGGGTGTCACCATTCTTAACGATTAGGCGTTGAAAGGGACGGTGAACCAGGTCTTCGAGAAAGGCGATCGCCACCTTTGCCCCCACCACCGTAGCCTGGGGAGCCAGATCCAACACATCCCGCACCAAGCCGCTGTGGTCGGGTTCGGTATGACTAATAACGATGTAATCAATGGTTTTGGGATCTATTTGACCCGTCAGGGTCTGCATGTACAACTCACGAAACTTAGCGTGGGAAGTATCTACCAGGGCCGTGCGATCGCCTCGAATAATAAAGGAATTGTAGGTGGTGCCATTTTGGAGTCCAAACTCAATATCAAAGCGGTCCCGATCCCAATCCAGGGAGCGAATGGTGGTGATATCGGTAGCTAGAGAGTCAACCTGAATAGTTAAACGCTTTTGTTGAGGTGGGGCAGTGGTTACCATATCTACACTCCTAAGACCCGATACATGGAAGAAAACCTAAGAACAATAGCGATAACCTGGCCAGTGGTCCCCAGGTAAGCCGATGGTTATTAATTTAACTATAGCAATTGGGCTTGGGTTCTAGAGAATAAGTTGAGTATTTATATCCATATGATATTTAATGGCCTGATAGGAATTAGCCTATAGATTCTATCTGGTTCGACCTGAAGCCATCTTTGACTCCAGGTACTAGCATTTCCCATCTGTCCCTGGCCACGGATAACGGGGCCGGTAGGGGGTTTTAAAAACTATTTCAGCTTAGGCTTGAAGGTTTCCAGACCCCCTCGAAGCACCTTAGAACCCTGACCCAGCCTTCGCCTTGATCGATCCACTCGGTGCTCGATGTTCTAACCAAAGCTATACCTGCCGATCTGGATTGCAGACCAATGCCACGGCAACGGACAGCCTTATTTCCCGAGAGCTTCAAGCGGGTGATACCGCAGCGGGCGTTAAAACGGTGATCAGGGCTAGCTCAACCTTACCGTCCTGAGGAACGTTGAGGTCAACTCTAATGCCCGGGCCAAAGAAGTTCTCAATCTTAGCTTTTTTGTCTAGCCACAGGGAAAAGGGCACCCTAGGTGAATCAAATTCCAGTACCAGGGCATAACTACCATCCATCTCCAATTCTCGAATTCCCCTTAGCTCCGGGCATTCCTCCCCAGAAGGATGCAGACCCAGCTTTTGTAGGGCTACATCCAGGTGAGCCTCCTGACCGTAGCGATAGCGGGTAACATCTTGCCGTACCTGATTTTGAGTCGGTGTGGCTAGGGTGTCCCGCAGTTGGACTACTGCGGCAGGGGTAGGTTGGCTATAGGGCACAGGTTCCAGTTCCGCCGCTCGCAGGGCCAGACCTCCCAATAGAATGGGAATCCCGTAGAAAAAACCCGCCAGATTTAAGGTGGCGTTGTCCTGAAAGTAGGCAATAAAGCCAACTAAGGTAAGGATGCCTCCCACCCCCAATAGCACTAAACTTAAATTAATTCGACCCAGCATAGTCTCCGTTCTGTAATATTAACTCTCTCTATCATGCCCCCTGTCGGTCTGAAAGCATAGGCTCAGTCCCGGCTTTGACCGATCAACTCGATCCCAGGTATTCTAGCCAAAGCGATAAATTATTGTGGGCCAGGAACCCAGAGGAGGACAAAGTTGTCTATGCTGGCTATGAAGACTTTTTAGGAAGATCACCATGGAAACTCAAGCCATTTGCGATCGCATTAATGCCATTAAGAGCAAACGGGAAGCCCTCATTCGTCTACTCGAACAACCCGATCTCGGCACCCTACGCATTGACGTCAACCAGGCTCTAGAGGAAATCGATGATTTGCTGGAAGAATTCGACCGTACCTTCCCGGCACAGTGATAGGCTAATCAACTAAATTTCACGCACTGATATCAATCATGACCACCTGTTACACCGTTGAAATTTACCATCAGGGAACTACCCAGGTAATCACCGTACCAGACAATCAAACCATCCTGGCAGCTGCCCAAACGGCGGGGTTAGAATTACCCTATTCCTGTGGAGCGGGAGTTTGTACCACCTGTGCAGCTCTGGTTTTGGAGGGTCAGGTAGATCAGGCTGACGGTATGGGAGTCAGCCCTGAACTTCAGGCGGAAGGCTACGCCTTGCTCTGTGTAGCCTATCCCCGTTCCAATTTAAAGATCGAAACTGAAAAAGAAGACCTGGTCTATCAAAAACAATTTGTCCAGGGCTAAGATTTTTTACAGGCTTTCTACTCCCAAGCAAGGTGAGCAAACCTGAAAATTCTAGTTCCTTAACGCCAGTCTCCCTGACAAAACATTCGGTAATCTTTCGGCTGGCTCAGCCTCGGAACAAAAGGGTTTACCACTAATGACGGTTTGGTAAATATCTAGCATTTTGTCCACCTTGGCTTCCCAGTCGAAAGTCTCAAGAATCTTCCGTCGTCCCGCTATCCCCATAGCCTGACGCTGCAGAGGAGAACCTGCCAGCCGGACCATGGCATCGGCAAAGTCTGAAACAAAAGAATCCGAAGATATTGGGTCCACTAAAATTCCACAGGTGGGATCGAGATAATCTGCCGGACCACCCCAATTAGTAGCTATGACCGGTAACTGTTTCGCCATAGCTTCCAGCACTACAGCTCCACCACATTCATACAGGCTGGGCAAAACCAAAACATCTGAAGCTTCTAATTGCTTCGCACACTCTGACTGGGACAACCAGCCATGGAAGAAGACCTTACCTGGTTGATCAGGCTCGCTCCCTAGGAGATTTAGCTCTTGGGCTTGCTGTTCTAGGTCACCCCTGATGTCACCATTGCCAATTATATGCAAACTAACAGGGGCCTCAGACGCAGCCCTACGGAAAGCCAGCAGCAATAGGTTTACGGCCTTCCAATGGACTAACCTGCCTACGAATACAAATTGAGTCACAGGCGATACAGGCTTTGGTTGCCCAGACACCAGTCCTTGCCAAAGCGATAAATCAACTCCGTTTTCCACCAATTCCACAACTTTGCTAGAAACGCCCTTAGGCAATGCTTGGCGAGTTCTCTCATTAGCCACAATTAGCAGGTTTGCCTTAAGCTTGCCAGGCATCAAGGTATGAACTAACTCAGAGGCTTTTCGACCAAGACTAACACTCATCCGTACCCAGGGAGACTCGATTTTACTGCTAAAACCAGGAGGATAACTCATCCCACCATTCATTGGACCGATAACAACTGGTGCGCCCATATCAAAAATCATCGACGGCTCCTTAGGTGAAACCGGCGTAGGCTGATGAACGACATTAATCCGATGTTTTTTAACTAAGCTTCTTGCTACTGAACGTTGATTCATCTGAGTGATCAGCCGCAACAAAAAACCAAAGGTAAAGTAGCTTAGGCTGTCGGGTAAGAGAACTGCAACTTTAAAGAGTAACTTATGTAAAAAGGTGTCGGAGACGTAGACGATGCTGCCATCATCAGGAAATAACTCGCTTAGTTCCGCCCGATTACGAGCATTAACCAAAAGCCAGACTGGAACTTTTCTCCCACGCAATACTCGAAAGTAGTGTAAGGGTAAAGCTGCCTCTCCACCGAATCTGGCAGAAGCTCCATCTGCAACGATTAACACTCTAGGGGTCATAAGGACTACTTCCAACTACCTAAAAAATGGAACAGAGTAAAGAAAAAAACTAAAATTTTAAAGAAATCGGGTTAAATCAAAATTCGAAGCCAAGTAAGCATTAGTACCAAAAAGTCAATGCTTCAATCTCTTAAACTTTATTCTTCTCTAACAATGACATCATCATTCAAAAAATGATTTGAATATAAAGCCCTAAAAACTTGGCCCTTATAATTTATGGTCCTGAGAGATTTTCAGAAATTAAGTCAAAAAAGAATATAAAGACTCCTAAATTCCATAACCGCTGAGGGTTTGTATATCTAAGATGTATATAGATTAGAGCAACTGATGCGGCCTTCTATCGAAATTAGTCTCGAATTCATTAAAGTTCATGGTTTTAGTTTAACGCTTCATGGCTTCTTCATCTTGTGGATTCAGGCACCTAGGCTCCGGAAGTTGACAAATATAGTCATATCCATAGCTCACGACGTTGAAGTAAGGCAGAATGCCTATCCAGCCTTGACTTTGACTGATCAACTTGATTGCCAGTGCTTTGGCTAAAGCTATCAATTTTTTCCTGCTCTCTGGGAACCTTAAGACCATGCTGCCTTTCCGGAGATTTTTCCGCATGAGTAGTTCCCCTTATCAACCTCGTAGCAAGAAAGACCTGGGTACGCTGGGAGAAACCCTGGTGGCCGACTGGTTGATGGCCCAGGGTTGGAGGTTGCAAACCCATCAGTGGCATTGTATCTGGGGAGAAATAGACCTGATTATGGTGCAGGATGGGGTCAACCTTGAGGGACAGATTGCCTTTGTGGAGGTAAAAACCCGGAGTCAGGGTAATTGGGACGCCGATGGGCTGATGGCCATTACCCGTAATAAGCAACGTAAGCTATGGCGTGCCGCCCAACTTTATCTGCTCAACCACCACCCTTGGGTTAGGGCCATCTGTCGATTTGATGTTGCCCTGGTGGTTTGCCGTTGGGGTACACCGCCCCCTGACCATCCAGAGCGTCACCTGACCCTTGAGGATGGCCGATACCTGACCTTGCAAGATTATATTGATAGCGCCTTTGACGCTCCCCAACCATAAGCCTGGATATTCCCTTAGTCAGTTAGATGGGGAGGGAAGAGGGTACTAATGCTGGAAGGGCTTACTGACAAGCCTTCCCTATTCTGGCTATGCCTAAGGAAGGGAGGCGATCCCCACAGCGGTTTCTGTTCCCGCTAGCCGTAGCACCACCGTATTAAATAAGCTGATATCCGTACCATCAGGAACCTGTAGTTCAAAGCTATCCCTGGTATCGGGTAGGGAACCCAGGTCGATATAGCGTTTATTCAAATTCCCGTTAATAGTTAAAAGGGCACTTAGGGGCATTGCCTCCGCACTGGTGACAAAATTCTTGAAGGATAGAGTCGTGCTACAACCGATTACTGCCGCTCCAATATAGCCATCAGCGCTGTACTCTCCCGCTCCCAAAATACTTCCCATAGCCTTATTACCCTATTCCGTTTATCTATGGATACCCTATAGAAACATGCTCTGAAACAGACTGAAAAACCTGGCCTAGAAGAATTCCATTCTGCTTCAGAGGTTCTTTACTTACCGTTGGAAATGATTGCAGGCCCTCAACTATTTTTACCGAGCACCTGATCACGAATAGCCTTAATATCGTCCAAAAGTTCCTGACGGTTGGAAGCCTTCAACAAATAACGATAAAGGAACCAACCGGTATAAAACAATCCTACCAGTTCTAAACTAGGGGCCAGTAGGGGAATATCGTTAACGGCATCAAGCAAGGCCAATACAATCTTAACAGTTAGAACGGCCGCTAAAATCAGGCCTACTGTGACAATAGGTCGCTTGTACTGATAAAAAAACTGAGAGACATAGTCGGGCAGATCGCCTAAAAGACCAGACACCTTTTCCCAAACTTGTTTGACCTGTTTAGTTGCTTCGTCAGTCAACACTGTTGCGGTCGACTCAGAGGGCTCGGATTGACTTGCCGGATCTGGTGATCCGAATAACGAATCCTTTGATTCAAATTCTGTGCTCATAGCGAATTATCCTGAGGGCTGATTAAAGAGGATCTTGTAAAGAAAGGATGGCGAACCAGACATGTTAAAAATTACCAAACCACAATACACCCAAATCCGGGTTATCGCTATGGCTTTGGCTGGAGTTTTGAACCAGGTACTAAGCCAAACCTGGTTGCCCAATAAAATGCACGATCGCCCCGGCTACCGCCTCTGGTTGTTCCAGGTGGGGGACATGGCCAGCCTGGGGAATCCAAACCAGTTGACTGTCTGCGATCGCCTGGTTAAAACGATGGGCATCCTGGCTACCTAGGATGCGGTCCTGTTCTCCCCAGATAATCAGGGTAGGGCTGGTGAGGTTAGGGATCTGGTCCGCCAAAAAGGTGTAGCCGCCACTCTGGGTAAAGCGAATTAAGCCCTGCTGCCAATCGGGGCATTGTAGATGGAGGGAAGCGCAAAGTTCCGCATCCGGGGTGACCAGAGAGCGGTCAAAGTAGGCCTGGCGGCTAATGCTGCGCCGTACCCAGGGATGCCGTAGAAAGGATGTAGCCAGACGATCCAAGGGGGGCACCATGATTTTTTCCATAGCCGGTCCCGTGGCAAAGCCGGCACTATCGATTAACACCAGGGCCGCGATCGCCTGGGGATAGGTGAGGGCAAAATCTATGGCGACTGCTCCTCCCATAGAGGCTCCAATGAGTACCATGGGCTGGGCGACTAGCTGCTGCCAGAAACTATAGAGATGGGTTTTAATGGCAGCGGGGGAAAGACTGGGGCTCAGGCGGCGATCGCTAAAGCCAAATCCCAGTAAATCGAGGGCCCAGGTCTGGCGATAGGGGGCCAGTTGGGGCAGCAAGCGGCGAAACTCCAGTAAAGAACTATCAAAACCATGGAGTAGCATCAGGGGCGCCACACCCACACCCGTTAGGGCATAGGTGGTAGGCAGGGCAAGGGGGGCGAGGGGGGTGGCAAGATCAACCCGCTGCACCAACTTGGCCAGGGCGATGGAGGTAGGTTCGGTAAGGGCCTGGGCGCTGGCCGGTAAGACGGGATTATTCGTAGAGGGCATAGAGGTTATCCAGTTCCTGTTGCATGATCTGCCGCACCTGGTGGTAACAGTGATCGACGTAGACCGGATCTCGAGCCGCATCCCGACCGTAGTGGGGGAAGATAATGGGAGCGCAAACCCGGGTATGGAGAGGTATGGGCAGGGGAATGTTGGGCAAAGGCCCCAGGGCCAGACCCCAGGGTAACCCCAGATAGAGGGGAAAACTGCCAGGATCAATGCCAGCCAGCCAGGGTAAACCCCAACGATGCAGGTTAGCCATGGCCGGATATAAGTCTACCAGTACCTGCAGGGTGTCATGGGCACCGTGGGAGATCAGTGGGACGATGGGGCTTTCTTCCATCAGCGCCAATTTGATAAACCCCTGCTGGCCAAAAAAACAGATCTGGCGACGCTGATGGTGGGGGCGAAACACATCCCGCACCCCCCCCGGGTAGATCAACACCGCCGCTTCCTGGCGCAAGGCTTGAAGGGCCATGCGCCGCGAGGCCCGTACACAACCCACCCAGGCTCCCATCCGGGCTACCCCTGGAAACACCTGCCACATCCGCGGATCCATGAGGGCATAGGCAAGCCGCTGGGTACCGAAACGTCGGAACCAGTCGTAGGTCATCATGACCGTATCGGGGGCCGCCAACCCCCCATTATGGGAGCCCACCAGTAGGACCGGACCCTGGGCTGGAATGTGCTGCCAACCATCGGTTTTGACCCGAAAGTAGTGGTGGTACATCCAGTCAAAGAAGGGCAGCATCTGGTCAATCAGGGCTGGGTTGCGATCGCCCAGGGACCAACCGGTCAAGCTATCTGCCGGAGCCAGGGAGGCCTGCAGAAACAGCTTTAGTACCGTCCCTGCCGCTGGGGCAAACTGTCGCCAGGTGGTTTGAGGCGGCAGGGACTGGGTAAGATCTGGGGCCATGGTGGTTGGGTTTAGTCCGGATAAACATAACAGAGGTGGGAAGAGCTATAGCCGTAGCCACTTAAGGGAGCAGAAGGGAGTGGGAATGCCCACCCAGGAATCGCCTTTTCCTATCTCGTACCCGGGTAAGCCTGGCAGTTATGAGACCCATAGTAATCGCCAGGTCGGTGAGGACAGGACTGCGACGCCATTGGCTACAGTACTCCCACCCATGGAGTGAGACTGGATTGCATCGCTATGGCCCTAGTTCTGTAGTCTGCAACTACCGTTCAGTAAAAACTGTACCGATAGGACAAACTACGACCAGCCCTTAGGAAACATGCTCCTGGAGCAGTTCAACAATGGCTTGATGCTCTACCGGTGGCTCCAGGGGTAAGTCTTGACGGGTGTCGGTAATTAGCCAGTCGAGGGCGGCCGCCTTCATATCAATGGAGGCACCACTTTTATCAACACAATACCGGCCAAATACCAGTTTATCGGCTAGTCGTACCCCCGGTCCAATGCGGGAGTATTCAAAAATGACACTTTTATCGACGATCGCCCCGCTACAAAGCTCACAGTTATTGGCAATAGCGCTAGGTCCAATAATAGTTGCGCCATCTTCGATGTGGGTCATGCCGCCAATGTAGACCGGTCCCTCAATGTGGATTTTATCCCAGTTCGCCTTAACATTCAGGCCGGCATAAACGCCAGGGTAAATTTCCTGTCCGGGAATATCCACCAGATTGACCACTCCCGTCAGCACATCCTGAATAGCGCGCCAGTAATCAGGCACTTTACCGATGTCAACCCATTCAAACTCCATGGGAATGGCATAGAAGGGAGCCTGGTTAGCCACTAACTTGGGCATCAAGTCACCCCCAATATCAAAGGGGACTCCGGAGGGAATATAGTCAAAGACCGCTGGCTCAAAAATATAGATACCCGTATTAATTTCAGTGCTGAGGGCATCTTCAACGGCAGGTTTTTCCTGAAAGGACTTAACCCGACCGTCTTCACCGGTAACTACCACACCGTAGCTAGGTACCTGTTTGAGGGGCACAGTTTTGGTGATAATCGTAGCGATCGAACCCTTCTCCCGGTGGCGACGCACGGCCTCGGTCAGGTCCAGATTGATCAAAGCATCCCCGCAGAGAACGATAAAGGTATCATCGAAGAAGGGGGAAAAGTCCTGGATTCTCCGCATGCCGCCAGCAGAGCCCACTGCCTCTCCTACCAATTCCCCATCAACAATCCGTCCCTCAAAGGAGTAGGCAATTTCGACTCCAAAGCGCTGACCATCCCGAAAATACCCCTCAATTTCGTTAGCCAGATGACTAACATTCACCATGATCTTATTAAAGCCGTGCTGCTTTAAGAGTTCCAGCAAAAACTCCATAACGGGCTTTTGCATGATAGGAATCATGGGCTTAGGGATAGTATAGGTAATAGGACGTACCCGGGTACCCTTACCTGCCGCCAGAATCATGGCTTTCATACCGAGAAGGTCCTTAAAGCTAAAAACATCAATAAAAATTAGAGTTATAGAAATTAGTCAACAGTGGCACCTGGGTTTGATTATGTAGGTGCCTGAAAGTTACTATTCTAACTATGCTACGACACCATGGCGATGGATCAACAACCCCCTGAATCACTTTAAAAAACCTTTGAAAAGCTGTTTAAAGAACTAAAACAGCGTGCTAATTTATACCGGCAACCATCGCGAAGGTCCAAGCCCTTGAGTCATCTTGCGGAGGGGCTACTGGAATAGGGGTTGTGGGAGTAGTGATCAAGAACGATGAGATTGTTGAATTTCCCCATGGCTCGAGGGAGTATCACTGGGGTGATTCAGCCTCCCATGCCATAGATACAAAGCAATGTACCAAACAGCCGTTAAACCTATGGTCAAACCGGAAACAAAATGGTAATTATGAAGGCATGTGCCAACGTAATCCATTTTCAAGTATTCTCTATGATTGCTAGAGCCTGGCTGGGATTAGTTCTATTGGGTACTTTGGCCCTTAATGCCTGCAGTAACCGCCTGGATATGTCTCAGGTTGAAAAATCCATTCAGACCGATATTGAACGTCAGGGTCGTCGCTTTTCCCTGAAGGAAGTGCGCTGCCCAGACCAGGTTAGCCGTCAGGAAGGGGCTTACTTCCGCTGTGTCGGTGAGATTGATCCGAAGGGTAGTTTCACTATCAACGTGACCCAGCGGGATAAAAAGGGTAATGTCAGCTGGGATGTACCTAACTCTAAAGCTCTGTTGAATCTGGCCAAGGTGGAAACCAGTATTCAGGAAGGAGTAGCTAAGGCTCTGGGAAAACAGGCGGCGATCGATTGTGGTTCGGCCACCTACCGCATCAACCAACCCGGTGATCGCTTTGAGTGCCAGATTGTGGGAGGCATTACCATGGGTCCCGACACAATTAATTCTGTTCTGGTCACCATTGATGCCACTGGCAATCTGGATTGGCAGGAAATCAAGCCTCCCAAGCTGACAGCAGCCCTACCCCCCAACCCAACCCTTGCTCTCCCTGCAGTGCCTGGGACCGTCGTCAGTCCAGCGACTGCCCTGCAAAAGGGCAATGTCCCAAAGAAAGCTCCTGCTGTTTTGGGATCAAGCGATTAGCCTGGGTCGCTTGGGTGACTAGCCAATCGTAGTGACCTTAATTTCAACAGAGGTAACCAGGTGTTCCGTTGGCCTAGGGCCTGGTATTTTTAATCAATGTTAAAACAGCCATCTAGCTGACTGAGGGCTTCTATGGGACTCAGCAATCAATCCAGGGAAGTTAACCTACCTCTGGTGCATTTGGCAGATTCCCAGGCAACCTTGGAACTGGGAAAAAGTCTGGGCAGAGGACTTCCTGTGGGAACCGTTCTGCTGCTCCTGGGGGATCTGGGCAGTGGCAAGACCACTCTGGTGCAGGGGTTGGCGGCTGGACTAGGAATTCCTGGCCCCATCAGTAGCCCCACCTTTACCCTGATTAACGAGTACCTGGAGGGTCGTCTTCCCCTTTACCACGCCGATCTCTACCGACTCAGCCCAGACCAGGTTGAATTCCTAGACCTGGATCGCTACTGGGATGACGGAGAAACCTTACCGGGAATTGTGGTGATCGAATGGGGCGATCGCCTGGTTCAACCGCCCCCCCAGGCCTTAACCCTGGCCCTCAGCTATAGCCAGCAGGAGGGTCGTCAAGCCAGGCTGGGGGCGATCCTGGCAGCAAACCTTGTTCAATGGGAGGCAGTGATTGACCATGGCCTACTGGTTAATGAAGTCTGAGCCGAGTGTTTATGGAATCCAGGATTTACACCGGGATCACACCACCCTCTGGGACGGAGTGCGGAATTATCAGGCCCGCAATTTCCTCACCAGTATGACAGCTGGGGATCAGGCCTTTTTCTACCACTCCAACACCCAACCCCCCGGTATTGTGGGCCTGATGACCATCCTGGAGACCCACCAGGTTGACCCGACCCAATTCGATCCGGCCAATTCCTACTACGACCCCAAGTCCTCCCCCGATCAACCCCGCTGGTATACCGTCAGGGTCGGTTACCTGGAAACCTTTCCAACAGTCCTCAGCCTTGATCGACTCAAGCAGACCTTTAGCCCCGAAGAACTATGGGTGGTGCGGCGGGGCAACCGGCTGTCAGTGATGCCCGTAGCTGAGGCCATTGGCGATCGCCTGTTAGCCATGGGTAGAGAATAAAAATCAAAACTTTCCGGAATTACCACCGTCCCTGCTGAAGTAATAGATAGCACACGTTAAGTTACCCGGGATCATCATGCTGGCCTATCCATCCACGTTCCACCGCGCCGACTCCCTTGAAGCCATTGTGCGTCAAGCCCTGCTCTTTGGCGAGCTCTCCACTCGAGCAGCGGAGACAGTGCAGGGTATTAGCCAGCAAGCGGATATTTCAGAGGACGAACTGAGAATGCTACAGATTTTGCAGGATGCCCTGGGTCGCGGTTATGTGGAGCGGCGAGGTTAGAAACATAAGCTTTGGCCAGAAGGTTCAGGGCTCTGGGTAGGTGTTCTACCCCGATTGGAGGAATGGGGAAAAGCTGCACCATAGACCGTGATATGGACCGCCCCGCCCAACCCCTTGCCTGGGATTGGCACCATAGTCCTGTTGGCAAACCACCGTCACCCCTGAGACAATCGGGTAAATGTGTCTATCCGTTGCCCATGCGCTTGCCCGAAGACCCGGAAAAACCCCTGCAGATTAATGTCGTCCCCATGATCGACGTGGTGTTTGCCGTATTGGCTTTTTTCCTGCTATCCAGCCTATTTCTCAGCCAGAGTCAGGGATTAACCGTTACCCTACCCGGTGCCCAAACCGCCACCCCTCAGCCTCAAAAGCCGGTGACGGTAACCATTGATGCTACAGGCCAGGTAACGGTGGCCGATCGCCCCCTCAAGGATGACCAGATCGCCCTAACCGTGCAGACCCTAGTGACGGAGGGAGGGAGTAAACTGGTACTGATTCGAGCGGATCAAGCGGTGAGCCATGGCCGGGTGGTAGCGGTGATGGATCAGATCAGGACAGTGGCGGGGGTACAACTGGCGATCGCCACCCAGCCCAAATGATTCTACAGGTAGGCCGGGTCCAGGCAGAATAGGTAGTAAGATAGAAAATATTAACTTTTTGTAACAGTTGAGTGGGCATGACCATGGGTCGCAAGCAGGCAATCGTAATCGGGGCAGGAATAGGCGGTCTGGCCATGGGCATTCGTCTGCAAAGCCTGGGCTTTGATACCACCATTTTAGAAAAACTGGATGCCCCTGGCGGGCGAGCCTACGTCCGCCACCAGGATGGCTTTACCTTTGACATGGGACCCACGGTGATTACCGTACCCCACTTCATCGAAGAGCTATTCGCCCTAGAGCGTGACAGTGCCGATCTGACCAGTGCCGATTTCCCGCCGGAAATTGTAGACGAAAGCAAACGGGTCACCACTGGGGTATCCGGTGGGCCCCACACCAGCCGTTACGTCAAAATCGTGCCAATCCTACCCTTTTACCGCATCTATTTTGATGACGGTACTTTTTTTGATTACGATGGCGACCCTGACCATACCCGGCAGCAAATTCAGGACCTGGGGGAACCCGGCGATTTGGAGGGCTACCAACAGTTTGAAAAGGCGGCTCGAGCGATTTTTGAGCGGGGCTTTTTAGAGCTGGGCTATACCCACTTCGGCAGCATGGGTGCCATGCTCAAGGTGGCTCCCGACCTGCTACGCCTGGATGCGGTTCGTAACCTGTTTCGCTTCAGCAGCCGCTACTTCAAAAGTGACAAACTACGCCAGGTATTTAGCTTCGAAACCTTACTCGTAGGTGGCAATCCCCTTTCGGTGCCAGCCATCTACGCCATGATCCATTTCGTCGAAAAAACCTGGGGTATCCATTTTGCCATGGGAGGAACGGGAGCCCTGGTGCAGGGTTTCGTGAAAAAATTTAAGGACATGGGAGGCCAGATCCAGTACGAGGCTCCAGTTAGTCAGATTAACGTTGATCGCCAGGGTAAGCAAAAGTTGGCTACCGGCGTTACCCTGGCCAATGGTGAGGTTCTTAAGGCTGACTTGGTGGTGTCTAACGCTGACTGGGCCAACACCTATAGCCAGTTAGTTGAACCCCAGTATCGCTTCTGGAACAGTAACTTGCGGGTCAAGCTAACCCAGCAATCCATGTCTCTGTTTGTGATTTATTTTGGCTTTAAGGCTAACGGAGAGGAGGCGGAAAAACTCCGTCACCACACCATTATTCTGGGACCCCGCTACGAAGAACTGCTGCGGGATATCTTCGGTCGTAAAATCTTGGCCAGGGACTTCTCCCAGTATCTGCACCTACCCACCCTTACCGATCCCTCCCTGGCGCCACCGGGCCACCATGCTGCCTATACCTTACTGCCGGTGCCCCACAACGGTTCCGGCATTGACTGGTCGCAAATGGGCGATCGCCTTACCCAGATCGTACTGACCTTCTTAGAGGAGCGGGGCTACCTGCCTAACCTTAAGGAGCGGCTAGTGTGCCATAGCTACATTACCCCCGACTACTTCGAGCAAAACCTCAGTTCCTATCTGGGCAATGCCTTTGGTCCCGAGCCCTTGCTGGTGCAGTCGGCCTTTTTCAGACCCCATAACCGCAGTGAAGATATCGCCAATCTTTACCTGGTGGGAGCCGGTACCCAACCAGGAGCGGGTACCCCCAGCGTCATGATGTCGGCCAAGATGACGGCGCGGCTGGTGGCAGAAGACTTTGCCATTGACCCGACGATCGTCGGTGGTAAAGCTAGCCCAGAATTGAGTCGCCTCTAGGCCCAGGTAGCCTCAGCCAA
This sequence comes from Leptolyngbya sp., assembly GCA_040374765.1. GTDB lineage: Bacteria > Cyanobacteriota > Cyanobacteriia > Phormidesmidales > Phormidesmidaceae > Nodosilinea. Next base: position 23,400 of record JBEITR010000018.1, read on the forward strand.
TACCCAATCAGGTAGGGGCAACCGTACTCCTATGGGGAGAAATTGCCGCTTGTGGATTCTGCCACGGCGGCAAAGAATTTTTTTAGAACTATTACCCATAACAACTGAGTTAAACCCGCCATGACCACGATTCTGGAACAGGGCAATATCACTATCCATACGGAGAATATTTTTCCGATTATTAAAAAGGCGCTCTACTCCGAGCATGAGATCTTTTTGCGGGAGTTAGTTTCCAACGCCGTCGATGCCATTAAAAAACTGTCGATGGTGTCGAGATCGGGGGAATATACCGGCGATGTCAGCGACCCCGCCATCGAAATCAAACTGGATAAAGATAAAAAGACCTTGACCATCTCCGATACCGGCATCGGCATGACCGCCGAGGAAGTGAAAAAGTACATCAACCAGGTGGCCTTTTCCAGCGCCGAAGAATTTATCACCAAGTACAAAGATAGCGCCGCCGCCGATCCGATCATTGGCCACTTTGGTCTGGGCTTTTACTCCGCCTTTATGGTGGCGGCTAAGGTAGAGATCGATAGTCTGTCCTATCAGGAAGGGGCAACGGCGGTGCACTGGTCTTGCACCGGCTCCACCGAATTTGAACTGAGCGCCAGCGATCGCACCACCGTTGGTACCACCATCACCCTTTCCCTGATGGAGGGGGAGGAGGAATACCTGGAGCCCGCCCGGATTCGCCAGTTAATTAAAACCTACTGCGACTTTATGCCGGTGCCCATCCAGCTGGACGGGGAGGTGGTCAACAAACACGAAGCTCCCTGGAAGCAGTCCCCCAGTAGCCTCAGCGACGAAGACTATCTAGAGTTTTACCGCTACCTCTACCCCTTCCAGGAAGACCCCCTGCTGTGGATTCACCTCAACACCGACTATCCCTTTGTGGTCAACGGCATTCTCTACTTCCCCAAGCTCAAACCGGACATCGACATCACCAAGAGCAGTATCAAGCTCTACTGTAATCAGGTGTTTGTCACCGACAATTGCGAAGAGGTGGTGCCCCGCTTCCTGCTGCCCCTGCGGGGGGTGATTGATAGTACCGATATTCCCCTCAACGTCAGTCGGAGCTTTCTCCAGGGCGATCGCACCGTTCGCCGCATTGCCGAGTACATCGCCAAGAAGGTCGGGGATAGCCTCAAGGCCCTCTACCGGGACGATCCCGCCAAGTACATCAGCAGCTGGCAGGATTTGGGTAACTTTGTGAAGTTTGGCTTCCTCAATGACGAGAAGTTTAAGGGTCAGGTAGAAGATATCGTCATCTTCCGCACCAGCGCCGACCTGGGTCAGGACTCGGAGACCCCCAAAGTAGAGGTCCAGGGCGACGGTGACGACGCCTGGGCCGAAGTAGCCGACCGCACCCAACCCGCCACCGATGGCCAGGGGCGTTCCTACACCACCCTCAAGGACTACCTGGAACGCAACCAGGACAGGCACCAAAATCGGGTGTTCTACGCCACCGATGAGGTTTCCCAGGCCACCTATATCGAGCTGTTTAAGGGCCAGGGTCTGGAACTGCTCTACCTGGACTCCTTCATTGACACCCACTTTATTCCTGCCCTAGAGCAAACCTTCAGTGACGTTAAGTTCTCCCGGGTTGATGCCGACCTGGATGACACCCTCCTGGATAGGGAGAAGCAAAGTGAAATCGTCGACCCAACCACCAACAAAACCCGGGACGACCAGGTCAAGGAAATGTTTGAGAAGGCCCTGAACAAACCCCGAGTCAACGTCAAACCCCAGGCCCTCAAGGGTGAGGGGGCGCCCCCGGCCATGGTACTACTACCGGAAAGTACCCGCCGTATGCAGGAATTCAGCGCCATGATCCAGCAAAAAGCCATGGAGTTTCCTGACGACCATGTCCTAATGGTCAATACGACCCATCCCCTGATTCAAAACCTGCTAGGGCTGAGCCAAAGCACCATCATCGGTGCCGATGGCAGTAGCTCACCAGCAGGAGACCTGGCTAAACTCATCTGCAACCAGGTCTACGACACCGCCCTGATGGCCCAGAAGGGGTTTGACGCCGAAGGTATGAAGGCGTTTGTAGACCGTTCTAATCTGCTCCTGACTCGCTTAACGGAACGCTAAACCCGGTCCGCACCCCTGAGCAGATCTGATGCATAGCTTGGGCCAAAACGCCGAAGACCGATTGGGTCAGTCTTCGGCGTTTTCGTTCGACTCTGTCCCGTTCTAGGCGGCTACAGTCATAGCTTTGGATTGGCAACTCAATTGCATGGTTCAGCTCGTGGAAGCATCCCACCTTGAGTCCAGGTCAAGGAAAAAGGCTAGATGGGCCCATCAGGACACCGGGGGATGCCCTAAGGACCAGAGTCTCCAAGAAATCCCAAGGAAGCGAGTATATTTTTATACTCAACATGGACTTTTAGGAGAGGAAATGCCATGATAGGGCTACGTTAATAGTTAAACAAAGTTAAAATGAATACACATTGTCGTGTTTTTATTTACTAGAATTTAATTATGTTGAGTTATTCTGATATAACTTTTTTTATTAATTCGTTCCCGTAGCAATGGGTAACTGATGGCTGGTTCAAGCCTTTGTGTATCGGCTATGGCCTTCAGGTACAACTTCAGTTAACGAAGATGTTTAATTTTTCAGGCTGGCTTATATGGGAAATTTAGCAAATGAGCGCCTGGATCCGGTCTCTAGCCGGACTAAGGGCAGTGAGATCATCCGGTTTTATCAATCTCATGATCTTTTTCGCGATCGCTATCGGGTGCTCAAACAGCTAGGTAAGGGGGGTTTTGGGGTTACCTACTTAGCTCAAGATACCCAGTTACCGTCCCAACCTTACTGTGTAATTAAACAACTCTGTCCCAAGACCACCAACCAAGTTGCCCTGGAACGGGCCAAGTTACGCTTTCGGCGAGAAGCTAAGACCCTGGCCAGCCTGGGTAGTCATTTCCAAATTCCTCGACTGCTAGATTACTTCACCATTAAGGGTGAGTTCTACCTGGTGCAAGACTATATTCACGGTCAAACCCTGGCGCAGGAAGTCCGTCAACAGGGCCGCCAAACCGAAGCCCAGGTCAAGTACTTTCTGGGTGAGATTATTCCCGTAGTTGATTTTCTCCATCAAAACCGGATTATTCATCGAGATATCAAACCCCCTAACATCATCAAGAGTTTGCCAGATAGGCGGCTGGTGCTGATAGATTTTGGTGCAGTAGACGAGTTTTTGACTGCTGTTGACGAGGCGGTTATCAATCAACCTGCCGCCACTCAGTTTGTGGGTACCCCTGGGTTCGCCCCACCCGAGCAGTTGGCTCTACGCCCTTGCTACAGTAGTGATATTTATGCCCTGGGTATGACTTGTCTGTTCCTACTCACGGGCCGTACCCCCCTGGAGTTTACCCCCGATCCCCAGACCGGTCAGGTGCTGTGGCAGCATACCGTTACCCTCAGCCCTCACTTCGCCAGTGTGTTAGATAAAATGCTGCGGCCTAACCCCTGCGATCGCTACGGTTCCATAGTTGAACTAAAGCGGGATCTGGCTCTGGAACCCCACCTGGAAAGCCTAACCCAATGTATGCATCTGGCCCGCAGCGATGGAACCCCAGCCAATCAAAACCTTTCCCTCCCCACCGATCGGTACTTAACTCCGATTCAACGCCAGGCCCATGCTATTCGTAATCGCCGTCACAAACGGATAAATCAGGTTTCCTAAGCGGGACTAAGGGCAAAAATTCCATGGTCCCTGCCATTTAACTGACTGCTTGAATGGTGCGGCGGCGGATTTCCAGGATCTGACTAATCTCTCTAGCAAAGCTGGGCTGGCGATCGATCATTTGGTTCACCACAAAGGCATCAATCATCAACACCTCCAAGTCTTCAAGGGCAATCACAGAGACCGTACTAGGTTCTCCAGAAAATAGGGCCATTTCTCCAAAAAACTCTCCAGCCTTGAGGGTTAGCACCTCTACCTCTTGCTCCAGGCTATTGGTGGTGGTAACCTGCGCCTGTCCAGAAACAATGATATACAGAGCATTACCGGTATAACCCTGGCGAACTACAGACTCGCCGGTAGCAAAGTGTTGCAGCATAATTCCCTGGGAAGGGGACTTGAGTTTTTGCTGCTGCTTGTCCAGAGGTACAAAGGCAGGGAGGGAATTAAGACTATCAGTGAACTTTTCAGACACCTGTTTAGCCTGGGTCGTAGGTCCATGAAAGTGATATAAAGTTCGACTGGGAAAGGGAATGGTGAGGTGATTGCGTTGGGCGGCGTACCATACCCGGGTCATGAAGCGATCGCGAATTTCTTCCAGTTCACCGTAGTCCCGAATAAAAAATTTAACCTCGTAGGTAACGGCAAAATCATCGTAGGAAACGGTAAAAATCTGCGGCTCGGGATCGGTTAAAATTCCCTGGGTTTCAAGGGCCGTACTTTTAAGTACCTGGCGCGCCAGGTTAGGCGGATCATTGTAGGAGAAACCCAAGCGAATCCGTTCGGCATGCAGTTGTAGGGGCTGGTTAAAATTACGAATGGTTTCACCGCTAATCACCTTGTGGGGAATAATCACCATTTCCCGTTCCAGGGTTTGCAGACGAATGGCTCGCCAGTTAATATCAATGACCTGACCCACTACTCCGCCTACGTAAAGCCAGTCCCCCACGGAAAAGGGCCGTTCAAAGAGTAGGGCAATGCCGGACATAATGCTGCCCAGGGTATCTTGAAGGGCTAAACCAATGACAATGGAACTCACCCCCAGGGCCGTCACCAGACCAGCTAAATCGGCATTCCACACCGTCGCTAGCACAATGGCACTACCCAGCAGAATCAGAAATAAACGGGCCAGATCGATCAGTAATTTGGGTACCCGCGATCGCCAGGTACCAGCTTGCGCCTGTTCAAACAACATCACATTCAAGAGCGATAGGGCTCCGTGGATAACCACCACCCAGAGCAGGGTTTCCATCGCCTTAATCAGATGGGACTCAGGATTGAGGCGCAGTAGATGCTGCATAAACAGCAAGAAAACCAGGACTGGCACAATTAGGTTACGTACCAGACGTAGAGTAGTCGCCAGGGACTTACCCCGTCGCTGCAATCGATGGATGACCTCTCCCAAGCCTACCGTTAGTAGCGCAAAGCCTAGCACCAGGATCGTCGCCCAAACCCATAGATCAATCTGAATGGTTATGGCTTTCATGGCCGATCTACCTCCTCATTCTCCCCACCTACGGGTAAGCGAATACTTTTCAACCGCCAGGCGATAATCGGCTCCTTATTATTGGCGAGATCGGGAGCCGCTTCGAAGGGATAGAGATCGTAGAGACGCTGATGAATAGTCTGAGACACCAGAATACTGCCGGGAGGGCAAGCGTTTTTGAGGGCAGAGGCCAAATTTAAGGTTTCGCCCCAAACATCGTAAACCACCCGATTACGGCCCACAATCGCTGTTACCACATCCCCAGAGTGAATACCAATTTTCAGATTGAGTTTAAAACCCCGCTCCAGATTAAAGCGACGGACGATCCCCAGCATGTCCAGAGCGAAGTCAATAGCCCGTTTGTCATGATCGAGATAGGGTACAGAGAGACCACATACGGCTAGATAGTTATCGCCCATGGTTTTAATTTTCTCCGTACCATGGACTGCGGCCACCTCATCAAAACTACTCACCAAGTCATTGAGAATAGAGACCGCCTCGTAGGCGCTCAAATTAGCTGAAAGCTTGGTAAAACCGGTCAAATCGGCTATTAAAACAGCCACATTGGAGAGATCTTCCGCAATGGTTTTCTCTCCCCGTTGCAGCCGTTTGGCAATGGCCGCTGGAAATACACTGAGTAGCAGCTTTTCATTTTCCTGGTTCTTCTGTTCTACCAAGTTAGTCTGGATACGCAGGCTTTGGACCATGGCATTAAAGGACTGCCCTAGCTCGCCAAATTCATCTTCTGTCACCACCTCCGAAATGGTTTCCAGCTCGCCAAGGGCAACCCGTCGGGCGCTACTAATCAATTTTTGAATGGGTTTGACAAACACATGGGCTAACCCCATAGCCAGCAGGGTCACCACCAGCAATAGCAGGGTTGCCGATATCAACACCTGTCTCCGAAAAGAGTAGATCGGGGCGTAGGCCTCTGCCAGGTCCATCTCCGCCAGAATCCCCCAGCTCAAGCCATCAATATGTAGGGGTGCGTAGGAACTTAGCACCGGTATACCCCGATAGTCGGCAATAATTTGGGTGCCCTGTTGTCCGTTTAAGCTGGCCCGCACCGCCAGGGTGTCTACCCGTTGTTGCAAAATCGAGGTGCCATACTGGTTGATGCGATTAATATCGGCGTCCTTGACCCCAATCGCTTTCAGGCTCTGGGCATAACCTCGGGGGTCCTGCACCAGAAAGCGGGATACCGATCGCATCAGAGTATCATTACCCACCAGGTAGGTCTCCCCCGTTTTACCCAGGCCGTCCCCCTCCCAGTTCTGGTTACCGGTCATGACGGCGTTAATTTCATCGACAGGTAACTGAAAGGCCAATACTCCAACTAAGGTAGAGTTTTTAAAGATGGGGGCAGCAATAAACGCAGCCGGTGCTCCATAGGAAGGAGCATAGGGTTCAAAGTCAATTAGCCAGGCATAGTCCTGTTCCTTAGCCCTTTGCACCAGGGCTACTAACCGGGCCAGGTTAGTATCTTTGTAGGGTCCGGTTTTGAGATTAGTGGTAAAGTCGGTTTCCTTAAATACGGTATAGACAATATTGCCCTGAGGATCGATCAGGAACATATCGTAGTAGCCAAATTTTTCGATGATGTTACGAAAGATGGGGTGATAACGGCCATGGATAGCACTATAGCGACTACCATCCCGGGCCTGGTTAAGCCGGTGTTTCTCACCTACCGGGTAGGAGTTAGCGGCGATATAGTAGTACTGCAGGTAATAGACCTGAGAAATATTGGGAATATAGGACTGCAAGAAGGGGGTACCTTCCTGTACCTTAGCTAAGCGGGCCAATAGAACCTGCTGATAATAGTCCGCCAGCTTGGCAGTCGCCTGGGGGGGTGGCTTTAACCTTGCCACCTCCTGATAGGCGGCCTCGAACTCTGTCATGGCGTTAACAATGGCCGGGTTCTCGCTTAGGGTTTGGGTATGGTAGCGAATGGTTTTGAAGTAAGACTCAATCTGGTAGGCCTTAGACGCCCGCACACTGGTCAACTGGCTAAAGACCCGATCAGTCAGGTTAATTTGACCACTGCGGTACCCCAGGTAGGCCGTAATCAAGGTGGATAGACTACTGACCGCTAGCAGCATGATAATCAGCTTCGACTTAATGCTGAGTTGATTTAGGGATCCCATAGCGGCACGACCACAGCAAAGAACATTGTTTCCATCCACCCCTTTAATCCCGTTATACCCGTAGCCACCCACAAGGGGACCGAGGCGAACCAGAACGCCTACCCAGTATTAGCTTTGTCGATAAACTGTGTCCTCAACGGTTTGGCCAAAGCGACATCTACGGCTATGGTTGTAGGCCTAGCTTAAAAGATTCTCGATCGTCAGACTGTATTTACTCAGGCAAAAGGGACATCAGATTGGGTGATCGACCGAGGACTAAGCCAACCTTGCCCTAGCCAGTGCGATACGGTTAGCCGTTAGCCTATCTCTCAGGAATCGGATAGGCGATCGCCCTCCTGTTCTAAAACATCCTTAATCCAGGCTTCCTCAATCCAGGTTTTACTAACAACAGCCATGGGCAAGGCAAGAATTAAACCCAGGGGTCCCAGGAAGGTAGCAAAAAAGATTTGAGCAATTAGGGTAGCGGCCGGCAGCAGAGAGACCTGTTTCTGCATAGCCATTGGCGTAAACCAGTAGCTTTCTAGATTTTGAATCACTATGTAGAGAATAACGACCAGAGCCGCCTTACCAGGGGATTGGAGAAAAGCGACAAATACCGGAGAAACAGCACTGAGGGTGGGACCTAAATTGGGAATAAAGTTCAATAACCCCGCCAGCACTGCATGGGCAAAGGCATAGGGTACTCCCAGGAGCAATAGGCCAACGAAACTCAAGCTGGCTACAAACAAAGAGCTAAAGGCCACGCCCCCCAACCAAGACAATAGGGCCACTTCACATTTCGTCAGAATGTCATCGGCCCGACGCCGGTAACCGGAGGGGAAAAGCCGCAACAGTAAGCGCCGATAGGCCGACGGATTACTCAACATCATTACGGTCAGGACCAGCAGGAGTAAAGCCTGCAGCACAATCACCACAAAACTGGAAAAGAAAGTCAGGAAGTTACCAAATACCCGACTACCAATCGTGGTCATCTGACGCAGGATTTCCCCCAATCCGGGAATAAAGGTAAGCTGGGGGTCGGGAAACCAGCCAGGTGGATTTGACCGCACCCGATCAAACCACCCCACTAACTTTGCAAAACCCCTGGGTAGAAGTTGGATCAGTTCGTGAAACTGACTGACAAAAAGGGGCAAAACCAGCCATAGAAACAGAAAAATCCCCAATAAAATCAGCGCTGCAGTCACCAGCATGGCCCGACTACGCCGCCAGCCATAGACCTGAACAAAGCTGCGGATCAGGCTATTGAGGACCGTTGTTAAGACGACAGCAGCAAAAATCAGCAATACAATTTGACGAAATTGCCACAAAATGACCAGTACGATGGCAATCAGGGCAAGATTAATCCAGTCAGTTAGCTTCACTGGTCCAGGTTACTTAAGAGGGTATCTGAGCAGGTCAAGAGTCATCCTAGTTTCTAACTCTATAACTATTGGGCCATCTGGAAGCTTAAATAGGATATAAGTTTTATCGAGTTAAAAGCCAGCTTCTATGACCGATTCTCCCTCCCCCTCCATCCGCGATCAGCAACACCCGATGATTCGAGAGTTGGCTAACCGGATTGAGACTCTCTGGCAAACCTACCTGCACCTGACGGACTATTCCCTACCCAAGGATCTGGGTTACGTCGAGGGTCGCCTGGAAGGGGAACGATTAACCATCGAAAACAAGTGTTATCAAACTCCCCAGTTTCGTAAGCTGCACCTGGAGTTAGCCCGGGTGGGCCAAAATCTGGATATCCTTCACTGTGTCATGTTTCCCCGTCCAGACTATGCCCTGCCGATGTTTGGCTGCGACCTGGTGGGAGGGCGAGGACAGATTAGTGCAGCCATTGTTGATTTATCTCCGGTGCTGGGGAGCTTGTCTCCCGAGTACGAACGGGCGATCGCAGCCTTACCTGATGCCAGTTTTACCGAAGAACGGGACCTGCCAGCCTGGGGTACCATCTTTTCCCCCTACTGCCGTTTTATCCGGCCTACCCAACCCAAAGAGGAATCAGCGTTTGTACAGTTAATTACCGACTATTTGACCATCCATTGCCAACAGGCCCAGGCTATGGCTCCCTCAGCTATTACCATACCGGCAGTACTGGCAGGCCAGCGCCACTACTGTACCCAGCAGCAACAAAATGATAAAACCCGACGGGTGCTAGAAAAGGCTTTTGGTCAAAGTTGGGCCGATCTCTACATGACCACAGTTTTGTTCGATCTACCGGACTATCCCGAAACCATGGTAAACCCTTGATATCACGATAGCTTCGGCTAATGGGGTGGACAGGGGAGTTGAACACGCTATTTGATCCCAAGGCTTTTGCTAGGGCTTTCAACCATCCTTTGGGGCAAGCTAGAACGGTCTACCCAGCTTTTGTTTTAACCGATTAATGTTGTCCTTAGCGTTCTGGTCAGAGTCATATTACTTAAGGATTTAGTATAGGTCTGGCTTATCCGCAATTCCCAGGAGGAGAACCCTGGTTACGACTAACGCTAACTGAAGGATCTCTCCCATACCTTTATTGCCCTTAAACGTTGCTCCCAAAGGGTCCTGGATAGGCTGCTACGGCTTAAAAGCATAGAATCAAGCTATGACCCTAGCCACCTAGGACGGGTTAGCAAGGAGGTTTGAGAAGTAGTCCATCTAAAACAGTTGTATCGAAGGCTTCCACCATCCTTTGGGCTAAGGTAGAACGCCTACCCGGCTTTAGCTTTTACCGATCCACCCGGTCCTAAGCAAGGGCGCCGGCCAAGGCCATATTAACATTCTTAATTCAAGCACAATGGAAATAAGAAAAAATTGCTTAAGATTAGTAGGCTTAGGCCTAAAGATCTGAACTAAACTACTCGACTATTCAGAAAAAACTAGGAAATGGCAACTTATTCAGCGATTCTCTAGCCTGTATGGCAAGGTTTATAGTAAAGGTATATTGCAATTCTAAAGACATCCGAAATATTACTTAGACTCCGTTATCATTTTGGGTTATTTTATTTTTTAGGTAGCAATCTCACTTGAAGGATTCACGACAACTATGGTGCTAACACGGTAGTAATTTTTCCCGATCTGTGCGGGGTCGTCCTAGAGATGGCTGTTATTTGTTGGAGTATGGACAGTTTTAGCAGGGCATAAAAGGGCCCCAGCGTTTGTTCTTTCCCATTCCATATCCAGGGCTTGGCGGTAACTTATTTGAGTCAATAGTTTGTTTGGCTTAAATAGCCATTGGTGGACTTTCGGCTCTACCGAGGTTCGAGTTTCCCCTATTCGCCCAGAGGTGCATCTGGATTAATTTGAAGCAGAACAATGCGTAAAAGTACTAATCGTGGAATTGAGCAGTTATGGCATCCTTACCGTTCCTTGGGTCCGAGCCCGCTGAATTCTATGGTTTGGAGAAATCCTCTCTCAAACCCAAGACTGACTACAGGGACTCTTCTATCCCCGGTCTAACCTCCCTAGACCGTCACCACGTCTCTCCCACTAAGCCTACTTTGCTGGATACCCTGCTGCGTAATCTCAAGTTTGACCTAGAAGCGGTTACCCAGGTTATTGACCCCATTTTAACCGCCCGCAATTACTGCCATATTTTTGATCACTACCTACAGGGGATCATTGTCAATGACAAATGTTTTATCGCCAGTAACCTCAACCGTCATCAAGAAATCCAGGTAACTCCCTGTGGCTCGCGCTGGTTAATCGGACGAGGTACGGGCTGCAAGATCACAGCTGTGGATTTTGGCGTCTCTTTTTACCACGCTAGTTTAAACTTTAATGCTGAGGCGGGCTTTTCCCTGACCGATCTGGACAGCAGTTCAGGCACACTGGTTAACCATCAGCGCCTGTCCCCGGTCCATCCCTATCCCCTTCAGGACGGTGATTTGGTCCAGATGGGGAACCTCTGTTTTGAATTTCTGGAGGAGCTTTGCCTGACCACCGAAGCCCTCTGACATGGGTTTAGTTGGATTCTATTAGCCTAGGAAGTCTGGCCCATGGTCCCTAACTGCGTTGGTAGCGCATGCCTGGTAAAAGGGTAATCAAACCCATCAGCTCCAGCTGGGCCAGACTACTGAGGAGTTCGCTGGTGGGTTTGGCTAAATACTGGCTCAGGTAATCAATGGTAACTGGCTCTTGGGCGATCGCCGCCAGTACTTCCGCCAGTTCAAGAGCCAGGTTCGAGTCGGTCGTTACCGCCGGTTCCAGGTGAGGAATACGACCCAGTTCTTCGATCAGTGTAGTTTCCTCTAAAACCATTTGGGCACCTTGGGCAATCAAGTCTAGGCAACCCAAACTAGTGGGATTGTCAAGGGATCCGGGCACGGCAAACACGTCTCGGCCATAGTCGTTGGCCAAACGGGCCGTAATTAAAGCCCCCGATCGCCGGGGTGCCTCAGTCACCACTACTAGGCGACTAAGTCCGGCAATGATCCGGTTGCGGCGAGGAAAATGACCCCGATCAGGAGGGGTACCGTTAGGATATTCACTCAAGAGCAAACCGGCCTCAGCCATCTGGGCCTGTAAATCCCGGTTGCCCAGAGGGTAGGCCTGATCCACCCCCGTACCCAACACCCCAATGGTTAAGCCCCCACTGGCTAACGCTTGGGCATGGGCATGGCGATCGATGCCACGGGCCAGGCCTGATACCACAATCACATTATGGGCCACCAACTGCTGAACCAGACGGCGGGTCCAACTCTGGCCGTAGGCCGAGGGCTCACGGGTTCCCACTACTGCCACCGTCGGTAGGGTTTGTAGCGCCCTGGCCAGTTCTGGACGACCCCGATAGTAGAGCAGGGGGGGGGGATCGGTAATTTCAAATAACAAAGAGGGATACTCGGGATCGGCGGGAGTCCAAAAATTAGGGCAACGCCTTTCCTGGGTAGCTAATATCTGCAATGGGCAAACCGATTGGCGATACGCCAACAAATCCGATCCTACCCCCAGACCAATCCCTTCTACCTCTAATAATTGGTAGCCTTCCGCCTGCCAGGCCTCGGCCAAACTACCAAAATGGCTGTGTAGTCGTTTTAACAACACTGGCCCTACCCCCCTGGCCTGGGACCAGGCTACCCAATAGGCCCGTTCGCTGATCAACTGGGATCTTTCCTTTAACGCTTGCCTGCCTAGAATGCCCGGGTTAGGGCTGGCGATTTCGGAGTGCAAAAAATCCTCACGATGGGATTGGCAGATTAGAGTACCATTGAGCCCATTGCCTATGATCCAGCCATGCACCAGGGCACTTCTCCCCGTCAGATCACCTACCGCCTCCTGCTGACCGTTCTGTGGGCCACCCTCTTGCTGCTGGCGGTAGAGGCGATCGGGGGTTGGGCTAACCACTCTCTCACCCTGCTGGCCGAAGCTCTCCATAGCCTGGTGGATGGGTTTAGCACCATCTTGAGTCTGGTGGCCGTTACCTCACCCCAACGCCAAATGGGGCGGGAAGTCTGGGGTCATGGCCGGGCCGAGGTGGCCGCCACCTTGATGTTATGTGCCTTTCTGGGGTTTACCGGAGTCAGTCTCGTACTAATAGCCTTGGGTCAGCTTTTCAAAAACCTCCAGGGTATCGCCGATCCCTTTCCCGTCACCATCCATACCCAGGTCCTTTGGTTTACGGCGGCGATGGTAATTTTAACCATTAGCCTCGGTATCTATGCTAGTTATCAGGCCCGTAACCTGAATAGCCTGGCCCTCAAACTCAATACCCACCACTTTCTCACCGACGCCTGGTTAAGCGTGATTATGGTGGCAGTTCTGATGGCAATCTGGCAAAATCAACTCTGGCTCGATCCGGTTTATGCCCTGGTGCTGCTGCCCCTGGTGGCCCGCAGTCTGTGGCGAGTGCTCAACGATCAACTGCCCATGCTGCTGCGCCCTACGGCCATTGCCCCAGAAGCGATCGCCCATCTAGTTAATCAGGTAGACGGAGTAATTCAGTGCACCCGTATTCGATCTCGAGGCATGGTAGGCCGCCAGGTATGGATCGAGTTACATCTGGTGCTACACCCAGAATTTATGGGTACCACTGATCAGATAGGCGAGCAGATCGAAGCTCGACTACGGCACCAGTACGGTCCTCTACGCACCCAGATTTGGGTGGAAGGGGCCACCACCCAAACCGATCCGTACTTAAAAGACGATTTACCCTATCCGATACAGCCTCTAGAGGACGATTCTCCATAGCGTTAGCAGAAAGCTGAGAACAACCGTGATCGGTGCGAGGGATGGCTGGACAGGGTCTATTGTGCCCGGCGCTTGCCACCCTATCAGCGACCATCCCAGGCCGATGCCGCTTCAGCTACGGCTTGATCAACGGTTTTTTGACCCAGCATGGCAGCTTGCAAATTATCGTAGACGATCGCCTGGAGGTCCTTGATGCCATCGATGGCAGGAATCAACACCTCGGCCTGGGTCATTTGGGCTGCGCTCACCGATCGGGCCCGATCCTCGGGGGTGGGTACCTTACCGGCAGTATTGGTAAAGTATCCATCCTTAAGAGCCGCCACCGTCGAAGGTAAAATTCCCGCCACCTTGGCAAAGCTCAACTGATTCAGGTCATTGGTTAGGTATAGGGCAAATTTGAGGGCCGCATCGGGAACATCACTTTTAGCTGGAATCACCAGGTTCATAACGGCCACATTTTTCTTGCCGGTATCGCCGGTAATTTGGGGAGCACTATCGGTTACCCGGGCGATGTTGGCCGCATTGGTTTGAATGGTAGGGAGAAATTCAGCTCCGGTAGAGAGCAAAGCTAATTCGCCCGCCTGAAATAACTCGATCGCCCGTCGATGGCCCTGGGTTAGCACCTCCTTAGGCAACAGGTCTTGCTGGTAGAGATCGGTCCAATACTGAAAGACCGCCTTGCCCGCCGGTGTATTAAAGGCGGCTTTGCCTTCCCCATTCACCAACTCAACCCCCATCTGTACAAAGGATTGCAGGACATCAGCCGCATCTTGAGGAACAAAGGTGGTGAAGTAGGCGTACTTACCGGTTTTTTGTTTGACTGTGCGAGCTACCTCCGCCAGTTCGGCAAAGGTGGTGGGTGGTTTCACCCCGGCCGTTTTCAGCAGGTCTTGGTTATACAGGGTGATATTGGTCGTCAAATACCAGGGCAAGCCAAAGGTAGCACCATTGAGGGTATTAGCCTGCCAGATATTGGGCAAGTAGAGTTTTTTATCCGCTTCCTTTACCTTGCCGTCCAGAGGTAACCAGGCTTTTTTACTGGCCAGTTGGGCGGCAAAGTCTGGATTCAGATTAACCAGGTCGGGAGCCGTACCAGCCGTGACTGCGGTTAGCACCTTACTTTGCATGTCGGCCCAGGGGATATCGACCCAACGCACCTTTACTCCAGGGTTTTGTCCTTCGTAGGTGGTAATCAACTGGTTAAAGTAGTCCGTGAACTGGGGTTGGAGCTGCATGGTCCAGAATTCGATCTCAACCCCGCCATTACCCTTGGCAGCGTCCCCACTACGGGGCTGACCACCAGCGCAGCCAATTAGCCAGCTCAGTAGTAGCCCGGTCAGGGCCAGTAGTATAAAACCTGTCCAGGATCGGTTTTTCATCAAGGGTTTCATCAGGGCCATGGCAAAGAACGGGAAGGGGTAGAGAAGGCTGACAGAGTTAGTTGGTTGCTTGAATGTCTCGTAACGGAAGCGGCTGTCTCGGGTCACCAGGGATCGAAAAATAAAGACCGGGTAGGCGGTCTACCTCCCTTTCGCCCCGTTACCCAGGGCTATGGGTATAATTGTAGCTTTTCTGGTACTCAGGCCTGGTTAGCCAGGAGGATTTGTAGGGCCTTGGTGGAGGCCAAAACCCCTGCCTGGCGTTTCCCCTAATACTCCTAGTGCGATCGCCCAGTCCCAGGAATTTTTGAATTATCGGGTTTTCTATCGGAGATTTATCTCAGAAAAGTGGCAAATCTCAATCAAATTGTGTACCATTCGTTAGCTTAAAGTTGCCAGAGGTGGTTAGCCACTTCCTGGCATGTCTAGAAATGGCTTCTGGTTCAGGGTTTCAGAGACTTAGACAGTAATGCTGGCATAGTCTATGGGTTGCGGTAGTCAGCCTGACTGGGGCAAATGTTCAATCTGGGAAACGGTTTGGGGAAACTGCTGTGGATAGCCTGAAAGCTATGTTTAATCGAAAACCTCTGGGAGTTGGGATTGAGTTGACCCCGGAGCGCATTAACTTGGCCCAATTGCGCAAGCAGGGCAGCATCCTAAAATTAGAAACTCTGACCTCGGTAGAACTGGGAGAGGGCATTTATCAGGAAGGAGAGATTATTGACCCTCCCGCCATGGTAGATGCGCTTCAGGAGGTGCTGGCGGCTAGCAATCTCAAGCCTAAACAGGTGAGTAGCGCCATTCCCGGCCGGGCGATCGCTAAGATTATTCCGGTTCCTGCCGAGTTAGATGACAACGAGCTTCGCGAAATCGTCTTAAACCAGGAGGCTAACCTTTACCTGCCCTTTCCCCGGGAAGAGGCAGACGTGGACTATCAGAAGTTGGGTTATTTTGTCGATGAAGACGGTATTGAAAAGATTAGGGTATTGCTGGTGGGGGTACGCAAGGAGTTAACCGATCCCTATATCGAGGTCTTTCAGCGAGCCGGCTTGACCCTGAATACCCTGGAAACCTCTAGCTTTGCCCTGATTCGTACGATTCGGGAGCAGTTGCGCCAGTTTACCTCCCAGGAGGCGGCAGCGGTGGTCGATATCGAGTTTGAAAATACAGAAATTTCCATTGTGGTGGATGGGGTGCCCCACTTCTCTAGAACTGTGCCCACTGGTACCTTTCAAATCCAAAATGCCCTAACCCGGGCCATGAACCTTCCCCCTTCCCGCAATACGGACCTACTCAAGGGCATGACGGTGCCGGTCCAGGCCATGGATTCGGTTGGAGCCCCCCAAATGGCTGGAGCTAACAACCCTGGTACCATTGCCATGCTGCGGGTGCTGGGGGAACTGTGCGACGAACTGCGCCGTTCTATCGATTTCTACCTGAACCAGGAAGAGGACATGGAGATAGCCCAACTGCTGCTAGCGGGTCCAGGGGCCTCAATTCCCCAGTTAGATGATTTTCTCTCCCAGCGGTTAGCTATCCCCACCAGCCCCATTGATCCCTTCACTGTGCTGGGACTCAAGGTGGATGAGGAGATTCCCGAAAGCCAGCGATCGGGATTGGCGACGGTAATTGGTCTGGCGTTGCGGGAGATCTAACCATGTACAGTCTGGACATTAACTTTCTAAAGGATCGCGATACGCGCATTTTCGAGACTCGACCCCGGGGCCGGGGAGTGTTAGATGGGGCGGATCGAACTCCTCTCCTCTACGGCTTTTTGGGGGCTCTGGTGCCCCTAGCTCTGGTGGTGGGTTACTGGGCCTTTACCCGTAATCAGGTGAGTCAGCTAGAGGCTAAAAATGCCGAACTAGATGGGGAACTGGCTCAAATCCAAGGTCAGCTCCGGGAAATTAGCGGTATTCAAAGTCAGATTGATGGCATCAAGGCTGAAAATAATGCCTTCGTTGCGGTGTTTGACCAAATTGTGCCCTGGTCGGCTTTGCTACAAGATATCGGCGATCGCACACCAACACCTATTCAAATTACCAACTTGAGCCAGACCGCCGGGGTGACTCCCAGTAGCACCCCCAACGCCCCACCCCCCAAGGTGGGCGGCATTAGCATCCAGGGGGTAGCCTGCAACTTCAACGACATTAACGACTTTACCCTCGTGCTGCAGAAATCGCCCCTGCTTGCTCCCGCCTCTGTGGCGATCGAAAAGGCCGAACAACAAACCAAACTACTAGACCCCCTGGTGGATGGTCGGTGCCCGGGTACTGCCCCCGACGCCCCCAGCTACCTGGTGGATTACACCCTTCGAGCCAACCTGACCAGTACCCCATCTTCTAAACTGATTGACGCCCTAGAGCAGCGCGGCGCTGTGGGGTTGGTAACCCGCCTGCGCGCCCTTAGAAATACAGGAGTTCTGCAGTAATGACATCCTCTGGTGACTTTTTCTCCCTCGATACCGATCGCACCACCGTTTCAGAAAAGGTGGTGACCTATCCCACCGCCTTCGGTATAGAACTGACCCCCAGGGTTCAGGTAATGAGCCTGTTTCTAGCAGGAGTGGCAGGGGCCTACGCTCTCTATAACTTTTTAGTGCAGCCTGTGCAGCTAGAAAAGGAAAAGCTAGAGGCTCAAGTGAATGAAAAGCAAGCCCAGGTCGATCAACAAAAGACCACCCTCAAGAATTTGCCCGAACTACAAGCCAATCTAGAACAGGCTATGCAACAACGGGTGGGTATTTATGGACTGCTAGGAAAGGGCAAAAGTCTAGATACCCTATTGCTCGACATTAACCAACAAATCCAAAGCAGCAACAGCGCCATTGCCAGCGTGCTGCGAGCCAATCCCCAGAGTCTCAAGCCAGCCCAATTGGCGGCCCTGGGTTTGAGCCCAGCCCAGGTGCAACGGGTTCGCACCGAGTTTGGCAGCAAGCCCGCCACCCAAAAACTGTTGTATACCTCGGAGCTTACCCGCTTTAGTCCTAAGGCCAGCGTTCCCTATACAGACGGTCCTCCCGAATTGGCCAACAAGCTCAAACGGCAGACCGTAGAGGTATCTATGCGGGCTTTATTTCCCCAGACCCTGAATATTTTGCGTAACCTTGAGCGCATTGAACCCTTAATTATTATTCGCGACGTAAAACAGGAGATTGCCCCTCCTCCTGCGGGCCTACAGGAACAACAACTACTGGGGATTACCCGCCTACTGAATACCAGCTTTACCCTAGATGTATTGGTCCCAGCCATCGATCCGGGCAAACCTCCCGCCCCGCCAGCCCCTAAACCTGCCGCCAAAGAACCAGGCGGCGCTCCCCCTGCCCCATAACTAACCCCTATCCCCTCTTCCCAGGAGTGAACCCGTGAACCGTTTAAGCTATTTCCACCCCCTGATTGCCAGTAGCGCCCTGCTCACCCTGGTGGCTCAGCCTGGCATCGCCTCGGTTACCAAAATTACCGGCATTCAACTTAACTCCACCCCCACCGGCCTAGAACTGGTCTTCAACACCGAGGACGGGGACAACAGTAATGTTTTTACCGTCAGTCAGGGCAATGTACTGCGGGCCGATATTACCCGTGCCCACCTCAACCTTCCCAACGGCGGTAGCTTTCGTCAGGCCAATCCCGCCCCCGGTATCAGTGAGGTGAGCGTCACTCCCCTCGATGCCAACAGTGTACGGGTGAATATTCAGGCCACTGGTAAAGCTCCCACCGGTACCGTTACCTCCTACGGCGATCGGGTGATCCTGGCGATCAACAATAGCGGCCAGCCCAGTCAGGCATCTACCCCCGTTCCTGCCCAGATTGCCACGGTGCCTGGGCCAGCCGTCCCCCCTCCTAGCCAACCCCTGGCCCAGAATACCCCTGGCTCAAAGCCAGAGGTATTGGTACCCAATCCCCAGGTGACCATTGACGGCAAGCCCGTTCCCAGTCCTAATCAGGTACCACCCCTGCGCCCCCGCGCCGTAGCCCCCCCGGTGGGGGATATTGCCATCGCGGAAAGAGCTATTCCCTCTAGTTCCATTGATCTGGGCAGCAACCAACGCATTCCCAAGCTGCTACTCCGGAATGCCCCCGCTCGAGAGGTGTTAGCCCTACTGGCCCGGGCTGCCAATCTAAACGTGGTGTTTACCGCCGCCGCACCGACCCAGGGAGCTTCTACAGGAGCAGGCGCAAAACCCTCTGATGATGGACCGACCGTAAGCCTGGATATCGAAAACGAATCGGTTCAAGATGTCTTTAACCATGTGCTGAGGGTTACCGGTTTACAGGCCAACCGGGTAGGGAAGTCGATTTATGTCGCCCCTCAACTGCCTGACTCAGCTCGCAACTTGGTCAGCCGCACCCTACGAATGAATCAGGTGGATGCATCAACAGCATCTGCTTTTCTAGCATCGCTCGGTGCAGAGGCAATCAGACCAGTTGATCGAAGTCAAGTTGAGAGAGTTGTGATTCCTGGATCTGGTGAAAACGTTCCCGATATTGTTAGTACACGGACGTTCACAACACTTGTAATTGAGCCATTAGCGTATACACCTGAAAAAGAGAGTTCAGTAGCTCAGCCACTAAAGGGGCTTCAAGCAGTTCCAGACGATCGGTTAAATTCGTTGACTATTGTCGGAGAAGCCCGGCTTGTTGCTCTCGCCACCGAATACTTAGCGCGACTAGATCTTCGTCAACGTCAGGTAGCGGTTAATGTCAAAATCGTTGATGTTAACCTCACCGCTATCGATCGCTTCGGCACCAGCTTTTCCTATAGCCAGGGCGATTCGAACTTTGTTAGTACCGGTGGAGCTGGGGTGATTAACTTTGGGGGTGGTTCCCCCGCCGGGGTACCCACCCCCCTCAGCCCTGGGGGCATCAGTTCTATCAATCCGGTTGCATCGATCTTTTCTGTACCGACAGAACTGTTATTGCAAATTCAAGCCCAGATTACCAATGGTAATGCCAAGATTTTAACTGACCCCACCCTGGTAGTGCAGGAAGGTCAGGCTGCCGCGGTACAGCTTACCCAGGAGGTGGTAACCAACATTACTTCCACTATTTCCACCAGTACCCCCCCTGTCATCACGACGGAAGTCGAAAAGGAACCTGCCGGGTTAACCCTTAATCTCCAGGTTGAAAGAATCGATGATAATGGGTTTATTACCATCAACGTTTCCCCTAAGGTGTCCGCTGTTACCGGCACTCAGAATATTAGTACATCTTCCGGTGCGGGTAGCCAACTTACCAATACCATCGCTCTCCTCGCCACCCGAGAGGTCAGTTCTGGTTCCGTGCGGCTGCGGGATGGCCAAACCCTGCTACTGTCGGGGATTATCCAAGAGTCAGAACGGGATGTGATCAGTAAGATTCCCATCTTGGGCGATATCCCCATTCTGGGTGCCCTATTTAGGAGTCAAAATACCGAGTCCACCCGTACTGAGGTACTGGTGATGCTGACTCCCCACGTGATTGACGATTCCGATCAATCCGTCTTTGGCTACACCTACACCCCTGGAGAACAGGCCAAAGAGGTTTTAAACCAGGGTTCTCGTTAAGCGCATCTCACAACCCGCCGGATTTCTCCAAGCCTGGGGAAATCCGTTTTTTTTGATCTTCGGGCAACGAGCACAAGTTAGGGGGTCAGAACTCACTGGTCAGGAGTAAGATCAGGAAGATTTTTGTTGTAGTAGGGTGCCTCCATCACTCCTCGACTCCCCATACTCCTGCAAGAAAACCACAAAATCGGCTAAGGCTGCTCGGGTTTCTTCTCGGCGGTCGAGCTGATATTGTATTTGGAGAATAATCCATCGATTTTGGATTCTAGCTCGGCAAGTCTCTCGTTCTCTTGCCTCAGTTCTTCGGTTTCTTACCTCAGTTCGTGCTTCTGCCTCGCCTCTGCGTTGCTCTGCTTCAGCCATGCGATTTGTCTCTCGTTCGCGAAGCGTGTCTTTAGACAATTTCTAAGGTTCTACTTAATGTCCTAATTAACAACTACCACCGGTCGGGTTGCCACGGTGAGTAGATTACTCCACACCCGGGGTTGGGTGAGGTATCCGAGGAAATGAAAATCTTCTTCATTATAGAAACGCAGAAAGGCGACGGCGATGGTCCAGGTAGCAGGGTCAGCAGGTTGCCCCAGGCTTGATAGGGGAATAGAGTCATTCTAGCTAAGAGCCAGGGAGGATTGGCTATGGTGCCAAAGTCCTCCCCCCAGGTTACCCACCAGTCTCCTCTAAACGGGTTGCCAGGCAAGGTTTTTAGCTATCTGACTGAAGCTAAAGCCGGTCAGTAGGATGGGCACGCTGCCCTTTACCCATCCTATAGGGTAGGGGGTTAGTGATTAGGCGGGCAGGTCTGGCCCCTGGTTAGCCGATTACCTAACCAGGTAGATCACACTCAGGTCTTCTATAGCAGGATTCAGGGCAAACTCCCCAAAAAACTCTGCATCGAATATAAAAGTGTCTCCCGCTTGTACCAGGGAGTGACTTTTACTGGTTTCGCCAAGGATGCGGTTGCCGTTCTCTTTCAGTTGCATCCAAAGCGTTAGTCCATTGGCATCCTTAAGAACTTCGCAGATGGCAGGCACAGAGAGTTTGTACTTATTATCTTTAGTTTCCATCAGGGTTGCTGCCTCGGTTAGGAATTTACAGTAGACCGCTTCACCCCGCTTAAGGGCAAGCTTTCTTCTTTCTGCGTCTTCTGCAACCGTTGCCGCCCGTAATCTGGCCTTAGGGTCACACACCAACTCTAGGTTAATCAATACCCCCTGGGAATTAATCATATAGCAGGCGTAGGCAATTTCGGGCAGGTTAGACAACCCAGCCTTAGCAGAGGGTCCTGTTAGTAGCCCCAGGGAGATTGAGATCGCGACAGAACTCGCCGTCCATTTACCGATATGGGATTTCATATAAATACTTTGCTTAACCTACTTTCAACATTCATTCCGCTTCACCTCAGAACCGGAATGAACGCCAATAGGTCATCATTTCTTCATAGATTTAGGGTCCATATTCCAGTTGCCATTAAGAATTCTGGCATAGATAACCTATGCCATAGCCGTTCAACGACCCATGGCGATCCCTGTCCAGCACCCTCTTAAGTAAGGATCTACACCACTCCCACTGGACACCTGACGTTAGTCCCGCCTAATCCACAATATCCCCCTGGATTTTTAGCCAGATACTGCTGATGATAGGCCTCAGCATAGTAAAACTCAGGCGCTTCAATAATTTCTGTGGTGATAGGGCCATAACCCGCTAGGGTTAACGCCTCCTGGTAGACCTGGCGAGAAGTCTGAGCAGCTTGATGCTGGGCTTCGGAGTAAACATAAATCCCCGATCGGTATTGGGTGCCGACATCGTTACCTTGACGCATACCCTGGGTAGGATTGTGATTTTCCCAAAATAGGGTAAGTAGTTGGGTATAGGTAACCAGAGTAGGATCAAAAACCACCCTGACGACTTCGTTATGGCCGGTTAAGCCAGAACAGACCTCCTGGTAGGTAGGGTTGGGGGTATAACCGGCGGCGTAGCCCACTGCGGTTGAATACACCCCAGATTGTTGCCAGAACTTCCGTTCAGCTCCCCAAAAACACCCCATACCAAATAGGGCGAGTTCCAGACCGGCAGGGAAAGGGGGACTGAGAGAATTACCGTTAACGTAGTGCTGATTAGGAACAGCCATGGCCTGTGCTCGTCCCGGTAAAGCCTCAGATGCAGAGGGGATGACTGTTTTCTTACCTTTGCCTAAGCCAAAGAAAGCCATAACGTTATTGATTAACTCTGAATATATCCAAATTTAATTTTAAGCTATTTAATGAAAAGATACCTCTGGGCGGAGGCTGGCCACCGAGTTGATCGATCGATGCCAGGCCTGGGTAGGCATTCTGACCAAGCAGGAGCTGGCCAGGGCTATATAAAGCCATCGTTAAGTAGGTATCTCTCAATCATCAAGTTCCGTTGCCCTGTAGCGGATTCCTTAAGTGCCCGGGCGGCGAGATGGTAGGGTGAAAATGACCTGTTCTGCTTGCGCTAGGGGATTATTACTGAGTGGATTTGCAAAAGCTTCACCAGGAATTGCTGCAACCGCCTGAGTACCTGGGGGTGATTAGAGATTTTTGGGCATTACGGCCTCAATTTCAGATCCACTGGCTTCAGGAAACCGAGTCTACTAATCAGACCCTTGCTGCCATGATGGCAGATGGATGCCCATCAGGGACCGTGGTAATCGCCGCGGCTCAGCGGGCTGGCCGGGGACAGTGGGGCCGTCAGTGGCAGTCCGATCCTGGCGGGCTTTATTTATCTCTGGGCTTAACTCCCTCCATACCCCCAAACCGCAGCTCCTATCTCACCCTGGCCAGTGCCTGGGGCGTGGCAACTAGTTTGGCTAACCTAGGAGTCCCGACTAGGGTAAAATGGCCTAATGACATTGTGGTTGGCGGCAAGAAGTTAGGGGGAGTTTTAGCCGAAGCTCGAATGGTTGGTTCTCTGGTGGAAAGGGTCATTATTGGGTTAGGGCTCAACTGTTTTAACCCTGTACCAGTCACTGGGATATCTCTCCAACAAATTCTTGATTCGCAAAATTCCCATAAGTCCCTGCAAACCATAGAGGGAATAGCCGCTGTAGTTCTCTATGGGCTAGTCCAGGGCTACTTTCTCTGGCAAACCCAGGGTGACCGTGCTTTTCTAGCTGCCTATCAATCCTCGATGGCTAATATGGGTCAGACTATTATATTAAATGGCCATAGGGCCAAGGTGATCGGGGTGTCAACTGCGGGTAACCTTCAACTGGAACCTGATAGTTGGTCCGTTCCTGATTCAA
Source organism: Leptolyngbya sp. (assembly GCA_040374765.1). Lineage (GTDB taxonomy): Bacteria > Cyanobacteriota > Cyanobacteriia > Phormidesmidales > Phormidesmidaceae > Nodosilinea. The sequence continues at coordinate 47,070 of JBEITR010000018.1, forward strand.
CTCCTAATTCGACCATTCTAGAAGTTTCACCGGGTAAAGTTACTTTAGGCTACAATACGTAATCGTTATTAAATATGGTAGAAGCTAAAAATATCTATTTAAAACAGAATCAAGGGTTTCAATCTCAGCAGCGAGATGGGGCATTAGCTTCAGTAGCTTGGTTGCAGCTTTTGACCTTGGCCACTGGGTTATGTTTATCGAGTGATGACATGGCCCTCGCCCAGGTTAATAAACCCGATGCTTTGGAGAATTCAGGCCAAAACCCTACTACCTATCTGCTGCCTGCGGATGTTAATCTTTATAACTCGGCGCTGCGATCGCACCTGAATAATCCCACGCCTTCTCTGTTTAAGCCTCACTCTGTACGGTTTTCTGCCTCTCGGCTGTCGCCCAATTCTTCATCCTTGCCCCCTTCTCTGGCTTCTCCAATGCAACCTCCGGTTTTTCCACCGACGACAGCTATTGTTGCCCCTGCCCCAAAGGCGGCAACGCCAGAAAGCCTAGTTTACTCGGCTACCCCTAACCCCAGGGGTGATAGCCCTGCCAATGCAGCCGGAGGCATCCCCAGCCAACCCCTTCCTCAGGGTTACAACAGCGTTTTTATTGACCCCACAGACTATAAAATCGGCGCTACCCAGTCTTCTCCTAACCCTCCTAATGTGGTTTTTGCCGATCGTTCCGGGGGGTGTCAAATTACCGTTTCTGCTACCGGTGGTGCTAGTCCTGCCGCCTGCGGTATCCATAGCCAGACCAGACGTCCTACCATCCAGGCATCGAAAGTGGGTGCTAGCGGCATTCAGATTGGCCCGGTGAATATTAGCCAACGGGGCGTTAGCCTGGGTAATACCCTGGTGATTAGCCGCGAGCAACTAAATGCTCGCCTTAATCCCTTGAATCTGTTGCGCCGGGGTCAGGAACAATACCTGTTTCCCCTATCCATCCCAGCCTCTATTTCCTCTCTGTTTGGCTGGCGGATGCATCCCATGCAGCATGATTGGCGGTTTCATTCCGGAACGGACCTGGCGGCTCCGATCGGCACTCCGGTGCTGGCCACTCGAGCTGGACGGGTGGCTGTTTCTGACTTTGTAGGGGGCTATGGGTTGATGGTGATTTTGCGCCACAACGATAGCAATTTAGAATCCCGCTATGCTCACCTCTCCCAGGTATCGGTCCGCCCTGGGGAGTGGGTAGAACAGGGAGAGGTGATTGGTCTGGTGGGTAGTACGGGCAACTCAACGGGACCCCACCTGCATTTTGAAATGAGACAACTCACCAATCAGGGTTGGGTGGCTATGGACCCCATGGAGGTTCTACAGTATGGCCTTGCCAATCTCCTGAAAGTCATTGATAATCCCATGCTGGCCCTCAGCAAGGAAACTCCCACTACCGCTGAGGATACTAAGACAGATGGGCCAGTTGACCTGCCCTTTCGCCCGGCCCAACCCAATGCCAGTTAGGGTGTTTGGATAGGTAGCCTGGTGGGTTTTAGTATTGATCACAGCGTTAGGTTCCATGAAACCGATGCCGCCGGGGTAGTTTACTTTGCCCACAGCTTAACCTTTTGCCACAGTGCCTACGAAGCTTCCCTAGAGGCGGTAGGGGTTAATTTGGCTGATTTCTTTGCCCGGGATGCCCTCGCCTACCCGATTGTGCATGCGGCCATTGATTACCGGCGGCCGATACAGTGTGGAGACAGGATTAAAGTTCATTTAACCCCCCAGCGGCTAGATGCCTCCACCTTTGAAGTGCGCTATCAAATCTGCGATCTCCGGTCTCCTGCCGGGCTTCTGGCAGAGGCCTGCACCCGCCATGTCTGTATCGATCGCCAGAATCGCCATCGCCAACCCCTCCCGCCCCTGCTAGAACACTGGTTAGACCGCTGGACTTCGGATCACTAGGAAGACAGGAACTATGGAAGACAACTGGCAGGAATGGCTATTTGTAACGGGCTATGTCAGCTTCTTGCTGACCATTACCGGCTTAGTTCTCTGGCCCAGGCGGAGACCCTAGACCCTGGTGGGATGCAGTGATCTGCTTTAGGGTCGCTGCAGCAGCCCTTTTGCGGGCAATGCGCTTACTATTACCGCTGCCCGTAGCGTAAAGCCGTCCTCCGATCAGGACTGCCACGGTAAAGCAGGGGGCATGATCGGGCCCCGTCTCTTCCAGGACCTGGTAGGTGGGCATGGATAGGCCCGGCTGAGATTGGACATATTCTTGCAGTTGACTCACCGGATCAAGGCTGGCCACATTGGCAGACCGTTCTATCAGGGGGCTAAATAGGGAGACCAGGTACCCATAGGTGGCTTCTACTCCCCTGTCCAATCGATAGGCCCCGATCAGGGCTTCAAAGACATCGGCCTGTACGCTAGGGTTGTGGCGTTCTCGCTGTGCCCCTGCGCCCAGACGGATGAGATCGGGAAGGGCTAACTGTACCGCCAGGTTGGCCAAGCTGGCCTGGTCCACGAGGCGATCGCTGCGTTGGGACAATTCACCTTCCGTAGCATTTGGGTGGCGGGCGTAGAGCAGGTCTCGCACCACAAACTCAATAATGCTATCTCCTAAAAACTCCAGGCGTTCATAATCTTGCACGCCAGGGTGCTCGCGGGCGTAGGAACTGTGGGTCAGGGCCTGGAGTAGCAAGTCGGGGTTTTGAAAGGCTGGTAAGGGAAGCATTGCCCTATCCTCTCTGGGCCAACTTGTTTATTCTAGGCAATCAGACATACTCCAACCCACAGCAGTAGGCCAACCATCACCTAATAATCATCAAACTGCGAGATTGCCTGGCTCCTCGCCCGAGTTGAGGCCCAATCAGAGTTGTCTCTATAGTCGTAAGCCATAGTCACTTGGAAGGGGGTGTGATCGAGCTAGAACTCGAGACCTTCTGGCTCGATGACGCCGGCCTAGCCTTGATTACCCATAACCTAGCTATTTCCCGTAAATCCAGCGTAGTTTTGGGGATCACCGAAGGTTAAGATACGTAAAGATCCCACCATTAACCATGGGATAGGGGTCCCTACTGTTTACGACTAACCTCGGTATTTTCGTGCAATTAGAAAGTCTTTCGCTCCGACCTGGAGGGGCACTCCCAGTCAATCAGGCTACCGCTGATTCAGGCCTGCCCTTTACTCTCCAAGATTTAAAGAATGCCATTCCAGAAGAGTGTTTTCAACCCTCTGCCTGGCGATCCATCGCCTACTTCCTGAGGGATGTCGGTTTGGTTGTGGCTCTGTACATTGCGGCCTATCACCTGGATGCCTGGTGGTTTTATCCCCTGTTTTGGGTAATGCAAGGCACCCTGTTTTGGGCTTTGTTTGTGGTTGGCCACGACTGCGGTCACGGGTCATTTTCTAAGTTGAACTGGCTGAATAATCTAATCGGCCACCTCTCCCATACTCCCATTCTGGTGCCTTACCACGGCTGGCGAATTAGCCACCGCACTCACCATGCCAATACCGGCAACATCGATACCGATGAGAGCTGGTATCCCCTCTCAGAAAGCCAGTACCGGAATCTACCTGCTGCCCAACGGTTTGTGCGGTTCTACGGCTCCCTATTGGCCTACCCCCTATATCTCTTCCTCCGCTCTCCTGGACGCAAGGGATCCCACTTTCTCCCCAGTAGTCCGCTATTTCGGCCCTCTGAGCGGCGGGGCGTGCTGGTCAGCACCCTCTGCTGTGTGGCTATGGTTACCCTACTACTGGGACTAACGGTGCAGTTCGGGGTGGGCTTTATGGTGAAGTTCTATCTGATGCCCTATCTGGTGTTTGTGGTTTGGTTAGATTTAGTCACGTTGTTGCACCACACCACCCCCGAAATTCCCTGGTATCGGGGTAAGGACTGGACCTTCTTGAAAGGTGCCCTCTCCACCATCGACCGAGACTACGGGGTGTTCAACGATATCCACCATAATATCGGCACCCATGTGGCCCACCACATCTTCCTAGGCATTCCCCACTACCATCTGAAAACCGCCACCACCGCCATCAAGCCTATTCTGGGCGACTCTTATTATCGTGAGTCCCACGAGTCCCTGTGGACGAGCTTTTGGCAAGCCTTTTGGGAGTGCCGCTACGTACCTGACCACGGTTCCCAGGTTTACTATCAACCCCATCCTCACCATGACCCTTAGCCACCAGGCTAGCGACTACCGAAATATAGCTGTAGCCCTTGAGCTCAAAACATCAGGTCTGACTTTGGGGTTCAGCTCCTAGCCAATGGTGGCGCCGTCTTGTCCTAACTGGACTGGCGACTGCTATGGTTATCCGGTAATTCCTTTCCAACAGCGCTCAGCCCTTTGCCTTAGGGGGTTGGGCGCTGTTGGCTTGGTTAGATCTCCAGAGACTACGTAGCCGTGAAATAGAGACCCTAGGGTGGGATAGCAACATCTGGATTGGGCCAGGACTGGCAAAGGTCGCGGTTTAGAACAAGATAGCGATACCCTTGGCTATCTTGTTCTAATTGGCCTGGCGAATACTGGATCAAGCGGTCAAGGTTTTGCCCCGTAGAAGGGAGCGAAAGCAAGCCAGAACCTTGACCCAGTCGATCCTTTTACCAATCGGCCACGTTCTTTTGGGGCCAAAAAATCTCCAAACGGAAAGTTTTTTGAATCTAAAATATTCCAGATTGAATTGAAATCGATCGTGGGTTGTGCCATAGTATTCAAATACTCCGGCAAGTCAATCGGGTTTTCGGTGTATTTAATCAATGGGCCTGACCTGGCTCCTGCCCCCTTGGGGATGGCGCGTCAGAACGTCTACCCAGGCTTGACCTTAACTATGATGATCGTGTAAGCGCTATGACACCTCCTCCCATTCACCTTAGACTGCGACTCTACGGTTCTCCCCAGCTGTCCCTGCCGTCCCTGGTGGAAGAACTGGCAGAAAGCTGTCGGGTGGTGGTTGAGGCGATCGCCCAGGGGGACTCTGCTGTCAGTTTTGCGGTACACCAGATTACCCGGACCGACCCCCTGGATATTGAATTATCGGGCCCCTTAAATGCCGTCCAGTGCTGGTTGCGCCAGCTAGAACGCCATCCCATCACCATTCAGGGCAAAGGCCACTGCCACGGAGATGGCTGGCACTACTGAGCCATAGCTCTGACTCACCACCAAGAATATTGGAAATCTCCTTTTTGTCCCCTCAACCATGGCTAGGGCTTATAGCTTTTCCAGAAGCCCTAGTCTTGCCGTAAACCCTTTAGATTTGTTGTTCTTTCCTGCTCTGTCATGACTTCCCTTCCCCTAGTTTCCCCTGCATCGGCTATCCGTTCACCGGTTTCAGTCCCAGTTGTCAACAGACCCATGGCTTATCGTTCCCTGGCCCGACGTTGGAATTACGGCCGGGGCTATGCCGTGGTGGCGGCCCTTGCTCCTCTGGTGTTGACTAGCCTGCTACTGGTTTTTCTCCACTATCAACTCAAAACTGCCCTTACCCTATTGCGTCTGCAGCTAAGGTAATATTTTGCTTGGAATTGATCAGAGTTCAGACTGTGGAAGTTCAGTTCTATAGCGATCGGGTAAGGCTGCCCTTCTGCCGCAAAGGTCTGGCATAGCCGTAGCCCCCTTCGACGGGGCAGAGGCGAGCCAGAATGCCCACCCAGCCCTCAACCTATAGCCTGACCTGGTGTGCTGAGCCCAAGGGCTACAGCTATATATCTCAGCAATTCTCATTTTGACAAAAAGCTATCCAACGGCCAGGAATAAGGGTATGGTAATGCCATCCGAGAGAGCTAAGAGAGCCAGAGCTGTTGAAAA
>JBEITR010000098.1:0-5186 GCA_040374765.1 Leptolyngbya sp.
AACCTTCTTTGATGACCTGCGGGCTTTAACTCGGTACCTGTATTTCGACAGTTGGGATCATCTCCTTACCTTCATGCTCGAGGGGCTAGAACTGGAAAGCCCTCCCAATAGCAGCTGATTCTTTAAAATGAGAATTGCTGTTAACCTCTACAATTCCACTAAAAGGTAAAAAATAGGTGTAGTCTTGAGGTGCCACTTGTTACACTCTGATTAAGCCCCCGATTAGAAGATGAAAATCTTACTGGTTGAAGCCCAACATCAAGCCCAGCGGTCTCTTTTTGCCACCCTCACCAAGCACCGATTTAGTGTTGATCGGGCCAGTAATACAGAAGAAGCCTGGGCCTTTCTCAATACCTTTCTCTACGATTTGGTGGTACTGAATAGCTCACCAGAGGGTATGGGCCTTTGCCGCCATCTGCGGAATCTGGGTAACCCGGTGTTGATTTTGCTAATCATGGCGGGCTCTGACCTGGAGGATGGATGCAGCCAGGCCAGCCAACCTATCCACGGCTTAGAAAGCGGTGCCGATGCCTGCGTCACCCAACCTATTGGGGAACGGAATTTGTTAGTCCATATCCAGGCCCTAACCCGGCGAGGAGGGCGGCGGGCCAGCCCAGTGCTGTCCTGGGGGCCTGTCAGTTTAAATCCAGCATCCTGCCAGGTTACCTGCTGCCATAGCCGGGTTTTACCGATTAATCGCAAGGAGTATCAACTTCTGGAGCTATTTCTAAGTCATCCCCACCAAACCTTTTCTCGGGCTGTAATTAGCGATCGCCTCTGGAGCGTCGATGAACAGTTACCCACCGATGCCACCATCAAAACCCACGTTCGCAATCTTCGTCGTAAACTTGAGCAGGCTGGTCTCCAGGATTTTATCCAAACCCACTATGGTCACGGCTATCGCCTGAATCCAGGCTATAACCCTGGGGAGGAACTGGCCAGGGATCAACCCTCTGAACCTGAGGCCATAGTCGACACCGTAACCGCTCAGGTTTGGCAGGAACTAATGGCCGCCAATTCACGCCTCCACCAGGAAATTGAATACCGTCAGCAGATCGCCGAAGCACTGCAGCGTTCAGAAAGAATGTTTAGCAACGCCCAACGCGTGGCCCAAATTGGCTGTTGGGAGTTTGACATGGATAGCCAAACTACCTATTGGACTGAGGAGCTATATCGCATCCATGGTCTTGATCCAACCCAACCCGCCCCGACCCCTGAAGAAAACCTGGCCCTGATTCATCCTGAGGATCATCCAGTCTATGGGGAGGCAATTCTAAAACCGGTTATGAATCAGCAATGCTTTGAAGTCAATTTGCGAATTATTCGTCAGAACGGAGAGATTAGATATGTCAATATCCGGGGCGGACCCATCTTCGACGCAGAGGGTAGGCTGACGAAGCTAGCCGGAACAACCTTTGACATCACTGAATGGGTTATGGGTGATAGGTTTCCGGGGTTACGGGCCAGCCTGTCAAACCTGGCTACGGCTATACCCGCCCAAGTTGACCTTATACCGGTGGCTCTGTCCCCATAGATCGGCAGGGCTCGGACTGACCCCGCCGAGTTAAATTATAGGCTTGAGATAGGGCTTGCTTCCGGGCCCGGCTACTGTCACCCTGCTCGTAGGCAGATTCCAGTTCCTCCAGCAGGGTAGAATCCAGGGTCAGATCGGCTGAGATAGGCAGGTTAGCCATAGATAGGCGGGCCTCCTTCAGTACCTGCCGGGCGCCGGTAGAATCTCCCCGGTCCCCCAGGGAAATGGCCTCCCGTCGGGCTCGGGCCGCCATCAGTAGGGCCACTTGCTCTTGTACCAGGGGATGGGCCGGAAAATCGCCCATTTGTTCTGGTTCCACTAGGGGTAGGGTGAGGGCTGCCCGGATTCCTCGGCGATCGCCCTTTCTATCCTTCCAGCTTAATTGCAACCTGAGCAGCTCTTGAGGGGTAGACTGGGCCGGTATCTGCAATCGCACCACTACCTGGATCGGTGAACCTACCACCAGGTTAGGGAGTTTGTAGTGGCCCCTTGGAGTCAGATCAAAGTCATTTAATACCGACAGCACCCTGGCCCCTGTTTGGGGCTTGAGGATCAGCCTGACTCCCTGGCCTAGGGTAGCGGCGAGGCCCGCCAGTTCGGTCTCAAAAATCTCTGGTAACTGATTGGCGGACTGAATGTGGACAAAGTTGCCTTCCCCACTGAGGGCCATGGTCGCCAGCATGTCTTCATCGTAGTCATCACCCAGCCCCAGGGTTGTGGTACTAACTCCCCGTTGGGCCAGTCCCTGGATATGGCTGGCAATGGTATCCAGGCGGATTTCCCCCACATTGGCCAGGCCATCGGAGAGCACAATTACCCGATTAAGCTGGTCTTTGTGGAGGTAGTGACTTACCTGCACTCCCCCTTCCAGCCAGCCGCCGTGTAGGTCTGTGCTGCCTTGGGTTTCGATCTGGGCAATTTTGGCCAGTATCTTCCCCTTATCCGTGGCCAGAGTACTGGGTATCAGCGTTTCTACCTGATGGTCGAAGAGCACCACACTGAGGCGATCGCTGGGTAGAAGATTCTGCACCGCAAACCGGGCTGCTAGCCGGGCATAGTGAATCTTTTCTCCCTGCATTGAGCCGGAGCGATCGATCACCAGGCTGAGGTTAAGGGGGATGCGATCGCGGGGAATCTCTGACCAGGTGGGCGTTACCGTCAGTAGCACATCCAGGGTGAGGGGCTGTTGACGGGGAATAGCCCTATGCAAAGGAATTAGATTGATCGCCATGGGAGAACGATGGAGATAAGACATGGGCATTATCGTAGAGAGGACTTAAGGGCTGCCAAGCGATCGGCGATTAGACGCAATAACTGATCCTGCTCATAGGTGGTGGCTGGAAAGACAAAGTCCTGCCGCACCTGTAACTCTAATCCCGGTAGCACCACCAGCCGCTGCCAGGTTTCTGAAGGAGTGCGTGGGGCCGGAGGGGGCGAATCCGGTGGGGTGGGGGGCATGGTGGCCCTAGAGGTTGTCTGGCCCGGGGGGGACGGTGATTGTAACTGAGCTAAAAAGGCCAGGGCCGGATTAGCGACCGCCATGGTTAATTGCACCCCACCCTCCAAGGCGTCTTGTAACACCTGATCGGGTTGGCCCGCCATTAAATTGGCGATCGCGCTACCGCTATAGCCCTCGGCCAGGAGTCGCCGAATCAGTAACAGTTGCAATAGATGCCGGTAGGTATAACGAGCCTCTCGGCCCTGGCGGAGGGGCTTGTCTAACCATCCCTGGGTGGTGTAGTAACGCACTAACCGAGGACTAATGGTCTCGTGACTCTGACCACCTCCGCCCTCCGGTAAAAACTGGTGCAAGAGGCTCTTAACCAGGGTCACAAAGGCCTCTAGGGAAAGCTGCAGCGATTGCTGAGCCAGGTCAGAAAGTAGCGTCATGGACCCATGATAGACAATGACAGTGCTAAGTGTCAATGACAGTTAGCCATGATTTTAGTCAACGCCTGGAGAGCCGAGTTGATCCCCTAAACCAACCGATTGGCAAGGGTTCTGGCTGGCCATCAAGGGTATTTAAAGGGCTTTGGATTGAATAGGCTTTTCGAGCACCCTTTCCGTCCCATTCTCCGTGGCTACGGCTAGGGAAAATCTTTACCGACTGTAGTCACAAAGGGATGGAGCAGCTGTTCCTGAAAGTAAGCCAGTCACCTGAAAGGGCTGGTTTCGATCGGTGGGAAAGACTTTGACCACAACGGCATCAATATACTTAAAATCACCGGGGGCATTCAGACGCCAGAGATTTTTCGAATTATCAAAGGGTTGATCCAGACAATAGGCATTGGTATCGCCGTGAAGTAGTAAAACTGGCTTACCCAGACCGCCTGATAGGGTTTGAACCTGTTTACAAAAGCCCGCGTAGGCAGGGTTACTCAGACAGCGGGAGAGGGGGGTTTCCTGTTGGATCGCTGGGCCAAAGGGATCAAGCTGGGTAGCCACCACTACAGCCTTAGTATCTTGTTTTTGGGCCAGTTCAAAGGCTCGATTCAGCCAGAGCTGATTTTGGCGATCCCGCTCATCCACCAGGGCGATCGCCCGCTTTGGATCGTCAATTAAAATTTCCGTACGACCGTTATCTGTACTGATCATATGTACAGTCACAAATAGGACCCCATCACGCCACCAGATGGCATTTTCCGGTAGCTCGGCCTGGGTTTCGTAGCGCCATTCCCGGGCAAACTGTCCAGGAGTTATAGCCAGCACCCTACGGATCGCTGCCAGGGAATTTTCAGGATGGGTAAACTCAGGATCCCTGGCAAGAATTCTTTGGACTTCCTCTAGTTGCCAACCGGGTGTAACGGTTTTAGGGCTACTAAAAAGAATGGTACGCAACTGTTGCAAGCGCTCGATTTCGCTTTGGCGTACCGCCAGGGATTCGCGATCGCAATCGGCCCAGTCGTTATCTCCGGGAGTATAAAACACTGGTTTGACCAGTTCTCTTTGCCAAAAGGTTTGGGACTGGCGTAGCCAATTATCGGAGCAGGCGGTTTCGGGTCTACTTAGATCCCCCAGGTGAATCACAAAGGGAATATCCTCCCGTCGTCGCAGGGCCGGGGCGATATCCTCCGTCAACACCTGATCGTCCGTGCGGCCATTGGGCAACTTAATCAGATAGGGCATGTCTCCATAGGCGGCGAAGCTCATCACCGGCATGGAGGGGACCTGGGAGGCATCCGAGGTTACTTCCGCCTTGCCAGGATTGGCCGCCATGGTTACCTTCGGGCCAACCATGGAGAGTAAGAACATTAAACCAAGGCATAGTCTCAGGCGTAAATTAACCATCGTCCCAACCATAACTCAGTAAATAGGGCTCGTCCCAACCGCTTGCCTCAGCACCTTACTACACTCTTTCCCTAGGCACCGAGGAATTTAACATAAGAAAATATCAAGCGAGTCAGAAGGCTTCCCGATTTTGGCTTTTTGAGGTTTCCTAACCCGAGACCCACTGGTCACTGACGAACTCTCCCCAGCCTTTTGGCCAAAGCCATAAAAACCACCCAAAAAAATAGGACGCTCCCGCGGGAGCGCCCTATTCAAATCTCAGTTAGCTAAACCTAACCGATGATTTCAGGAGCCTGAGCCGCAGCTAGGTCCAGAGGGAAGTTGTGAGCATTGCGCTCGTGCATTACTTCCATACCCAGGTTCG
>JBEITR010000007.1:0-100561 GCA_040374765.1 Leptolyngbya sp.
AGCCAGGCGTACCTCCTGAAGAGTGCGCTGCAGCGGTGGCGGCAGAATCCTCTACCGGTACCTGGACCACGGTGTGGACTGACCTGTTAACCGATATGGATCGGTACAAAGGTCGTTGCTACGACATCGAGCCCGTGCCCGGTGAAGATAATCAGTATATTTGCTACGTAGCCTACCCCCTCGATCTGTTCGAAGAAGGGTCTGTGACCAACCTGCTCACCTCTCTGGTGGGTAACGTGTTTGGTTTTAAAGCCCTGCGAGCCCTGCGTCTAGAAGACCTGCGCATTCCCGTGGCTTACCTGAAGACCTTCCAGGGTCCTCCCCACGGTATTCAGGTAGAGCGCGATCGCCTCAACAAGTATGGCCGTCCCCTGCTGGGTTGTACCATCAAGCCCAAACTGGGTCTGTCGGCTAAAAACTATGGCCGGGCGGTTTACGAAGCCCTGCGGGGTGGTCTTGACTTCACCAAGGATGACGAAAACATCAACTCCCAGCCCTTCCAACGCTGGCGCGATCGCTTCCTGTTTGTGGCCGACGCCATCCACAAGGCTCAAGCGGAAACCGGTGAAATCAAGGGACACTACCTGAATGTCACCGCCTCCACCTGCGAAGAAATGCTGAAGCGGGCTGAGTACGCCAAGGAACTCAACATGCCCATCATCATGCATGACTTCCTCACCGCTGGCTTCACCGCCAACACCACCCTGTCCCACTGGTGTCGTGATAATGGGGTGCTGCTGCACATTCACCGCGCTATGCACGCGGTCATTGACCGGCAAAAGAACCACGGTATCCACTTCCGCGTCCTGGCCAAGTGTCTGCGTATGTCCGGTGGCGACCACATCCACACCGGTACGGTGGTGGGTAAGCTAGAGGGCGATCGGGCCGGTACCCTGGGCTTTGTTGACCTGCTGCGGGAAAACTACGTCGAACAAGACAAGTCTCGTGGTGTTTACTTCACCCAAGACTGGGCCGCTATGGGCGGTGTTATGGCCGTTGCCTCCGGTGGTATCCACGTTTGGCACATGCCCGCCCTGGTGGAAATCTTCGGTGATGACTCAGTGCTGCAATTTGGTGGTGGCACCCTGGGTCACCCCTGGGGGAATGCTCCTGGCGCTACCGCTAACCGGGTTGCCCTAGAAGCCTGTGTTCAGGCCCGTAACGAAGGCCGTAACCTGACCCGAGAAGGGGGCGACATTATCCGGGAAGCCTGCAAGTGGTCCCCCGAACTGGCTGCCGCCTGCGAACTGTGGAAGGAAATCAAGTTCGAATTTGACACCGTTGATACCCTCTAAGGGGTGAGGGAGGTATACCCATACCTCCCCAGGTTAGAGCCAGTGGATTGGGGCCGTAACTCCCGGGAAATCTGCGGAGTTGCGGTATAGGTTACCAAATCTATGGAGATTTCGGACCTAAATCGATTTACCTACCTCCGAGTGGGTTGCGGTTAGGTCTTTGAGATGTACCGATGGACTTTAAGCAAGCGGCTAAAGACACCGCCAGGGTGATCACTAGCTACCTGACTTTTCAGGCTGTGAAAACGGTACTGGGTCAGCTTAAGGAAACCAATCCCGCTGAAGCCTACTGGCTCAACACCTTTTCTACTCAGGCGGCGTTGCAGGATGGCGAAATCTATCTGAAGACCCTGCTTCAGGAACGGGCCGATCTGGCCATGCGAATTATGACGGTGCGGCAACATATTGCCGAAGATATCTGTGAATTTCTACCGGAAATGGTGGTCACTAGTATCCAGCAAGCCAATATGAACCATCGCCGCCAGCACCTGGAGCGGATTACCCGCTTAGGAGAGGTAGACCACTCTCTGGAAATAGAACCTGATGTCCCCCAGGATTCCCAGGCTGGTTCCAGCCCCTCTCCCCCTGATCAATCTGACTGATAAGGGCCGCACCGTTTAGTTCAGCCTCTTCAGTCCCCACTCCGCTGCTGTGTACTGTTGGTACATGGCAACCCCTACTGATTTATCCAAGCGAGGAACTATGAAAACTCTGCCTAAAGAGCGTCGTTTTGAGACCCTGTCCTATCTGCCGGCTTTGACCGACGCCCAGATTGAGAAGCAAATTGCCTATATTTTGAGCATGGGCTACATTCCCGCGGTTGAGTTCAACGAAAACTCTGACCCCGAGGTTTACTACTGGACCATGTGGAAACTGCCTCTATTTAATGCCAAATCCACCCAGGAAGTGCTGAGTGAGGTGCAGGCCTGCCGTTCGGAATACTCCAACTTTTACATCCGGGTAGTGGGTTTTGACAATGTTAAACAGTGTCAAGTCCTCAGCTTTATTGTGCACAAGCCCGGCGCCAGCAGCACCAGTACCTATCGGTACTAAGGTCCAGCGATAGCCCCTGCCCTTGGAACGGGGCAGAGCCATGCTGACCCAAGCCCTAGGGCAACCTAAGGGTATAACCAGGGCTAGGAAGTTAACTTCCTAGCCCTGGTTTTTTGTAGCGCTAGCCCTGGAGCTAGGAACCCACCAATCCTGCTATAGTTCGATCTCTCTATCTTCCTTCCTTAGAATTCCCATTACCTTGTCTTAAGCCAGACTTTACACAACCATCTGATACTGGAGCCTAGCACAGTGGATCTGCTGCTTCTTAAGTAGTGGATCCTCACAACTCCCTAATCTGATTAAGGACCCAACCTCCAGATGAGCCTAAACCGTAGACAAGTATTACTCTTTTTTGGTGCAACTGCCGGTACGGTCGCCCTAGGATCCTTGCCTGGCCAATCCGGTAATCCCCTGGGTATGGGTGCAGCGGAAGCCGCTGCCAGTGCTGAACTGGCGTTTAAGCCGGTTAAGTTACCTATGCCCATTACCTCGGCGGGTATTGGCATTGATCGACAGGCCAGTGAATACGCCACCTTTAAACTGGTTGATGACCTGGTACTGCCCCAGGGCTACACCTACAACGTTATTGCCGCCTGGGGAGACCCGGTGGGTGACTCTCGTTTCGGCTATAACAACGATTACCTCTCCTATGTGGAAACTGCTCCGGGTCAGGGCTATCTGGGGGTTAACTTCGAATATGTCAGCGCCTCTACCTGGATGGCTACCTATACTGAGGTATTGGGCAAAACCTTACCCTTTGAAGCGGTTAAGGCGGCGGTTAAGGCGGCGGGCGATGACGGTATTGACGCCTATAGCCTACCCGATGGGGATCCTCTCAAGGCCCAAATTCAGGCGATCGCCCAAGAGGCCTTGATTGACATGGGAATTGGGGTGATTTCGGTACGCAAAGCTGCCGATGGTAGCTGGGAGCGCATTCAGGGCCGCACTGATCGCCGTATCACGGGTATTTCTGGCCTCAAGGATGGCCGCTATCTGAAATCCACCGGGCCGGCGACGGCGGTATTCCGTAAGAGCAGCGGTACGGGTTATATCGATAAGCTGGGCGATCGCATCATTGGCACCTTCAACAACTGCTCCGGTGGCACCACCCCCTGGGGTACCATGTTAAGCGCCGAGGAGAATTATCAGTCCTTCGTACCAGAAGGTGTTCATGCCGATGGCACCTCCCTCAATCCAGCCAAGAAAACCTTTAAGCTAGAACCGGATGATATGGCGGGTCTGGGTAGCGCCCTGGGCCTAGCCGGTAATAAATACGGTTGGGTGGTAGAGGTAGACCCCGCCAACCTCAAGGACTACGGTACTAAGCATACCTGGTTGGGGCGGTTCCGCCATGAGGCCGTGGCGATTCGAGCCGTGGCCAATCAAAAGCTGGCTATGTATTCCGGCTGCGATCGCCGGGGGGGGCACCTGTACAAGTTCGTCAGCGCCGGTACGGTTAAAAATCCCAAGGACAAGGCCAACTCCCGCCTACTAGAAGATGGCATGCTCTATGCTGCCAAGTTTAACTCCGACGGTACCGGTCGCTGGATTGCCCTGAAGGCCGATACCCCGGTCAATCCCGACCTACCCAGCCAGGTGGTTGGCGGCATGGTGACCCTGCCCAAACGTCCTGACGGTGGCATTGTGAAAATCGATAGCGACGAGAAAATCGCCGCCTTCAAGGCCCAATTTAAGACCCTGGGCGATCTGTACACCGGTAACGCCATGGAGCAACAGGGGGCAATCCTAATTGATGCCCACTTTGCCGCCAATGCAGCGGGAGCTACCCATACCGCCCGTCCAGAGGATACCGATATCGCCGCCGATGGCACCCTGTTTATCACCTTTACCTCCGGTAGTTCCAGCAGTAGCGACGGTGGCCCCAACAAGGCTGTCTTCAAAGGCCCCAGGGGAGAAACCGCCTATGAGTACGGCTGGATTGTGAAGCTGATGGAAGACGGCAAAAATGCCGGAGCCATGAGCTTCCGTTGGGATATTCTCCACGCCGGGGGCGAACCGGCTGAAGGCGGCCTAGGTTTTGCTAACCCCGACAACCTGGAGGTCGACGCCAGTGGCAACCTGTGGATGGTAAACGACATGTCTTCAGACAAGCTCAACAAGGCCATTCCCAGTCGCGTCGACAAAGAAGGCAAGCCCGTCAGCCAGTCTAACCTGCGGGGCTTGTTTGGGAACAACTCCATTTGGTATATGCCGCTGCGGGGTAGACATGCAGGCAAAACCTTTGCCTTTGGCTACGGCCCCATGGAGGCAGAAATGACCGGTCCCTTTATGACCCAGGATATGAAAACCTTGTTCATCTCGGCCCAACATCCTGGAGAGGTGAATGGTGTACGTAAGGATATGGCTTCAGAAAACCGCTCCTTTGCTATGAAAACCACTGACGGTAAGGAGTTTGTCCAGGAACGTCAGGTACCGGTTGGGTCTAACTGGCCCGCTAAGACCACCAACGCCGCTCCCCGCCCAGCGGTAGTCGCCATTCGTCGTCTGGATGGCAAGCCCCTAGCGTAGTCGGGAGTTGTTCTAAAAAACCGGAGCCGGAAGGTTGACTTAATTCTGGCTCCCATCGCCATTGCCTCAGAGGGTTGGGGCAGACCTGGGTTAAAATCCCAACCCTTTTTTGCTACGTTTCAACTGCTTATAGAGACCCCTGATTTGTTGATAGGCATCTTCAGGGGAGAGTTTACCACCGGTTTGCAACCCAGAAATATAGTTAACCCGATGGGCAAACTCCTGGAAGTTGGCGTTGAAGGTTATACTTTGGGGTGAAAACTGGCCGTAGTAACGGCTACGGGGGCAGAGAAAACCCTCTAGATCTGCGCGATCCGGGGATGAACTGGAGTCGGTCACGGCGGCGTCCTTAATCTCTTCTTAGGGAAATTATAATTTTCCCTTAATTATAGTCAAGCTGGCGGTAGGGCCAAGGTCCTATGGTCTTGACATAACCCCAGATTATCCAGCGGCAGCCATGGACTCGAAAGCCTGGGGTAGGTCGTTTTCTATGAGCCAATGATGCAAATCCCTGAGGCTGCGATCGCGGTATTCACCGTAGCGTTCCCGCTTATTCCGGATCTTCTCCGATAGGGGAGGGAAAATACCAAAGTTAGGGGGCATGGGTTGAAAGTGTTTAGCCTCCGAGGAGCTAATGAAGTGAAATAGGGCCCCCATCATCGTGGTGGGAGGTAGGCTTAGGGGAGCCCGACCCAGGGCCAGACGGGCTGCATTGGTCCCCGCTAACCAGCCCCCGGCCACCGCTGCCCCATAGCCCTCTGTGCCGACCAACTGCCCTGCCGCCAGCAGGTTAGGTCGATTTTTGAACTGAAGAGTGGCTTCCAGGAGTTGGGGAGCATTCAAAAAGGTATTGCGGTGCATTACCCCCATCCGCACAAACTCGGCATTTTGTAGGCCTGGAATCAGGCGAAATACGCGCTGTTGTTCACCCCAACGTAGGTTAGTTTGAAACCCAACCATATTCCAGAGCTGGCCATGGCGGTCTTCCTGGCGCAGCTGGACCACGGCATAGGGTCGATGGGACCGGTTAGCCGGGTCTTGAAAGTCTCCCAGTCGACTATCAAACAGCCCCACTGGCTTGAGGGGACCGTAGCGCATGGTGTCTTCTCCCCGTCGAGCCATTTCCTCGATCGGCAGACAGGCTTCGAAAAATTTAGCGGTTTCCCGTTCAAACTCTTTTAATTCGGCCTGCTCAGCCTGACAAAGGGCCGCACGAAACTGTTGGTACTGTTGCCGATCCATGGGGCAATTTAAATAGGCGGCCTCACCGCGATCGTAGCGGGAAGCCATAAAGGCAACGGTTCGATCAATGCTGTCTCCCACTACGATCGGACTGGCGGCGTCAAAGAAGCTCATATAGGCTTCGCCGGTAAAATCTTGCAGGTCTGCAGCCAGGGCGGTGCTGGTCAGGGGACCAGTGGTTAGGACAATAATCCCAGAGGAAGGGATTTGGGTGACTTCCTGACGACGTAACTCAATCAGGGGATGGCGATCTAGGGTGAGGGTCAGATCACGGCTGAAGAGGGCCCGATCTACCGCCAGGGCACCACCAGCCGGTACCTGATGGTGATCGGCCTTGCCAATTACCACCGATTGGAGACGACGTAGTTCCTCCTGTAGTAAGCCCGAAGCCCGATCGCTGGCCTGGGCCCCAAAGGAATTGCTACAGACCAACTCTGCTAGCTCTTCACTGTGGTGGGCCGGAGATGGGGTAAGAGGACGCATTTCCCAGAGGATAACGGGCAAACCCGCCTGGGCTATCTGCCAGGCCGCTTCGGTGCCCGCCAGACCGCCGCCAATCACCTGAATCGGATCGGTTTGATTTGCCATGATTTGGTTAAAGCACTTTAGCTTTGAGTAAAGCCCCTGGCAGGGTAATCAATTTTCGCCAGGAAGGAACGTAGGCTCGACGATTAAACACATCGTAACCATTTTGTTCAATCACATCGAGAATTTGCTTATAGAGATCGAGGGCAGACCAAACCGGCCAACGCGCGTCAGGGCTGAGCAAGCTAATACCTGCCTCGGCAGATCGGTAGAACTGTCGGGCTCGCTCAATTTCAAAGGCCATTAATTCTCGCCAGCGATCGTCGATAACCCCTGCCATTAAATCCGCCTCACTATAATTAAAGCGGTTCAGATCCTCTAGGGGCAGATAGATTCTACCCCGTCGGGCATCTTCCCCCACATCGCGCAAAATATTTGTGAGTTGGTTAGCGATCCCCAGGGCGATCGCCTCCTGGGTGGGATCGAGGGTACGGTTTTTACACCAGGGCGCAGTTTTTAACTGGGGATCAACTCCCATCACCGTGGTGGACATCAGACCAACGGTGCCGGCGACCCGGTAACAGTAAAGCTCCAGCTCTTCAAAGGTATCGTAGCGACAGCGACGCAGGTCCATTCTCTGGCCCGCAATCATATCCTTAAAGGGCTGAATGTCGAGGGCAAAATGTTCCAGGGTATCCACCAGGGCCACATCCTCATCATCCACCGGACAACCCGAGAAGAGGGACTCAAGCTGAGCTTCCCAGCGATCGAGGGTGGCCTCACTGGTGAACTGGGCTTGGGGGCCATCTACTAATTCGTCGGTTCGGCGACACCAGAGATAGATAGCCCAAATGGCCCGCCGCTTAGCCGGGGCCATGAGCAGGGTGCCCATGTAAAAAGTCTTGGAATACTGAGCCGTTACCTGACGACATAATTCATAGGCCTCCTCAACCGAGGAGAAAGCTTGGCCGGAGACAGAATCAGTCAATTGCAACATTAATATTCCAAACCTAAGAAGGTAAACCTTAAGTCGACCAGAGGTGCATTTACCTAAACTAGACTCTCACAACTGCACTCGCTTTCGACAAAATTAGTCAAACCGATAGAATGGGAGCATAGGTGCAATCGGCGCCATTGAAAATAAGACACCGTGTAAATCTCTGGGCCTTAGCCTATAGGAAACAGCCTTGCGGGCCTATCCTAGCCAGACTGGCAATGGCTATATGGCTTTTCATTATATGTTACAGACTGTAACATTTACCTTGGAGATTTTAATAGCCTCTGCTGTCATAAAGCTATACCGATATCCGTTTATCTATTGATTTGCGGGGCCTTGCTATTTTGTCATAGCTATTCCTACTAGTTTCTACCGGATTATCTTAATCAATCACCCTCACCAGGAGCCTTGCTTGTGCCTGAAACCAACTTCGATTTTCTGGTTAAGTCCGATCCTTTGCTAGCAAAGATTTTGCAGCAGGAACTGCAGCGCCAGCGCGACCATCTGGAATTGATCGCTAGCGAAAACTTTACCTCGGCTGCTGTGATGGCGGCCCAGGGGTCTGTACTGACCAATAAGTATGCTGAGGGTCTTCCCTACAAGCGTTACTACGGTGGTTGTGGTTTTGTAGACGAGGCCGAACAGTTAGCTATTGATCGGGCTAAACAACTATTTGGTGCTGCCCATGCCAATGTTCAGCCCCACTCTGGAGCCCAAGCTAACTTTGCCGTTTTTCTGGCCCTTCTCCAACCTGGGGACACCATTATGGGGATGGATTTATCCCATGGGGGCCACCTTACTCACGGTTCTCCTGTAAACGTTTCTGGTAAGTGGTTTAAGGTCTGTCAGTATGGGGTAAGCCGTGAGACTGAGCAGCTTGACTTCGATCAAATTCGCGCCCTGGCCCTTGAACATCGTCCCAAGCTGATTATTTGTGGCTATTCAGCCTATCCTCGCCAGATTGACTTCAGCCAGTTTCGGGCGATCGCCGATGAGGTGGGGGCCTATTTAATGGCAGACATCGCCCATATCGCCGGTTTAGTTGCCACCGGGCTACACCCCAATCCATTACCCCTTTGCGACGTCGTGACCACCACGACCCATAAAACCCTGCGGGGACCCCGGGGAGGACTGATTTTGACCCGTGATGCCGATTTGGGTAAGCAATTTGATAAGGCGGTCTTCCCTGGTACCCAGGGTGGTCCTCTCGAGCATGTTATTGCAGCCAAGGCCGTTGCCTTTGGAGAAGCCCTACGACCTGAGTTTCGTACCTACTCGGCCCAAGTCATTGAAAACGCCCAGGCTCTCGCCAGTCAGCTCCAGAAGCGGGGCTTTAAAATAGTTTCCAACGGTACCGATAACCACCTGGTGTTGGTGGACCTGCGCTCCATTGGTATGACCGGTAAACAGGCTGACCAACTGGTAAGCACCGTTAACATTACGGCTAATAAGAACACCGTACCCTACGATCCTGAATCGCCCTTCGTGACCAGTGGGCTGCGCTTGGGTTCACCGGCTATGACCACCCGGGGTATGGGTAGCCAGGAGTTTATGGTTATTGCCGACATCATTGCCGATCGACTCCTCAACCCCCAAGATGGAGCAATGGAAAAGCAATGTTTGAAGCGAGTAGCTTCTCTCTGTGAGAATTTTCCCCTCTATCCCCATTTAAGCGGTCTGGTTCCTGCCCTGGTTTAAATAAGATGAGCAATGGTTTACACGACTACCCCTGGACAACTCTAACCTCCGCGGGTTCCTAGAATAGGGGCCGTAGCCCCATGTAAGGGGGCAGAGAAGAGCCAGAACACCTGCTTCACGACTCACCTAGTCCTAGGGGTTCTGGCCAAGGCTGTACTCTGGAGCTTGTAAACCATTTTTTATCGGATTTCGGTAGTACGGCAATGCTCCTGGGCGAATGGTCAGAATTTAGAGTTTACTGCCTTGATCATCTGTCATAATCTGCATGGGGTTTGGCCTCGTTTACAGATGGTCTGATCGGGGGGTTGACTGAACGTTACTGATCCCAGGCTTAACCTGAGCCATTTTTTGGATCAGCACGTTTATAAATAGAACCCTCCGTGCTGTTGGACCACCTGGCGGCGATCCAATTCGCCCGATCAGGGTTTCTCCAGCTAGGAGTTCAGATGCCATTTCATCTGCATCATTTCTTCGCGTTCCTCATCTCTGCCGGGGTTGTGCTTTTAACCACTCCTATCGTCCGCCGTATAGGCCTTCAAAGTGGCCAGGTGGATATGCCAGGGGGACGAAAAGTTCACCAAAAACCCATGGTGCGCCTGGGGGGAGTATCCATTTTTCTGGGTACCTTCCTAGCTCTGCTGGTTGTTTGGTTTAGCGGAGGCTTTCTTGATAGTGGGGGGCATCATCTAGCGCCTCCAGAGGAGTATCAAATTTGGGGCGTTACCATTGGTGGGCTAGCCTTTTTCCTAATTGGCCTAACCGATGATTTATTTGGCCTTTCTCCCCTGACCCGACTGGTGATGCAGTCGGTGGTGGCGGCCCTAGCCTGGCAGGTAGGGGTTAGCATTAATTTCCTAACCATTCCCTTCCATGGACTAGTTTCCCTGCCCGCTGTGATTAGTCTGCCAATTACCGTCATCTGGCTGGTGGGTATGGCTAACGCCATCAACTGGATTGATGGGCTTGATGGACTGGCCGCCGGGGTTTCGGGGATTGCTGCTGCGATTATGCTGGTGGTTTGCCTATTTATGAACCAACCCGCCGCCGCCTTGATTGCCGCCGCCCTGGCAGGGGGTGCCTTGGGTTTTCTGCGCTACAATTTTAACCCGGCAAAAATCTTTATGGGCGATGGTGGTGCCTATTTTATGGGCTTTACCCTGGCTGGAGTGGGGGTGATTGGGCTGGTTAAGATTGTTACCACCGCCGCCGTTCTGCTACCCTACTTGATTCTGGCGGTACCGATTTTAGATATGTCGGCGGTAATCGTAGATCGGATTCGCTCCGGCAAATCCCCCTTTGTAGCTGACAAGCGCCATCTCCATCATCGACTCCTCAATGCCGGTTTGTCCCACCGAGTGACTGTGGTCTTTATTTATATTTTGACCCTCTGGGTAGGTAGCCTGGCTTTGGCCTTCTCTGGCATTCCCAGCGGTGTTGCTTATGCTTTAGGTGCTACTGCCTTGCTAAGTTATGTTGGCTGGCGGTTACGGCAGCAAACTCGTTAAGGCGACCTTAGTGCTTAACCATTACCGTAGGGATATTCATATGCCTGACGAAACTGTTTCGCTAGAAATATGTGGATAGTTTCCGTTACCTCTCCTGCCCTATAGAGGGGGATAACAGTTAAGGGTTGGATATCCCCAAATAGGGGCCGGTACTGATCGATAATTTCTGGCTGGTTGGCAAAGCGTTCCAGGGTCATAAATAGGGCATCTTTTCCCAACCACTGGTTTTGGTTAAACCAAAAGGCAAATCCTCTGGGGTCCTGACTAAAGGCTGTAACGGGTATGGGGGCTAGGGGATGGAGGGCCATATCCAGGTATCCGCCCAGATAGTATTGATTGGTAAAAACAAAACCCACCCCAGACAAAACCCCTTCTAGGGCCGGATGATCCTGCAGCGATCGCCTCAATTGGAGAATATCCAGTAATTCTGTAGAACCGTCCTGTTTTACAGGCACTAATCCCGCCCAGGGAACATAGGAGTTGGGCTTTTGGAATAACCCTTGATTGATGTGAAGTAAGGCCAGAAGTGAGAGAAGGGCAAGGAAACATCCCGACCCCCATAGCCAGCGGCGCACCCAGCCAGGCCGTTGCTGTTGCCAGACCACAGCTTGAGCCCCCAGCAAAACGGTGGCACCCCAATAGCCCGGTGCTGGCCAGGCAGGAAAGACCTGTTGTTTACCTCCCAGAACGGTAAACAACAGCATAATCGGCAAAGATAGCCAAAGTAGCAGGGCTAGGGGATAGGATTGCTGGCTACCCTGGGAACGGCAAGTAGCCGCCAGCAGCCTTCCCGTCTTATCCATTACCACCCACCAGAGGGGTAGGCCAAAGAGGGGAAACAGGTAGGCATTGGAGACTAACCAGTAGACCAGCATTTGCAGCAGGTTGAAATGACTGCTACTGCTATCCCCATCGAACCGCATACCTAACTGAAACCGAAAGGAAATCCAGTCATGTTGACTGTTCCAGTACCACAGGGGAAAGAGACTGAGAATAAATACAGCCAGGGCCGCTAAAACCCAGGGAGATAGCAGAGCCCGGCGATAGGGCCGACAACTTAGACAAAACCCCACCAGACTGATTCCCAGGATAAATCCATGGTATTTACTCAGACAGGCCAAGCCCACCACCAATCCCAGCAGGGCAATACGCCAGGAAGGGGTGTAGGGTTGCCAATCTGTGGCTGCGCCAGAGCGGGGAAAAAACTCCTGCAGGGCCACTAATAATGTGGCGCTCCAGAACAGAATCAGGCCATTGTCAGGGGAGGTTAAGATGCCAAAGCCAATGGTAAATAGGGGAATCAGGCTGGCCAGGGTGAGGGTGACCTGGCCTACAGCGAGGGAATAAAGGTGGCTAGCTGACCGATATAGCAGGATCAAGCTAATGCTATAGAGCCCCAGAGCCCCCAGTCGAATAGTTAGGGGAGAAATGATCCCCGTTAGCCACCAGCCGACTCCGGTGACCAGGGCGACCATGGCGGGATGATCAAAGTAGCTCCAGTGTAGGTAACGACTATAGAGATAGTAGTAGGCTTCATCAAAGCCGACGGGTAGCCAGGTTGCTACAATAGTGCGGTAAACCAGGCCACCTACCAGTATGGCCAGGACCGTAGGACTCCAGAATGATTTATCGGCTAGCCATCGGATCATAGAACGCCAGGATTTAACCTTCCCAGTCTATCAACTTAACTGGTAAGCCATCTGATTTAATAACTGTGATCGTTGCCAGGGATTAGGAAGCCGACTATGACGATGGGCGCTGAAATAATTTGCGTAGGCACTGAACTGCTATTGGGGGATATTCTCAATAGCAACGCCCAGTTTCTAGCCAGAGAACTGGCTAATCTGGGTATTTCTCACTTTTACCAAACGGTAGTGGGGGATAACCCCAGCCGCATTAAGGAGGTAGTGGCTCTGGCCTGCGAGCGATCGCAGTTACTTCTATTTACCGGCGGACTAGGTCCTACCCCTGACGATCTGACGCTGGAAACCCTGGCGGATTTCTTTGCCGTGCCCCTGGTGGAGCATCCAGAAATTCTCACAGATATCGCAACCAAATTCAGCCAACGGGGACGAGAAATGCCCCCCAGCAATCGCAAACAGGCACGTTTGCCCGTAACAGCCGAGGTCCTACCCAATCCCCTGGGTACCGCCCCCGGCGTCATCTGGCAGCCCCGTCCCAGCCTGACGCTGATGACCTTTCCAGGTGTGCCCCGAGAGATGCAGGAAATGTGGCGCTGTACCGCCGTCCCCTACCTGCAAAATCACGGTTGGGTACGGCAAACCATGGTCAGTCGTATGCTGCGTTGCTGGGGAATCAGTGAATCGGCCATGGCAGAAAAAGTACAAACCTACTTAGCCCTGAGTAATCCTACCGTCGCTCCCTACGCCAGCCATGGTGAAGCCAAACTACGCATTACCGCCCGGGCAAATTGCCGGGATGCCGCTCTGGATTTGATTACACCAGTAGAGCAGGAGATTAAAGCCCTGTTGGGTTTGGACTGCTACGGCATCGATGGGGACAACCTGGCTACCGTAGTCGGCAACCTGCTGCGCCAGCGGCAGCAGACCCTGGCGGTGGCCGAATCCTGTACCGGTGGGGGAATAGGCCACCTGGTAACCACCGTAGCTGGGAGCTCTACCTACTTTCGAGGGGGTATTATTGCCTACGATAACCAAGTCAAAACCAATCTGCTACAGGTAGATGCCACCCTCCTCGCCCGAGTAGGGGCCGTCAGTGAGGAAGTGGCTGGTCAGATGGCGATAGGCGTTCAGGCAATTCTGCAGACCGACTGGGCCCTCAGCGTAACGGGTATCGCCGGGCCAGAGGGAGGAACAGCGGTCAAACCAGTGGGCCTGGTCTATATTGGTCTGGCTACCCCAAATCGTCAGGCCATAGCCTTCAAGTATGAGTTTTCAGCCTTTCGGGGGCGAGACTGGGTGCGTCATCTCAGCGCCCACTCCGCGTTAGATTTACTGCGACGCCATTTACTCACAGAGCCGACCTAAGGGGCTAAGGGGATCCGCTGTTGCCGCGCCAGACAGGGAAAAGCTGGTTTTATAGTTCCAGCCGCGGGTGACGGGGCAGACAGTCTGCTTGAAAAGGCTAGGGCGTTTTGGCTAAGGCCATAGCTGCAGGTACCTTCTATAGTGTTTACTTACCACCCCAGGCTTGGTTATGATAAGATTATGTAAAGGTTTACTCAATTAACCTGAGGCCAGTTTTTAAACTGATTGGTATAAATACTTCTTCAAGGAGTTAAGACCTGATGGATTACATCGAAAAGGCTCTCGATAAGTTGCGTGAGTGGCTTGATAGCATTATTGATGCTCTCTTTGGTTCAGAACCTCAACAGGAGCCAGATTTAATTCCTATTCCAGTGGAAGAAAATCGTCGCTGACTCTTGAAGCTCATATAGAATAAAGATGTAGCCGTAGACCCCCTTGATAGGGTAAATCCGGCTTATTCGTATGTTTGTCATTTCCTGAGATGGTCGGACTCATCCCAAGGAATTAAGCCAACGCAGTGCTAGAGGGTAGTCCTGGAAGAGACCCAGGATGTGTAGCTCAGGTCTCCTCTGGAAAGGTGTCTTAGACGACCTTTAGCCAGGTTTACAGTCTAGGTTGGAAAAGTTTGAGGAACTCAAAGATTGTTTAGCCTTCAGGTTATCCACGGTCCTAATCTAAACTTACTTGGCTTAAGGGAACCGAAGATTTACGGCACTCAAACTTTATCCGATATTAACGATGCTTTGTTGCAAGAGGCTAACACCCTGGGTGTGATCCTTGACTGTTTTCAATCTAATAGTGAAGGCTCTCTAGTAGATTGTATTCAAGCCACCTTTGGCCAAAAGCACGGTATTTTAATTAATCCTGGTGCCTATACCCACACCAGTGTGGCACTAGCGGATGCGATCGCTGCGGTGGGTTTACCCGTAGTCGAAGTCCATCTTAGTAATATTTATAAACGTGAGTCCTTTCGTCACCATTCCTATATTGCCCCCGTTGCCATTGGCCAGATTTCTGGTTTTGGCTCCCATAGTTATCAGCTGGGTCTACGGGCCTTAGTGCAGTATTTGCAGAAAAATTCCGGATAAGCCCACTTGTCACTGGGGGCTGCCGACTAAACCGATTACACTGTTAAAGAAGTTTACCCTCGCCGACAGGCTGTCTATGAATTTTCTGGCCAGGTTAGTTTCTCGCCCCAGCGATCGCCCCACCCTACCGGCCCGGCGGCGGCGAGTCCAGGGGGTAGAGTTAAAAACTGCCGCTGAAGTTGAGATTATGCGTCAGGCTGCCACCATTGTGGCCACGGTCCTGAAGGAAATTCAGGCCATGGTCAAGCCAGGTCTGTCTACGGCCGATCTCGACGCCTACGCGGAGGATCGGATTCGAGACCTGGGGGCCACCCCCAGCTTTAAGGGCTACCATGGCTTTCCGGCCTCTATCTGTGCCTGTGTGAATGACCAGGTGGTGCACGGCATTCCCCACCGGCGCCAGATTTTGCGCCGGGGCGACCTCCTCAAGGTGGATACCGGTGCTTACTACCAGGGGTTTCATGGAGACTCCTGTATTACCCTGGGAGTGGGGGAAATTTCTCCCCAGGCAAAGCGCCTGATGACCGCAGCAGAAGCCGCTCTCTACGCCGGTATTAACCAGGTTAAACCTGGTAACACCCTGCTGGATATCGCCGGTGCCATCGAAGACTGTGTCAACGGCTATGGGTTTAGCATTGTGGAAGAGTTTACCGGTCATGGGGTGGGGCGCAACCTCCACGAAGCCCCCTCGGTCTTTAACTTTCGCACCCGCGAACTACCTAACGTCAAGCTTCGACCAGGCATGACCCTGGCGATCGAGCCAATCCTCAACGCCGGTTCGAAACAGACCCGCACCCTTAAAGACCAGTGGACTGTGGTCACCGTTGATCGGGGGCTCTCGGCCCAGTTTGAGCACACGGTTCTAGTGAATGAGACCGGCTACGAAATCCTCACCGATCGTGATCGGGTGTCCCCGGCCCTAGTCTCCTAACTAGACTGGCCGGGGAACTACCGACAAAGATTAGATCATGGCTTTGGCCAGAGGGTTTAGAACCCGGTGTATCGGTCAAAGCCAGGGCTGGGTAGGCGGTCTGATGAGCCTTTTTCCCCCCAACCGTGACTAGGGCTATCCCTAAATCACCGCAATACACTCAATTTCCACCGCCACATCCCGGGGCAGACGGGCTACCTCCACACAGGCGCGAGCTGGGGCCGTCGCCCCGCCAAAGTATTGGCCGTAAATTTGATTTACGGTGGCGAAATCCTCCATGTCCTTAAGGAATACCGAGGTTTTGACGACGTTATCAAAACTGGCTCCGGCCGCCGCCAGGATGGCCCCCAGATTGGCGATCACCTGTTGGGTTTGAGCCGCCACATCTCCCGGGCCCACCAGTTCCCCGCTGATGGGATCGAGGGCAATCTGACCCGCTACAAAAATCATCTGACCGCTGGCTACCACCGCCTGGTTATAGGGGCCGACCGGAGCGGGAGCCTGATCGGTGTTGATGATGGTTCGTTCCATAGATTAGCTATCCTTTCAAACGATAGGGGAAGGGCAGGGACTGAGAGTTTAACCCCCTACTGGGATTTCAGTACCTTTTCTGCCGCTAGTTGACTATAGTTGCCGTTGTTCACCTGGTAAACCCCCAGACTTTGGTTATTAACGTGGTACTGGCGATCGCCGTCAATGGCAATGTAGGTGCCCTGATTATGGATGACGGTCTGGATCACAATCCCGGCCTGGGTGGTTTTATCGGTACTGAGGTAACGCAGTTTTCCCTGGGCGTTACAGATATGGATGGCAAAGGACCGGGTTTCAAAGGCGGCTTCCTGGCGATCTGAGCCACAGGGCTGGGCCGGACTGCCAGCGGCAGTGGCTGGTGTTGGCATTGGCCCACCCACCTTAACCAGGTCACCCCGCACCCAACCGGTCCGGCTGGCTTGCCCAAGTTGACCGTAGTACCAGGTGTATCCGCCTTCGGCCTCCGTTAAGGAGAGTAACTGGATACTGTCCCCCGATCGGCCCTGGGCAACCACTTCGGCTTGGAGACTGGGCTGCGATCGCAGATTAATCTGGGCTTGGGAATTCTGACTGGCCAGGGTGGCAGATCGAGGAGGATTAATCGAGGTAACTTGATAACCTGGGGCACTGATATTATGGCCGCCAGGGGGAGTGGCAGCGACTGGCGAACTAGTGGTAACGGCGGGAGGAGACCTATCCCCCGCTACTGGGGGATGGCAGCCTGCCACCAGCAGCAGGAAGATGGGCAGCATACCCCTTACCCGCTCAAGGGGTATTGGTATCCCCGCAACTAATGCCATTGGTTACCCCGATGAATGCACCGAGCCTGGGTATAGCCCTGGTCCTCTGTAACAGAGCACAGGTGTCCACCTAAAGCCAGATTTCCCACTGCTCCAGGATAGTGGGGGATGGTTGATCCTGGCCATCGCGACAGATCTTTGCTACTGAAAATTAACAATCCGGGCAAAGCTGTCGGCTTCTAAACTGGCTCCGCCTACCAGTGCGCCATCGATTTCAGGCTGGGCCATGAGTTCATCAACGTTACTGGGTTTGACTGAGCCACCGTACTGGATCGGGACATCGGGATTTTTAAGAAGCTTGCGAATCACCCCAATTACCCGATTGGCTTCCTCCGCTTCACAGGTGTCACCGGTACCAATCGCCCAGATAGGCTCGTAGGCAATTACCAGATTATTTTGATCCACCTCTACCAGACCTTGCTCAATCTGGGTAGTAATCACTCGCTCTGTGTCCCCGGCATCTCGCTGTTGTTTGGTTTCCCCCACACATAAAATGGGAGTTAAGCCAGATCGTTGAGCCTGTTTCAGACGCTGGTTAACGGTGGCATCGGTCTCACCAAAATACTGACGGCGCTCACTGTGCCCCACAATTACGTAGCGGACTCCTAGTTCCCGCAGCATATCTCCGGAAATTTCACCCGTGTAGGCACCCTCTACCTCCCAGTGGATATTCTGGGCACCAATGGTGACTCGGGATCCATGCAACCCCTGGGATAGGGCGCCCAGGGCGGTAAAGGGAGCACAGAGTACGACATCCCGGTTATCGGGGGTATCACTCACCTGGGGCAAAAAAGATTTTAGGAAAGCCAGGGTTTCTGCCTGGGTTTTATACATTTTCCAGTTGCCAGCAATAATAAATTTTCCCACGGCGTTTCAAGACCTATGATTTTTTATATCGAGTTGCCATCACTGCATCCTACTAAGAAAGGCAACCCGGATCAAATCCTGTTTTCTGATTCTTCCCATTTTTTGCCTGGCCTCAAGGGATAGCAGTGGATCTATATGCCTGTGCCGATTTTCTGAGGAGCGCGGTATCTTAGTGCTATGGTTTACGAACCCCTCCACCATAAGTATCGTCCCCAGACCTTTGGTCAGCTGGTCGGCCAGGATGCGATCGCGGCTACCCTGGGTAATGCCCTGCGTCAGGGTAGGATTGCTCCCGCCTACCTGTTCTGTGGCCCCCGGGGAACGGGGAAAACCTCCAGCGCCCGAATTCTGGCTAAGTCCCTTAACTGTATTGCCCAGGATCATCCCACCCCTGAGCCCTGCGGTCGTTGTGAAACCTGCTGCTCCATCACCAATGGATCGGCCCTGGATTTCATTGAGATTGACGCCGCCAGTAATACCGGCGTTGATAACATTCGGGAATTGATTGATCGGGCCCAGTTTGCGCCGGTGCAGTGTCGTTACAAGGTTTACGTGATTGATGAGTGCCACATGCTCAGCATCGCTGCCTTTAATGCCCTGCTCAAAACTTTGGAGGAGCCTCCCGCTAGGGTGGTCTTTGTGCTGGCCACCACCGACCCGCAGCGAGTCCTACCCACCATTATTTCTCGCTGTCAGCGTTTTGATTACCGTCGGATTCCCCTGGAGCCAATGCTGGTCCACCTGCGGGCGATCGCCCAAGCCGAGGCGATCGCCATTGAGGAACCGGCTCTGCGCTTGGTGGCCCAAGTTTCCCAGGGAGGTTTACGGGATGCCCAGAGTCTATTAGATCAACTGAGCTTGCTGGAGCCACCGGTGAATGCAGAAACCGTGTGGGACCTGGTGGGGGCAGTGCCGGAGCGGGATCTACTGGCCCTGGCCCAGGCGATCCTAACCGAGGATAGTGCCACTGTCCTATACCAGGCCCGCAAACTTATGGATCGGGGTCGAGAGCCCTTGATTGTGCTCCAAAACCTGGCGGGTTTCTACCGGGATTTACTGATTGCCAAAACCGCTCCCGATCGCCAGGATTTGGTGGCGGTGACCCCGCCCACCTGGACCGAAATGCAATCCCTGGTGGCGGGGGTAGATCAGGGCCAGCTTTTACTAGGGCAACAACACCTGCGCAGCGCCGAGGCCCAGGTGAAAAATACTACCCAACCGCGCCTATGGTTAGAGGTCACCCTGCTGGGCTTACTCCCCTGCTCCCTGGTGGGTACTGGCGATCGGGAGCCCTCAGTCAGGGTCACACCAGGGGTGAGAGCGGTACCGGAACCGGTGGCGGCACCAGGGACACATCCACCGAGCCCAACCGATCGCCCCATCCCCATGGCCCCACCGGTGTCTAACGGTCCCGCACCAGAGGTGATCCCTAGCCCCGCTCAGCCCCCCCCTGTCCCGCTTCAGCCCGCCCCGCCCCTATCTACTGCCCCAGTTGCCCCCCTGGAGGGAGTAGAGGGGGTTTCCCTGGATCTGCTTTGGGCCCGCGTGATTGCTGTTCTGGAGCCGCTGGGGACCCGCGCCCTGATGCAGCAGCAGGGCAGTTTGCTATTTTTAGATGGGGCCGTGGCCCGCATTGGGATTAACTCCCGCCCCCTGTTTAAGATGGCCCAAGGTCGGGTCGACAATATTGCCACCGCCTTTGAGAAGGTACTGCAACGAAAGGTGCAGGTTTCCCTGGAGGTTCTCCCCGACCCAAAGCCTGAGGCCCCAGGGGCCAGTCCCGTACCAACCATTAACCACACCCAGGTTCCCACCCCGCCCCCTGCGGTTAGAGATGACCCCTCGCCCCCGCCACCATCTCCACCGGTTTCCAGGGGTCAGGCCACTGGAGAGGCGGCCTGGGTAGAGACCCAATCTCCCCCACCGCCGGAAATCGCCACTGATTTTGAGCGCGCCGTCAAAACCTTTGCCCAATTTTTTAATGGCCAGGTGGTCGACTTGGGGGATGATCTAAATTGGCTGGCAGAGGGTCCCCTACGGCCATCGGAAGCGGGGGCTAAACAACCCTCCCACCCCGATAAAGATGTACCGTTTTAAAAGCTAGGACCATGGTCGTTGCCCCCACTACCTATACTGGCGATACCCTCCAGGGGGTACCGGTGATTAGTCACCTCAACCTGGAAGATCTACCACCGGGGCAAACTCACCGCTTCTTCTTCCAGGGAGTGGCCATGGGCACAGGTCAATACTGGTACGTGCCCCTTTTGGTGGCCAGGGGAGTGCGCCCGGGGCCACGCCTTGGCCTGATCGCCGGGGTACACGGCGACGAACTCAGTTCCATCAAGGCGGTCCAGGACGTGATGGCGGCCCTTGATCCCAGTGCTATGGCCGGTAGTGCGATCGCTGTGCTGGGGCTTTCCCGGGCCGCCCTGGAGTTTACCCAGGCCCGCTGGCCCATGGCCTACGGGGGCGGCCTCAGCGTCGATATGAACCGGGTCTGGCCCGGCGATGACCATGGCGATACGCCCGCCAGTCGCCACGCGGCTCTGTTGTGGCAGCGCCTGCTCCAACCCAACCTGGACCGGGCGATTGACTTTCACACCGTTTCCACCGGCAGTGATTTCACCCTATTTATGTATGCTGACCTGCGCCAACCCACCCTACGCCAGATGGCGGAACTGTTTCCGGTTCAACAGATTAAGGATGACGCTGGAGAGCAGGGGACCCTGGAAATGGCTCTGATGCAGGCGGGTATTCCTGCCCTAACCCTGGAAATTGGTAGTCCTCGAGTTTTTGATCCAGCTAAGATTGCCCTGGCGGTGGAAGGCACCCTGAATCTGTTCAAACACTACCAGGTGATTGAGGCTCCCCTGGGGCGCACCGCCCAGGACGTGGGAACTTTCTTTGGTAACGCCTTTGAAACTATCCGCTCCAGCACGGGTGGTTTTCTCGAGTTACTGGTGGATATTCAAGCCCGGGTCAGTCCGGGTCAGGTGGTGGCTCGTCAGTACAACGCCTTTGGCGACCAGGTTGGGGAGTACCGAGCCAGTGTGACGGGGGAGGTAGCCACCATTGCCCGTGATGCCCTCAGTGAACCTGGATCCCGCATTATGCAAATTCTCTACCAGCAGCCCTGATCCTTACCCACTGGACCCACCGCTGTCTCTGGACCCAGTAGGGTAATACAGGGATCTCTAAAGTATTTCTCCGCAGTCACCTTAGCCTCTGTGGCAGTCACGGCAGCCACCTCCTCTTGAAACTTCTGGTCAAATTCAAGTCCCAAGCCCAGAATTTCATACCAGCCGAGAATTTGGGCTAACTGGGCATTGGTTTGTTTAGCCAGGGCATACTGACCCAAGAGCTTATTCTTGGCAGCCTGCAGTTCTGTTTCGCTGAGGTAGTCTTGGGTCAGGCGCTCCACCTCGAACCGTAGTCCCTCCAGGGCGATCGCCGTATTATCGGGGGCTGTTCCCATATAGGTGACGAATTGGGATTGTCCCAGCCGGGTAGGATAAAGGGCCGACACATCATAGGCCAAGCCCCGCTTCTCCCGCAGTTCTACAAATAAACGACTGGATAGGCCATTACCTAAATAGGTATTTAAAAGTTTTAGGACGGCAAAGCCAGGGGCGTGGATTGAGGCAGCAGCATAACCCACCATGACAATGGCCTGATGGGTGTTCTGGGGAATTACCCGACAGTTAGCCCTAGTCATCAGGCTGGGCAAAGTCACCTGGGGTCGAGGTTGATCGGGGCAACGCCAATCTCCCAGGGTTCGTTCCACCAGATCCACGGCCTGCTTTGGAGGAATCCGTCCCACAATAGTGACCACCAGATTGTCAGGTCGTATCTGCTGGCGATGAAAATCCATCAGGTCAGCCTGGGTGAGGGCGGTCAAGCTGGTCTCGGAGCCCAGGCCCGAGAGGGCGTAGGGATGATCGCCGTACATCTGCTCCCGTAGATGGTTAAAAGCCACCGTAAAGGGTTGCTCCTGCATGGACCGAATTTGTTGTAAGGTTAGCCGTCGCTCTAGATCAATTTCGGCCTCAGGAAAACTTGGGTATCGCAGCAGGTGAGTGGCCAGGGTAAATATCTCCTCAAAATCTGCGGAGACTGTTTTGAGGCTGATCACACTGTAGTCAGGGGCGGCATCCGTACTCAGGCTAGCACCCACTGACTCCACCATTTCAGCAATGGCCATGGCCGATAGGGTAGCCGTTCCTTTGGTTAGTAAACCCATGAGGAAGCTCACCAGTCCATGGGTTTCAGCGGTTTCTAGAGCCTGACCACTGCCGATGAAGAGACGGGCTGAAATAATATCCGCCACCGGATTCTCAAGGACGATTAATTTCAGGCCGTTACTCAGAACGGTGCGGTACAGGCGGGATGTAGAAAGAAGGGATGCTGTCACAAAAAAATTAGTAGTAACTAAAAAGGACAATGGCAAGTACCACTGTGACCTCTGCTGACTAAGGGCAGATTAAGAGGGTGGTGGCACTGGCCAGGGGAGAACAATCGCTGACCTGACATCAGATAAGGATTAAATCTTGACTATGATCCATAGTTCCTCATTGGGGATGGAGAATCGTAGAAACGTAGTGGAGCGGAGTCAGGTATTGACTGGCCAGTTGATGCAGGGTAGTTTCATTGTACTGTTGAATCATAGGAATGTAGGAAAAGCACTGACCTGGCTTGGCAATGGTGCTGTAGTAGCCATAAATTCCGGCCAGTTGGCCAGGGGCTTCTGTAGAAAAGGTGTAGTCGTTGCTCAAGAGACGCTTAGCTCGACTCAGCTGGCTGGCGGGAATCGGTTCAAGGGCCATTTCACTGATGCGATCGCAGATAATGGCCTCTACCCGGTCTACCTGCTGCCGATCTAGCCAAGCCTGAATTGTGAACAGGCTGCAATCCCGTTGCAGAGAAAACCCCGCGGTCACATCCTGTACCAACTGGCGTTCTTCCCGTAATTCCCGCACCAGCCGCGAACTCCTGCCTTGTCCCAGTAGGGCGGAGATTAAATCGAGGCCGTAGCCATCCTTAAGATTATCAATGCCGGGTCCCAACCAGGCCATAGACAGTCGGGACTGTTCCAGGTAAGGCAGGGTCAGTTGTTCCCGTCGCACCCCCTGAATTGTGGGAATAAGGGGAGTGGGCGGGGCGGGGCAGGGGCAGGGATCGGGAAAGTCTTGAAAGGATTGGCTGACAATTTCTACCGTTTGCTCCAGGGCAATACCCCCGGTAATGACCACCGTCATATTTTCGGGTTGGTAGTGAGCCTGGTGAAAACAGCGCATTTCGGCTGGCGATCGCGATTCTAAGGTGGCTGCCGCCCCCAACACCGATCGTCCGTAGGGATGATCTTGGTAAACCTGTTCTGCCATAGCCTGAAAACCCAGCCAATCGGGATCATCTTCGGCTTGACGAATTTCCTCTAGAACTACCAGGCGCTCCCGGTCAAACTCATCGGCTGGAATCACCGCATGGAGTAAGAGGTCCGCCAGGTGGGGAAGGGCATGGGCAAGTCGATCGGCGGCAATGGTAATAAAAAAGTGAACATAGTCGTGGCTGGTGGCCGCATTGGTCATACCTCCCTGGGTTTCAACCAGATGATCAAAGATGCCTGGCGCTAGAGTCGGGGTGCCCTTAAAGATCATATGCTCCAAAAAGTGGGCCATCCCCGTCCATTCCAGGGGTTCCATGCCTGCCCCCGCCCGAATCCAGACATCGGCTACTACCACGGGGGTGGCTGCCAGTTCATGGTGAACCAGAGTCAGGCCGTTATCCAGTCGTAGAACATGGTAATCACTGGCGTAATCAGTTCCCATCCAACCCTACCTGTAGTAGCTGCGACGGGTTACGAAAGCCCGCCATAACCGCTTCTCCATCTTTAACAAACAGGGGCCGCTTCAACAGCATGGGGTTTTGGGCAAAGGCGTCAACCCACTGGGCTTCGGTCCAGGTCTGTCTTTCGCTCCCTAGACTGCGATAGGCTTGGCCACTGGTATTGATCATGGGCTTTAACCCCAGACGCTTGACCCAGGCGGAGATGGTCTGGAGATCGGGAGGCGTGAGGCGGGTATCTACAAATTCGTAGGTTAATCCTGCCTGGTTAAGCCAGGCCAGCGCCTTTTTACAGGTACCACAGGTGGGAATGCCATAAACCAGTAAGGCCATGGGTTGCTCTAGGGTTAAAGCAGAAGATTTGGATAAGACCACTCCAGGGATCGGGTCTATACCCCCATCTAAAGCCAGGAAAAGCAGGAAGGCTTAGTATACCACCTCTAGCCCTGGTCCGATTCCCCCCGTGATGTGTCCCATCGTCAGCCCCAGACCAAGGCGACTTAGGGGCTTAGCCTACTGCTCTGTCAGTGGTCCAGTTACATAAGTGGTCTTTATGGAGAGGAATTCTTTCCGAGCCATTGAAGTTCTTCCTAGCCAAGCAAATAGCCTGGCTTTGCCCCACTTTTTCAGGTTTTAATTAGGAAAGTCCCCATGAATCCTAAGTGTTCATTTACCGCGGATCAATTTCCTGGGCCCATTAAAGGCTCCGAGATCAAAGAGGTCCTCCTCTCCCATCGCTCTCCCTTGCTCAGTGCCATCTTAGAAGGTTTTAGCGATGGCATCCTGATTTTCAATGAAGATGGAGATCTAATTTACAACAATCAATCTGGCAAGACCTTTATCCGCTATCTAAACCAACTGGAAGGGACCGCAGCCAACCAGGCACCCCCCAGTCTCTGGAGAATTTGCGGTTATTTACTGGAGGGACGGAAGTTATTTCCGGAAAACCCTCTAATTCTTACCCAGGAGTTTCAGGCGCCAGAGGGTGACCACCTGCGGGTCCGGGTGCAATATCTCAATTTTCCAGAAGTTGATAATGTCTTCTTTCTCGTGGTGCTTGAGGATCAAAACCGTACGGCTCAGTCCCTAGCCCGATTAGAAGCCTTGCATTGGTCCCTTTCCCCTCAGGAAGGGCAGGTGTGGTTGTGGCGGCGGGGGCATAGGGCTAGTTATCAGAAGATTGCTGATCAACTACAGATCTCGTTGAATACGGTGAAGAGCCATCTCAGCAGTATCCGTGCCAAGGCCAGGGAGTTAGCCCCCCTTGATCAGGGCTAACCATAACTCTGGTGTAGGGTTCCTAGCTAATTGCCCAGGGCTGGGTTACGAACCCTACACTCCTCCATCGGGTGCCCCGTTGTCTGTAGCTACGGGTATAGCTAAAAAGCCCTGGTATTGGCCAGGGCTTTTCCATGGGGAGAATTGTTATCTGGCTCAGGACAGTGAGTTAAACTCAATGCCTGAGCCAATAACCAGTTAAATCGCCGTCTTAATCTAAGGAAATGGACGACTGAGATAGTAGTAGGCACCCTGATCTAGATCCCAAAACTAGGGATTGTAGACTTCAATCGCCAGCTCTTCTGAGAAACCGTTGGCAATGGCGGGGAAGGCGGTAGCTCCAACCCGCAGAACGGCGGCGATTTTGTAGACTCGATCAGCAGTCAGAAGACCAGAGGTGGCCGCGGGAACATTGAGGGTGACCGGATAGACCAAAACCCCAGCGGTAGTGCTAACAGTAGCACTGCCCAGGGAAAGTTCGCTGCCGGAACCAATGGACTCGGCGAAAAACTCAACCTTAACTGGAATACCCAGGGGAGTCAGGGCAAGGGCACCGGCACCACTAAACTGTACCCCTACGGTCAGGGCGAAGGCTTCTCCCTTCTTCAGCACGGTATCGGGATCAGGCCCCGTAGACCCGATTGAGATACTGCTAATGCTAATATTCAAAGGTGCGACGTTAACTTGAGTAGACGAAGGCATGATAAACTTCCCTAAATAGATTGAACTTTCGAAGATGCTATTGGCAGAATTTGCTGTTTGGAGCAAGCTGCCAATACGATTCCCTTCGATTCCTATAGAATGACTTAAGTCCTGGGGAATTGCCTATCACCCGCAAGGGTGAACTTTTTTGGAACTTTAAAGCTGGCCTTGGAATGGGTGAAGTACTTTTACAGGCGGTTCAGACACCAGCATAGGCAATCAGTTGTAGCAGGCGATCGCGCAGCACCTCTAGTCCCCAGCGTTCCGTTGCCGAGATAAACACAGCCTGGGGATAGCGACTCTGAACTACGGCCAGGGCGGCGGCATCAACCCGGTCACTTTTGTTGAATACCAGTAACATCGGACCTGGGGTAACGGGCATGGACTTCAGAATCTCCATCACCCAGTTAATCTGATCGGGCCAGGCTGGATGGGAAATATCCACCACCTGAATGAGGGCGTCTGCCTCGGTCACCTCCTCCAGAGTGGCGCGAAAGGCATCCATCAGGGAAGCCGGTAACTCCTCAATAAAACCAACCGTATCGGTGAGTACCAGGGAAATCGGCCGCTGGGTGACCGGATCGGGAATGGTTAATCGCCGGGTGGTGGGATCGAGGGTGGCAAACAGTTGATCGGCGGCGTAGACCTGGGCGTTGGTGAGGGCATTCATCAGACTGGATTTCCCCGCATTGGTATAGCCGACAATGGCAATGGAGGGCAGGTTGTCCGACTGACGCTGCTGGCGCAGCCGCGATCGATGGGCCTGCAGTTGATTAACCTCCTGCTGTAGCCTATTAATGCGGCGCTGAATCGTGCGGCGCTCGGTCTCCAGTTTGGTTTCGCCAGGACCCCGGGTGCCAATTCCCCCGCCTAGTCGCGACATCGCCCGTCCTCGTCCGGTGAGGCGGGGCATTTGATATTCTAGTTGGGCTAGTTCTACCTGAAGTTTGCCCGCTCCGGTTCTTGCCCGTTGGGCAAAAATATCTAGAATTAGTTCCGTGCGGTCTACCACCCGCAACCCCATCAGATTTTCCAGGTTACGTACCTGGACTGGAGATAAATCCCGATCAAAGACCACCAGATTAGCGCCAGCCGTCTGGGCCACCAGGGCTACTTCCTGGACTTTGCCTGTACCCAAGACCGTTTGGGGGTGGGGACGGGGTCGCCGCTGATAAATAGTTTCTAAGACCTGACCGCCTGCGCTTTCCACCAACCGGGCCAATTCCTCAAAGCGGTGTAGAAAATGATCCGATGTTAGATTTTGGGTAAGCAGCCCTACAATCACCACGCGATCGCTGTGCTGGTCAACCTGACGGGCAGTAAAAACCCGTTGGAATTCGGCCTCTAGTCCCTCCACCAGAGCTAGAAAGTCCTGCTCGCAGAGTTGCTCTAAAGCCATTGCCGATACTGTCCAGGGCGGCTCAGCCGCAGGAATCAAATGGGCCAGGTAGGTATTTTGAATATAGCCACTCACCCGTCCACCCCGCCCCCTGGAGCCAGACCCCGTGAGAACAATCACCCCTAGCAGATCCAGTCGTTGTAGGGCCATGGTGGTGAGAATAGCCTGGGAGGGAGTCTCCGCTTCCGTTTGGGTGGCAAGACAACGCAGCCCACAGAGGCGATCGTCCCCGTACCGTGGCAGTTCCATCAAGGGAATTTGGGTTTGTCTGAGGGTACCAACCCCTACCCGAACTATCTGCCCCCGACGGTTGACGTACACAGCGATAGGGCTGTTGATATCGGTACTGATGGCCGCTAACCGTTGGGCAAAATCGGGGGTGACGACGCAATTTCCAGGTAGCCGTAGATGATAAAGCCGCTGTAGCTGCTTTAGTTGGCTGGGCTTTAGCCCCTTTAAATTCCCGTAGATCGTTTCGATAGCGCTAACTCACCTTAGTCCAACATCACTGTCAGTTTATAGTCCTCGAACCTGAACACTCCAGCCACAGGGCCATCCAGGACCCTTATACCCGTAACCTGAGGTTGACAGAGCTGTTGATAACCTTTCCTTTACCTGGATGGGCTATCTAAAGTCTATGGTAGTTCTGTGCAGTTGAGTTGAATGCTATTTTTGAACCGATCCGGTCTAGAACTTGATGGAATAGAACCATCGGGCTGGCTGGTAACGGGTTCATGAGCCTGGTACAAAACCCCGTGTGGGCAAAATGAATCGCCTCAACGGTAGAGTTTACCTGGTTTTTTAGAACAGAATTGAGGCCCTTAGGGCCTTTAGTAATGAGTTGATTGGTTGCAAAACTATGTTTCAAAAACTTTCGGGATTACGCATTGATCTACGGTTGGCCGCATCGGTAATACTTTTAGCGGGGCTGACCGCCTGTGGGGGTAGCACCACCAGTACCAGCACCGGTACGGCTTCTCCTCTGGGGGGTAAGGTCGCCCTAACTGGAGCTGGGGCAACTTTTCCAGCTCCCCTATACCAGAATTGGTTCATCGAACTGAACAAGGCGGTACCTGACCTACAGGTCAACTACCAGTCCGTCGGTAGTGGCGCTGGGGTAGAACAATTTACCGCTGAAACCGTAGACTTTGGTGCCAGTGATACCGGCATGAAAGACGAAGAAATTGGCAAGGTTAAGCGTGGCGTCATTCTCCTTCCCATGACCGCTGGTAGCATCGTACTGGCCTACAACCTGCCGGGGGTAACGGATCTGAAGCTAGCCCGTCAGACCTACGTGGATATTGCCAGAGGTAAGATTACCCAGTGGAACGACGCCAAAATTGCTGCTGATAACCCAGGCGTAAAACTACCCAATAAACCCATTACCTTTGTCCATCGTTCCGACGGTAGTGGCACCACTAGCGTCTTCACCAAACACCTGGGCAAAGTTTCCCCCGATTTTGAGAAGGAGGTCGGCCATGGTAAGAGTGTTGAATGGCCCAAAACCGGTGTCTTTGTTGGCGCTAAAGGGAATGAGGGAGTAACCGCCCAAATTCAACAGACCGAAGGGTCCATTGGTTATATTGAGTATGGCTATGCCAAGCAAAATAACCTTACCTTTGCAGCCCTACAGAATAAAGCCGGTAAGTTTATCGTTCCCTCTAACGAAAGCGCTGGGGTGAGTTTGGGTGCGGTTAAAATGCCAGCGGACCTCAGGGTTTCCGTCACCGATCCGGAAGGGGAAGGTTCCTATCCCGTAGTTACCTATACCTGGATTCTGGCCTACAAGAACTATCCTGATGCGGCTAAGGCTAAAGCCATGGAGATGATGATCGAGTATGGCCTGAATGAAGGTCAGCAGGTAGCCAGTACCCTGGGCTATGTGCCTCTGCCTAAGGAGGTTCGTGAGAAGGTGGCGGCGGCAGCTGATGCCATTACCTCAGATTACACAATTAAGTTGAAATAGACATAACTGTTGGAACGAGAAGGGGGGAGGTTTATCTCTAACCTCCTTCTCGTGATCTGGTATGGTTTTTAAGGTGTAAATGAGGTTACTGTGACCACTGGTACCCCTCCTGCTGCTCCCAGTTCCAGGTCGAGGTCGGCTACCCAAAAGCTTCTGGACCGATTCTTTGAAGGTTCGGCCCTCACCTTTGCCCTGTTTATTCTGGCACTGTTAATTGCGATCGCCCTCCTGATCCTGATTCAAGCCTGGCCCGCTATTCAGGCCTACGGCCTGGGCTTTTTATGGACCAGTTCCTGGAATCCTGTAGAAGGCCGTCAGTCCTTCGGGGTACTGCCAATGATTTACGGCACCCTGTTAACCGCTGCCCTATCATTGTTGCTAGCCATACCCCTGGGCTTGGGAACAGCCCTATTTTTGAGCGAGAACTTCATTCCGCTGAAAATTCGCACTGTTTTGGTATTCCTGGTGGAATTGCTGGCAGCCATTCCCAGTGTGGTGTACGGACTCT
Organism: Leptolyngbya sp.; assembly: GCA_040374765.1. Lineage (GTDB taxonomy): Bacteria > Cyanobacteriota > Cyanobacteriia > Phormidesmidales > Phormidesmidaceae > Nodosilinea. Next base: position 29,764 of record JBEITR010000007.1, read on the forward strand.
GGGGTATTTTTGTGCTGATTCCAGCCCTGAAATGGTTCTTGGGGCTGCTAGGCATTACCTTTACCGGTCCTAGCATCCTGGCTGCCTCCCTGATCCTAACGGTCATGATTTTGCCAATTATTACCGCTATTTCTCGAGACTCTTTGGCAGCCCTACCCCCAGAGCTCAGGCAAGGTTCCTACGGTTTAGGGGCAACTCGCTGGGGGACTATTTTTCGGGTCCTGATTCCATCGGCCATCTCTGGCATTGTCGGAGGTGTGATGCTGGCTCTCGGTAGGGCTATGGGTGAAACCATGGCCGTAACTATGTTAGTGGGCAATGCCAACACCATTAGCAGCTCTATTCTGGCCCCTGGCAATACCATCTCATCGTTGCTCGCTAACCAATTTGCAGAAGCTAAGGGCATTCAGGTGGCATCTCTGATGTATGCCGCCTTCGTGCTGGTGATTTTAACCTTGCTGGTGAATATCCTGGCGGATTGGATTGTACGTAGACTACAAGCCAAGTACGACTAACAGCAAGTAGTTTCTTGAAGGAGCGTATGCAAACTATGGCTACCGATTCTCCCCTGGATCAGGTTGATCCTCAAGATTTAAGGTTTAACCCTACCAGTAGTCGCAATTTGTTCAATATAGCCATGACTGGATTATCCAGTTTCTGTATATTGTGCGCCTTGGTGCCGCTGGCATTAGTTCTTTTTTATGTAACGGCGAATGGACTAAATCGCTTGGATTTGGCCCTGTTTACCCAACTGCCCCCGGCCCCTGGTTTACCCGGCGGGGGTATTGCTAATGCCATCGCGGGCACCTTGATGGTCGTGTCTCTGGCTTCCTTGATTTCAGTCCCAATCGGGGTGATGGGCGCCATCTGGCTGGCAGAGTTCAGTGGCCACGATACTCTTATTGACAAGGGCGTACGGTTTGGAGTCAATATTCTGGCCGGAGTGCCCTCGATTATTGCTGGTGTCTTTATCTACGGGTTGATGGTAAGGCCCGGACTCCCAGGCTATTCTGCCCTGGCAGGAGGCGTAGCCCTGGCGGTACTGATGTTACCTACCATTATTCGGACTACGGATGAGGCCTTGAAAATCGTCCCTCAGGAAATCCGCTGGGCGGCCCTGGGAATTGGAGCCTCTAAGTATCAAATGATTCTTCAGGTAGTTTTGCCAGCTGCAATTCCAGCTATTTTGACTGGAGTTACCCTGGCGGTAGCCCGGGCAGCCGGGGAAACAGCTCCCTTAATTTTTACGGCCCTCTTTTCTCCCTTCTGGCCCAATGGCATTACTAACCCCATTGCCAGTCTGGCGGTACTGGTTTATAACTTTGCCACCATTCCCTTTAAACCCCAGCAGGAACTGGCCTGGGCCGCTTCTTTGATTTTAGTGCTATTGGTATTGGCCACCAGTATTCTTGCCCGTTTTGCTATTCGTAAACGATGATAGAGATAGGTCTGGGTACCTTCTGAAAAACCGACGGATTTGCCTCCATGTCAATCATTAATATCGATGATGTCGTCTTAAGAGCCAAAGGCTGTGACATTTATTACGGCGCCTACAGAGCTGTTCGCGACGTTTCCATGGATATCCCTAAACGTCGGGTCACGGCCTTTATTGGACCTTCCGGTTGTGGTAAGAGTACGGTACTGCGATGCTTCAACCGACTAAATGACCTGATTGAGAATTTTCGACTGCGGGGTCAGGTCACCTTCCACGGTCAGGATCTCTATGCCTCAGTGGTAGATCCGGTGGAGGTACGCCGTCGCATTGGGATGGTATTCCAGAGGCCCAACCCCTTTCCTAAAACTATTTACGACAATATTGCCTACGGTCCTCGAGTCAGCAACTATAAGGGCAATCTGGATGAATTGGTGGAGACCTCTTTGCGTCGGGCTGCCCTCTGGGAAGACGTCAAGGACAAACTCAAGGAAAGTGGCCTTTCTCTATCAGGAGGTCAGCAGCAGCGACTTTGTATAGCCCGTGCCATTGCCGTGCAGCCCGAGGTGGTGCTCATGGACGAGCCCTGTTCCGCCCTTGACCCGATTTCAACCCTCAAAATAGAGGAGTTAATGAAGGAGCTATCCCAGGACTACACCATCATTATCGTTACCCATAATATGCAACAGGCTACCCGGGTAGCTGACTACACCGCCTTCTTTAATGCGGAGGTGGTGGAGGGATCGGGCGGTAAGGTGGGTTACCTGGCAGAGTTCGATCACACCCAGAAAATCTTTAGTGATCCGGCCCAGCAGGAAACCCGCGACTACGTTACTGGTCGGTTTGGCTAAATTCAGCTACGGCCCTGGGCAGGGGTAAGGGGGCCAGGGTGAGTGGGTATCCTGACCCCCAGGCTACCTACCCCCAGCCTTCTACTCCTTTTCCTGCAGCACTTTGATTTGATCGGCTAGTTGCTGATAGGGTAACAGGCGGGCTAGTTGGGTCAGCAGGTTGTTAGTGAAACCATGCACGGCGATCGCCCGGCCTTTTTCCATGCTGTCGTAGGCGTAGGCCGCCACCTCCGCTGAACTGGGTAACTGACCCTGAAATAGCTGGCTGCTGGATACTCCAGCCTGCTCTTGAAATTCAGACTGGGTAGGGCCGGGGCAAAGGGTGGTGGCGGTAACGCCGGTACCCTTCAATTCACTGGCGATCGCCGTCGTAAAAGAGCGGACATAGGCCTTGGAGGCAAAGTACACCGCCATGTAGGGGCCAGGGAGAAAGGCCGCCGTAGAGGCCACGTTCAAAATTCGCCCCTGACTCCGGGCAATTAACCCTGGCAGATAGAGACGGGTGAGGTGGGTGAGGGCAACAACATTCAGTTGCAGCATAGCGTTTTGCCGTTCCCAGTCGGTCTCCGCTAACCGAGCCTGGTGGCCAAAGCCAGCATTGTTAACCAATCCATAGAGTTGTATAGACTGGCTTTGGCTCCAATCAAAGAGGTTCTGGCGGGCCTGGGCATCGGTAAGATCGGCAACATAAGTCCATACCTGTATATTCCACCGGTTGATCAATTCTTGCTGCAGAGTCTGGAGTCGGTCTTCTCGCCGCGCCACCAAAATCAGGTCATGGTGATGGGCGGCACAGACCCGGGCTAGCTCGTAGCCAATGCCACTGGAGGCACCGGTGATCAGGATTGGTTTAACCATGGCAGATTGAATGGAGTTAAGGATGTTGGATCGCTGTAGCCAGCCTTTGCCCCCTTACCCGTGGCCACAGCTACAGGAGTGGGCGATCCCGATGGGAACTAGAAATGAGAGAATAGCCAGAGTTTTTCGTTGACAATACCATGACCAATGGGCGTAAAGAAGAGGTGATTGGCATTGACCTGGGCGGCTCAGGGATAAAGCTGGGCCGGTTCACCCTAAATGGCGACTGTCGGGCCGAGTTGACGGTGCCTACGCCCCAGCCCGCTACTCCAGAGGCAGTGGTTAGGGCCATGGTGGGGGCGATCGCCCAGATCGATCCCGATCATCAGGCTGGTGCCATCGGTCTGGGGACGCCGGGTCCTGCCGATGCCGCGGGTCGCATCGCCCGGGTAGCCATTAATCTAGCCGGCTGGAATAATGTCCCCATCGCCGACTGGTTAGAAGATCAAACCGGACTGCCCACCATTGTCGCTAATGATGCTAACTGCGCTGGCCTGGGGGAAGTTTGGCTGGGGGCGGGGCAGTCCTTTCAGGATGTGATTATGCTAACCCTGGGGACTGGGGTGGGGGGAGCAATTATTCTCAAGGGTCAGTTGTTTGTCGGCCGCCATGGCACTGCTGGAGAGTTGGGTCTAATTACCTTGAACCCAGATGGTCCTGCCTGTAACAGTGGTAACCAGGGCTCCCTCGAGCAATATTGCTCGGTGCAGGCCATCCACCGCCTGATGGGCCTGAGTCCAGCCACGTTGTACGATCGCGCCAAAACCGGGGACCCTGAGGCCATTGCCTTCTGGCAACGCTATGGGGAGTGGCTGGGGGCAGGGTTAGCCAGCCTCATCTACGTACTTACCCCCGAAGCGGTTATCCTGGGGGGCGGCATTAGTGCGGCGGCGGAGTTTTTCCTGCCAGCCACCCTGGCGGCAGTCGAAAAGCGGGTATTACCCAGTTCTCGGGAAGGCCTGAAAATTCTCCTAGCCGCCCTGGGGAACCGAGCTGGTATGGTAGGGGCAGCCCGATTGGCCTGGCAGAAAATCGGATAAACTCACCTACCCACCCCTATAACAACCCCTGGCTATGGAGGAGGAAATAGGTTAGCCGGGCCAGGCTAATACCAATGAAGGCCATCAGCCCCAGGGCGATCGCCACAGTGATACCATCGCGGATAGACTTCATCGTGACTACAGACTCCCTAAGATTTATGCAGTTATTATCGCCCGGAGCGTGAAGGGGCTATGCGTCGTCGTGTTTTGCTAGCCAGTAGTGCTGGTCTATTTTTGCCTTTCCTGGTGCCTGGTTGCCAGAGGAAGACCACCGATCTCACCCTAACCTTACCGAAGGGATCGATACCTGCCCAATTAATACAGATCTTTCGCCGTCAGCAGGCCCGGGGAACAGGCATAGGGATGACTACCCAGGACTCTCTTCTGGACATTCACAGGTTACTTGAGGTCTGGCAGGGGAAAGCCGGATCGCGGGGAAAGGCCGGGGAGGTGGTTAGCTGGGCGGCCCAAACGGATGCCTGGGTAGAACCCAACCAACGCCAGGAGTTGATTCAACCCATTGACCCTACCGGTTTAAGCCATTGGAGCGATCTCCATCCCCTCTGGTTGCAGTTACTCCAACGTAATCGTCAGGGGCTGCTAACCCCCGGAGGCCCGGTGTGGGGCATTCCCTACCGATGGACCGGATTGGCCATAGTCTATGACCGCAGTAAACTACCCGGTCAGATTTCTCTGCAGAACTGGGCCGATCTCTTACAACCAGCCCTCCAACACCAGATTATGTTACCTGACCAGCCCCGCCTGGTCCTCGGACTGGGGCTTAAGGCCCTGGGAGCCTCGGCTAATCAGGAGGACCCGAGGGCGGTTAACGGCCTGGAGGATTTCCTCACCCACCTGCACCGGCAGGTCCGCTGGTACGATTCCCAGAACACTCTGAAGGCTTTGATCAAGGGCGACGCCCTGGCTGTAGTCACCTGGTTGGATGGGATCGTACCCCTGATAAAGCAATATCCCAACCTGGGGGTGGCCATTCCTCCCCAGGGAACCCTGATTAGCGCCGACCTTTGGGTCAGGCCTAAACAGAATCGTCCCCCCACGGCCCTGGCAATGGCCTGGTTAAATTTTTGTCTGAGTCCAGCCTTTACCGAACCCCTGGCGATCTATGGTCATGGTCTTAGTCCCCAACTTTGGGGAGCCAGCCCAGAACAAATACCCCCTTCCCTGAAAAGTCAGGCGGGGCTCTTCTCAGCCCTGAGTAAAAGTGAGTTTCTCTATCCCCTGAGTGGCTCTGCCCAGGCAAGTTATCAGGCTTTCTGGCAGCGTATAGGGCAAAAGCTATAGAAACAACTATAGTTTCACTTAGGTGTCCGGGTTTAACTCGGACACCTAAGCACCAGTTAAATCTTAACTACAGCCCTAGCCCCCTCTAGCGGGACGGAGGCGACCCAGAACCCTGCCCCAGTCTTTGCTTTACTGTTTCAACGGTTCCTCAGGGTTCTGGCCAGAGCTATACTTCAGCCGGCTCCATTTCCTCTGCCCGCCGTTTGCGCAGCGCGCTTAGCCCAAAGGCAACCAGGCCGGGTAGTAGGGCTGGGGTGGGTACAGGGGTAGGGTTAGATTGAACGCTGTAAATGAGCTCCCCCTGAGAGTTTCCAGACTGTAGGAGCTCAATTTTAATACTATGGAGTCCTGGCGCCAGGGGAGTTAGAAAGGTTCCATGCTGATATTGCTGGAAGGAACTACCGGCCTGGGTAAAGCTAATTGGTCCGACCAGGTAATCGGGGCCCAGAACAGTGGTTTGACCATCAACTGTAATCGTACCTGAAAAGTCATACTGAGATGGGTCAAATATAACAAATCGGGCTTCATCTAAAGTGGTGGGGAAGGGATCGGGAAAGGCGGTCGGAACGTTGTTAAAGTAAAACACCGGAACATAGAGATAGGTACTATCGGTAACGGTGTAGTTGCTAATGGTACCAACTATTTGCTCAAAGGGAGTAGCTGGTAAGGGCCCACCATTTGCTAACCAGGAAGCATGTAGTGTAGCGGCGTCGGTTAAGGAGTAACCATTGACAATGGCCGTGGAGGGCATTACCTGACCACCAAGGCTACTAGCTAGGGTCGGCTGGGCCTCGAGGCTAACGCCTACACTCATTACAGCACAACAGGTAGCGGCTAGCATCGAATAACGATTGGTTAATTTCATGGCCTTAAACTCTAATAGCAAAACAATAGGTAAACGAAGTTCAAATTGGTTTTCGGGAGAAAACTAGGGTAATCTCCATGACTGCTTTCAGTAAAATTACTGAAGTGCCTATGAATTTAATGTAAATCTAATAAATAGGCAACCCTTGACTATGGAAAAAATTAAAAAAAGATACTTTTCTGCTTTCCAGTAAGTCTTGACATCCCCTAGCCTGATAAAGTAGATATATAGGTTAATCTAAAGGTTCTCCAGCGCCCCGTATTCCTGGATAGAGCGCTCTAAACCTGGGTCAAAGGCTTGGTATACTTGGTATAAAAGAGAATTGGCCACAAAATATACCCATACTGGTAAAGCAGGGATCTATAGCTCTCTTCTGTTGTGTTCGGATTGGTGGGTTGAATTGTGTCGTTCTAGCCCAGGAAAAAATGGCACTCCCTTTTTTGATAAAAAGAACTTAGATTTTATGGAGTTAAGGGCATGTTCAGGGCAGCTTTGTAGATTTCTTCATTTCGCCTGACCGATGTATTTAGATCCACCATCGGTAGAGGATAATCGACCCCCAGGTTAAGGTCAAAATCCTGTTGTTTCGCCGGCGACAGTTGCCAGGGCTGGTGTACCTGGCTGGAGGGCAGTGACCTCAATTCTGGCAGCCAGATTTTAACGTAGGTACCAGCGGGATCGTAGTCCTGAGCCTGCTTGAGGATATTAAAATAGCGAAAGCCTCGACCATCGTTGCCGATACCAGCAGCGTAGTTCCAGTTGCCGTAGTTGCTACAGACATCGTAGTCAATCAGCAAGGATTCAAACCATTCTGCTCCCATGCGCCAATCTAGGCCCAGGTTCTTGGTGAGAAAGCTAGCCACATTTTGCCGGCCCCGATTTGACATAAAGCCCGTAGCCCCTAACTCTCGCATATTGGCGTCAATCAGCGGAAACCCCGTCATCCCCGATCGCCAGGCCTCAAAGTCTGGCCAGTGCTGCCGCCAGGCAATGTTTAAACGGCGCAGCCCAGAGGGGCAGAAGAGGCGATCGCTGTGTTTACCCACAATAAAGTGAAAATAATCTCGCCATAGGAGTTCGAAGATGAGCCAGTAGGTGGACTCATTCTGTATCCGTTCGGTTTCGTACTGGCTAACGCTAGCGTAGATCTGACGTGGTGATAGGCAGCCCAGGGCCAACCAGGGAGATAGTTTAGAGGAATAGTTCGGTCCTACCAGTCCATTGCGGGTTAGTTTATAGGTTTTCAGGGAGTCGGTTTGCCAGATATAGTCCTGTAGTCGAGCTAGGCCAGCCTGTTCGCCCCCCTCAAAGGTTAACACCGCCCGTCGGTCAGGTAGGGGTGCGGTTAGTCCCAGGGTAGGCAGGTCGGGCAGGGTGCCCACCTCCATCTGCGGTAGGGGCGGTAGGCGCGGGGGTCGAGGCCGGGGCGGTAGGATGGAGCTGTGCCGTTCTACCGCCTGGCGGAAGGGGGTAAACAGCTCGGGCAACTCTGCCAAGCTGAAGGGCAGCTGATCGGGGTGGTACAGGGTATCTCCCCAGTCGGTCAGGGTTTGCACTCCCAACTGCGCCAACTCTGGGGCGAGGGCTGCTTCTATGGCTTGTTCCGCAGGGCTAGCCTGGCGATGCCACATGACGGTGGTAATGCCCAGGGGCTTTACCAGGTCGGGAATGATGACTTCAGGATGTCCCCAGCGCAGCACCAGATCGCTCCCCAGCGATCGCAGCGATCGCCGTAAATCTGCCACACTCTGCCGTAGAAACTGGGCTCGATAGCTCCCTGTTTTAGGAAAACCAAAGCTTGTCTGGCCAAACTGGCGCGGGTCAAAGCAATACAAGGGAATAATGCCTTGCCCCGTTTGTAGGGCCTGGCACAAAAGCCCATGGTCATGCAGGCGCAGGTCTAGACGGAACCAGAGCAAAATAGTCATAACCAGAAGGGTGCCGGGGACCTGAAGTGGAATGGGTTATATTACGTTATGTTGAGCATCTTAGACCAGAATCGACAGATTTAGAGTTGTGGAACCATCGGTGCTGAAGCCACTAGATGGCGCTGTAGCTTCGAGCTTGCCAATTAATTTACTTCCTAGGGAGATCTTCCTATGTCTGTTCAAGTCGGCCAATTGGCCCCCGATTTTAGCTTAACCAATCAAGCTGGTGAAACCGTTATCCTCAGCAGCTTCAGAGGGCAAAAGGCCGTAGTCCTGTATTTCTATCCCAAGGACGATACCCCTGGCTGCACCGTCGAGTCCTGTTCCTTTCGGGATAGCTATGAAGACTTTCAGCAAATCGGAGCAGAGGTAATTGGCGTCAGTAGCGACTCCCCCAGCTCCCACCAGCAGTTTGCCAGTAAGTACAAACTCCCCTTTACCCTGGTCAGCGATGCCGATGGCAAGGTGCGCCGTGAGTACGGCGTACCCTCAACCCTGGGGCTGTTGCCCGGTCGGGTCACCTATGTAATTGACCAGGCGGGAGTGGTGCGCCACATTTTCAATTCCCAGTTCAACCCCAAGGCCCACGTGGCAGAGGCTAAGAAGGTCCTTCAATCCCTCTAGGGCCCTAGGCGTAGCTACGGGTGACGGGGCGAAAAGGATGTGGGTAAGCCTTCAGTCAACAGTATTTGGGTTGGGTAAGGCCGGTAACCCAGGGTGCTAATGCTGTTGTCTAGGGAGGTGGGGCGGAAAGCTGTTGAGTAAACTTGATGACTTCCTCCCATTTATAGGAAAACCCTTTAGATAATCTATTAAGATTAAAGGATTTCTTATTAATCCCATCACCTGGCTTGATTAGCCCTTGGGTTCCGCCCCAAAGGTCTGAATCTTTGTTTGAATAGACTAGGGCTTTATTGCCAGGGAGTTATGGAAAGTCATAGTTCGGTTCAGCATACTGGGAGGCCAGTTAACTGACATCATCGCTCGGCTGAGGCTGAGTTGACCTGCTGATTCGCCTCTGTTCCTTTAAACCTGGCTACGCCTAATAGGGACCAACCAAAATTTTCAGCCTTTATCCTTTTATCCCCGCTTTACCTTGACCTATTCCACCCCTTCCCAAGGTCGTCATCTCCTGGTCTGGATTCTGGCCGGGGTAACTGTGTTGATGGTGGGTAATAAGTTGGTACATCTGCTCACCGAATCCTGGTGGTTTCAGTCCGTAGGCTTTGCCGCCGTGTTCTGGACCCGGCTACGGTGGCAACTGGGGTTGGGATTGGGGGTGCTCCTGATCACCGGTCTCTGGCTAGGTCTGCACTACCGGCTGGCCCTCAGGATTACCCGCGATCGCCCCTATCAGTTTCTCAGTCGCTACAGCCTCCTGGATCAACGGCAGCAGGTACAGGGATGGCTCAACTGGGGGGTGGTGGGAATCATTGTCATCCTCGGACTGGGAATGGCCCTAGATAGCGCCAGAGACTGGCAAACGGTCTTGAAGTTTCTCAATGCCACACCCTTTAACCAGGTTGATCCAATTTTTCAGAGGGATATAGGCTTTTATTTGTTTCGCCTGCCCTTCTGGCAGTATCTCCATAGTAAGTTGGTGGAGCTAGTCATCTGGGCCCTGTTGATTAGCTTGACCCTTTACGCCTTGAAGGGAGAAATTCGTCCCGAGCGGGGGTGGAAGTATTTTCTAACGGGTGAGCCCAAAGCTCACCTTTGTCTACTGCTGGCTGCCCTGGCAACCCTGATGGCCCTGGGCTTCTGGATCAGCCGCTTCTCCCTGCTCTACGCTGAAGGCGGTGTGATTTTTGGGGCCGGTTATACCGATGTCCACGCTCGACTTCAGGCCGACTGGCTGATGGTGTTTGTCACCCTGGCGGTGGCCGGACTGTTTCTTTTAGCCCTCTGGCGGAATGGGTTTGCTTTGCCCATTCTGGGTATTTTTATCTATCTGGCGGTCTTGATTGCAGTCCATGGCCTCTACCCCTGGTTGCAGCAAACCCTGGTGGTAGAACCCAACGAACTGGCCCTCGAGCGGCCCTACATCGAACACAACATTGCCTTTACACGGCAGGCCTATAATCTCACCAATGTGGTTTCCCAGCCCTTTCCGGCTAAAAACCACCTGGATCGCACTACCCTTGAGGCTAACGGACCGACCGTCCATAACATTCGCCTCTGGGATTACGCCCCCCTGCTGAGCACCTACAAACAACTGCAGGAAATTCGTCTCTACTACAATTTTCGCGATGTTGACATCGATCGCTACACCCTCAAGGGGGATTACCGTCAGGTCAACCTGGCCGCTAGGGAGCTGGCTGTAGATCAACTGCCCGTGGAGGCCCAAAACTGGATTAACCGCCAGATCAAGTTTACCCATGGCTTTGGCCTGGTGATGAGCCCGGTCAACCAGGTTTCCCCCAATGGCTTACCAGAATTCTTCCTGCGCAATGTACCTCCGGTTTCCACGGTAGATCTGGCCCTGGATCAACCCCGGATTTACTACGGCGAAGACACCGCCAATTACATCTTTACGGGTACGAACACCGATGAATTTGACTATCCCCAGGGAGATGCCAATGCGGCCTATCGCTACCAGGGTACCGGCGGGGTGGTTTTAAATTCCTGGCTGCGGCGCTTAACCTACGCCTATGATCTGGGGAATTTGCGGCTGCTGATTTCTAACTATTTCAACAATGGGTCACGCATTCACTACCACCGGCTGATTCAAGAACGTGTACGCCAGGTTACTCCCTTCCTGACCTTTGACCACGATCCCTATCTGGCTGTCATTGGGGGTCGATTGAAGTGGATTATGGATGGCTATACCGTCAGCGATCGCTACCCCTATGCCGAGCCCCTATCTCGCTATAGTCAGATAGTGGAACCGATCGGCCAACCCGCGGCCCTGTTGCCCCAGCAGGCTAACTACATTCGGGATGCGGTCAAGGTTTTCATTGACGCCTACGATGGCAGCCTGGAATTCTTCGCCCGCGATGATAAAGATCCGGTGCTGGCTACCTACCAGCGCATCTTTCCCCAACTTTTTAAGCCCTTGGCCACTATGCCAATGGCCTATCGGCAGCATCTGCGCTATCCCCAGGATATTTTCACCATTCAGGCTCAAATGTATCGGGCCTACCATATGGATAATCCGGAGGTGTTCTACAACCGCGAAGACCTCTGGCGATTTCCCCAACTCAGCCATGAAGGTGGGGTACAGGCCATGGAACCCTACTACATCATCATGAAATTGCCCAAACTCGGTCAGGAGGAGTTCTTACAGATTCTTCCCTTTACCCCGGCTAATCGTGACAATATGATTGCCTGGATGGCCGGAGTCTCCGATGGCGAAAACTATGGTCAGCTCCTACTGTATGAATTCCCTAAGCAGGAGTTGGTCTTTGGTCCCAGCCAAATTGAAGCCCGCATTAACCAAACGCCGGAGATATCGGGGCAATTTACCCTCTGGAGTCAACAGGGTTCGCGGGTGATCTGGGGTAACCTGTTGGTGGTTCCCATTGAACAATCTCTACTGTACGTGCAGCCCATTTACCTGCGGGCCGAACAGGGAGAACTGCCCGAACTGCGCCGGGTGATTGTGGCCTACGGCGATCGGGTGGTCATGGAGCAAACCCTCAACCAAGCCCTACAGACTATTTTTGGCATCCCCAGTACGACGGCGAAATCTCCCGCTCCCTCAACGGCGGGTAATCTGGGTGGATTAGTTAAGGATGCTTTGCGGACTTACCAGAACGGTCAATCAGCGCTACAGGAAAAAAATTGGCAAGGCTACGGCGAGGCCCAACAACAGCTTGAAAAAATTCTCCGTCAGATGGATAGCCAGATTCCCTAAGGCCTTTGCTGACTTAAGTCCGGCTCAGGTCCTCTCAATTTACCCGTAAGTGTGTCAATATTAGCCAATCAGGGCATACTTATAGACGATTTTCTGGCCTCTACCCTGGATTCATTAAACTCCATAGACCATTATGTCTAATCCGCCACCCGAAGTTCTCCAAATGGCAAGACAGGGCCATCCTGAAGCCATCGCTACCCTGATTAATCGGCATCTCGAAGCCAGCGGTATCACCGCCTACGTGGCCCAACAGGATGATCTACTACAGGTTATTTTAGAATCGGCGGCGGTCCCTAATCAGGCCGATCTGATTCCCTACGTCACCAGAGGAATCAAGGGATTAGACCTGGCCCATATCCACCGGCTAACCATTAGCGGTAAGCAACAGGGCAACTATGCCAGCGACTGGACCGAGGAGATTACCCTGGGCACCGCTATGGCGATCGCCCCTCCCTTTGGGGAGCCTGGGGTTGAGACTAACCCGACTGAATTAGATGAATTGGACCAACTTCTAGCATCCCAGGCGGTCTCTGGGACTCCTACTCCTGATGTAGCTGAGGATGAACTGGATTTAGAGCGGGAATTAGGGTTAGCCTTTGATGATCAAGGGGATTTAGATCTGGCCGATCTACCCTCTTTAGATCTCGATCAGGCCTTTGACTTTGATCTAGATTTGCCAAAAACCGCCGATCAGGCCCACGATTTGGGCTTTGAGAGTAATCTGGAAACCGCATCCAGCCTTGAAGCCGCCGATTTCTCCGATCTCAATCTAGATTTTTTAGTGGATCAGGATAGCTTGAACTTTGATAGTGAGCTCAGCCCTGACTTTGATCTGACCACCCCAGCTACAGCGCCCCAAGCCTACAGCGCCATTTCCCAGACCGATCAAGAGATAACCGATATCTGGGATTCTAGCTTTGATTTGAGTCCCAGTCCCTGGACTACTGACGCGGAAAACCAAACTCCCCTGGATCTTCAAGAACCCTCACCAATGGCTGGGGAGGAGTTTGATCCTAATCTAATTTTTGCCTCCGCCGTGGAGGAGCCTCCAGCCCAGCCCTTTGCGATCCCATCTAGTTCTGAAGCTGCCTCAGGGATAACCTGGCCTGACGATGAATGGGATAGTCCGGATCACCTGTCTACCGCTCTCCCCCAGCCACCGGCAGCGGATTTCGATTGGTCCCTTGACAGTACCGATGGAATGGTCAGCCAGCAACTCGAACCTGAGACCCTCAATCTTGAGGTTGAGACCTTCAGTGTGGGTAGTCAGCCACCCTTACCCGACCAGATCCCTGCCTTAGCGGCGGACATTGCTGCCCCAGAGATTGATCTGGGGGACAGACCTGATTCTACTCCAGAGGATGACTTTAATCTTAGGGATCTATCTCTGCCCGATCTCGATACCCCCGATCTGGATTTAGGGGGGTCAGGTCCCGTTGGGTTTGAACCCGTAGCCGATCTCGATACCCCCGATCTGGATTTAGGGGGGTCAGGTCCCGTTGGGTTTGAACCCGTAGCCGATCTCGATATCCCCGATCTGGATTTAGGGGGGTCAGGTCCCGTTGGGTTTGAACCCGTAGCCGATCTCGATATCCCCGATCTGGACTTAGTAGGGTCGGGTCCGGTTGGGTTTGAACCCGTAACCAATCTCGATATCCCCGATCTGGACTTAGTAGGGTCGGGTCCCGTTGGGTTTGAACCCGTAGCCGATCTCGATACCCCTGATTTAGATTTAGGGGGGTCAGGTCCCGTTGGGTTTGAACCCGTAGCCAATCTCGATATCCCCGATCTGGATTTAGTAGGGTCGGGTCTCCTTGGGTTTGACCAGGTAGAGGTAGACGATCTATCCCCCGTTGATTTTAACCAGGACTTATATAATCCCGACCTATCTCTGGGTAAGGAACAGCGTAATGGCTTTTTCCCTGAGCTAGAGGAGTCTACCCCAACCTTGGATGCCGCTGACCTGGACGCCGCCGATGACTTCATTCATAAATTTGCTCCGGTTTCCGATGAGGATGTGGCCCAGCTTAACTCCAGACCGACAGGCAATCTCAGGGCCTTACCTAAGGTTCTGGTCGGAGTTGGCTTTGGTACCTTAGCCTTAGTGCTCTCCTGGATGGGATTTAATACCTTTCGCACGGTAGTAGAACAACGCCCTGAGACGACTATGGTGCCCGCACCGACAGTTCCCGCTAAACCTGCCCAGGGAACAGAACTGGCTAAAGCCGATGCTTTTCGGCAGGCCGTTAATGCGGCTACTAAAGCCGCCGATCTTTCCCAAACCGCCAAGACCGCCGCTGACTGGGAAGCGATCGTTAATTCCTGGAAACAGGCGATCGCCCTGATGCAGCAAGTACCCAGCGACCATCCTAAGTACAGCATTGCCCAGACTAAAATAGGTCAGTACCAATCTAATCTGGCCTATGCTCAGCAAAATCTGAGTCGCCTATCCCAACCCAGGTAATTGCTGTAAAAACATTGGTTGGTCTATCGGTTTAGGCAGGTAAAATAGGACGGTTGGATTCAGCTACAAAGCCTTGATTGAACGCTATACCCTGCCTGAGATGGGCAACCTCTGGACTGAGGATTATAAATTTAAAACCTGGCTCCGGGTGGAACTGGCGGTTTGTGAAGCCCAGGCGGAGTTGGGTTACATTCCCAGGCGAGCCGTAGAAGAAATTAAGGCTAAGGTTAACTTCGATCCCAAGCGCATTCTCGAAATTGAGTCCGAGGTGCGCCACGATGTGATTGCCTTTCTCACCAATCTAAACGAGTACGTGGGGGAAGCGGGTCGCTACATTCACCTGGGTATGACCAGTTCAGATATGCTGGACACCGCCCTTTCCCTGCAGTTAGTCGATAGTTTACAGGTGATCCTGATTCACCTGCAGAATTTGATTCAGGCCATTCGCTATCGGGCTCAGGAACATCGAGACACGGTCATGATTGGCCGGTCCCATGGTATTCATGCTGAGCCCATTACCTTTGGCTTTAAGCTGGCGGGGTGGTTGGCAGAAATGTTGCGCCACCGCGATCGCCTCACCCGCCTGCAGGATACGGTGGCGGTGGGTAAAATCTCAGGCGCTGTGGGCACCTACGCCAACATTGATCCTCAGGTAGAGGTGCTAGCTTGCCAATATCTGGGCTTAAAGCCCGATACCGCCTCCACCCAGGTTATTTCCCGCGATATCCACGCCGAATTTATGAATGCTCTGGCCCTGCTGGGGGCGTCTATAGAGCGTTTTGCAGTGGAAATCCGCAATCTCCAACGCAGTGATGTGCTGGAGGTAGAGGAATTCTTCGCTAAAAAGCAAAAGGGTTCCTCGGCTATGCCCCATAAGCGTAACCCCATTCGTTCTGAACGCCTCACGGGCATGGCACGGATTCTACGGGGCAATGCCCTGGCCACCCTGGAGAATGTCGCTCTCTGGCATGAGCGAGATATTTCCCATAGCTCGGTAGAGCGGGTAGCCCTACCGGATAGCTGCATTCTCACCCATTTTATGCTGGTGGAGATTACCGAACTGGTCAAGTATTTGCTGGTCTATCCCGAGAATATGGCCCGCAACCTGAATATTTATGGCGGCGTAGTGTTTAGCCAGACCGTGCTGCTGGCCCTGGTGGAGAAAGGTCTTTCTAGGGAAACTGCCTACGGTATTGTGCAGGACTGTGCCCATCGAGCCTGGAACCAGGCAGGGGGAGATTTCCGTCAGTTAATTAGCAGTCATGAGCAAATTACCGCCCACCTCTCGGCAGCGGAGATAGCCGCCTGTTTTGATCCCGATCGCCACCTGCGCCATCTTGACCAAATTTACCAACGATTGGGCATTTAGGCCGTAGCCTGGTTGAGCCTTCTGACCAAAGCTATGCATCTTACGGTTGATGAGGTCCCTGGTGTTATGAAAGGTCGTCCCAATCGGTTGCCCCGCCATTTAATTTTTAGAAATGTGTGTCTGGGCCTGGCCATTGTAGCTGCAGCTGTGGTGTTAATGGATGAGGTGCATCGATCGGGGGCGATGCAGGCAGCTCAAATAGAGACTCTCAAGCGCCTCTTTACCTACCGGATGATGACTGGCCTTAAACAGAGTGGTTTCTAGGAGATCGGTGCAGACTCCACTGCGGTAAAAAAGGGATATCACCGCAGTTACCTGATCGCCTGGTCAACTAGCTACCGACTGCCTCAGATCGGATGGGGGAACTGTGAGGTCAATAATTGCCTGTAACAGGTTAGTTTGGTTTAGGTCGGCTCCAACCAGATCGGCGCCTAATAGATTAGCCTCCTTCAGGTTAGCGCCTTTCAGATTGGCATCGGCTAAACAGGCACCCCAGAGATTGGCACGGCTCAGGTTCGCACCTGCCAAGTTGATTCCCCGTAGGTTCATGCCATTCAAACGAGCCCCACTTAGATCAATACCTGGTAAAGTGGCTCCTGGCGTTAGGCAGTAGAGCAGTTCCCTCGCTTCGAACCCTTTAGGAAAGAGGGTACTATCGGAATAGAGGGCACCGCGCAGGTTAACGCCAGTGAGATTACAGCCCGTTAGATTAGCGCCGATTAAATTAGCCTGGCGTAGATCGGCGTGGGCCAAATTAGCCCCCCTCAAATCTGCCAACATTAGGGTCGCCTGACTGAGTTGGGCATAACTCAGGTCACTATTAATCAGGAAACTACTTAGCAAGTTAGCCCGTTCTAGCTGAGCCCCTGATAACTGACAGTTGGCCCCTAAAATGCCACTCAGGTCGGAGTCTGATAGATCGACGGATCGGAGATCGTAACTCCGCAAATCTTGGGATGGGAGCATCGCCCCTGGTGCAATTAAATAGAGCCCGGCCTGGGACGGGCAAAAGTTTTTTGGGAAAGTAGTCTGAAGATCGTATAGGGCACCCTGTAAACGCGTATCCTTTAGAACTGCCAGTTGTAAGCAGGCCTGGCGTAAGTCAGCTCGTCTTAAATCAGCTCGAGTCAGGTTAGCCTGGGTCAGCTTAGCCGCTTGGAGATTGGCACCGCCCAAATGAACATCCATCAAGTTGGCTGAGGTAAGCTGGGCCTGGCTAAAATCAATACCAGAAAATTTGCAGTGGCTTAAATCTGCGGTACTTAGATCAATGCCGCGAAAGGTTCGTTCTCCAGATGCAAAGGCTGTCCACAGAGCCTCTGAGGTAGTAATGGGAAGCATAGGTACTTAACGATTTCAGGAAACAGACCCAGGATGGATCGCTATCACGCCTGGAATCCTGTAGAAAATGTTACAAAACAAGTCTGTAAAAATTCGTAAGGGAGGTGCGAAAACCTGTATTTTTTTTGTAAAGTTAGCTTTTCCCGCAACTTTAAAACCTTCCTGTTATCAGCTACGCCTTTTGGAGTTTTCCGATCGCGTCAGCTAGGGCAAAGATGGGGTAGGGGTTCTGGCCAGATGCCAAAAATGTTTAAACCTTTCAACAAAGGTCCTTAGTTCGAATAGTTTTTCAAGCCAAGCTCGGCTAAATGCCTAGCCCCTGGGAAACTGTCTGAGAATAGCTGGGCGAGCCCTCGAAACTATGGATTAATCGAGCCCGCAGGTGTACTTTTTGACCAACGGTAACCCCCAGATCACGATACTGATCCCGATTAATATGGGCAGTGATAGAGTGCCCATTGTCGAGGGTTAACTCAATTCGAATTGTCCAACCCAGATGGATAATATGGTTGATGGTAGCCGGAAGGCTGGCGTCTTGGGGGGTCAAAAAGATTTCAATATCATGGGGTCTCAGGAAAACCTCTGCTGTGCTAGAAGCCTCCCGGTGTAGTGCTTTCCAGGTTTGATCGGGGGAGAGGACGTTGACCGCCCCAATAAAGCTCATCACGAAGGAACTAGCGGGTTTTTCGTAGATCTCCGCCGGGGAGCCTACCTGTTCCACCTTGCCATTACTCATGACCACAATATCATTGGCAATTTCCATGGCTTCTTCCTGGTCGTGGGTAACAAAGACGGTGGTCACCTGCACCTCGTCGTGAAGCCGACGTAGCCAATCCCGTAAATCTTTACGAACCTTGGCATCAAGGGCGCCAAAGGGTTCATCTAACAGGAGGACCTGGGGTTCGATCGCCAGGGCGCGGGCTAGGGCTACCCGCTGGCGCTGACCGCCGGAGAGCTGGGCCGGGTAGCGATCGCCAAGACCGGTTAATTGCACCAAATTCAATAAAGTATCGACCCGATGTTTAATCCGATCCTTAGGCCACTTTTGCAGTTCTAGGGCAAAGGCAATATTTTTACGTACGGTTAGATGTTTGAACAGGGCATAGTGCTGAAACACAAAACCTACATGGCGATCCTGAACAGATTTGAAAGTCGCATCCTGGGCCGAAATGTAGATACGCCCCGTGTCGGGTTGCTCTAGTCCTGCAATCAAACGCAACAGAGTTGACTTGCCTGAACCTGAGGGGCCTAACAAGGCTACCAGAGAGCCACTTTTAATCTCCAGATCGATGGGCTCTAAGGCCTGGAAATCGCCAAACCGCTTCGAGACGTTTTCTACCTTAATTCCCACCGGTTATCTCCCAACTCAGTAATAGATCCAACCGAAGAAAAAACAACTCGCAATCCAGGCTGAATCGGTATTGGATAACTATAAACTAAAAACAGAGAATAGCCTATATATAGATTTCGTTTCAACTGGAATTCGGGTGGGAATTTTCATGATACAGTTTGTAACTGTAATTGCCTCGAATCCTGACAAGTTGTCATAGCCTTTGGAACTTTTCTATGTCATTAGTCCGTCCTTCCCGAAATCGGGTGCTGACCATCATCAAGAGCTTGGGTTCTTCTCGGAGATGGGGGGGCAGTAGGGTTTCCCGGCGCTCAGCCCTGTTGGGATTACTGGCCCTGACTACCACTGCCGCGATCTCCGCCTGTGGTGGCCAGGGCCCTGGCGATAACCAGGCGTCTGGTAAAGAGGTAGAGCTCACCCTGGTTAGCTACGCCGTCACCCAGGCGGCCTATGAACAGATCATTCCTAAGTTCGCCGCCGCCTGGAAGGAGAAAACCGGGCAGGAGGTGGTGTTTAACCAAAGCTACGGGGGATCCGGTAGTCAAACCCGAGCCATTTTAGATGGCCTAGAGGCAGATGTGGCGGCTTTGGCCCTGGCGGGGGATACCAAAAAACTCCAGGAGGGAGGCCTAATTCAGCCCGGATGGGAAAAGCAGGCTCCTAATAACGCGATCGTCCACAAATCCGTGGCGGTCCTGGTGGTGCGTAAAGATAACCCTAAAAATATCAAGGGCTGGGATGACCTGGCTCGCAATGATATTTCGGTCGTCACCGCCAACCCCAAAACCTCCGGTGGTGCAAAGTGGAACTTTCTAGCGGCCTGGGGCTACAGCACCCAGACTGGCAAAAGTGAGGCTGAAGCCCTGGATTTTGTGACAAAGATTTATAAAAATGTTCCCGTACTCCCCAAGGATGCCCGGGAAGCCACCGATGTTTTCTATACCCGGGGGCAGGGAGATGTGTTGATTAACTATGAAAATGAAGTGCTGCTGGCCAACCAAAAAGGTGAGGGGCAGCCTTTCATTATTCCTGATGTGAATATATCCATTGACAATCCGGTTGCAGTGGTTGACACCAATGTTGATAAGCATGGCACCAGGGAAGTGGCCGAGGCCTTTGTCAAGTTCCTCTTTACCTCTGAGGCTCAACGGGAGTTTGCCAAGGTAGGTTTCCGCCCAGTTGACACCACCGTTGCCCAGGAGTTTACCCAACAGTTCCCCAAAATTAAAACCCTCTTTACCGTCACCGATCTGGGCGGTTGGAGTGAGGTCAATAAAAAGTTCTTCGCCGATGGCGCCATCTTTGACCAGATCCAGGCCAAGGTGGGTAAGTAACTATGGCAGTTTCTCCCCTACAACCCCTCAGTAAAATTTCCTGGGCCTGGCAAATTACCTGGTTCTATTTAATTCTGTTTCTGTTTGTCCCATCGACTGCCCTCCTGCTGAAGGCCGTTACCCTTAGTCCTGCCAAAATCTGGCACATTGCCACCGATCCCGTTGCCCTATCTACCTACAACGTTACTTTCCTGACCGCTCTAGCGGCAGGGGTTCTGAATGGCTTCGCGGGTTTAGTAACGGCCTGGGTGCTAGTCCGTTACGAGTTTCCTGGGAAGCGTTTATTGGATGCAGCCATTGACTTACCCTTTGCCCTGCCCACAGCGGTGGCTGGTCTCACCCTATCCACCATCTACAGCACCAACGGCTGGATCGGTGGGCTGTTAGCTCCCTACGGCATTAAGGTTTCCTTTACCCGTCTGGGGGTGTTAGTGGCGATGATTTTTATCTCCCTACCCTTTGTGGTGCGAACGGTGCAGCCAGTTTTGCAGGAAATGAGTGTGGAAGGAGAGGAGGCGGCCTGGTCGATGGGAGCCTCCCGCTGGCAAACCTTCTGGCGAGTAATTCTACCTCCCCTCATGCCTGCGGTTTTGACCGGTGTGGCCCTGGGGTTCTCTCGGGCCGTAGGGGAATACGGGTCAGTGGTAATTATTGCGGGCAATATTCCCTTCAAAGACCTAATTGCTCCGGTATTGATTATTCAACGCCTAGAGCAATTTGACTACGCTGGAGCAACGGTGGTGGGTTCGGTTTTACTCCTAATTTCACTGCTGGTTTTGTTGATTATTAACCTGATTCAAGCCCAGGGACGGCGCTACCAATGACCGCTGAATTACCAGAATCAAAATCCCAAGCTACGGCTGGCATAGATTGGGTGAAGGGGGGATTAATTGCCTTTGTAGTGATCTACCTAGCTTTGTTGTTGTTTGTACCCGCTGCCAATGTTTTTTACCAGGCGATCCAGGGCGGTTGGCCGGGGATGGTTAAGGTCTTAACCAATCGCTTGTTCCTGAATGCCCTCAAGCTAACTCTGATTGCCACGGTTATTAGCGTTCCCCTGAATACTATCTTTGGTATTTGTGCGGCACTGGCGATCGCCAACAAAAACTTTCGGGGCCGTACTCTGCTCCTCAGTATTATCGATCTCCCTTTTTCCATTTCGCCGGTGGTAGCTGGGTTAATGCTTGTATTGCTCTACGGCAACCGGGGATGGTTTGGGCCACTGCTGCAGGCTGGGGGGATCAAGATTATCTTTGCCCTACCTGGCATTGTGATGGCGACAATTTTTGTCACTATGCCCTTTATTGCCCGAGAGGTGTTACCCGCCTTAGAGGAAAGCGGCACAGAACAGGAGGAAGCGGCCTTTACCCTGGGTGCCTCCCCTTGGCAAACCTTTTGGCGGGTGACCCTACCCTCGATCAAATGGAGTTTACTCTACGGTCTAATTCTCTGTAATGCCCGGGCGATGGGGGAGTTTGGTGCAGTAGCGGTGGTATCCGGCAATATTACCGGTAAAACCCAAACCCTCCCCCTATTTATTGAAGAATCCCATACCCAGTACGACAATCAGGCTGCCTATACCGCCGCCCTATTGCTGGCCTGTCTAGCCATTGTCACCCTGGTGCTGAAATATCTTCTGGAACGTAATACCGCTGTCCGTCGTACCTACCACTAAGGAGAGACTTATTATGGGAACCCTATCGCCCCAAGTTAGCCTAGAGGAACTGCGCCTGCAATCTACCCAGGGTAGAACCCAAACCCAAGTACGCCTGAGAATTCCTAAGACCTACCACGGTGAACCCGTGATTTCTAACCTCACCAGTCATTACGGTTTACAGGTGAACATTGTGGCCGCCCTATTGGGAGCCGATGGCGGGGAAGATGGTTGGTTTGATCTGGTCATCGATGGACAAGCAACTTTAATTCATCAAGCCTTGATCGACCTGGTAGAACTGGATGCCGACATTTGGATCGGGTCCGATCAGGAGGATTATACTTAGGAATCTATTACTTCCCGACATAAATTCGGCCACGCTTTAGGGGAAGTTAGGCGGCAGCACTGGTAGATTTACCAGGGAATTAAGGTTAGGGACCCTACTCAAAAAGGTCAAAGAGTTTTTCCTCAATGCCGTCTCGAATCAATTGAAACTCTTCAGGAGTTACTATTTCGAGATTACCGTTGCCATCTCTATAGGCAAAAATTAATAGGGGATCGAGGGGAGTGCACAGGGTATATTCCTCATCCTTATAGAAGCAGGTGGCCAGAATTTGGAATTCTTCGGTTATGGGGTTACCGGCTTCGTCCACCTCGTCCAACTCCAAAGTGAGGCAGTTCTCTTCTTCAGCTTCAGGTACTTCCCCGGCAGCGGTTAAGGTAATGGCAGAACGTTGGAGAACCAGGTTTTGCTCTGCCAGGACAGCCTTGGCTGTGGGGAAGATGAGGTCAATTTGATCGTCTTCAATATCTACCAGAATCTCATCTTCGGTCTCATCTGCCTGCCAGACAAAGATTTCAATGGGGGCATCGATGGGCAGTAATAACAGATATTCTTGATCGTTTAGATGAAAGCGTTGCTCAACCTGACAGGGGAGAAAACGTCCGGCTTCGTCGGTAAGAACAACCGCTGATTCTTCGAAGGATTGGGTATCATCTGTCATGGATATTATGTCAGGTTTTATTCTAAAAGAACAAGCTACTGTTGAAAGATAGCAGCCTTACCAGAATAGCCTATTGTGATCCTTTGTTCACCGCTGATCTAGCCAACGCTGCAGGATGATGGCAGCGGCTTTTCGATCAATTAAACCCTTGTCTTGACAGGGTTTGCCCCCCTGTTCCCGAATCAACTCTTCAGCCTCTAAAGAGGAGAGTCGCTCGTCTACATAGACGACGGGTAAATCTAGGTGTTGACCCAGACGATTGGCCAAGCGCCTCACATGCTGCGCTTGGGAGCCTTCTGTTCCAGCCATGGTGATAGGGAGGCCTACCACTAGAATTTCTACCCGGCGAGCCTGGATTAATTCTGCCAGGGCTGATAATAACTGGGGGAAGGGCTGTCGCCGCAGGGTGGTTAGACCCGTAGCGATTAAACCGGTGCGATCGCAGCCCGCCACCCCAATTCGTTGACGACCGATATCGAGCCCCAGGGCTGAAATCTCTTCCTTCAAAGCCTCTAACCCTAGATCCGAGGGGCGATCGCCCTGACCCTGGGGCTTACTAAGCCTAACCAGCCAGGGGGAGCTTTTTGTTGATACTTCTGACCCCAGGGAGTCAACCCAGGCAGGGTTACCACCGTTTTCTCCAACCTTCAGCAGAGTCTGGAGGGTTTCCCTCTGCCCCTGCTACCCAGCCCATACGGCCAGGCACAGGCTTACCTACGGGTTGTAGCCCCGGCAGGACATCAGAAAGTTGCAACCCTTCCAGTGAAAGGGATTTCCTTTCATGCACCTTATGCCATACGGAGCGAGACATGAGCAGGGTATGGTGATCAGGAGTTGCCTGCATTTGGGTCAGGCATTCCTCCCGTTCTGGTTGGTAATCAAAGGAAACTAGGTGCAGGGCTTGGGGAGGGAAGGGTTGCAAAATTTTTGCCATTTGCACGATCAGTTCGGGATAGAGCCAGGTATAGGCAGGATGGACGGTCAAGTCCACCTGGTGGGGCTGGTGTCCATCCCGGGCAATGGTTAATTTGAACTGACCAATGGCGGCCTTGCGTTGTTGCTCAAATACATAGGTACTGACGGTTTCTAATTGATTTACCAGCCGGTCTAGGGTGGCTGAGAATGTTCCCATCAGGTTCACTTGAAAATCTTGAATTTGATGGTCAAAGACTTGCCGTACCAGGGGGGGCATAGAGGCCGTATTCAACTGGTACAACAACTGGGCATCAGCATTACTGATGGGTAGTAGATTGGGAAGGTCAGGATCCCGTTCAGCTAGAGTAGCGATCTGATCGGGGCTAAGGGACCAGTAGGTAGCCTGGGCCAGGGGCTGAAAACCATTGAATCGATAGAGGCCAAGAGCTGATTTATCCTGAACATTTACTTCCAATACCCAGTTTCGCGCTTCCCACACTGCCTCAAAACAGTGGCGGAGTAATTTTGAACCCACATCAATGAAGCTATTACCCAATACCTTAGAGGCTATAGTCTGATTGACCACTATTTGCTCCACCTGCCAGGTACTGCGGGTGCGGTTGAAGGGAGAAACCTGAATAAACCCTACCACAAGGTTTTGACGCTCTGCGACAAAAACCAGAGGCCCTTGAGGTAGGGGGCGGGGAAACCAATTCAATAGCTTGAGAAGGGCGTACCAGCGATATTGATAATCTAACCAGGTAACGATCTCTGGTGAAGCGGCTTGACTGGAACCCGTGTTCAGATCCTCAGTGTGCCATTGCTTTAGATCATCTAAATCACGGTACTGCAAGGGACGTACCGTTAAGATTGGGCTAGTTGTGATTGCACGCGCCATAGGTCTGTCGGTTGAATATCCCAAAGCTATCTTAACTTTAACCGGTTTTCCTGATTTTCCGATGTTATAGCTAAGCAATACCCGAGTTAAATATCCTCCAATGGGAAACTAGGATCATCCCCTCAGGATCGAATTCTGACTGACTGGATCCCGCTCCTATGACTTTAGCCTTAACATCTGTAGCCGCCGGTAGCGGGGTGAAAAAGGTATAGTCACCCTATCGATTCGGAGCTTAGAAAAATAGCGAGGACAGAACCGACCTGTTTACAAAACTTATGATTTAAGGGAGTATGACATTAGCACAGTGCTGGGTCAAACACTGCTTTACAGGTAGGGTTTGCCTAGCTAGAGGGGACCTGAAACGCTGAGTCAGTTCTTCTTGGTTGAACATTAAGTTACTCAAGCTACTGACTGGAGTAGGGCTCTAGGTTTGCCTTCTTCTCCCTGTAAGCAGTATTTAGGATGTACCATGAGACACCTTTTGACCATTGAACGCTTTTGTTTGTACGGCCACTTAATTGCCATGACCTTTGGCTTGGCAGGGTTATTGTGGGTTGTCCCCCATCCTGAAATCTTGAATTTGTTACCGGCTGGTCCCCAGCTATTTCAGTGGAGCATGGCGGGTGGCGGTGTCGGTTACATTTTGTTGGGGGCCATAGCTGTGGGTCTCTATGGTTATCGCAGTCTGGGATTAAAGGGAGTAATGAGCTTTGCGGTGGCGGCCATAGGTATTTCCCTGGCCAGTGAGTTGCTGGGTACCAGCACGGGTTTTCCCTTCGGTCATTACAGTTACCTCAATGGTCTTGGTTATAAGATTGCTGGTTTAGTGCCCTTTACCATTCCGCTCTCCTGGTTTTACCTGGGTCTATGTTCTTTACTTTTAGCCCGTAGTGGCTTGGCAGTGGGTGGTTCTGGCTCAATTTTACGCTCCTTGACGGCCATTGGGCTGGGGTCTGTACTCCTAACATCCTGGGACTTTGTCTTAGATCCGGCTATGAGCCAAACCAGCTTACCTTTTTGGTACTGGCATCAACCCGGCCAATTCTTTGGCATGCCCTATCAGAATTTTGCTGGTTGGCTGGGTACGGGTTTCCTATTTATGACTGTAGGTACCGGTATCTGGCATATTCTTAAGGTCAAGCCGGAGTCTTCTGGGCAGTCTCTTCAGTTTCCTTTGGTGGTTTATCTGGGCAACTTTACCTTTGCTCTAGTGATGAGTCTGGCGGCGGGTTTTTATATTCCTATCTTGATGGGAGTGATCACCGGAGCCATTCCCGCTCTGGTTTGCTGGTGGCTGTCAAACCCCGCTAGTCGGGCCTCAGCTTCCCGAGGACAGGGGTCTGAAGCGACCTTGCCAAGCCTGGATACATCTCTGCCGGAGGCCGGTGTGGTGCTGAAATAGCTTGGGTGAATGGGTGTATTTGTGGAATTATTGTTAGCGTTTCCCTGGCTGAATTTTTTAGCTTTGTTATGTCTCATCCTGCAGTTGCCTATGGCTACTGTATTGTTAGCGCGCCTCATACCCGGTGCCTTGCGCCGACCCGCTTTGACTCCGGCTGTTGCTCTTCCGGAGCAGTTAGGTACTGTTTCGGTAGTTGTACCAACTTTGAATGAGGTTAATCGATTAGAGCCTTGCTTACAGGGATTAACTCGTCAGGGCTACGAATTACGGGAAATTTTAGTTGTCGATAGCCGTTCTACCGATGGTACTCAGGCCTTAGTGGAAGCTTATCA
The DNA here is from genome assembly GCA_040374765.1 of Leptolyngbya sp. Lineage (GTDB taxonomy): Bacteria > Cyanobacteriota > Cyanobacteriia > Phormidesmidales > Phormidesmidaceae > Nodosilinea. The sequence goes on from JBEITR010000007.1 coordinate 55,960, forward strand.
GCGGCAGGATGGCCGTATTCACCTGCTCACCGACGAGCCCTTACCCCAGGGGTGGGTAGGTCGCCCCTGGGCATTGGACCATGGATTTCGCCATAGCTCTGAGGCCAGCGAGTGGATTCTGGGTATAGATGCCGATACTCAGCCCCATCCAGCCCTGGCCAGTAGTCTAGCCCAGGCCATGGTGGCGGAGGGTTACGATTTAGTCTCCCTAGCCCCTCAGTTCGTTCTCAAAACCCCTGGTGAGTTCTGGTTACAACCAGCCTTGTTAATGACGCTGGTCTATCGTTTTGGGGCAGCTGGGAACATGGCAGGCAGCCCAAATCGGGTCATGGCCAATGGTCAATGTTTTATGGTGCGGCGAACCCTATTGGATCGGTTAGGGGGTTACCAGGTGGCTCGATCATCCTTTTGTGATGACGTCACCCTGGCCCGCTACGCTGCGGCCCAGGGCGCTAAGGTAGGTTTTTGGGATGGTTGTCACCTACTTAAGGTGAGAATGTACGAGGGGATGGCTGAAACCTGGCGAGAGTGGGGGAGATCCCTCGACCTCAAGGATGCCGCCTCCACCTCTGAGCTGTGGGCAGATGTTGCCTTTCTGGCCCTGGTGCAGGGCTTACCCTGGCTATTGATGCCCCTGTTGATGGTATTAAAGTTAGGGGGATGGGGTGATTGGTCGCTGACTCTAGAGTTACTGTTGGCCACCAATGGGTTTTTAGTGCTGACACGTCTGGGACTACAGGGGGCGATCGCGTCCGCCTACGACTTTAAATTCCCTACTGCCAGGGGACAGTGGGCTTTCTGGCTATCTCCCCTAGCCGATCTAGCTGCGGTCCTTCGCATCGGACTCTCTGCCCGGCAACGCCCCAGGCAATGGCGCGGTAGGGAGTATGGCGTCGGTTTGCCATAGACTGAAGGGGTAGTGAACCAAATTAGCATTGAGGTAACGGGGGTCGGCGGTGACCTCCTGCCCCACCCAGGCAGGCAACTCAATCATCTGGTCCGCTGCTGTTAACTCAACTTCAGCGATAATTAAACCCTGGTTGACTCCTAAGAATTCATCTATCTCCCACACCACCTGGCCCAGGGGAAGGGAATAGCGGTATTTCTCAATCAAAGGTAGCTCGCAGAGGGTCTCCAGTAGGGTAACCCCGTCCTCCAGGGGAATGGGATACTCAAACTCAGGCCGCACTAACCCCTGGGCTGGCCCCTTCAGGGTCAGATAGGCTCGCTCACCCACTACTCTGACCCGTACCGTTGCCTGACCCCGCGTCGCAACATAGCCTTGCCGCATTAGTAAGCCAGTTACGCCCGCTCGCCAGGAGTCGTCTTTGATGAGGAATTTACGCTCAATTTCTGTGGCCATAGACAGGATAGTAGGGGACTAGGTAGAGGGGTGAAGATACAAAAAGGCCTGTAGCGTGGCGGCGTCGGGCTGGGCAGCCATGGCTCCCGGCTGGGTTGTGGTTAGGGCTCCAGCGGCACAGGCATAGCGCAGGGCTGTCTGGAGGTGATCGGAATGGTTGATCACCTCCAGTCCCTGGAGCGAAAGCTGGTGTACAAAGCCTGCCAGAAAGCTGTCACCGGCTCCGGTGCTATCTTCACAGTCTACCGGGAAAGCTGGAATGTGGCCCTGCAGGGTGGTGGTGGCGTAGCTACAGCCCTTTGCTCCAGCTGTTACCAGTACCACCCTGGCCCGGTCTAACTGACTCAGAATTACCTTGGGATCGGAGCTATGGAAGAGCCATTCGGCTTCCGTATAATTCAGTTTGAGGATATCTATCCGGTTTAACCAACTTTCGATGATGGCGGGAGCCAGGTTGGGTTGGGGCCAGAAACCGGGGCGCCAGTTTACATCCACTACCGTAGTTACTTCATACTGCTGGGCCCAGGCCAGGGCCTGTTCCATCGCCTCCCGCACCGGTCCATAGGCCAGTCCCAGGGTTCCCATCACCAGGTATTTAGCTGCTTCAAACCACTCAGCCCGGAGCCCTTTAACCTCCAGATGGGCATCGGCAATACCGATGGGATCGGGCTGACTGAAACCCACGAAAAACCTTTCCCCACTCTGGTCGCGACGTACTAGTACCACCCGGGTAGGCCATGGTTCCGATCGCTGGACTCCAACACAATCTACCCCAGCTGCCTGCAGGGCAGCTAATAGGTCATCTCCGGCCCTATCCTCACCCAAACATCCAATAAACCTGGCCCTGGTTCCTAGCCGAGTTAGGCCCACCGCCACATTGGCGGGAGCCCCGCCCGGATAATCGACCCAGAAGGGAGTGTTGGGATGATTAGGATCGTAGCGATGGAAAATCCGATCAACGAGGCATTCTCCCAAGCAAATAACCGGTATAGCCATGACCCCAAGTTATCCTCAAATCCACTACCCGTCATAGCCACAGGGCTATGGGTCTAGGATATCCGCCGCAACACATAGTCGACCATATCTCGTAGAGCTTGTTGAGCCTCGGAAGGAGGTAAACAGTCTAAACTGGCGATCGCCGATTGGGCCTGCTGGGCGGCCAGTTCCCGGGCTCTAGCAATACCATTACTATGATGGATAACATCAATAGCCTGATCAAAGTCCTCAGGTTGGGAAAACTCTCGATCAATCAAGGTGGCCAGAACGGGATGGTCAGCCATGGCATAAAGAACAGGGGCTGTTAAGTGGCCGTTCTTAAGATCGGAACAGGCAGGTTTACCCAAAACCTCATCGGAACCCGTGAAATCTAGAATATCGTCTACCACCTGAAAGGCCAGACCCAGATGGCGGCCATAGGCATAGAGTTGGTTAATCGTAGCTTCTGGTAGATTACTTAACACCCCTGTAGCCTTAGCGCTGTTGGCCATGAGGGAGGCGGTTTTAAAGTAACTTTTATCCAGATACGCTTCAATAGAAAGGCTACTGTCAAAACGGTTGAGTCCTTGCTGAATCTCCCCTTCGGCTAGGTCCATAATCACCTGGGAAAGCAGTTTCACCACTCTGAGATTGTCCAGGTTAGCCAGATACCAGGAGGACTGGGCAAAGAGAAAATCCCCTGCTAGGACAGCGATACGATTGCCGAAGCTACTATGCACCGTAGGGACGCCCCGGCGCACACTGGATTCGTCAACCACGTCATCATGAACCAGGCTAGCGGTATGAATCATTTCGGTAATTTCCGCCAAACGCCTATGTTTGGCGGAAATTTCCTGATCAGGTAGGGTTGCCTTCGCCAACAGCAGAACAATAGCGGGCCGAACGCGCTTACCCCCAGCTCCAAACAGGTGTTCGGCGGCGGCCGAGAGAATGGGATGCCGCGTTCCCACCAACCCCTTTAGATTTTGAGTTAGCAGGTCAAGATCGGTCTCAACCGGTGCAAAAAGAGAAGTCACTGAAGTCATGGACAACCGGCAAAGGCGGTATAAGTTACGTTTGTTTACATAGTCTACCGTTATTCTAAGCCAACCCCAGGACAAGTGCCGGTTCGGTAAAGTCTTTTTGTGAATTAACTGAGGTTATAGCCCTAGTCACCTAGAAGGGATTGGAGGCGAGCCAGACCGCTTAGAATAGGGATGATAGGTTCAGTTGACCCCCATACCCCGTAACTGACAGGCGGGTCTCGGGAGACTAAATGTTTTAAATATTTCAAGTTCAGCAATACTCAGCTGGTGCTAACTTCGCCAAGGAAACTGGGTTAGGTTCTGGACTTAAGCCCATAGCAATTGATTAGGACAAATGGGCTATCTCCCTCTAGGAGCCAGTCTATATTATTGAAAATTATCAATTGCCCCCGAAAAACAAATTGGTGTAAATCAATCCAACTCTTTTCTTTGGGGGCTGCCTCAGGTACACTCAAGGAAAGAGATAGGCTTAACTCTATTAAAGCTGATCAGGTATTGAGATTGGTCAATTCAATCTAGAGTTTTAGCCTTAGCTGTACTCCTCTACTTTTGTTAAGCCCTTTTTATCGGTGTTGTCCAGGACCTTCCCTATGACCCCAATTCTGGCTCAGACTAGCTGGCTGATTCCCCTCTATCCCTTGCTTGGCGTCTTATTAACCATTCCCTGGTTGCCCACGATTATTCGCCGCACCGGTCCCCGTCCTGCCGGTTATGTCAACATTCTGACTACGGCTATGGCTTTAATCCATAGTCTGATGGCTTTGATCGGGTTTGTGGGTCAGTCCTCACCTCAGTTCTTCTTTGCCTCCTGGCTGCAGGCTCCGGGTTTAGATCTGACCATTCCCCTTGAGGCGTCTGCCATTACCCTGGGGGCTTGTGTCTTGATTACCAGCCTGAACCTGCTAGCTCAGATTTACGCTGTGGGTTACATGGAAATGGACTGGGGCTGGGGTCGATTTTTTGCCATGATGGCCCTTTTTGAAGCGGGTATGTGTGCCCTGGCGTTGTGTAACTCCCTGCTGTTTGCCTACATGCTGTTGGAGATCCTTACCCTGGGTACCTATCTGCTGGTGGGCTTCTGGTATAACCAGTCGCTGGTGGTTACCGGTGCCCGGGATGCCTTCTTAACCAAGCGGGTGGGGGATCTGGTGCTGCTGATGGGAGTCTTGGCTATTTATCCCCTAGCCCATACCTGGGACTTTCGGGAGTTGGCGGTCTGGTCTCAAGAGGCTGAGGTCAACCCTGTCCTTATGGCCCTAATTGGTATGGCCCTGGTGGCTGGACCCATGAGTAAGTGTGCCCAGTTTCCCCTCCACCTATGGTTGGATGAAGCCATGGAAGGTCCTCTTCCCAGTACGATTCTGCGTAACAGTGTGGTGATCAGCACTGGTATTTGGATGTTATTCAAGCTGGAACCAGTTATTTCCCTCTCCTCTACCGCCCTGAGTTTTACTATTGCGGTGGGTGCGGTAACGGCGATCGGGGCAACTTTAATTTCTGCTGCCCAGGTAGATATTAAACGGGTGCTGTCCTATCTAGGCAGCGCTTACATGGGATTAATGTTTATCGCCATTGGTAGCCAGCAGCCCCATACAGCCCTGCTATTGGCTTTGACCTACGGGTTGGCGATGGCAGCTTTGGTAATGAGCTCTGGATCGATTGTTTTCACTGTCATAACCCAGGATGTAACCCAAATGGGGGGTCTAGCTAGTCGGCGACCCATTACCGGGTTGGCCATGGTGATTGGAGCCTTTGGCCTGGTGGCTCTACCTCCCCTGGGCGGGTTTTGGGCAATGTTGTCCTTGGTTTCAGGTCTTTGGCAAAGTCATCAAGTTGGCCTGGCACTAATAGTAATACTGGTGAATTGGATGGCGGCCTTTAGTCTAGCTCGACTGATTGGTCTAATCTTTGCTGGTAAGACCCAGGCTATGACTACCCGCGCTCCCGAGCCGATCTGGTTGATTGTCCTTCCTATGGCGATTACAGCTGGATTCACCCTCCATCTTCCTCTAGTTATGGATCAGTTCCATTTATTACCTGTCTGGGCTGAGGTTAATCAAGACATGGCCCTATTACTGGCTTGGTCTAGTATTTTAGGGGCAGGAATTGGCACATTGTTCTACGTCAATCGATTAGTGGAAAATCCTGCCAAGTTAGTACAAAAGCCCCTGCAAAATCTGCTGGCCTACGATTTCTACACACCCAAAATCTACCGTAATACCTTTGTTTTAGGTGTTGATCTGCTCTCTAAATTGACGGACTGGTTAGACCGCTACGTCATCGATGGTTTGGTCAATGCTGTAGGTGTAGCCTCCCTATTTAGCGGTGAAACTCTTAAATACGGTAATACGGGGCGTTTGCAATTCTACGTTTTGACCATTGCCCTAGGAGTAGCCCTGTTAGCCATACTCATGACCTGGCAATACTTAGGATTTTCTCTCTAAATCTCCCCGGGTCCTAAGCCCGGTGCTATTCATCTACAACGGCAAAAGACTTTATTTACCCATTTTCTCACTTATTAATTTGCCTTTTAACCATGCTCACTTCTCTGATTCTCCTTCCTCTTTTGGGTGCTCTGGTGATTGGCTGCTGGCCAGGCTCCCTTTCTGGGTCGCAAGCCCGTGCCGGGGCTACCCTCAGTTCGGTTTTGGCGCTGCTCTGGACGGTCTGGCTGTTCACCCAGTTTGATCTATCCCTGGGGGGTTTTCAATTCCATGAGTTTTTGCCCTGGCTACCGCTGCTGGGACTGAGTTACGAACTCAGTTTGGATGGCCTAGCACTGCTGATGGTGGCTTTGAATAGCCTGATTACCCTGATTGCAGTTTTAAGTAGTCCCCCTGATATTAGTCGACCCCGACTATTTTATAGTTTGCTGCTGTTGGTCAGTGCTGGGGTAGCTGGAGCCTTTTTAGCTCAAAACCTACTGCTATTCTTTTTACTCTATGAAATTGAGCTGATTCCCCTTTACCTGCTGATTGCCATTTGGGGGGGTGATAAGAAGACCTATGCTGCCACCAAATTTCTAATTTATACCGCCCTCTCAGGCGCTCTAATGCTGGCCAGCTTTTTGGGTATTACCTGGCTCAGCGGAGCTCCCGACTTTAGTTATCAAGCCGTACTCAACCACAATCTGCCAGATAGTTGGCAACTGATACTACTGGTGTTATTGCTGGTGGCGTTTGGTATCAAAATTCCCCTGGTGCCTTTCCATACCTGGTTACCGGATACCTATGTATCGGCATCGACCCCAGTCGCGATGATGTTGGGGGGAGTGCTGGCTAAGTTGGGTACCTATGGGCTATTTCGCTTTGGCCTGGGATTATTTCCCGATATGTGGGCTCAGATTTCTCCCTATCTGGCAGTATGGGCGGCGATTAGCTTGATCTATGGAGCGATTACGGCGATCGCCCAAAAGGACATCAAACGTATGGTGGCCTACAGCTCCATTGGGCATATGGGCTACGTGCTCCTGGGAGGGGCGGCTATGACTGACCTAGCCCTCACCGGCTCAGTGACCCAGATGGTTTCCCATGGTTTAATTTTGGCGATTTTATTCCATCTAGTGGGCATCATCGAAGCCAAGGTGGGTACCCGGGAACTGGATGTCCTGAACGGACTGATGAACCCCATTCGGGGGTTACCCATGGTAAGTGCCCTGCTGGTATTGGGGGGCATGGCCAGTGCTGGTATTCCCGGTCTGGTTGGCTTTGTTACCGAGTTTCTAGTATTTCAGGGTAGCTATGCCACCTATCCCTTACAAACTCTGTTGGGGGTAATCGGTACGGGCTTGACAGCGGTTTACTTTGTGATTTTGCTTAACCGTACCTGCTTTGGCAAGCTGGACAACGCCATCGCCTACTTTCCCAGGGTGACCTTTGCAGAAAAGTTGCCCGCCTATGTGCTAGCGGTGTTGATTTTCTTTCTCGGCATCCAACCCAACTGGTTGGTGAAATGGGCCGAACCCACAGCAACGGCCATGATCGCAGCAATTCCCCTACCCATCCAGCCCCAGGTGATGATGGATGGCACTACCGATCCGGTGAGCCCCGATTTGGCCCCCACCTATGCCTTGGCTAGCGCTTCCCGCCATCCCTAGGAGCCCTAATCTAAGAGGGTTTATAGCAGGTTCAGGATCGCTTCCGGTACCAGGTGCACCCCCGCCCGTTGCAGATCCTCCGGCGATCGCCACCGGGCTGTAAATTGCCGCTTGCCTTCCACCACCATCAGCTCCTCCTGCCCATAGAGGCTGCTGTCTACAAACTCACCATCATAGACAAACACCAGCTCATGCCCCGGCTGTCCTTCATAGTCAAAGATCGATTCCACCATGCCCAGCAGTTTTACGGCGGTAATGGCGGCCCCCAATTCCTCCCGAATTTCCCGGATCACCGCCTGCTGACTAGTTTCCCCAAAGTCAATGCCACCCCCCAAGGGCCGAGCAAAGGACTGCTGGCTAATGGAATCGTAGCCCTCGTGCACCAGGATTTGGTTACCCCGTCGGAGCAAGCAGAGGGCGATCGCCCGAATCCGTTGTTTTTTGCCCATTGCCCTCAAGTCCCTGCCGAATTACTAATTTCTAGCTGTTTTTGATTCTTAAGTATCCGCACTGAAACCTCAAAACTCAACACTCCTATGCCTACCCTCACCTCTACCCCCATCCCCCCTTCCACCCATCCCCATGCCGATGTTATCCATCGTCTCGAGGCCGGCGGTTCTATGCTGCCGGATACACCAGAAAACCTGATGCAAATCATTGGTATTTATAAGGCCTATGCCGTACCGATGGATTTCTACTGGCGAGATTTGCTTTACATCGCTGAGCGGGTCTTTCTCAATCCCCTACCAGCCTTTAAATACTTCTTACCCCAAGAGTACCTGGATTTGCCTAACCACTACGCTGGCGATAGTGCCGACCTGCGGATCTGGCGAGGAGAAGCCACCGCCCATCCAGAATTGCTGGAGTTTATGGCCAGAGGGGAACTAAAAATGAAGTTACCCAAACTGTTCCATCACCTCTGGCACGACCGGGTGAATATGGAGTTTGCTGAAGCCTGTATGCAGGCCATGCTCTGGCACCTGGAGATGGGAGGACGGTTCAACGATTATCTCTATACCGATACCTATCGCCAGAACTGCGATCGCGCCATTCAGGCCTATTTTAAGCATAATCCCCTGATGCTGGGGCTACATAAGCTATTTCCGGAGATGTTCTACGAAAAGTGTCGAGAACTCTCCTACTATGCCAACCTGGGTCTGTTCTGGGAGGTGATGGCGCCAGTATTTTTTGAAATGTCAGATATTTACGATGAGGGCGGCTTTAAGGGGGTGCCCGATGCCATGAACTTCTTGGTCAATGGTATCTTTGCCGTGGCTGGTCGGCCCATCTACCACCATGTCTATATCGGCGATCAATGTTTTGAGTTAATTCCCAAGTCCGAGGGTTTTACCTGGCTCTACGAAGCGGCCTTGCCCTACGTGGAGGCGGTGTTCTATCGTACTGCTCCCTTCCGGGGCACCAAGTCCTATAATGCCCAGGCAGGCCAGGTACCTGCCGATCAAGGGGACTTTCACTACGGCATTCTCTACGCCGATGTCTTTCCTGTGGGTAGCGCCGGCATTCCTCCCACCCTGCTGATGCAGGACATGCTGCACTTTTTACCCCCCTACCTGTTGGACTACTACCACCAGCACTGCCGGGGGGAGGACGATATTTTGATTCAGCTGGGAATTACCTTTCAGCGATCGATGTACAATGTAACCTCGGCGGTTATTCAGGCCTTGCGCGCCGCCTTGCTTTATCCCCTAGATGATCCTAACCCCCGTCATCGCCTGACTAACCGTAAGTTTTTCGAGGGCCAGATGGATCGCTTCCTGAGGCCGGAGGCCCGTTTGAGGGATGTTCAAGCCCAGGATTATCGCTAGGCAACGGCTACTGCCAGGCCTGATCCGCTGTTATGACGGTAGCCCCAGCTGCCGTCATAACGGGTGTTTGAAAAGGCTAAGGGCTTTGCCCAAGGTGGCAAACACCCTTCCAGAACGCCGACCCAGTCTTTCTCCTTGCCGCCCCAACCTGCCATGGTAATTTCTGTCGATCAACTTTTGGCGGACTGGTATCAGCGCATTCGCTTTGTTCAGTTTTGCCATTATGAAGCGGCCAAGTTGTACGATCGCCTCAACTATGCCCTGGGTATTCCCGTTATAGGCCTATCTACCCTGGTGGGAAGTTCGGTATTTTCTCAAATGGGTCAGTCAATTGAACATTGGTTTCAAGTGGGAATTGGCCTAACTAGTTTCCTGGCGGCTGTCCTGGCTAGCCTACAAACCTTTTTTAAATTTTCTGAAAAATCCGAACGTCATCGTATTGCCGCAGCTAAATACGGTGCCCTACGCCGCGAAATAGAGGAGATTCTAGCCACCCACCCCCAACCCGATAGGGAGGTGGTAAATACCCTGCGCCAGAAACTCGATCGTCTGGCCGATGAGGCACCCCCTATTCCTGATCGCATCTGGAGCCGGCGACAACAGGTATTAACGGAAGATAAACAGCGATCGGTGGGCTTGCAACCCCAATCTTAGTGGTAGGGTTGGCTACATCACCAGGTCTCTGCAGTACCCCTTTACCCCGGTTTCGAGTTACGCTGCCAATAGCTTTTTCCCCTAGTTACCAGAGTTTAGCCCATGGTTACTGCCGTTAGTCTGACCCGCGCCCACTCTTACCAGGTTGATGCATTAGAACAAAAGCTGGTGCAATTATTGGAACCCTTAGGGGGAATGGCTGCCTTCGTCAAGCCCGGCGATCGCATTTTGCTCAAGCCCAACCTGCTCACAGGCGCCCGCCCAACTAAAGAATGTACCACCCGACCAGAGATGGTTTACTGTGTTGCCCGATTGGTGCAGGCAGCGGGAGGCAAACCCTTTCTGGGAGATAGTCCAGCCTTTGGCACCGCCTATGGTGTAGCTAAAGCTAATGGTCTGCTGCCCCTGGCCCAGGCCCTAGACCTGCCGATTGTAGAACTGCACAGCCACCGTTATCCCACCTCCAGCGCCGATTTTGGTCACCTGCGTCTGTCTAAGGAGGCGATGGAAGCTGACGGGGTGATTAACCTGCCCAAGCTTAAATCCCACATCCAGCTCACCATCACCCTGGGGGTTAAAAATCTCTTTGGTTGTGTGCCCGGCAAAATGAAAGCCTGGTGGCATATGGAAGCTGGCAAAGATGTGCATCGCTTCGGTGCCATGCTGGTGGAAACCGCTCGCATGATTGCCCCCAGTCTAACCATCATGGATGGGATTGTGGGCCACGAAGGCAATGGTCCCAGCAATGGCGAACCTCGCCCCCTGGGGGTTCTGGCTGCCTCCCCTGATGTTTTTGCCCTGGATCGGGCCATGGTAGAAATTGTAGGGGTAGATCCCCACCAGGTACCAACGGTGGCCCAGTCAATCCGCCTAGGCTACTGCCCCGCCTTGGCAGATATCGCTTTCCCTCTCCTCAGACCCGAAGACCTTGCTGTGGCTGATTGGCAAGTTCCTGGCCAACTGATGCCCATTGATTTTGGTATGCCGCGGGTGGTGCGTTCCACCTTTAAGCATCTCTACATTCGATTTGTTAAGGAGCCCATGGGGGAGTTGGGACTGCTTTCCCCGACCTCTAAGCTTTGACACCTCTAAGCACCGGGGGGGCGGGCGTTTTGACTCACCTCTCCCCCGGCTAACCCTATCCTGGCAACAGCTTAACCACAGCTAGGTATCAGGGGTTGGCTATCCATCTTGATTAATTAGTGCCCGGGTTTCAGTAGCAGTGCTATTGTAAAGATATGCAAACCTCCGTCTCATGATTGATCCAGAGCTGAAGGTTTTCCCACTCCCTCCTGGTCTTTTTGACTGTCGGAGTTGCATTGCTTGGTCGTGCCTGGTTGGAAGAGTGACAGATTGACTATGACATTTCAGACAGTAGTTACCGATCGCCTGCTCTACGTGCGCCTCCCCTGTAACCCAATTTTCCCGATTGGGGTTGTGTATCTGGCCGACCACGTACATAAGCTCTTTCCCCAGGTAGAGCAGCGCATTTTCGATCTGGGGGCGGTGCCGCCCCTTGACTATGGGGTAGCCCTGGATCGGTGCATTGATGAGTTTCAGCCAACCCTGCTGGTTTTCTCCTGGCGCGACATTCAAATCTTTGCTCCAGTGGGGGGACGGGGTGGTAATCCCTTACAAAATGCCTTTGAATTTTTCTACGCCCGCAATCCCCTATTGAAACTCCGAGGGGCTCTGGGGGGCCTGCGTATGGCCACCACCTATCTGGCGGAGTTATGGCGTAATCAGGGCTTAATTAAGCGGGGTTTCAGTCGGGCTCAACGCTATAGTCCCCAGGTCAGGCTGGTGGTGGGCGGTGGGGCCGTCAGTGTGTTTTATGAACAACTCAATAGTCGTTTACCTCAGGGTGCCATTATTTCTGTGGGAGAGGGAGAAATCCTGCTGGAACGCCTCCTGCGAGGGGAGAACTTTGCAGATCAGCGGTGTTACGTAGTGGGTCAAACCCAGCCCCGCGATCGCCTGATTCACGAAGAACCCATCCCACTGGAAAAAACCGCCTGCAACTACGACTATATCGAAACCATATGGCCTGAGTTTTCCTACTATTTACAAGACCGGGACTTTTACATTGGGGTCCAAACCAAGCGAGGTTGTCCCCATAACTGCTGCTACTGTGTCTACACCGTAGTGGAGGGCAAACAGGTGCGCATTAACCCCGCCGATGAAGTGGTGGCCGAAATGCAGCAACTTTATACCCGTGGTGTCCGCAACTTTTGGTTCACCGATGCCCAGTTTATCCCCGCTCGCCGTTTTATCGCCGATGCCGAGGAACTCCTGGAAAAGATTCTGGCTGCTGGCATGGACGATATTCATTGGGCTGCCTACATTCGCGCCGATAATCTGACGCCAGAGCTCTGCCGCCTAATGGTAGCCACTGGTATGAACTATTTTGAGATTGGCATCACCAGTGGTTCCCAAGAATTGGTGCGAAAAATGCGGATGGGCTATAACCTACGGACGGTGCTGCAGAATTGTAAAGACCTGAAGGCCGCTGGATTTAATGACCTGGTTTCTGTCAATTATTCCTTTAATGTAATTGACGAACGGCCTGAGACCATTCGCCAAACCATTGCCTACCACCGTGCTCTGGAGGCTGTTTTCGGCCGGGATAAGGTTGAACCTGCTATCTTCTTTATTGGGTTGCAGCCCCACACCCATTTAGAACAGTATGCCTTTGACCATAAGCTGCTGAAGCCCGACTACAACCCTTTAGATATCCATTTACCCTGGGTATCGAAGAAGCTACTGTGGAATCCTGAACCTCTGGGCTCTTTCTTTGGTGAGGTTTGCCTGACGGCCTGGCAGCGCAATCCCAATGACTTTGGCCGGGAAGTCATGGATATTCTAGAAGAACGATTGGGTTGCGCCCCCCTGGAGGAAGCTCTAAGTGCTCCGATCACGCCCCAACTGCCACCTGTGGTAGCTGCCCCCGTGGCGGTTTAAGCTGGTTAAGGGGAACTGGGGGCTGGATCTAAACATGGGCTTGGGTTCCGACCGGTGCAGCCACGGCCCTGGTTGCTGGGGTAATCCATAGCTCTGGCCAGAACGCCAACTATCCCGAGAGTAGGTCAAGCCCTTGAGAACCAAGAAGAGAGGGGCAAGACAACTAACCGTGGAAAGGTAGACGGCGTTAGAATAGGAAAACTGTTGTCACGGTCAGGTTGGTTTATGTCGGTTATTGCTGCGATCGCAGTCATTGCTTTACTGGTAGCAGTCCATGAGGCGGGGCATTTCCTTGCCGCCCGCTGGCAGGGCATTCACGTTAATCGTTTTGCCCTTGGCTTTGGCCCTGTTCTGTGGAAATATCAGGGACGGGAAACCGAGTATTCGCTCCGGGCTATTCCCCTGGGGGGTTTTGTGGGTTTCCCCGATGATGATCCCGATAGTCCCATTCCCTCTAATGACCCCGACCTGCTAAAGAACCGCCCTATTCTCGACCGGGCCATTGTGATTAGCGCCGGGGTGATCGCCAATCTGATTTTTGCCTACCTGGTTTTTGTTGCCCAGTTCGCCACCGTCGGTATTCCTGAAACCTTCAATCCCCAACCAGGTATTCTAGTCCCCCAGATCATCGCCGAAACTTCCCCCGCCGCCCGGGCTGGTATGCGTCCCGGCGATTTACTCACCTCCGTCAACGGCAAAACCCTAGGAAACGGTCAAAATACTATTCCAGATTTTGTCCAGGTAATTAAGGACAACCCCAACCGACCCGTGCAAATTACCCTGCAACGGGGCAACCGACAGATTGATGTAACAGTGACCCCTGAGGTGGGTCCAGAGGGTAAGGCAGTGATTGGGGTACAGCTTCAGCCCAATGGAAACTTTGGCTACCGCCGTCCCCGTCACCTCCTGGAAATTTTTGGTCTGGCGGCTAAGGAGTTTCAGGACATGGTGATGCGTACCCTGCGGGGCTTTGTCATGTTAGCCACTAACTTTAAGGAGATGGCCAGTCAGGTGGCTGGTCCTGTCAAGATTGTAGAGCAGGGAGCTGGCCTGGCCCAGTCAAGTCTGGCGATGTTATTTCCCTTTACGGCTATCATCAGTATTAATCTGGCAATCATTAATATCTTGCCCCTGCCGGCCCTAGATGGGGGCCAGCTGGCCTTTTTACTGCTGGAAGCCCTGCGGGGTCGCCCTCTACCCGAGCGGCTTCAGGAAAATGTCATGCAAACTGGTTTGGTCCTTCTCCTGGGCCTGGGAGTGTTCTTAATTGTGCGTGACACCAGTCAGTTGGAAATCTTTCAACATCTGCGTCCCTGATGGCCCGGCAACGGCTTTCTAAGTCCAAACGAGCCCTGGAAATCCTGGCTCGGCTCAAACGCCTCTATCCCGACGCTACCTGCTCCCTCAACTACAGTAATACCCTGGAGTTGCTGGTGGCTACCATACTCTCGGCCCAGTGCACCGATGAACGGGTAAATCAGGTGACCCCAGCCCTGTTCCAGGCCTATCCCAATGCCTATCGCTTTGCCGAAGCTGACCTCGGTGATCTCGAAAAGTTGGTAAAGTCCACCGGTTTCTACCGTAACAAGGCAAAAAATATTCGGGGAGCCTGCCAGAAAATAGTGGTGGATTTCCAGGGAGAGGTACCTCAGACCATGGCGGCACTGCTAACCCTGCCGGGGGTAGCTCGCAAAACCGCCAATGTGGTTCTGGCCCACGGTTATGGGATTAACGCTGGGGTAACGGTAGACACCCACGTAAAACGCCTGAGCCAGCGGTTAGGGCTAACCCAACACCATGATCCAGGTAAAATTGAACAGGATTTGATTAAAATGTTACCCCAGGTCGACTGGGAAAACTGGTCAATTCGCCTGATCTATCATGGCCGGGCTGTGTGCATGGCCCGTAACCCTAATTGCAGTGGCTGTGAACTGGCCGACCTTTGCCCTTCGGCCCCCTAGCTTAACAGGGAAGATGATAACGATGACCGATACTTTTCAGATTTGCGATCGCGACCTTTCCGCCGATCTTTTAGACCACTACCGGCAGGCCAGGGTTATCGCCTGCGACACCGAAACCATGGGTCTGCTGCCCCACCGCGATCGCCTATGTTTGGTACAGTTGGCCAACCCAGACGGGGATGTTGCCGTAGTCCGCATTCAAGCCGGTCAGAGCCATGCTCCCCACCTCAAGGAATTACTGGAATCTCCCCATAGCCTTAAGTTATTTCACTTTGCCCGCTTTGATCTGGCTACCCTGCGTCACCACCTGGGTATTCAGGTAAATCCGGTATTTTGCACCAAAATTGCCAGCAAACTGGCCCGTACCTACAGTTCCAGGCATGGCCTTAAGGATGTCATTAAAGAACTAGAAGGCATTGAACTGGATAAAACGGCCCAGAGTTCTGACTGGGGAAATGCGATGCAGCTTTCTGAAGAGCAACTGCAGTACGCTGCTAACGACGTTCGCTATCTCCCCCGGATCCACGCTACCCTGGCGGCCATGCTAGAGCGGGAAGGCCGCAGCCAACTAGCTCAGGATTGCTTTAACGCCCTTCCCACCCTAGTTAACCTGGACCTACTCCAGTACACCGGTATTTTCGACCATTAAGATGGCCGTTCTATGGCAAGCTAAAAGGAGTTGTTTCAACCCTAGCAGCAATGGCAACCGTTACCCTTGAGGATGGTCAGTACAAAACCTACTGCCTGGTAGATGAGAGCCATCACGCCGAGGCCAGGGTGGTACCTGAACGGGGTGGTATTGTTACCCATTGGCAGGTGCAGGGGGAAGAGATTTTTTATCTGGATGGGGAACGGTTTCAAGACCCCAACCTATCGGTACGGGGCGGTATTCCCTTGCTTTTTCCCATCTGCGGTAATCTGGTTAACGATACCTATACCGTTCAGGGGCAACCCTATCGCCTGCCCCAGCATGGTTTTGCTCGCACCCTGCCCTGGACCGTCACCCACCAATCTACCGGGGATGGGGCCAGTCTGACGGTTACCCTAACCAGCAACGCCAGCACCCGCTCGGTCTATCCCTTCGACTTTACCCTGGATTACACCTACACCCTCAAGGGTTCGAGCCTGGAACTACGGCAGCGCCATACCAATCACTCTTCTCTGCCCATGCCCTTTGCCACTGGCATTCATCCCTACTTTAGGGTGGATGACAAATCTCAGCTGGCCATTGACCTGCCTTCAACCCAGTACCAGGTAAAGGGAGAGCCGAGAATACATAATTTTGATGGCCCTTTTGACTTTGACGAGGAAGAGATTGACTTTGCCTTTATTAACCTGACCGGGCGATCGGCCACCGTTAGAGATCGGGCTCGTCAGCTGCGCCTTACCCTAGACTTTGACCATCACTACTCAACCTTGGTGTTTTGGGCTGTCAAAGGCAAGGATTTCTATTGCTTGGAACCCTGGACTGGGCCTCGTAATGCCCTTAACACGGGTGCCCACCTGCTGACTATCGCCCCTGGGGATAGCCTGGAAACCGTTATTACTATGACCGTTGAAAAGCTCTAGGTAAAGGCGAACCCTGACCAGGGGCGGCCTTACCGATACCCCTAAAACTAGCCAGTTTGGGTAGTCCCGACCAACTATGAACCCTACCCCCAGCCGATGGTAGATCAAATTAAACCATTACCCGTTTCGCGGCGCGCGCTCTTACAATCCGGTATCGGAGCGGTGGGACTCGGCGCCGTCACCGGTTGGTTGGGTTCTTTTGCCTCCCAACTCATGGTTCAAGGAGATAATTCAGCTATTGCAGCTGAATTACCGCTGCATACCCCTGACCTAACTCCGACCCAGGCTCTGCAAAAACTTGTAGAGGGTAATCAGCGATTTGTTCAACGCAAACGCCAAAACCCCCATCAAGATCTGGCTCGATTAACCGAAGTGGCCCAAGATCAAAAGCCTTTTGCGGCAATTCTGAGCTGTGCTGATTCCCGCGTGACCCCAGAAATAATTTTTGATCAAGGTATTGGCGATTTGTTTGTGGTCAGGGTGGCGGGTAATATTGCCACCACAGAGGAGATTGCCAGTCATGAGTTTGGTGCCTTAGTCCTGGGGGCTAAGGTGTTAATGGTCTTAGGCCATAGCCGTTGTGGTGCGGTTAAAGCTGCCCTTACGGGTGGAGACTTACCGGGCCTGATTGAGAGCCTGGTTTATGCTATCCAACCGGCTGTCCATAGTTCTGAACATCAACCGGGCGATCGCCTTGAGAACGCCATCAAAATGAATGTGCAGTTACAAGTTAGGAGACTGGCGATTTCCCCTGTTCTGTCTAACCTAGTTGATCAGGGTCAGCTCAAACTAGTGGGGGGATACTACGACCTGGATACTGGAGCAGTGAGTTTGATCATCTAAAGCTCAGTCCAGTTGCTGGAAACCTCCGCATGATTGGGCAAGTCTGCCCTCAGCTACCTGGTCAAAGCCATAAAATCTATGGCGGACTTTCATTACCCGGATCTGGTAGAAGGCTACCCTCAACCCGTAAAATACAACATTGGGGCCAATCTATAGCCGTAGCCACCTGCAAGGGGGCGGAGGCGAGCTAGGACGCCTACCCAGCCTTAGCTTTCATCGTTCCACCCGGTCCTAAGGGTTCTGGCCAAAGCTATAGTTAAGCCTGCAGGCCATCGTCTTATACTTTATATCCCTTGAGTAGCATGGTAGATCTATCCCGTATTCCAGCCCAACCTGAACCCGGATTAATCAATGTTTTAATTGAAATTCCCGCAGGCAGCAAGAATAAGTACGAATTTGATAAGGACCTGAATGCCTTCATCCTGGACCGGGTGCTGTTTTCCTCAGTGCACTATCCCTGTGATTACGGCTTTGTCCCCAATACCCTGGCCGACGACGGCGATCCCCTGGATGGCATGGTGATAATGGATGAGCCCACCTTTCCAGGTTGTGTGATTGCAGCTCGCCCCATTGGTATGCTGGAAATGATTGATGGCGGAGATCGGGATGAGAAAATTCTCTGCGTACCCACTGCTGACCCCCGTTATGCAAAGGTCAGGTCCCTGGACGACGTAGCCCCCCATCGCCTGGACGAAATTGCTGAATTCTTTCGTTCTTACAAGACCCTAGAAAAGAAGGTTACTCAGATTCTGGGCTGGCAAAACGTTGATCGAGTCAAGGATCTGGTAGATCAGTGCATTGCTGCCGCTAAGTAGGGCTGCCATGGATCAGAGGCGAAACCCATAACTTTGGCCAGAATGCCAGGGATTGGGTTAGGCGGTCCATAGGATGTCTCGTAACCTGAGACCATCGGGCTAGTTACGAGACATCCAGAAGCCAGTCCTGGGTCGGTGATTGGGCACCTCTGCCCCGGTGTCTATGGCTACGGCCATATCCTGGTGCAGCAGCCCCTGCAGCAAGTCCTTAGAAGCATCACCCTCATTTCTATGTCCAGATTTCTAAATAAAAGTTTGCAGAAATAGGCCAGGCTTGTTACATTGCCAGTATTGCTGCTTAAGGCCCTTGCCATGAATCGTTGGCTGGATTTGTTTTACAAGGCTGCGCCCCTGCGCCCCCTTTCTCGAGTCTATGACCTCAAGCAACGGCTTGATTGGGGGGAGCCCGCCCTCACCATCGTGGATATTCGCGATCGCTGTGACTTTAATGATAGTCATGTGATGGGTGCCATTTCTATCCCCAGAGAAACCCTGCTGGAAACCGTAGGGCGCTGCTTTGAGGTTGATCGGGACCTCTATCTCTACGGTAATAAGGATGCAGAGGCTGAGGTCGCTGCGGCCCAACTGCGGGCTATAGGTTACACCCGTGTTTCGGTGCTGCGGGGAGGTGTCGCCGCCTGGCGAGCGGTGGGTTTTCCAGTAGAAACCATGGCTCCAGTTACAGCCTAGACGATCCTACGGTTCTAGCCACCTTTGGCGGGACGAAGAAAAGTCAGAACATCGGTCCAGCCTTAGCTTGTGCCCTGTAGCCCTGGCCTCAGGGTTCTGACGAAGCAATATCCAAGGCGATAATTAGTTGTCTAACCCTTCCCCTCTGGAATAGGGTAGGCTTTAATAAAATGTATGGCCGTCGTCATCACCACGATGGTTGAGCTACGTTAAGTCCCTGATTCCGGCTAAATATTGGACCGGTATCGTTTGCCATCGGTGTTCTGCACAAGACTACCCTTTAAGCTAATTGAGTAAAAGCACCTTGTCGATCATGCTGAAATCCACAACCCGCCACGTTCATATTTACACCGCTGTGGTTAAAGATAACCAGTTAGTACCCAGTGATGATCGGCTGACTCTCGATGTCGATCCCGATAATGAGTTCAACTGGTCTGAAGAGGCTCTTAAGGCTGTTTATGCCGAGTTTGATCGGTTGGTCGATGGGGCTGGTGGGGAAGACCTTACCGACTACAACCTGCGTCGGATTGGCTCCGATCTGGAACACTTTATTAAGCAGTTGCTACAAAAGGGAGCAATTAGCTATAACCTCAAGAGTCGAGCCCTCAATTACAGTATGGGTCTACCCCAGGTCGTGGGCGAGTAATTTTTCTCAGGCCAGAGGTAAACCTCTCTCAGCTGGGTGAATTCAAGGTTAGGTAAAAACTATATTGGTATTTTGGAGATTGTGATCCAGTGCTCCAATCCGACCTGTCGAGCTGTTACTGCACCTCCGGTAAGTCGTTGTCCCAACTGTCAAACTCCCCTGCTGTATCGCTTTCTGTTGGCGGACGGTCCTAACCTGGTGAGCCCTGATAGTTGGGTGGGCGATCGCTATCAGGTGTGGAATCCACCGTTCTGGCTCGATACCCAGCCAGAACTGCCCTTTAAGCTGCTCTATAAGGTTCCGGCGATCGCCCTTCCCTACCTGCGGCTTTCCGACCTGGCCCAGCATATTCCCCGACCCTATCTTTATCTAACGCCAGAATTATCGGGATTGAGTGCTCCCCTATTGCTCCTCGATGCCGCCCCCATTCAGGTACGGGAAGGAGAAGATGGCCGGTTACAGGTGCAACTCCTACCGTCCCTATTAGCAGGTTGGAGCGCTGGTACTGCCTTACAACAACTTAACTGGCTGCGGCAAATAGCCCTGCTTTGGCCCCGCCTGCATCAGCAAAATGTGGCTTCCACCCTGCTTCAGGTGAATACCTTAAGGATTGATGGGGCGCTGCTGCGCATCACTACCCTGACTCAAGATCAGGATTATTTAGCCCCGATTACCCTGGCTGCCCTGGGTCAGACCTGGCAACCCTTGATGAAGATAGCCCAACCCTCCATTCAGGCCTATCTGGGCTGGCTGACCACGGCCCTGGTTGAGGATCGGGTAACCACCAACCAGGAGTTGGTAGCCGAGTTAGATCAAGCCATTCAAATCGCTGCCCAGGGATTAGCCCTACAAATTGACTGGGTTGCCCATACCGATCAGGGTCCCAGCCGCAATCGTAATGAGGATGCGTGTTATCCCCAGGGGCTACTGCGTACAGCCCGGGTCAGTCAGGCCGATCCCCCTGAGATCTTACCTCTGCTATTGGTATGTGATGGCATTGGTGGTCATGAACAGGGCAATGTTGCCTCCCAAACCGCGGTCGAGGTTTTGCTCAGGGAGTTAGGCGAGCTGAATACCCTAGCCCGCCTAACTCCCGAGGTAATTAGCCAGCACCTCCGTCAGGCTGTTACTCTGGCCAATCATGCCATTGCCAGTCGTAACAACAAGGAGCAACGCTCTGAGCGAGCCCGTATGGGTACTACAGTCGTACTGGCTGTGGTGTGTTTTCCCTACGTTTACATTGCCCATGTGGGGGATAGTCGGGCTTACCGTATTACCCCCCAGACCTGCTATCAGATTACCCTGGATGATGATATCGCCTCCCGCGAAGCACAGCAGGGTTATGCCCTTTACCCAGAGGCTGCCCAGATGCCTAGTGGGGGAGCCCTGATTCAGGCTCTGGGTATTCACGATACCAGTTCCCTCTGTCCGTCCATTCAATACCTGCTCCTGGATGACCCCAGTCTACTGCTACTGTGTTCCGATGGTCTGAGCGACAATGATCGGGTAGATGCCCTCTGGCGCCCTACGATTCAGGCCTTCACCACCGGGCAGGCAGATCTAACCAGCCTTAGTCAAACCCTGATTCAGCAGGCAAATCGTCTGAATGGCCATGATAATGTCACGGTCGGATTGATGGCTTTTCGGCCCCAGACTGAGGCCCGGGTCAATCTACCGGATCATGCTTTAACGGTGATTCCAGGGCCCAACCCCCAACCTCCCGTTCCGGTGCCATCCCCAGCCGTGCCGTCTCGGGCTAAATCTGGGTCCTATTGGTTCAGGTCCTGGCCTCTTTGGACAGGGTTGGGAACGGCAGTTTTTCTGGTAGAGGTCCTTTGGTTTTACCATCACCAGAGACAGGCTATGGTTTCCCCCATTCCCTGGCACGCTGCGATTGGCCTGCTATCCCCCGGGCTGGGGGGTGAACCTCTACTCCAATTAGCTCGGGAAAGGGTAACTCCCGTACCCCTGGGTTCCCTATGGCAGTTGAGGGCTCCATCCCCTGGCACCGGTCCTACCAGTTTGCACCTTGCCCCTTCTCCCCAGAGGGAATCCAGTCCAGCCCTGGCCAGTACTACCCCGATCATCCCTGTGGGAAGTATTGTCAGAGTAGCCCGTATCCAAACCCTTGCCGATGAAACTCGCTGGGTACGGTTACAGGTTTGCTCCATTCCTTCAGGCGTTTCCCTCGGACAAGCTCCCCAGGAGACTGACCAGCCAGCGGTCAGAACGGATTCCCAGGTGCCCTTAGAGCCATCCCTTACCCAACCGGGCAGTCAGGGTTGGGTGAGGGCCTATGTGCTCTATCAGTTGGCTGATGTCCTGGATAGTGCCACTCGAACTCAGGTGGGTTGGTGTTTATCCGGGCTCTAACTGCTTATATTTCCTTGCCGCCATGGCCTCAACTCTCCAGATTGTCGTTGATCGCCTTTCCCAGACCGAAGTTCACCATTACGCCTTTTGGGTAGTCAGCAGTCCCTTCCCAGATGGTTATAGTCACCATGATCGGGCTTGGGATACTACTATGGCTGAACTGTGGCATCAATGGCAGGAGTTTTTCTCCCTGCGTTACCTGCCCCAGGCGCTGCAGCCGCCAACGGTTTCCCTGCCTCAACTGGCCCTGGAGGATGGATTCAACCCGTTGGCTTTACCAACCCTTGAGACCGGTACGACCAGTGAACGACTGATGCAGGGGTTAGGTATTGGCCTCTGGGATTGGATCTTTAGGGGCCCTCTGGGCCAAACTCTGGATCGAAGCCTGGGTATTGCCGAGGGACGGGGGGAGCCCCTGCGACTGCAATTAGAGGTTCGACCGCCAGAGCTGATTGGCCTGCCCTGGGAAATTATGCAACCCCAACCGGGTCGTCCCCCCCTTGCCTTGGAACCGAAGATTCTCTTTAGTCGCAGTACCAGTGCGGTTGATGGGTTATTTCCCAGCGATCGCTCCAGTTCGCTCCAGGTTCTTTTGGTTTTAGGGGAAGAGGAAGGGGGGGAACATCCCTTATCGCCGCAGGAACTGCAACTCTCCCAGGAAGCCACCATCCTTAAGACCCTATTAGAAGAAAGTCTCCCCCGCCTCAGCAGCTACGGGGTAACCCCGGGCCAGGTGACTACCCTGGTCCAACCTGACCGAGAGGTTCTGCTCCGCACCCTTCAGCAGGGACGTTTCAATGTCTTGGTTTACGCCGGTCATGGCGTTCCTGCCGCCGACGGAGGGCTGCTCTTTCTCTCCCCTGGGGTAACCTTGAGCGGTACGGAGCTAGCCCACAGCTTGGTGCGTGCGGGGGTCAAGTTGGCTGTGTTAAATACCTGCTGGGGAGCCCAACCCGACTACCGTCAGGTCCAGGTCATCCCCCGCAGCAGCCTAGCGGAGGTGCTACTCCACCATGGCGTACCAGCCGTGATTGCCATGCGGGACTCCATCGCCGATCAGGAAGCCTTAAGTTTTATTCAGACCCTGGCCCAGGGGTTGGTGGAAGGGCAGTCAGTCCCCCGAGCTGTGGCTAAATCCCGGCAACACCTACTGAGCCTCTATGGTCTGAATCATCCAGCCTGGACCCTGCCGGTTCTTTACCAGCATCCCCAGTTTGACGGAGAGTTAATCAGCCTGGATGAGTCTATTACCCGCTTACCAGATGGGTCTGCCCTCAGCGACGAGAATCGGGTGGTGCGGTGCTGGAAGGATCCCTCCCAGCTGTGGCCAATTCGGGGGGGAATTTTAAGGATAGGGCGATTAGCCACCAACGATCTAGTCATAGCAGAGCCCTGGGTATCCTCTCACCATGCGGAGATTTTCCATCGTAATAGTTGGGATACGGGCAGGCTAGCCAGGGATTACTACCTGCGGGATCTATCCCGCTATGGCACCTATTACTTCGATGGCCAGACCTGGCACCATTTACACCGTCAAGAGGTGGTCCTATCCCTGGGAGCCCTGCTACGATTTGGTAGTCCCCAGGGAATGGTGATGGAATTTACGGTAGCCATTCAGTAATCGTATTAAGGGCCTTTGTCAAAGGTTTTAAATATCCTTTGCAGCTAACCAGAACCCTTACCCGGCTTTACCTTTCATGCTTTAATTCGGTCCCCGGTCGTCTGGCCAAAGCCATCGATTCTAAAATCTTACGGAATTTGAGCTGGTGCCCTTGTAGTTTCTTCTGTAGCTGTTTTTCCACCACCTTTTATGACCCAGCCACCGGCATCAAGGCCCTCTCTACCCCATGGATCTGAAGCGATCGCCGCCGATCTGCTGGCCACTGTATGTTATCCCGGTACTCCCTACCCTTGGGAACCCGGCGATCCTGAGTCCGTAGCGCATCGGGCAGACCTGGGGGACGGCCTGGAGGGTGATGAATCCATGGAAAAGGTGATCGCCGCTGGCTGGCAGCAGTTATCAACCCAGTTAGACCATCAGTGGCAGGCCCTTGATGCGGAGGCCCTACCATCCCCCTGGCGAGAACGTCTGATCCGTCGTTTCCAGGGACGGCTGCCGGCCGATCTCCTCCAGACCCTGATTACCACGGCGGTTACTGCCACCCATAGCGGCGAGTCACGGTTGCATCAGCTGGTGAGTTGTGTCAGGGCCACCCTGCCAGGTTGGGACCCCGGCGATCTCATGGTACTGGCCCGGCCCCTAGCCTATGCCCTGCGGGATGGTCGGGGACCTCAGGTTTTAGAATCGGCCCGTAGTGTGGACTGGCAAGCCCGGTCTCGGGTGGAGCAGGCCAAACTGGGGCTGGCGATCGCCGCTATTCTCCTGGAGGAAATAGGAAACAACCCCCCAGATTAGGATGTTTTTGTTTTGTGACGGTTTTACCTCCATGCCTCGGGAAAACCTGGCAAGGCAACTAGAATAAAGCTTCCACCCTAGTATTTCCCATTCCCACGATGCAAACCCTGGTTGAAGGTTCTATTTCCGATCTCTCTCCCGACAGCTACGTACTGATTGGCCTGGCAACCTGCTATCTCAGGCAAGAGGGAGAGGTTGAAGCTGTCTATGTCCTGGAGCCCATTCCCTCGGCCTACCTAACTTCCTTACTCCAGGGCATCCCCACCTCTTACCGGCAAGTGTGGGGAACCACCTTGGGTCAGGCTCTGGCAGCTCCACTGACCGACTTTAGTGTGCCCGACCATAGCCCCCTGCAACGTTGTGCCGACTTTGAAGAACGGCTGATGGCGGCGGCCCGCACCTACCAAAGCCGCCCAGAAGCCACAGCCCTAATTCCCGCCGGAACCAGTCGTAGTGATCTCAACTACTCCACCGAGAGGAAACGGATTCTTAACGCCAAAAATAAGGTATCCCGGGCTGATAACGTCAAACAACATAAATACACCCACGAAGTGGTGTAGTTGGGGCAGAGGGATACAGGTAAGATACAGGGGACCTGGCTTATCGGTGTTACAGAGCTTCTCAGTACCCAGAACTGAGTCGGTTTCTGTACCATCGTTTGGTTTTCCCGCCTGTACCACAAAACCCTATGTTGACACTTGATCGGATTGGCAAAGACTTTGGCGCTAAGTCTGTACTTCAAGATTTGAATCTAGCCCTGGAGCCGGGGGAAATCTATGGGTTACTGGGACCAAATGGTGCTGGTAAAACCACCACCATAAATATTATTTGTGGACTGCTGCGGGCCGATCAGGGCAGGGTGCTGATGCAGGGGCAGCCGGTTAATCGCCAGATGAAAAGCTGGATTGGCGTCGTTCCCCAAAGTAACCTGCTCTACGGTAGTCTGACCTGTCAGCAAAATCTCAGTTTTTTGGGTCGTCTCTATGGCCTCTCCCGCCAGCAGTGCCAGCAACGTATAGAGGTCTGCCTGGAGGCGGTAGACCTGCTGAGTCAACGCCATACCCCTGTAGAAGGTCTGAGCGGCGGTATGCAGCGGCGGCTGAGTCTAGCAGCGGCGATGCTGCATCGCCCCAGACTGGTGATTTTAGATGAACCGACCACAGGCTTAGATATCGAGGCCCGCCATGAGGTGTGGCAATTGATCCGCCAGTTCAAAACCATGGGCGTGACCGTCCTGCTCACCAGTCACCTGTTTGATGAGGTGGACCGGCTCTGCCAGCGCATTGGCATTATTAAGCAGGGTAAAATCATGGCGGAAGGTACGCTGGACCAGTTGCGATCGCTGATCCCGGCCCGTGAAATTGTTACGGTAGAGACCCCAGAGCCCCAGCATGCCATTGCTCGGGCTCGACAATTGGGCTACACCCATCGCTATTACGGTGGTGATCTGGCCTTTTGGGTGCCCGAAGATCTGGATCTAAAGGACCTAATTGATCGCTTCTATGGGGTGCGCCTGGATTCTATTGCTCGCCATCCGGTCGGGCTGGAACATGTTTACCTGGAAGTTACCCGTCAGCCCGAGGCAGCCTTGACTACTTCAGTGTTTGCCCTTACCTGATGGGGCTGCCTACCAGGGTTTCCACTGGCCCCAATCTTCATTAAAGATGGAGGTACCAGGAAATTGCACCGGATTACCGCTGGTTTGTAAATCCATCCGCAGGGCGTCCAGGAGGGGCTCCTGGTTGGGCAGGTTATCTACCAGTTCGTAGGGCCGAACCCCCTGGCGCAGAGACAGGTCGATCGTATGGGCCGCCGCCGCCCCCACCGACCATTCAAAGGCATGGACCCGATAGGCAGCGGCGGCACTGTAACTGGTGGCAATACTCTTACTACTAACCAGCAGGTTGTCGATTTTTTGGGGAATCATGGCCCGCAGGGGAATTTGGGCCGGGTAGGCTTGGCCGTGGGCTTGACGCACCCCAGGGCGTTCTGTATTACCCGGCTTCTCCACTGGATACTGGGCCATGCAGGGGTGGAAGTCAATGGCATACTGGGCTATACCAACGGCGTCCGGGTAAATGCGCGATCGCCCCCGAATCGGAAAAGCTTCAGGATTGGGGTGATCTGCAAAGGTCTGCACCGTAGACAGGCCCGCTAAAAACCGCCGCATCGATAGGTAGGCGCTGCTACTCAGATTTTGCCGGTAGTAGTCGGAGGCAAAATCATTCCAGGAAAAGTCAATTTCGCTGATGGTGAAGCCCTGTTCATACCCAAAGGAGGGCCGGCCTATGATCCGCCGCCCTTCTCGGATATAGGGGTACTTGGAAAGGCCATGGACGGTTCCCATGGGGGAATCCAATCCATGCAACAAAATGTTGTAGGGATCGGGGGTTTTCCAGCGGCTATCGATTTGGGAATCGGTGCTGCCGGTGGTTAACCAGTAGAAAAAGCCCAGGGCATGTTTTTCTCCCTGACGCAGGGCATCGGTGCGTAGTCCTCCCATCCAGCCCCCTGGCTGCAACTGGCCGGAGGCTACCAGTTGATCATGGGTGAGGACGAGGTTGTCCTGGGAGGTGCCGGGACGGTAGTCGTTACCCCAGGTCCAGTTCTGCATGGAGATATCCCCCACCCCGGGCCGGGGTACGCCGACAATTTTCTGATCCGAACGGGGGTTGGCATTGAACAGGCGTCGGTAGGTAAAGACGAAGTCAAAGTAATCCTGAGGGGTTTTAAGACTGTCACGGGTTTTCTCCCAACTGTAGTAGGGGGCATACCGGTTATAGAAGGGAGGCACCTGGTAGGTCTGGGGTTCGGCGGTACGCTCCATGGCAAAGGTATAGGTGAAGCCCTGGGTGCAGTAGGGGTCCCGCTGATTTACCGGTGAGGAGGGATTGAGGGGCGATCGCGGATCTAGCCCCAGTTGGTAGGGAATATCTGCCAGAGCCACGATTTCCCCGGTTTCCGTCGCTTCCACCACGTACCAATCAACCGGATGGGGAAGGGAATTGCCCGCTGCAGTAGGCAACTGGGGCGGGACAAACTGAATCACCGATTTAGTCAGGCGGGAAGAGTTCTGGTAAGTATAGGCATCTTCAATAATGGCCGACAAAGGCTCCGTATTCAGGGGAGGAGTACCGGCAGCAGGACTGTGCTGAATGGCCACTACGTTCTGGATTTGCTTACCATCTCCGCTCAGGCTCAAATCCTTAACGACGGTATGGGGAAACCACTTGAGCTTACCGTTGCCCTTGGCCGCCGCCTCCTTGAGCATGTCCATCAAAATGGCATTGGCGTCGTAGGGCATAAAGCAGGAGGCGCTAACCCAACACTGGCCGGGGTTGAGTTCGCCATACTTTTGCTCTACCCGATCGCGCAGTTCCTTGTAACCTCGGGAGTAAAACAACTGGTTGCGCTGCTCCTTTGATTCATCCAGAGCGGTGGTTCCCTGGGAGGAAAGTTGCCCCCCTACCCAGTCGGTCAACTCGGTCATACAAACGGTATGGCCCATCCGCAGGGATTCGTAGGCGGCGGCGGTGCCGGCTAACCCACCCCCCACAATTAAAACCTCGCATTCCACCACCTGGTCCGGGGCATGGGGTAGTTTGGCGACCCGGGACTGCGCCGCTTCCTGGGCCTGAACTGGCCCCACGGGCAAGGGCCAGGAACCCATCAACAGGGTGGCGGTGAGCAGGGAGCTGGTAAGGGTATGGTAGGAAGGATGCATGGTAATTAGGGGTAACTGGGAGGGAGAGCTAACCGTAATCCCTACTGAGAATTGGCCACCTACAGACTAGTTCAACTGGGCCCGAAATTGACGGATACTCACCCCCAGTAAGATAACAGCAAAACCGATGAGAATCAGCCCTTCGCTGCCCAGCACCTCCAGCCCGACTCCCTTGAGAATGAGGCTGCGGGCAATGGTGACGTAGTGGCGTAGGGGGTCGAAAAAGGAGAGCACCTGAAAAAAGGCGGGCATGCTCTCGATCGGGGCGATCGCCCCCGATAGCTGAATTAAGGGTACGTTGAAAAAAAAGGAAATTAACACCACCTGCTGCTGGTTCCGGGCCAGGGTGGCCAGCAGCATGCCAATGCCAATACAAACAAACACATAGATCCCCGACAGAGCTAGAAATAGACCGTAGTTGCCTCGGAAGGGTAGCCCAAACACTAGTCGTCCCAGGGCTGAGGCCAGCAGGACATCCCCCATCAGCAGCCCAAATAGAGGCACAATTTTGGCCACCAGCACCTCCCAGCCCAGGGCCGGGGTCATTAACAACTGCTCTAAAGTACCCCCATCCTTTTCCCGAATCAGGGTACTGGAGGAAACTAGGGATCCGGTCAGGGTTAACACCACCCCCATCACCCCCGGCACAAAGAACCAACTACTGATCAAACCCGGATTATAAAGAAAACGGACCGCCATCGTCACCGGCCGGGTTGTCCCCCCCACCAGGCTCTGGCCGTAGTGATTGACGATCTGCCCCAGGTAACCACTGGCAATTCCGGCGGTATTAGCATCTACCCCATCCAGCAACACCTGCACATCGACCCGCTGGTGGGTGGCCAGGCGATCGGCAAAATCAGGGGGAATCACCACCCCCGTCGAAACCTGACCGGTCCGTACCTGCTCACCTAAATCGGCGCTACGGGTATAAAGGGCCTGTAGATCAAACACATCATTGGCGGTCAGGTTAGCCACAAACTCGCGACTGGCGGGGCTATGGCTATGGTCAACCACCCCCAGACTGAGGTGGTTGACCTCCGGGCTCAGTACTAGCCCAAACACCAGCAACTGCACCGTAGGGGGAAACAACAACAGAAAGATGATCTGGCGATTTTTCAGGATTTGCCGGACTTCCTTCAAGATCAGGGACCACAGACGGGAACTGAGGAAACCAGAGAGTAAGGGCATAGGGTTAATCCGAGAATTGCATCCGTCGCAAAATTCGCGTGGCCAGACGAAAGAATAGGGCACCGATCAGGGCGATCACCAGGGGAGCATACCAAACTCCTGACCAACCGGTACCTCGCACAAATCCATCCCGAGTGATGGCAATAAAGTAGCGGGCTGGAATCAGTTTCGACACCAGGGAGAGGGGAAAGGGAATATTCTCCAAACGATAGATAAACCCCGATAACAGCAGAGCGGTAAGGAAGCCAACGATCGCCGTTCCCTGGACCGCACCGGTCTGGTTTCCGGCCCGGGCACCGACAAACAGGCCAAAGGCTACACTGGCGCCCAGGTAAACCCCCACTCCCAGGATCAGGGGAGTGGGATCTCCCCTCACCCGCAGCCCAAACAGCACCATGGCCACCCCAATCACCACCAGGGCTTCCCCCAGCCCAATGATCACGTAGGCCAGGTGTTTACCGAGTAACCACTCCGTAGCGGTTAAGTCGGAGGCGTAGACCTGCAGGATGGTGCCCTGTTCCTTTTCCCGCACCAGACAAATAGCCGCCAGCATGGAGGGGAATACCCAGAAAATTACGCCAAAGATGCCAGGCACAATGTATAGAGATTCCTGCCGCCCCGGGTTAAACCAGAGGCGCAGACGCAGGTTAAAGGGCGATCGCCGCCCTTCTGGCACCAGTCCAGAACTGCGGAGGAAAAACTGGGTGGTGGCCTGCAGACTGTTCTGAATCACCCGAGCATTGTTGACATCGGTGCCATCCACCAGGGCCTGCAGGGTGACTGGTTTATGAGCCTTGATGTATTCCTCAAAGTAGGGAGGAATCACCACCGTAGCCCTGGCCTTTCCCTGGTCCAGGGGGTTGGCCGGTTGGAAGTCGGTCCCGGCTACGGGGACAAACTGTCCCGTAGCAAACAACCTCTCCTCGTAGGTACGGCTGAGAAAACTATGATCGAAGTCCTGGATAGCCAGGGGAATATTTTTTGACTCCAGGCGAATGGCGTAGCCGTAGATCAGCAGCACCGCCAGGGGCAAGATAAAGGCCAGAGCCATGGTCAGGCGATCGCGGCGAAACTGGTTGAGCTCCTTACCGCACTGGGTCCAGACTCGTTTCATGGGGCCTCCGCTCGCTGCACAATGCCAATAAAGGCGTCCTCTAGGGAGAAGGGAATGGGGCGCACCGCCGTTACCGGGATAGCGGCCTCCGCCAGCCAGCGGTACACAGCCCCGAGGTCCTGATCGGGCCGGTCTAGCACCAGGTGGAGGCGATCGCCAAAGATTGCCACTCGCCAGGAATCCAGATAATCCTTCAGGTGGTCAGAGGCGGCTTGAATTTGGGGGGATAGCAGCTCAATTAATTGGCCCGGTTGGCTGGCCTTGATCTGGCTGGGGGTACCCTGGGTAAAAATTGCTCCCCCGACCATTAAGGCCATCTGGTTACAGTTTTCCGCCTCCTCCAGGTAGTGGGTGGTGACTAGAATGGCCGCCCCCCGCTGGGCAAAGTCCCGGATTAAGTGCCAGAACTGCCGTCGGGCCAGGGGATCCACCCCAGAGGTAGGTTCGTCAAGAAAGAGAATATCCGGCTCGTGCATGACCGAGGCACCAAAGGCAACCCGTTGTTTCCATCCCCCCGGGAGGCTACCGGTGGAGAGATTTTCCCGGCCAATTAGGCCGCAGGTTTCCAGCACCCAGTCAATTTTCTCCCGGCGCAGGGACCGGGGAACGCCGTAGACCCCACAGTAGAACTCCAGATTCTGGCGAATGGTGAGGTCGTCGTAGAGGGTAAATTTCTGGCTCATGTAGCCAATTCGCGATCGCACCTCAGGCCGATCCAGGTTATCCCGCGACCCGGCCAGCTCTATAGCGCCACCTGTGGCAGGCAAAAGACCACAGAGCATTTTAATGGTGGTGGTTTTACCGGCACCGTTGGCCCCCAGCAACCCATAGATCTCGCCGTAGTGAACGGTGATGTCCACTCCCTTGACCGCCTCAAAATCCCCAAAGGACTTGCTTAGTGCCTGGGTAACAATGGCGGTTTTATCCCTTTCCTTACCCGGTCGATAGGCCGGAAAGACCGGATAAGCCAGGTCATGGCCCTGCTGCCGAAGACGATGGACAAAGACGTTTTCTAGGGTGGGTTGGTCGTGACGCAGGGCCCCAAGGGTTAGTCCCCCTCGGGCCAGGCTGTCACGAATTTGCTGCTCCCCCCGGTCTGCCGTTGTGACCAGCACATCCAGGCGATCGCCAAAGGTTTGAATATCCACTATCGCCGCCGAAGAAGACTCCCCCTGGGCCACCATCGCCGCCGCCAGGGCCTGTTCCGCTGCCCCTAGGGGGGCTGCCCACAGCTCAATCCGTTCCAGGCCGAGGCTCTGGCGCAGTTCCCCCAGAGTCCCAATCTGCTGAATTTCTCCGCCATAGATCAGAGCCAGGCGATGGCAGCGTTCTGCCTCATCCAGGTAGGGAGTGGCGGTCACCACCGCTACCCCCTCGGCTGCAACGGCAGCCAGTAGATCCCAAAACTCACGTCGTGACACTGGATCAACGCCGGTGGTGGGTTCATCTAACAGGAGTACCTGGGGCTGGGTTACCAGGGCGCAGCAGAGGGCCAGCTTCTGGCGCATGCCGCCGGATAGGTTGGCGGCTAGACGTTGACCGAACCGATCCAATCCCACTCGCTCCAGCAGGTTAGCCGCCCGCTGCTCAAAAACGGTAGTCGGTAACCGTCGCAGCCCTGCCACGTAACGTAAATTCTCGGCCACACTCAGGTCCGGATAGAGGGAAAACCGTTGGGTGACATAGCCCAGATGTAGTCGGGCCTGGCGAGGATCGGTGCCCAATACCTTGACCTCCCCGGTGGTGGCCGCCATCACCCCCGCCAGAATTTGAAAGGTGGTGGTTTTACCCGCTCCATCGGGACCGATGAGGCCAAAAATTTCCCCTGGTTGGACACTGAAGCTAATCCCCTTGAGGGCTTCCAGGCGTTTATAGGTTTTGCCCAGTTTGGTCACGGCGATCGCCGGTGGCCCCAGTCCCCCTGGATTTGCCATGGTCATGGTCTGGCCTGTTCAGAGGTCAGCACAATTTTGCCATCGGCGGGCATGCCGGGCTTAGCCAGACCCTGGGGATTGGTCAGGGCCAGCTTCAAACCAAACACCTGGGTCACCCGGTCTTCCTTAAAGTAGATATTTTCTGGAGTAAAGGAAGCCTCTGTATCGATTGCCGCCACCGTGGCCGCCAGGGGTTGGTCGGGGGCCGAGTCCAGAAATACCTGGGCCCGCTGGCCTACCCGCACCAGGCCCACCTGGGCCTCGGGAATATAGCCCCGCAGGTAAACCGATGCCAAATCTACTACTGTTAGTAGGGGAGCCCCCGCCGCCACCACCTCCCCTGGTTCGGCGGTACGGGTCAACACCACACCATTAATGGGGCTGGTGATGGTCAGATCCGCCAGTCGGGCTGCCACCTCCTGCTCTACCGCCTGGGCCTGTTTGAGATTGGCCTGGCTGGCAGCCAGTTGGGCCTGGGCCTGTTGCTGCTGGGTGGTCAGGCGACTCACCTGGACGGACCGTAGCTCGGGGGTAAGCCCCCCGCTCTGGGCCTGGGTGAAGCTACCTCGAGCCGCCGTCACCTGTTGCTGGGCCGCCGCCACTGCCGCCTGACGGGCGGCCAGGACCTTTCTAGCTGCCTGGAAACGAGTTTCAGCCTGGTCAAACTGTTGCCGGGGAACCGCTCCCTGATCCACCAGACTGGCGATGCGATCGCGATCGGCGTGGGCTAGGGTGAGGGTTGACTCGGCTTCCCCGACCTGGGCTTGGGCTTCCACCAATTGGGCCTGGGCCGCTGCTACTGCCGCCTTGGCTTGATCAATCCGACCACTGCTGTCTCCCTGAGACTGCTGCAGAACGAGGCGAGCTTCCCCAATCTGGTTGGTCACCACCGCCACCTGTAATTGGGCCTGGTTCACCTGCTGTTGGGCTGCCCCCACCTGGGCCTTAGCCGCCGCCAGTTGGGCCTGAAGTTGGGCATCCTCCAGACGAGCCACCACCGTCCCGGTTTGAACTCGATCGCCCTCTTCTACACTAATCTTGACCACTCGTCCGCTGGCTTTAGCGGCCAGATCGGTTTCATGGCCCTCGATGCGACCGCTAAGGGCGATATCCGTGGGGCGAGAACGGTAATTCCAGTAGCGTAGCCCCACGCCAAAGCCAATGATGAGTAGCAGTAGGGGTACTAGGATTTTAAGTTTCGATCCCAAACCAGCAGAGGCAGAACCTGGAGTAGGGGTATTACTTGTGGGAGTGAGGAGGGGGGCCATAGGGGGAGAAGATAGCCACTAGGAGAGGGGAGGAGCCGGGGAAACAGCCTGGAGAATTTGCTCGTCAAGACTAAAGTCTATGACTTTTTCCACCTGCCCCGTTGCCAGGTAGTCCTGATCAAAGGAATCTTTGAGGCCACTTACCAGATCAAAGCTGGGGGTCCAGCTCAGTTCAGATTGGGCCTTGTGGATAGCGGTAAAGAAATGCTGTACACGCATTGGAAAGGCTTTAGCCTTGCCGAAATCAAAGGCTTTGGGATCGTAATGGACAATGGTGAGATGCTGAGGATCTTTACCAGCAGCTTGGGCACAGGCCCTGGCCAGGCCATCGAAGGTGACGGCCTTGGTGCCAGAGATGTTGTAAATTTGTCCGATTGCCTTGGAGTTACCCAGTATTGCCACCATCGCCCGGGCCAGATCTTCTACGTGACCCAGTTGGGTGAGGTGCATGCCATTACCGGGAATCGGTAAGGGGCGATCGCGCACCACCCGATCAAAAAACCAGGATTCTAGGGGATTGTAGTTATGAGGACCGTAGATATAGACCGGCCGCACCGAAGTGAAGGGCACCCCCTGAGCCTGCAAGTAGGCTTCGGTTTCAAATTTACCCCGATGACGGCTGTTGGGATCAATTCCATCCCCCTCGATGTGGGGCATCTGATCGGCCTTCTGGTAGACTCCAGCGGAGCTTACATAGATAAACTGCTGTAGCCGATCGCCTAGAATCTCAATCAGAGGTTGGGTATCCCCTAATTCGCGACCATTGTTATCAAAAATAGCGTCGAAGCGCTCACCCTTGAGCTTGGCCTTGAGGTCATCGGCCTGGGTGCGATCGCCCACAATAGTTTCGACCCCCGCTACTGGCGCAGGTCGATGACCGCGATTAAACAGTACGACCTGGTGCCCTTGGGCCACTAGTTGTTTAGTTAAGGACACCCCAATAAAGCGAGTACCCCCCATCACCAGTATGCGCATGACCCGATCCCCCCATAAACTGCAATGCGATCGCCCAGTTTCCAGTCTGTACCAAGACAGAACCTAGACTGGGGCCGACATCCCTAGCTTATCAATAAAGGGTTTTGCCAGGAAAAAGCTGGCCATGGACTTGGCATCTATTGCTTCTCCAGCCAGAATGGCCTTTTGCAATTGGGCCGGGGTGATGAGCACAACCTCTAAATCCTCATCTGGATCGATGCCAGGAGACTCAACCGGTTCTAAATCGGTAGCTAAAAAAGCATAGATGATTTCATCGGAGTAGCCGGGAGCCAGGGGAAAGTTACCCAGGGGTAACCAGGTGGCGGCGCTGTAGCCCGCTTCTTCTTGAAGTTCCCGGCGAATAGTATCAACCGGGGCTTCACCCAACTCAAGGGTACCAGCAGGAAACTCAAGTAACCGGCCCATGACGGCAAAGCGATACTGGCGCACCATCACCAGATTGCCATCGGCAGTTAGGGGGATAGCCAGGGCACCGCCAGGGTGGCGGACACATTCCCAGGTGCCCTCAGCCCGGTTGGGTAGGCGCAGACGGTTGACTTCAAAGTTAAATTTACGTCCCCCATAAAACAGGCGTTGCTTTAGTAATTGGGGAGGCTCTTGTCCAAGGGGCATAGGCGGGTTTATCAAGATGTCCCCATTGTAGCGGCACAGGGGGCAGAGACGGCTCCGGCCATGACATTGACCAGTCAACCGGGTCCTAAGGGTTCTGGCCAGAGCTATATTCCCTGACTTAGGCAAAAAAATAGTGTCCTGGTAGAAACCAGGACACCCGATCCTTGCAATAGCTAGGATTTAGTAAAGCTGTTCTTCTACGTGAGTCGTGATGGTGCAATCAGAAGTAGGATAGGCTACGCAGGTTAACACGAAGCCGGCCTCAATTTGATCATCATCCAGGAAGGACTGGTCAGATTGATCAACAGTACCTGCAGTGATTTTGCCAGCACAGGTGGAGCAGGCTCCAGCCCGACAGGAGTAAGGCAGATCAAGACCCGCTTCTTCGGCCGCATCAAGAATATATGTGTCGTCGTCAACCTCAATAGTCTTATTGAGCCCTTCAGCCTCGTTTATCAGCGTTACCTTATAGGTTGCCATAGCGCTATTGCCTCCTCAAATATCAGTTCAACGTCTCTCCACGGGATATCCTAGAAGTCACTCTTCTGAATTTCACACCCATGGATTCATTACATTTTGATCCTACGGGAAAACCTTTAGTCTGTCTGCTTTTTTTTTGGTTTGGATGAATGGGATTCGTAATCAAAGCGATAGATTGCTGGTTACTTTACTTATGATTGGGGTGGGGCTTTGGGCCTGACTATGACTGGCGTAATTCTATTCTGGCACCGGCGTGACCTGCGACTGGGGGATAATTCGGGACTGGCGATGGCCTGCGATCGCAGCTCCCAGACGGTGGGGGTCTTTTGTTTCGACCCGGCTCTTTTACAGGCTGGAGA
The DNA here is from genome assembly GCA_040374765.1 of Leptolyngbya sp. Lineage (GTDB taxonomy): Bacteria > Cyanobacteriota > Cyanobacteriia > Phormidesmidales > Phormidesmidaceae > Nodosilinea. The sequence continues at coordinate 91,869 of JBEITR010000007.1, forward strand.
CGTGGCTCCGGCTCGGATAGCTTATTTAGTAGGCTGTCTTCAGGTTCTTCAGGAAAGCTACAATCGGGCTGGCGGCCATTTAATTATTCTGCGGGGTGATCCCCGCCAGCGCCTACCGGCCCTGGCGGTAGCCCTTGGGGCGACGGCCGTCTACTGGAATCGGGATGGCGAACCCTATGCCCGCCAGCGCGATCAAGCCGTAGCCACTGCCCTTAAAACCCTCGGGATTGAAAGTCACGCCAGTTTTTGGGACCAGTTACTCCAGGCTCCTGGAGAAGTCAAAACTGGAGCTGGGGATCCCTACACGGTATACACCCCCTTTTGGCGTAACTGGGTCCAAAAGCCTAAGGCGGCTCCCCGGCCATCCCCCCAGGGCCTGGTGGGTCTTAGTCCTCAGCAATTAGCCGCTGCCGTGGAAGTCGGGGCGGTTAATCTACCTACCGCTGAGGATTTAGGGTTTATCTGGCAGGGTGGGTTTCCCCTTCAGCCAGGGGAACTCGCTGCCCGTCAGCGCCTGCAGGAATTTTGCCAGAACTCCCAGGGCCTGGAGAGCTACGACCAGCAGCGGAATTTTCCCTGGTTAGAGGGCACCTCACGCCTAAGTGCAGCGCTTAAATTTGGGGCGATCGGTATTCGTACCGTTTGGGCAAGCGCAACCCTTGCTTATCAGCAGGCTAATGGGGCAGAGACCCGCCAGGCCATTCAAACCTGGCAACAAGAGCTGGCCTGGCGGGAATTTTACCAGCACTGTCTTTACTTCTTTCCGGATTTGGCCACCGGGCCCTATCGTCCCCAATGGCGGAATTTTCCCTGGGTTAACAACCCGGACCACTTTGAGGCCTGGTGTGCCGGTGCCACGGGCTATCCCATTATTGATGCCGCCATGCGTCAGCTCAACCAGACGGGGTGGATGCACAATCGCTGCCGCATGATTGTGGCCAGCTTTTTAACCAAAGACTTGATCATTAACTGGCAATGGGGAGAAAAATACTTTATGCAGCACCTGGTGGATGGCGATCTGGCGGCCAATAACGGCGGCTGGCAGTGGAGCGCGTCCAGTGGTATGGACCCTAAGCCTTTGCGTATCTTTAACCCCGCTACCCAGGCCCAGAAATTTGATGCCGAAGCAGATTATATTCGTCAGTGGTTACCAGAGCTTCGGTCCCTGGAGACCGAGTGGTTAGTAACGGGTAAAATTCCACCGGAAGAGCGCGATCGCACGGGCTATCCTCCTCCCCTGGTGGATCATAAACTTCAGCAAGCCCTCTTTAAACAGAAATACCAGGCCCAAAAAGAAACTATGGCTGGACAGTCCAGTAGAACTACTACGGAATCCTAGACTACGCCTAAAAACACTGGAGGCCTAAGGATTTATAGTCTTAGCCACAGTTGACAGAGCGAAGCCGAGCCAGAACGGCGAGCCAACCTCCGCTTTAACTAATCGACTCGGTTCTCACCGTTCTAGCTCAAGCTATAAACTTTCAGAGAGTTACCCCGAAGTTCGGTTTTGTATTGAGTCAGAGGGGTTCTGGCAGGTCCCTTGAGCACAGCTCCTGAGGCTGAAAATTGAGCTCCATGGCGGGGGCAGATAAACTGGTTACCATTGCCTGAGTAGTTAACGGTGGCTCCCTCGTGGGTACAGGCAGCCGCTAAAGCTGTGTAACCACCACTGGAGGTTTTAGCCACAATCACCCCGTTAGCCACCACGGAACCTCCTGGGGTTCTAAGGGCGGCATTGGCGGCGCTATTCAAATCTAGGGTGAAATTAACCGTTGGGTTAGTGGTGCTGGCTTTGCAGGCCTGAAAACAGGCAGAAACCAGCCCTCCCCCTGCGGCCAAACCCATGTAGTTTAAAAAATCCTGTCTATTCATAGAAATGGTCTTTCTCCAGTGATGCCTGAGCCCGAACCTCTTGGATCATATCATTGGGGTTTCGAGGGCAACAGGGCAATCAGGGATCGGGGCAACGAAGCGGGTAATGGAGAAAAGCAAAGATAGTCCTAGCTACCTACAGGGGAGCGGGGGCGTGTTTAACGATCACAGGCCTGTGTTCAGGATGCACTCAATGGTGATCGACATGTACATAGATAAAACCTTGGTTATTTTGGGCCAATTGCCCCCCAAAAAGACTACGGGCTGAGAAGTCAGGGGTCAGTAGTCAGTGGTCAGGAGCTCCTTCCACCGACTTCCTCACCCACGGAAAGTTCCCCCTACCCCACCCAGGTCCACAGGCTGAGACCCATGGGAAGCGCGATCGGCCGGCCACCCTTTAACCCCCGGTAAAGAATACTGGTGCCGGTGACCTCACCCAAGCAACGGGTGTTAAGAAAGCTGACTAAGGCCATCAAGCTCCAGGGTATCAACTCTACGAACCGTCCGTAGCTGACCCAATTGGGGAAAGCGTCTCGCCAGTCAGCCAGGACTTTTTGCTTGTAGAAATCTTTGAAGGTCCGATAGCCCGACCCATGGAAAGCAATGACGAGGGTCATCACTTCGCTATTTATGCTAGATATAGCTGTAGCCCCAAACAACAGAGTGAAAGCCCGTCACAGTGCCTATCTAGCATTCGCTTTGACCAATTTATCCTGTCCTAAGGGTTCTGGCCAAAGCTATAATAAGCAATCTCCTTTGCCATTCCCAGGGTTTCCAGGCTGTGACAGACACTAAAGGCTACAAAGATACGGTGCTTTTGCCCCAAACGGGCTTTGAAATGCGAGCCAACGCCACCCGGCGAGAGCCTGAGATTCAGGCCTTCTGGGCAGAGCATCAAATCTACGAAACCCTGGCCCAGGAGAACCCCGGCGAGCTGTTTGTGCTCCATGACGGCCCCCCCTACGCCAATGGGGACCTGCACATCGGCCATGCTCTGAATAAAATTCTCAAGGATATCGTTAATAAATATCAGTTGCTCAAGGGCCGCCGGGTGCGCTATGTGCCTGGTTGGGACTGCCACGGTCTACCGATTGAGTTGAAGGTACTCCAGACCCTGGAGGCCAAGGAACGGGCCAGCCTCACCCCCCTCCAACTGCGCCAGAAGGCCCGGGACTTTGCCCTGCAGGCCATTGATCGGCAGCGCCAGGGCTTCAAACGCTACGGGGTTTGGGGGGATTGGGACCACCCCTACATGACCCTCACCCCCGCCTACGAGGCGGCCCAGATTGGGGTATTTGGCCAGATGTACCTGAAGGGCTACATCTACCGGGGGCTGAAGTCGGTACACTGGAGCCCCACCTCCCAAACCGCCCTGGCGGAGGCGGAACTGGAGTACCCCGAGGGCCATACTTCCCCCAGTATCTACGCCGCCTTTCCCCTGGTGAGCCTCAGTCCTGGGGCCGATGTCCTCAAACCCTACCTGGGAGAACTGGGGGTGGCAATCTGGACCACCACCCCCTGGACCATTCCCGCCAATCTGGGGGTGGCGGTCAACCCTGATCTGACCTACGCAGTGGTGGCGGTGGGGTCAGGGCAACCCTTCCCCTACCTGCTGATTGCCAGGGACCTCTGCGATCGCCTGGCCCAAACCCTGGGCACCTCCCTCACCCTCAAGGCCGAGATCCGCGGATCGGCCCTGGAGCACTGCACCTACCGCCATCCCCTGTTTGACCGGCAAAGCCCGATTTTAATTGGCGGCGACTACGTCACCACCGAGTCGGGTACCGGCCTGGTGCACACCGCCCCTGGCCATGGGGACGAAGACTTTAAGGTGGGGCAACGCTACGGTCTGCCCATCCTTTGCCCGGTGGATGAGCGGGGAGACATGACCGCTGAAGCCGGGCCCTTCGCAGGGTTAAATGTGTTGAAGGATGCCAATCCGGCGGTGATCGAGGCCCTGGCCAAGGCGGGTGCCCTCCTCAAGCAGCAGCCCTACGTCCATAAGTACCCCTACGACTGGCGCACCAAAAAGCCCACGATTTACCGGGCCACGGAGCAGTGGTTTGCCTCGGTGGCGGGGTTTCGGGAGGCAGCCCTGCAGGCCATCCGCGAGGTCCGCTGGATTCCGGCCCAGGGGGAAAACCGGATTACCGCCATGGTGGGCGATCGCTCCGACTGGTGCATCTCCCGCCAGCGCACCTGGGGGGTGCCGATTCCCGTGTTCTACGACCTGGAAACCGGTGAGCCCCTGATCAACGCCGATACCCTGGCCCACATCCAGGCCCTATTTGGCGAAAAGGGCTCCGATGTCTGGTGGGAACTGCCAGAGGCGGATTTACTGCCCCCTGCCTACCGGGACAATGGCCGCACCTACCGCAAGGGCACCGACACCATGGATGTGTGGTTTGACTCCGGTTCCTCCTGGGCGGCGGTGGCCCAGCAACGGCCCGAACTCCACTACCCGGTGGAGATGTACCTGGAGGGTTCGGACCAGCACCGGGGCTGGTTCCAGTCCAGCCTGTTGACCAGTGTGGCGGTGCATGGCCACGCCCCCTACAAAACCGTCCTTACCCACGGCTTCACCCTGGATGAACAGGGCCGCAAGATGAGTAAATCCGTGGGTAACGTGGTGGACCCCTCGGTAGTGATTGAGGGGGGCAAAAACCAAAAGCAGGATCCCCCCTACGGGGCCGATGTGCTACGGCTGTGGGTATCTTCGGTGGATTACTCCGCCGATGTGCCCCTGGGCAACACCATCCTCAAGCAAATGGCGGATGTCTACCGTAAGATTCGCAACACCGCTCGCTTCCTGTTGGGGAACCTGCACGACTTTGACCCGGCCCGCCAGGCAGTGCCCTACCATCAGCTGCCGGAGTTGGATCGCTACATGCTGCACCGCATCAGTGAGGTATTTACCGACATCACCGATGCCTTTGAAACCTACGAGTTTTTCCGGTTCTTCCAGGCGGTGCAGAACTTCTGCGTGGTGGATCTCTCCAACTTTTACCTGGACATCGCTAAGGACCGGCTCTACATCAGCGCCCCCGATTCCTTCCGGCGGCGTAGTTGCCAGACGGTGCTGGCGATCGCCATGGAAAACCTGGCCCGGGCCATCGCCCCGGTGATCTCCCACATGGCGGAGGATATCTGGCAAAACCTGCCCTACCCTAAGGGTCAGGCCTCGGTGTTTCAGGCCGGTTGGGTGGAGCTCGATCCCCAGTGGCAGCAACCGGCCCTGGCCCAGCGCTGGACCCCCCTGCGCAGCCTGCGCCAGGAGGTCAACCGGGTGCTAGAACAGGCCCGCACCGCCAAGACGATCGGCTCTTCCCTGGAGGCCAAAGCCCTGATCTACGTCGCCGATGCCAATTTGCGCCAGCAACTGGCAGCCCTCAACCCCGGCGATGCCGTTGCCGCCGGGGCCAACCATGTGGATGAACTACGCTATCTGCTGTTGGTGTCCCAGGTAGATCTGCTGGATAGCCCGGACGCCCTGGCGGACCTGCCCTACCAAAGTCAGACCGATAGCCTGGCGGTGGGGGTGACGGCGGCAGCGGGGCAGAAGTGCGATCGCTGCTGGAACTATTCCATCCACGTCGGCCACAGCCGCCTGCATCCGCTGCTGTGCGATCGCTGTGTGCCAGCCCTGGCGGGGGATTTTTAAGTAGCCGGTTAAGCTACGGGTGAATTGGGAAATCTGGCAACGATTCGGTTGGTCATTGATAGGGAAGGAGCCATGGCATCGGCAAAGGGAGTTCTACCACCAGGCTTGATCATTCGCTCTGGCCGATGGGTTTGGACCACCCTCTGGCAGCAGATGATGGCTAAGATGGCCCCCCCCAGTCAAGCTGGTGATTACCTGCGTCCCGCCAGTCAGTTCCGTCACCCAATTGCCCCCGATAGCCCCTATCCCCCTGCGGCTCAGCGCTATAGCTTGATCGTTAGCTACGGCTGTCCCTGGGCCCACCGTACCCTAATCGCCCGGGCCTTAAAAGGTCTTGAGGACGCTATTGCTCTGATCTGGGTAGAGCCCTCTCCTGAACAGGGTGGTTGGGTCTTTACCACCCCCTTTCGCGGTTGCCAGACCCTGGCCGAACTCTACCGCCAGGCCAATCCCGACTATAGGGGGCGGGCCACCATACCGGTGCTATGGGATCGACAACAGGCCACCCTGGTCAACAACGAAAGCGCCGATATTATTCGACTTTTGAATGGGGCCTGGCAGGAATTTGCCACCCAGGCCCAGGTCGATCTCTATCCCGAACCTCTGCGGGCGGCCATAGATAGCTGTAGCGATCGCCTCTACCACACCGTTAACAATGGAGTTTACCGTTGTGGGTTTGCCCAAACCCAGGCGGCCTACGACCAGGCCTGTGGGGAACTCTTTGACACCCTCGATGAGTTAGAGACCCGCCTCGCTCAGCAGTCCTATCTATGGAGAGAAACCCTCACCCTGGCGGATGTATGCCTCTTCCCCACCCTATTTCGGTTTGACGCTGTCTACTACGGTCTATTCAAGTGCAACCGCCGCCGCATCCAGGACTATCCTGCCCTCAGTCGGTACCTAAGCCAGATGTATCACCTACCTGGAATAGCAGCCACCTGCGACCTGGCCAGGGTGAAGCAAGATTACTACGGTAACCTATTCCCCCTGAATCCCGGTGGTATTATCCCCGCTGGGCCCGATTTATCCTGGTGTCAGACGGATGAATCCGAAGGATTGGACCAGGCCTAAGCAGGGCTACAACCAGCCCACAGCCTTTTAGGGGATGGTTAGCCCGGTGAGTGCGTTGGTTAATCACCTTTCCTGTTGCTCTCCGCTGCACCTACCACTGGTGGTGAAACCCACTCTCGACGTAGCGTTTAAGCTGATAGCTCATGCGCCGCATACCCGTCTTTTCATCCTGGCGAATGAAGGGCATGGAAAGTTTTGAGAACCAGCCCGATAGTCGTTCCTGATGGACATACTGGGTGCGGTTAGGGCCCACATCCTGCAACTCGAACACATGTTCACTACTAAAACCTGGACCTCGAAAGATCCATTGGAGGCAATGGTTGGGCTGTACTACCAGGATGCGGGGTTGAAACTCCGTACCGGCTTCTCCCTCCAGACGGCGTAGGGCCAGGGCAACCTCTCGTCCCTGATAAATTGGTCGGGAGGGATCGCAATCGTAGAGAAAGGTATTCCAGCGATGCCACTCTTCCTTGCGAATGAGGGCGTCCCATACGGCGAAACGGGGGGCGTCAATGGTAATTGCGCTGTAGAGGCTGGCCATGGGAGTAAACCCTATACCAGTAACAAATTCCTAATATATAATCCTATCCTCCCACAAGCTGATACCCTCTTGAGGGAGTGTATGCAGAACCGGGGGAAGTGGGTAGTTATCCCCTGAGACCTCTCAAAATTCAGTCTGACTACAGCATGCTTTCCTGGGCGGTGGGGTTCCCCCCACCGAGGCATCTTAACTATGCTTCGATCGCAGTAGTACCTCCATTGGCATTATCGCCCCAGCCACCTACAAGGGGGCGGAGGTGCGCCAGAAAGCCTACCCAGTATGGGCTTTTCCATGGTTTGTAACAGGGGACAGGCCTGGCCGTGACGAGCCATGAAATTGACCAATCAATGCGGTCCTCAGCGTTCTAGCCAAAGCTATACTATTCCGCAAGGACAACCACTTTTACAGGTTTTGCCATGGCCCCTCTGACTCCCAGTTCCAGTTATAGCTTTAGCCTACGCCTGAAAATTCCCAATCGGGCAGGCATGCTAGCCCGGGTTACTCAGGCTATCGCCGAAGCAGGGGGTAACCTGGGGGATTTCTCCTTAATCAGCCGGAATCGCTCTGAACTGATCCGGTTGGTCAATATCGATGCCTCTAGTGCCGATCATATTCAGGCTATTGTCAACGCTGTAAAAGGGTTGAGAGATATTGAAATCCTGGAAATTCGCGATCGCACCTTTCAACTCCATGAGGGGGGCAAAATCAGCGTTGAGAGTAAGCTGGCATTGAATAATCAGGAGGATCTGGCGATGGCCTACACCCCCGGTGTGGGTCGCATCTGCCTGGAGATTGCCGAGCATCCTGATCGGGTGTTTGACCTCACCATTAAAGGCAATACCGTAGCCATCGTCACCGATGGTAGTGCGGTGCTGGGGCTAGGTAACTTGGGCCCAGAGGCGGCTTTGCCGGTGATGGAAGGCAAGGCCCTGCTGTTTAAGAAATTTGCGGGTCTGGATGCCTTTCCCATTTGTCTGGATACCCAGGATAGTCATGGGATTATCACAGCGGTTAAGCAACTGGCTCCTGTCTTTGGTGGGATAAATCTGGAGGACATCAGTGCTCCCCGTTGTTTTGATATCGAGGCCCAACTACGGCAGGAACTGGATATTCCCGTTTTCCATGATGATCAGCATGGCACCGCGATTGTCAGCCTGGCTGCCTTGATGAATGCGCTGAAGCTGGTGAATAAGACCCTCGCCCAGGTGAAAATTGTGATTAACGGGGCAGGGGCGGCGGGCATCGCCATCGCCAAACTGCTCCACAAGGCCGGAGCCCATCAAATTGTGATCTGCGACTCCAAGGGGATTCTGTCCCATAGTCGCGCTGATTTGAACGCCCAAAAGCGAGAATTTGCCGTTTCCCAGTCGGGAACTCTAGCCGATGCCATGGTAGACAGCGATGTTTTGGGTGCATCCCAGTTATGCAACGAGTACAAATGCTTAGTGCAGATTAAGGGTAAAAGCCTTAGTCTCTAAGTACTCTCTCTGAGGAGAACTGACAGGATGGATGCCGCCAAGGAAGCTCAAATCAAAGCCCATGCCCTAG
>JBEITR010000112.1:0-3636 GCA_040374765.1 Leptolyngbya sp.
AGTCAGTTGGGGCACGGACGTATCAAGCAGTGAAGGAAGCTCTTGAATCCGCTTATGCTCAAGTTACCTTGAAGGATATTCGCGGTTGGTTCACAAAAGACTGCTACTGTACTTCATCCGAGTAAGAACCGCTATAGTGCACAACCAATTCGCCGTAGACGGAAATCTAAAGATTCAATATCTTTCCTGCGGTAAATAACACTATCACCTATTTCAATCGTGTCCTTATTGGAGGATACATTGAATTCAGTGGTGTGCACGGCAACCCCACCTCTTTTCAGGCAAGCCATGGAATTGATGAGAAATTGAATACCAGCCTCAAGGCTACCCAGATGTTCGAAGGAACAGGAGCTCCAACTGAAATCAAAAGCATCAAGGGGAACCTCATCAAGCTGGCGCATATCAATATTCTGATAGGTTACTCGGTCACAAAAATCATCAAAAGGAAGAAAGCCGGGCCAATGGATACTTTCGAGGGAAACAGCGAGTTGCCCGGTTGAGCCCCAAGTCTGGGATGGGGTGTTGTCAATAAAGTCTGATGCGATCAGTTCAACATTTCGGGATGCAAATAGGGATGCCAGCGGTTCCTTACCAACTGCGAAACCAATTCCCTTGCGACCTGCGGTCAGCATGCCGCGCTCCTCTAGCGCCTGGGCGATCGCGCACCATTCCCAAAGTTTTCGGTGCATTGTTTTGGCATCGGTCATTCCTCGCCAAACAGTATCCCAAACAGGACGGCTTTCAGGATCCAGCTCGTGGGCAGCATTAGCAATTCGCTGCCGCCATGTACTGTACCATGGCGCAGAAAAATCAGCCTGCTTACAAAGTGTTGACCCCAGCAGTAGCTCCTTCTCTAAATCAACCATACTGCTTTACCTCAGCTGCCATGACGGGACACATAAAGGTCTCCGTTCAATTGTATTCCCCAGTGAGTGGAGACTGGAAAGAGAAGTCCATCCTGTTTTTACGAGAAATATCCCCAATCCAAGCTCCTTAACTATTTCAGCCAAGCTAAACCAGTGGTACTGCCCTTAATCCTCCTGGATCTGAGGAGTTAACGGAAAGCGACAGCCCCCCGAGCCTGGAACGGCGATCTCTCGGTGGGGGTGGAGCTGCTCTTGGCGGCTAAGCTGCGGGAATTGGGGATTGATTCGGAGCAGGTAGGATAGGGATCAGAATTCAGAAACCAGGAGTTTGGGGGATTTGAATTCGGGAATGTGGAGGAAACCATGTCAGATCAGGCTCAAAACTATTGCTCTCCCGTTACTAAAACCAGGATTTACCCAAAATTCTGATCACTACCGCGCCAACGCCAGGCCGCCAGACCCAGGCCGATTAGCCCTGGCAATAGGGCCGGTGTGGGTACAGGGGTGGGAGGAGGAGGATTGGCGGTGACCATTACCCGCACGTTGTCCAGAGCTGGACCGTAGGGGGTATTGGTCAGGGAGGTAAACAGCAGAGTCGTACTGGAACTGATAGCGGTAAAGTTGTAGGCCAGGGTCTGCCAGCCCATGGCAGTGAAGGTTTTGCCGGTGGTATCAAAGCTATAGTCTTGGGCCGTGCTACCGGTGGCAGCAACCCTTAGCCATTTTTCTACCGGAGCGCTCTCTGGGTTACCAGCCAGATCAAATAACACCTGGTACCGTGCCCCCAGGATAGTGTCAAAGGTTTGCTCAATTCTGCCGGCTTCCATACCACTGAGGTCTAGACTGCGGCTTCCGTCGGAGGCTGCCCAGAGGGAACCAATATAGTCTATGGTTCCACCTGCCACGGTCCAACCGGGTAGGCTAGTGCTGCCAGCCGGCAAGATCAGCAGTTGCCCCAGATTACTACCCGTCTCGAAGCTACCATTGGCAAAGGCAGCGGCATAGGCTGATCGATTACCAGGGGTGATGCTGGCAATGGCCAGGGTGGCTCCTAGAATAGTTAAGGATCTGATACCAATACCCATGACAGTGTCCCCCTGACGCTGCTATGAAGTGTGTATTGGCATAGGGTAAGGCCTACAAAGTCAGATTTTGTCAGCCACCAAGGAAAACGTCACGAAAATTCGAGATTAGAGCAGGTTTTAGGGACTTCATTAAGGAATCATCGTGAAATTTAAACTTATGGATAGGGAAAGCCTGGTTTGAACAGAATTTTTAACCCAAAGATCCTTGTTTTTTTAATCAATCCTTTCAGGTTAACTGAGGTGAACAGGGGGGAGGGGCAGAAAAATGACTTTGGCCAGAAGGCTGAGTCCAGGATAGATCGATAACAGCTAAGACTGGTTAGGTCTTCTGGCTCGCTTTCGTTGTCTTGCAGATGGCTAGGGCTATAAATGGCTAACGATAAATTTAACCGTCCCCTCAGTGGAGGAGACGGTTAAAAAGATAGGGGAAACGTTAGAGCTTAATCAGCCTGAAGTTCTCCCTGGCGCTTGCGCCAGGCCGCCAGACCCATGCCAATGAGCCCTGGCAGCAGGGCCGGGGTGGGCACACTGGTAGGAGAAGGAGAAGGAGAAGGAGAAGGAGAACTGGTAGTGACCCGCACATTATCCAAGGCTGGACCGTAGGAACCGCCAGCACTAGAGAAAAAGCCCAGGGTAGTGCTGGCGGTGGTGGCAGTAAACTGGTAAGTCTGAGTTTGCCAGCCCATATTGGTAGCCGTTTTGCCCGTAGCATCAAAGGTAAAGTTTTGGGGTACCAGAGCAGGGTTCAGCAAGTCTTGGGGAGTTCCACTAACGGCCAGTACTCCCAGGGTCTTAACCGTCAGACCTCCCTGTGGGTTACCGGCCAGATCGAAAAGAACCTGATAGGTGTTACCAACCACGGTGTCAAAGGTTTGGGCAATACCCCCAATGCTGCCGCCATTCAGGTCTAGACTTCTAAGACCATTTGCAGCTTGCCATACTGGAGAGCCGAGATAATCAACATCGTGGCCGAAAACAGTCCAGCCAGAAATGGCAGTACTGCCAATATCTAAAGTAGTGTTGGGAGCTGGTCCAATTTCAAAGCTACCGTTGGTAAAGGCCGCAGCCTGGGCCGACTGGGCAGCCAGGGTAAGGGTGGCGGCCACCAGGGCTGAACTCAAAACAGCATGCTTTATGGAGACTTTACTTTTCATGGGGGCAGATGAATATTCAGTGAATTGTTTTTTTATAAGACAATCTTTATCGTCTGTCTAGAGAAATTCATAGAAGCTTCATAAATGGGGTATCCCGATGGCTGACTCCCTTCTGGCCGAAAATGATGACAAACCAAAACCCAGATCAACAGCCACGGTCTGATTGGGGGGTAGGGAGTGTAAATATGCAGAAGAGTAATGTAGTAAGATAGGCCAGGTAGGGAGATATGAGGGGCTAATATGAATAGAATTCTTCGAAAGATTTTCAGGAAGAACATCGGCAAAACTTTCCCTGAAATTACATATCCTATTCACTTCCCTACGGGTGAGACAGAGGCACTGGTCTGTTAAGAGGAGATGCATCTAAACCCTGACATGCAAAGGATTTCTTGGGTAGATAAGGGGCGAGAGCAAAGGCCGATGGCCATCGCTGGAGTCGTCCGTTTAGCTAATCCCCAATGCGGTCTGACCCAATTATGGATGATCCGCTGGACATCCAAGACCCGCTGCAACCCTGCCCGAGTTTTGCCA
>JBEITR010000020.1:0-48526 GCA_040374765.1 Leptolyngbya sp.
AATCGTGAGCATCGGCGTGCAGGTTCCAAATCCATGTCGTGGTCTTTGGTCCCTTCGCTAAGGTCCGGTCAAAGTGACCCGGCTTTCCCCACTTCTCAAACGAAGTCGGCACCGGATCCCGATCCACTACTACCTTCACTTTCGCCTCCCGCTCCCGGGGGGTAGTTGTCATGGAGACTCTCCTCTCTCTAGACAAAGGCAACATTAACCATCAAAGATCCTGCTCAAAAACCCTATCCTTAACGAGACAAAAGTCTTTTAAGGCATAGGTCCATCCCAGAACTACGATGACTTTGTCAGCATTATAATCTCGGGATTTGACGGTTTTTGACGAAGGTTAACAATAATTCAAGCTCCGATAATCTTTGATTGGTAAGGGTTTTGGAAATCCTTTGGGGAAGAAAATTGAACTCAAAGGGGATTTTTATTAATAAAACTCAATACTTTAATGGCGATATGAGTGGCTGGGTAAGATGGTTAGGCCTAGCCGCCCGTGCCAGGTTTTGGTTTCCGCCTGGGGTTCGGGTTGGGTTGGCAGGTTTGGGAAAGTTTTCTGGCCTGATGGGGACGGTGCCCCTTGACAGACGAGCTTTGCTATGGGGGAATTGAGGCGTAGGCTCAGGAAGTGGGCCAATATTTTGAAGGAGCTTCCCCTGAGCTATCCCGCCCTGAGATGTTGGTATGGCTATGATTATTGCGATCGCCCTGAGGGAGCGCCTTTTGAGGTGGCCCTACTGGCGCACCCTCTTTCTCTACCTCGTGCTGCTGGTCATTGCTGTAGTCATGCTGTTCCCCATGCTATGGCTGCTCAGTACTTCCCTGAAGGGAGCGGGAGAAAATCTCTTGGCCTCTCCTCCCCAACTCATTCCCCAAGCCCCCACCCTGGCTAATTACCAAAAAGTCTGGGAAACCAATCCCTTCTGGCAATACTTTGTCAACAGTACGATTGTGGCGGTTTTGACCGTCCTCCTGAATCTTTTAATCTGCTCTCTAGCCGCCTATCCCCTAGCTCGCTTAAACTTTGCCGGTCGGGATCTGATTCTGGCTTTGATTGTTGCCACTATTATGATTCCTTTTCAGGTGGTGATGATTCCCCTGTACATACTGGCTGTTAACCTGGGCCTGCGTAACACATACCTGGGTCTGGTGCTTCCCTATCTAGCCTCTGCCTTTGGAATTTTTTTGATGCGACAGGCTTTTCACACCGTCCCTAAGGAACTCGAGGAGGCAGCTCGTATGGACGGCTGTTCCGACTTAGGTGTGTGGTGGAATGTGATGATTCCGGCCACCCAACCGGCCCTGGTAACCCTGGGTATTTTTGTCTTTATCGGTACCTGGAGTGAATTTCTCTGGCCCCTAATTTTGCTCGATCGCCCAGAACGCTATACCCTACCCCTGGGGGTAGCCCGGCTGTCCGGTAGCTTTTCCCTCGACTGGCGTTTAATCGCAGCGGGTTCAATTTTGTCGGTTTTACCGGCGATCGTGGTGTTTGTTTTACTGCAACGTTACGTTATCCCAACCCAGACCGCCAGTGGCATTAAGGGCTAGAACAGCTAAAAGCTACAGCCTTAGTCGGAGCCCTGAGAACAGCGTTGATGGATAAAAGCCCTTACTGGGTAGCTCGTCTTCGCCCCATTCAGCAATCTTGCCTATTTCACCACTTCCATGAGCCTGAACATCGGCAGGTACATAGAAATGAGAATCGCCCCCACCATTCCCCCAAGAACCACAATCATCAGGGGTTCCATAATACTGGTAAGGGCTTTAACCGCCTGTTCTACCTCGTCTTCATAGAAGTCGGCTACCTTCATCAACATTTGATCTAGTTCTCCAGTTTCCTCGCCAATACTAATCATCTGAATCGCCATCACCGGAAAAACCGAAAACTTTTGCAGGGCCAGGCTGATCATGCCACCGGTTTGGACATCCTTACGGGCCTCATCTACCGCCTCTGCAATGACCTGATTACCAGCGGTATCGCGAACAATTTCCAGGGCTGTGAGAATGGGCACCCCGGATCGGGATAGGGAGCCAAAGGTGCGGCAAAATCGGGCCGTTGCTGTTTTTTGAATCAAGTCCCCAAACAGGGGCATTTTCAACGCAAACCGATCAATTACCCGGCGTCCATTGATGGTGGCGTAGTAGCGACGAAAAGCAAAAGAGCCACCGGCGATCGCCGCAATGATGATCACCCAATTCAAGGGCTGGCGCAAAAAATAGCTAATCCCCAGCATCATCTGGGTAAATAGGGGCAACTGGGCGTCAAAGGACTTAAACATGTCAGCAAAGATGGGCAGCAGAAACATGGTCATTCCCAGAAAGATCAATACTGCCAGGATGCCTACGGTAAGGGGGTAGGCCAGGGCTGACTTGATCTGATTTTGCAAACGGTTTAAATCTTCTAGCAGCTTGGCCAGACGGTTGAGTACCTCGTCTAGTACCCCACCCACTTCTCCGGCTTGAACCAGAGCTACGTACAAATTATCAAAGCAGGATGGATGCTTACGCATGGAGTCAGAAAGACTAGTACCCTGCTGCACATCGCTATTAATTTCTAGCAGGGCCTTTTTTAGTTTGGGGTTAGAACAATCATCTGCCAGTACCCCCAAGCCCCTCACCAGCCCTACACCGGCATTAACTAGGGCGGCGAATTGACGGGAGAAAATTGCCTTATCCCTGACGGTGACCTTGGTGAGCGAGGTTTGAATACTCTTGAGATCGAAACTAAAGGCCGTTTCTTCCTTTAAGTCGAGAACAAACAGACCCTGATCCTTGAGTAGGTTACGAGCCTCCCCTGGGGTTTCAGCAGAAACCCGCTCCTTGCGTTGGTAGCCGGTAGCATCACGACCAATGGCGACGTAGGTAGGCATGAGTTAAGATCTCAAGATTTTGCAGTCATTATAGCGATAGCTCGAAATCATTCAATTATCAGCGAGCCACCATGTCAGGGCGATTGGCGGGCTGAGCAACCGATACCGGTCCCATCAGTCGTTGTAGCTCATCGGGTCGGGAGGTCTTAGCCATGGCAGATTCGAAGGAAATAGAACCAACTTTGTAGAGATCGGCCAACACTCGCTCTAAGGTTTGCATCCCCAGTTTTCCCCCCGTTTGAATTGCACCGTAGATCTGGGCGGTTTTACCTTCCCGAATCAGGTTGGCAATGGCTGGGGTAACCACCATAATTTCCTGGGCCATGATCCGGCCCGGTTCGCCGGCTTTGGGGTTTAGTCGGGGCACTAAGGTCTGGCTGAGCACTGCCACCAGAGAGGTAGATAGCTGGACCCGAATCTGCTGCTGTTGATCGGGGGGAAACACATCCACCATCCGGTCAACGGTTTGGGCGGCAGAACTGGTATGGAGGGTAGCTAGCACCAGGTGCCCGGTTTCAGCGGCAGAAATGGCCAGGGAGATGGTTTCCAGGTCCCGCATTTCCCCCACTAAAATAACATCGGGATCTTCCCGTAGGGCCGCCCGCAGTGCATTGGCGAAACTTTTGCTATCTTCACCAATCTGGCGCTGGTGAATTAAGCTCTTAATCGGTTCATAAATGAACTCAATGGGGTCCTCCACGGTCAAGATATGTTCAGCCCGGGTGAGGTTGATGTTGTTAATCATCGAAGCCAGGGTGGTGGACTTACCAGATCCGGTGGGACCGGTTACCAGGATTAGGCCCCGGGGCTTTTCTGATAGCTCCCGGACGATATTAGGCAGGCCCAATATTTCCATGCTGGGAATACTAGAGCTAAGGGCTCGCAGACAGGCGGCATAGGTGCCCCGGTCCTTATAGACGTTCACCCGAAACCGGGCCAGCCCTCGCACACCATAGGAACAATCCAGTTCCCAGGTTTGCTCCAGGTGTTTGCGCTGGGTATTATTCAGCATGCTAAAGATGAGTCGCTGACAGGCTTCGGAACTCAGGGGTTCGTGGTCCGTAGGGGTGAGCTTACCGCTAATGCGAATATAGGGCGGTAACCCAGCGGAGAGGTGGAGGTCTGACCCTCCCCGTTCAATTACCTCTTCCATTAGGTCTTCAATCATCAATTCCATGGAGTCACCTCTAGCGATGGCAATGGTCTAGTTGCAACTGTATCTCAGCTGAAGATACCTGAGCTTTCCTGGTGGGCTAACCCGTCGGACCTGGCATTTAGCCGTTCTGAATCGAGTTGATCTAGTGGTCGTGGAAACGACGGGTAAGACAATAGGGACAGTCAAACCAATCCTGGTGAAGTTCTGCCTGACAGCCAGAGCAAATCAGGGAAGCCTTACGTCTGGATTTAAGTTCCGCTTCCAAACTACTATCGGAAAAGGTCACCCGCTCCACTTCCTCTAAGGTGGTTAATCCCTGGCGTACCAGGTCAAGGCTGTAGGAGAGGAGGGTTTGCATGCCTTCATCGACCGCCGCTTCTTTAATCACTTCCGTGGGAGCTCCCTCGGAAATCAATTTTTGTAGCCGTTCCGTAATCCGCATTACCTCGTATACCCCGACCCGACCCTTGTAGCCAGCTCCCTGGCAAGTCGGGCAGAGTTTATTTTGGGCTTTAGCCTCGGCGATTTCTTCTCCCATCAGGGTGCGAGCCTGGTAGAAGGTAATATCGGATTCCATGGCAGCACTTAACCCGAAACGTCCCAGTTGTTCCGGACTAGGATGGTAGGGAATGCGGCACTCACGACAGACCTGCCGCACTAAGCGTTGGGCCAGGATGCCAATCAGGGCGCTGGATACCATGAACAGCTCAACCCCCATTTCATCCAGGCGGGCGATCGCCCCGGCGGCATCATTGGTGTGCAGGGTGGTTAACACCAGGTGCCCGGTGAGGGCGGCCTCAATAGCGGTCTTAGCGGTTTCAGGATCGCGAGTTTCCCCCACCAGAATTACATCGGGATCTTGCCGTAGAAAGGAGCGCAGAACCGAAGGAAAGTCCATACCTTTTTCCCGAATTACCTGGACCTGGGTTAACCCCGGCAGGGTATATTCAATCGGGTCTTCGACGGTACTGATGTTAATACCTGGGTTATTACGTTCCGACAGCATGGAGTAAAGGGTTGTGGTTTTACCAGACCCGGTAGGCCCGGTCACCAGAATTAGGCCAAAGGGCCGCGAAGCCATATCCTGGATGCTTTTCAGGGCGTTAGGATCGGTGACAAATTTATCTAGACCCAGTTCGGTAGTGGTGTTGTCTAAAATCCGTAGAACTACCTTTTCGCCGCAACGGCTAGGTAGGGTACTGACCCGAAAGTCAACCTTACGCCCCTGAAATACCCGCCGCACCCGGCCATCCTGGGGCAGACGACGCTCATCGATTTTTAGATCGGAAATAATTTTGAAGCGGGCGATCACCGCTGGAACAATTTTTTTCGGCATGCGGGGTAAGGCTTCTTTCAGTACCCCATCTTTGCGAAAGCGCACCCGCAAAAACTCTTCCTGGGGTTCAATATGGATATCTGACGCCCCTTCCTGCAGGGCTTTAACCATAATTTTATTCACCAGGGCAATAATAGGAGCCGCACCAGCATCCTTCAGCGCCTCCCCCAGGTCAGACTCGTTATCCACCACCTCGGCCAGGCTGTCATCCCGATAGTCGAGTTCCTCCAGACTGGCGCTGACATCGACTGCGGCGTCCAACTCCTGCTTTTTCTGCCGGGCTACCGCCTCATCGAGATAGGCAGACATCAACCGCTGGTAATCCTCTGTGGTAATTACCATGCGCCGCAGAGCCAGGTTGCGAGGACGCAAAATCCGGTTGAGGTCATCCTGAGCTTCCAGATTTTCTGGATCCACCATGGCTACGAGTAGGGAAGGAGTCTCTCCCGATTCCTGGGAAAGGGGTAGCAGGCGATGGCGGCGACAGGCGTCAATGGGTATCAGGGTATCGATCAGGTGACTGATCTGGGTAGCAGAGATATCATTGAGCTCAGGGTCAAGGGACTCAACACCGTAGAGAATTTTGAGCTCAAATAACTGCTGTTTCTTATATTGTCGCAGCAACTCTGGGGAGAGTTGTCGTCCCGTTAAGGTTTCCAGAATATCCGTCAGCGAGTGGCCAGTTCGGCGGCTTTCTACCAAAGCATTGTGCATTTGATCAGAGTCTACGTAGCCACTCTGGATCAGCATGTTACCGAAGGGCGAGAGGCTCCGCTGTAGGATCAAAGCCCTTCGGGAGGAAGAAGAGTTAGTCATAGCGCTGTTGGCAAGTATCCCCAAACTGTATACCCAATTGTTCTGATGATAACCCCATATTTCCTATAGAGGCATGGTGGAACTACTCTTGACTAAGCCCTCTACGCCCTGAGTCGGCTCAACCCCAGCCCTAGGGTAAAAATACCCCAATGCCGTTGTTCACTCTCGCGGCGGTATGGGCAGGGCGGTTAATCAACTGCCCCCCCAGGTAGAGGCTGGCGGAACTGCCACCGTCTAAATTAAGGGCATCGGTACTGCCAAGTTGGGCCATGATTTGAGCCAGTTGGGCCAAGGTCGGACCGGAGCCAGAAGGGCTCAGGTGGACCGCCACCAATAACAGGTGACCATTGGCAGTGACCCCGATCGCACTGCGGGGAGCGGCCTGGTTGGTAAAACTATCACTGAATTGCTCTACCTTGCCATTTAAAACAATGGTTGACTGCTTAATGAGCAGTGGTCCACCCCCCACCACCTGGGGTAGGGATGCCATGACCGCGGGTAGTAAATTGGACTCTACCCTAACCTCCGTCCCCATCGCCAGGGCCTTGGTGGCCGCCGAGTTGGCCCGCACCACCAGCAGATAACCCTCCCTGGGAATCGTCACGGGGGGAGGGTTTTCACCCCTGGTGGGCTGTAGTCCCACCACCCGCCCTCCGACCACCGTAATCAGGGTTTCATTGGCCACAATAGGCCGATACTGGGGACCCCAGGCTGGAGTGTAGAGACCGATACCGGCACTCACATAGCCACTGTTAACCGCCTGGAGGGGGAAGGTTTGACCATTGCTAAGGGTTAGGGTTTGCTGTAGCCAGACCCGGTCTATTCTGGGCTGACCCTGGCCATCCCAGGCGATCGCGCCGCGGCTTAAAATCGGCCCGGATATCCAATCACGGTTATAGCGAATCGCCCCCAGGGGATATTGATTATTGCGGTTAAAGAAGCCGGCATTAATGGCGGCGGCAGCTTGCCAACGCGCCGCGATTGTCGACAAGGGGGCCGTCCCAATTACCGTAGTGGGGTCGGTCCAGATCGGGCGCAGGCTCACCTGGGGCGGTTGAGGGGTGAGGTCAAGCCAGTACACCGGAAAGGATAGATTACCCACCTTCAGGCTTTGTTGCCGCCAGCGCAGGCCAGGAGCCCAGAGAATATTCAGGGGCTGCAGGTAATCGGGCCGGATATCGATGATGACCTGGGGAGGATTGGCCTGGGTGGAGATCTGGGGACGGGCATAGGTTGGACTCAGGGCCAGGTCGATGCGGGTATGGTTACCCCCACTGGTGATCGTCGGGAGCGGGGGGGCTTTGCCCCCTGCGCCTGGGCTGAGGAGGTTGGCTTGGGTGGTGGCAGCCAGGGTGAGACTGAGGCGACCAGCGGTTTCAAGGCCCTGGATAGGAGCCGGACCACTCAGGTTGATCACCAGGCGATCGCCCCCGGAATAGGTAGTGCGGTTGATAGCTTGCACCGCCGTGCTGGGGGTTTGAATCGTCAAGGTAGACCCCTGTACCCCAACTTTCCAGCCATAGCGATTAACCAGGGGGGTAATTTCCAGGTAACGATATCCCCCTTGGGTCTGGGCCGGTAGATCCAGAGGAGAACTGCTAAACCACTGGACGGGCTGGCGGCTGGCACTTTCCGTATTCAGCAGGGTAAGGCCTAGATGCCTAACCAGGCCGTAGTCGGCAATGGCTACTTGGCCCTGGTTGGCAATCCAGGGAATGGTGGCATTGATACCGTTAATAGAGATGGTGGCACCGCTCTGGGTCGCCGCCAGAGCCACAACGGCTGGATCGGGTTGGGCCAGACTCTGACGAGGTAGGGTGATCAAGGGTACGGCGATCGCGGCCCCCAGCGCCGCTAGCCTGACCACCGCACTGTAGCTGCTCCAGGGCCAGCGGCCAGGGTGAACTTGAGGGCGATAGAGGGGAGTAATGGACATACCTGGATCCAATAAATTCAATAGTCTTTTCAAACAGCCTTTTTGATTGGGAGTGGCCACCGACAACCGGGCGGAGGCGGGCCAGAAGGGCTACCCAGCCTTAGTTTTCACCGTTTTAACCTGTCCTCAGAGTTCTGACCAAAACTACCAACAGGAAGCTGGCAATAGTGTACTCCAGTGGTGATGGACCGGATACCCCATATAGAATCTACCCCTGGTGCCCATCAGCACCAGGGGTAGATTCTATGTGGAAAGGTCAGTTACTGGAACTTGGTCAACACCTTTCTAAACCGGTTCCAGGCGAGCGTAGAACACACCCTGGAGCTTGATATCTACCGGTGCAGCGGTACCCATATCGGTATCAGAGGGCTGTTCGGCTTCAAAGGTGCCGCCAATTTCCCCCGTTGTGCCATCAATCTTAGAGACACTCAGGGAAATCCGACCTTCACCAATATCAAAGGCTTTGGTGGTTTCCTTGACATACTCTTCGCTATCACCACTGGCCGGTAAGGCCACGGCGGTGTCGTAGCCTGTTGCCAAACCCCGACCCTTTGGATCTAAAAAGTTGGAGGTACGATAGGAGGGAACTTTGTAGCTACCGCTCAGGTCCGTAGATGTGGTGATACCACTGAAGCCCGATTCCGATTTGGCGACCAATCCCTTCACCGTAAATAGGAAGGGTTCTTGCTGGCCCCCCGGCAACTGTACTGTAATGGCCTGGAAATCAATCCCGCCAGTTTCGGCAAAGACCAGGCTACCATCGGGTTCAAGGGTTAGATCACCCCTTACCTGATCTAGACTGGAGGTGTAGCGAGTCAACACCTTACCAGGTACATAGCTGGCTTCTTGGCGCTTAGATGTCGGCGCTTCTTTAACAAAATAGGCGGTGGGTTCAATACACATGCCCACTAACTGATACTTTTTACCTACCTCTAAGGGCAGATTACCCCGGGTCATTTCCGACAGTTGGGGGCACTTATTGGCTAGGCCGGTATTGCGAATTTGGTCATAGGTTAGGGGCGCAGTGCTAGTGGCACTGACTGACTCACTACAGGCGGTCAAAACACTCAGACAGATAGCCAGGAACGCAACGATAAGGGCGCGGTACCTCATTGTTTACCTCAAATCAGTATGTAAAAGATGCTGCCAGACCCACGGGAATATGACAGCTAAAGGCTCTGGAGATTTAGCGGAGATAGTCGCAACGTAAAACCCCTGCCCCCGCGAGCACCTTAGCATAGGAAGTCTGGCCTAAACAGAAAACAGCCTCGACTGCCATAGTTTTTTAGCCTGGCAAGAACCAGGTCTATAGAGCCTCAAATTACCATCATACATGGCTCCCTTCCCCTTTCTTAGAATCTCCTCCGATTGGGTTGGCGGAATGGTCATATCGCCTTAGTCAGAATCAGGCCAGGCCTACATAGGGGGGTGGGGTAGGTCTCCGACCCCTTGCCGGTGGTTGCGGCTAAAGTACTAGATGGAATCTCTGCCGGGCTTCAGAGAGAGGTTAGAAGGGAGGTGATTGGGTAAGCAAGGGGGCTAGGGGTGAAATCACCCCAAAAATTAAAATTTCAACTGGTTTGGCAGTATAGATTAAGACTGCTCAGCGACTATTTAAAGAACAGTCTCCGAGACTACTTTACGCTTGACTAAAGTAAATCCATGATTCTGAATTTGTTTGAGATTATCTATGAATAATTCCCTGTCTACAGCTTCCCAATATCCAGAGGCTGAAGATTTACAAGGCTTAGCACAACTCATTGACCAGATTGCCCTGGATCGTCAGGGTGATAGCATTGCCCTTCTGGAATTGCTGAGGTTGTTAGAGCACCACCATCGCCAAGTATGTGAGACGGTATTTCGTGAGGCTCTACCCAACAATCGTCATGGTCTTTACAGGCTGTTGAGGGATATTGAAGTGCACGGAGGGTGGCCCTATATTCAGCGTATGAAGCTGCGATCGCTGCTGGCTAATTATGCCGAGGGGTATGGGGATGAAACCCCTATGAAGCCAGAGCGTTAGCAGCCTAAAGACGGGGTGGATGGGCTCAGGCAAAAGCTGGGAAGGCGCTCTGGCTCGTCTTCCCAGCCTTACCCCTGGCTACCGCTGTATAGGTACTCCCGGACTATCCGCCCATGGTGAAGTATTGCCCCAATCCAGTCATGGAAAAAATCTCACGACCGGCCTGGTGGTGCCGCCTGGTTCTGGCTATGCACCTGACCGGGTTGGGTTTAATCGCCTTGCCTCTGCCGGTCTTGGCCGATTTAAATGCCTACTGCCAGGTTGACCAGGTAGCGGCCATGGGCAAGGAAACCCTGCGAAAGGCCAGCTTTAATGGTGACCCTGGAGCCCAACAGCCTTACCAAAATGTGGTGCGCCAGCATGCCGATGCCCTGCAGCGCTGTCGTAGCCACACCTGGCCCCAGCGCCAGGCGGTGTGGGTCAGGCTTTATCCTTGCGATCTACAGCCGGGAATTCTGGAGGCAGTCCTCGATCGCATCGTTAACTTGGGTTATAGCGAAATCTACGTGGAGGCCTTTTACGGCGGTCAGGTACTCCTACCCCAGGCCGATAACCCTACCGTTTGGCCCTCTGTGGTGCAGACCCCTGGCTACGAAAAGCGCGACCTGTTGGCAGAAGCCATTCATAAAGGGCGGGAACGGGGATTACGGGTGGATGCCTGGCTATTTACCCTGAATTTTGGTTATTCCTACGCCCTGCGCAGCGATCGCCAGGCTGTCCTCGCCCTCAATGGTCAGGGCCAGAGTACCTTTACCTACGCTAGGTCGGGGGCCTCCAGTAATCCCGATGAGGTGTTTGTGGACCCCTACCACCCCCAGGCCCAGGCGGACTACGCCCGCCTCTTGGGGGCTATCCTGCGCCGTCAGCCTGACAATGTCTTGTTTGACTACGTCCGCTATCCCAGGGGGGTAGGACCTAACTCTGTGGCCGATAGCGTAGATGATCTGTGGATCTACGGTCAAGCCTCCCGCGATGCCCTACTGAAGCGAGCCGCCAATCACCAGGGTGAGGAGTTAATACGGCGTTACATGAGTCGGGGTTACTTAACCGATGGTGATCTAGAGGAGGTCGGTACCCGCTACCCAACTGAGGTAGAACCACTGTGGCAAAACCGGACCCCCTTTCCGCCCCTGGCCGCTAAACAGGCTCCCCTCTCCACCGCGACCCGGCGTAGTCAGCTTCAGACTGAACTCTGGCAGCTAACCGTAAACCACGCTGTGCAAGGTGTCCTGGACTTTGTCAGCTTGGCAGAAGCCCAGGTGCAGCGCATGGGGCTAGGGTCTGGGGTAGTTTTCTTTGCTGAGGGCAACCAGGCCATTGGCACCGGTGGCTATGATTCCCGGTTACAGGCCTGGGAGCGGTTTCCTCCGACTGCAACCTGGCATCCCATGGCCTATGGGATTTGTGGCCATGCCGATTGCATTTTAGAGAGTATTCGGCGCGTCCTGGCCCTGGCGCCTGGTAGCCCCCGCCCTCTGGTCATGCCCGCCATTGCGGGGGTTTGGGGCCAGACGATCGACAATCGTCCCGCCCTGGAAACCCAGATGGAGGCGATTCATCAAAGTCTGCCGGAGATTACTGCCCTCAGCCACTTTGCCTATTCCTGGCAGGATGCGGACTTTGACCGGGTGCGGAAGTTTTGCTACCTGCAGGAGAGGCGGCCATAGCCTGGCCCGCCAGCCAACCGGTGGTCCAGGCATTTTGAAAATTAAAGCCACCGGTAACGCCGTCGATATTGAGGATTTCTCCGGCCAGGTAGAGCCCCGGACAGACCCGACTGGCCATGGTTTTGAAGTCTACCTCCGGTAGGGCGACCCCACCACAGGTGACAAACTCCTCCTTAAAGGCCCCCTTCCCCGTAATCCGGTAGGGATCGGCGGTCAGGCTTGTGACCAGGGTCTGTAGTTGTGCTTTGGAGAGGTGGCTCCAGGTCAGATCTGCTCCCAATCCGGCTCGCTGTTGAATCAGGTATTGCCACAGGCGGCGGGGCAGGCCAAAGGGGGAAAGGCCGATGATTGGCCGTTTAGCCTGATCCACCTTGAGATCAAGGAGGACCTGGCGGATTTGAGGCTGGGCTAGGGCAGGTAGCCAGTTCACCCTTAAGCTAGCCTGGTAGTGATGCTGGTGTAGGCCGATCGCCCCATAGGCCGAGAGTCTCAGCACCGCTGGTCCACTCATACCCCAATGGGTAATCACCATCGGTCCCTGCTGATCAAAGGTCTGTCCATCCGCCAGTTCTAACCGCAGACTGACTCCATCCAGGGACACCCCAGCCAGATTGCACAGGGCGGCATCTCGAATGGTAAAGGTGAACAGGGAAGGCACCGGCGGAACCAGGGTATGGCCTAAGCTCTGGGCGATCCGATAGCCCGCCGGACTACTGCCCGTAGCCAGCAGCAGGCGATCGCAGGTTAGGGACGCCCCAGTTCCCAGGATAATTTCAAAGCCCTGCTCCCTACGGTCCACCTGTCTGACCGGTTGGCGCAGGCGCAGGCCAATTCCCAGCCGCTCTACCTTTCCCAATAAACAGTCCACGATGGTAGCGGAGCAATCGCTGGTGGGGAAGATGCGCCCATCGGCTTCGGTTTTGAGTTTCACTCCCCGCTGCTGAAACCAGGCCACCGTATCGGCTGGCTGAAAGCGACTAAAGGCCCCCCGTAGGGCCTTTCCCCCCCGGGGATAGTGATTTACCAGCAGGGCCGGATCGAAACAGGCATGGGTGACATTGCAGCGACCGCCGCCAGAAATCCTCACCTTAGCCAGGGGGACGGGAGCCGCTTCCAGCAGGGTCAGGGCCAGGGTGGGATTGGCCTCGGCGCAGGCGATCGCTGCAAATACCCCGGCGGCTCCCGCCCCAATCACCACCACCGACTCCTGGGGCTGGCTGAGCCCAGAGGTGGTCATGGCCGCACCCCTGGGAGTCGCCTAAGCACCGACCGCTTCTTTGGCGGCATAGAGTACGGCGGCGGTAATCTCCCCAATGCCCTGGTCACGGGCGAATTTTTCGGTGTTCCGCTTGACCTTGCCCCGGACAAAGCCAGGAATTTTTTGCAGCTCCGCCAGGCCATCGCTGCTCCAACCCAGATCGGTGCTGGCGCTGAGGGTAGAGGTGATCACCTCTTTAGTGTCATGGCCACCGAAGATTTCCAGCAGATGGTCTTCCATACCCAGGGTAAAGGAGTTGTACACCAGATCCACAATCTGGTTGGCTCCTTCGTAGCCCATAAAGGGTCGGTAACCCACCGGAAAGTTCTGAATATGGATGGGTGCCGCAATCACTCCACAGGGAATGTTCAGCCGTTTACCCACATGGCGTTCCATCTGGGTGCCGAAGATGGCGGCGGGTTCCAATTGGGCAATGCGATCGGCGATCGCCCCATTGTCGTCACTCACCAGCACCTCATCGCAGTAGTCCTGTACCTGGGCGGTGAACCAGTCAGCGTCGTACTTACAGTAGGTGCCCGCCAACACCACCCGAATGCCCATTTCCCGGGCCAGAATTTTAGTCATAGCGGCGGCATGGGTACTGTCTCCAAACACCACTGCCCGTTTACCGGTTAAGTTCTGACAGTCAATGGAGCGGGAAAACCAGGCCGCTTGGGAAACGAAACGGGTTTGATCGTCGATCAGGGGTTCATAGTCCACCGCTGCCCCCTGCTGCTGTAACAGGGTTTGAATCGCCCGGATGCAGCGGGCCGTTTCCACAATGCCCATGGGGGTGATGTCCACATAGGGCATGCCCAGTTCGGCTTCCAGGTATTGGGCGGTCATCAGCCCCACCTCCCGGTAGGGCACCAGGTTAAACCAGGCCCGCGCCATTTCCTTGATCTGGTTCACCGAAGCGCCATCGGGCATCACCAGATTCACCTTGATCCCCAGCTGGGCCATGAGGGTACGCAGTTCCCGGGCATCGTGGTTGTTGTGGAAACCCAGGGTGGTGAGGCCAATGATGTTGACGGAGGGCTCGGCGGTTTTTTCGACGGGTAGGGTGTTATCCTTCCTGGCCTTTTCCAGATAAAACTGCACAATTTGCTGAAGGGTGCGATCGGCGGCCTGGAGTTCGTTGACCCGGTAATGGTTAACGTCCGCTAGCATGACATCGCTCTTGGCGCTAAGGCTGGCCCGTTGGACAAAGTTTTGCAGGTCTTCCTGCAGGATGCTGGAGGTACAGGTCGGGGTCAGCACAATCAGATCGGGTCGCTCCTCCTCGTCCTTGCGAACAATGTTATCCACCACCTTTTCCTGGGAGCCCCGGGCTAAGACGGTGCGATCGACGATACTGGCGGTGACGGGGGTAAAGTCCCGCTCCCGCTCTAGCATCGATCGCATGACGTTAAAGTAATCGTCCCCCAGGGGGGCATGCATGATGGCATGCACGTTTTTAAAGGAACTGGCAATGCGCAGGGCGCCAATGTGGGCCGGACCTGCATACATCCAGTAGGCCAGTTTCATACCGTCAATCTCCTTGGTGGCAGTGGTCAGTGTGAGTTTGCCGAAACACCCTGGCCTACCTCCATCTATTTCGTCCCATTGTCGCCAGGATCCCACCTATCTAGATCAGCCTCGAGAGAATTCTTTACCTGAATCTTGGTCAGGGTAGGTTGCCTGGGGCCAATTGCCGATTCCCTTCCTTCAGGCTAGGGCCAGGCTAGTCAGGGCCTTTTCCATAGCCAGGAGGGCTTGCTGAATTTCATCGGCGCTGACGGTCAGGGGCGGTACAAAGCGCACCACCTGAGGGCCAGCGGGCACCAGCAATAGGCCTTGGTCCATGGCGGCGCGTACCAGGTCGGCAGCCTTCAGGGTGGATTCAGCCCGTAACACCAGACCATTGATCAGACCCCAGCCCCGCACCTCAGTTAGGTGGGTGGGGTATTGCTGCACCAACCGTTCCAAACCGGCCCGTAGCTGTTCTCCCCGGGCCTGAACGTTAGCCAGCAGGTTTTCTGAGACCAGGGTTTGGCACACCGTTAATCCCACCTTGCAGGCAAAGGGATTGCCGCCAAAGGTACTGGCATGGTCCCCTGGTGCAAAAACGTCGCAGTGGGCCTTACAGATCATCGCTCCGATGGGAATACCGCCCCCCAAGCCCTTGGCGGAGGTAAAGATATCGGGCTCAATACCCAGATTTTCGTAGCCCCAGAGGCTGCCGGTCCGGCCCATACCCACCTGAACCTCATCGAGAATCAGTAAAATTCCCTTTTCATCGCACAGTTGGCGGACCCGCTGGAAGTAGGCGCGATCGCCAGGGCAAACCCCCCCTTCCCCCTGGAGGGCTTCTAGCATAATGGCCGCCACCTGAGGCTGGTCCCGATCCAGGTCGGCTAAGGTTGCTTCTAGGTCGGCTATGTCGTTATAGGTGACGTAGGCAAAGCCCGGCATCAGGGGATCAAAGTTTTTCTGGTACTTGGGCTGGCCAGTGGCGGTGATGGTGGCCAGAGTGCGGCCATGGAAGCTGGCCCGGGCCGTCAGGATAATCGGATAGGTAATCCCCCGTTGGGTGTGGGCGTACTTACGCGCCAGTTTAATGGCGGCCTCGTTAGCCTCTGCCCCAGAATTACAGAAAAATACCCGATCGCCGCAGGAATGCTGTACCAGCCAGTGGGCCAGGGCTCCCTGCTCTGGCACATAGTAGAGGTTAGAGACATGGTGCAGGGTTTGAATCTGCTGGGTAACGGCTTCTACCATGGCGGGGTGGGCATGGCCCAGGGTACAGGTGGCAATACCCGCCACAAAATCGAGATAGCGCCGATCCTGGTCATCCCAGACGTAGCAGCCCTGCCCCCGGGTGAGGGTGAGGGGAAAACGTCCGTAGGTACCCATCACCACTGCATCAAACTGGTCGGGAGAAAAGGACTGACCCTGGTTAGAGGAAAGATCGAGGGAGTTGGGTAGGAGGGTGTTGAGGCTCACGGGTTGCAGGGGGATGGAGGAATGGATTAGATCGAGCATACCGGAAACCCATGGAAAATCAATTCCCCGCCTGAGGCCCAGCGCAAGGGTTAGGGACGGCCAGAGCGATCATTACGGGGCCAGTAAATCGGTAGTTGCCAGGTAGAACCGTGGCGAATAATGTAGAGTTTTTGAGTTAAATCGGGCAGATTCTGGGTTTCTCCGCCATACCGCCAGCTTACATAGGCTTTCACCAGAGATTTCATCGCTTCAGCCTGTTTTACAGGAATTTTAGCCTCAATCCGTCGCCCATACTCCAGGGGGGTTTCGCTACTCTGCTTGGGTAACCCCTGCTGTTTAAACCAGGTCAACATTTGTTGATAAATCCGTTCTGTGGGGGGTAGATGGGCCAGTCGCCAGCACCGCCAACCCACCGCCAGGGTCCCACCGCCAAGGCCCAGCAGCACCAGGGCCACCCATCCCCATCGCACCATGGCCATGACCCCCGCCAGCCCGTGGTTGAGGAGTTGCCCCAGGTAATTCACCAGTTGATTGATACCACCCACCAGGGGCGAGGGCAGCCAACCCGCTACCCAGTGCCAGAAGCGGCGTAGGGTACTAAAGTAGTCCGATTCCCGCAGCTCTGGCGGCAGGAGTTCATGGCCCGGAATTGGATCAAAGGCAAACCAGCCGTACTGAGGAAAGTACACCTCCGTCAGGGCGTAGGCATCGGTATTACGCACCACGTAGAAGCCTGTGAAGGGATTAAACTGACCTTCCCCAAATCCCACCACTAGGCGGGCTGGAATACCGATGGACCGCAGCATCACCGTGAGCACCGTAGAGAAGTGATCGGGGTAGCCACCCTTGGTTTTAAACAGGAAGCTCTCCACCAGATCTTCCTGGGGGGCTAGAAAGGGTAGATCGGGCTGGAGGCTGTAGCGTTGCTTCAGGGCCTGGGCCAGGTAGAGCGCCTGTTCATAGGGGTCCCTTAAGGGTTTGGGGGAAAGGGCCAGCAGGCTTTGGGTTTGTTGTCTGACCCGATCGCCCACCCCCGCCGGTAGCTGTAGGTACTGCCGCTGCAGGGATCGACTGTAGTTGCGGGGAGCCTGGCCTAGCTGGCTACGATCGCGAAAAGCCACCTTGGACACCACGGTGTAGGTCATACCGGCCTCCAGGCCGATCGGCGATCGCAAACTACCCTGGTCATCGATAGCCACCTGTTGGGTCGGAAAATACAGCTCTCGAGCCTGGTGCAGGGTCGGAATCAAATTGGGGAAATTACTCACCAGGGTGTAGGTTTGGACCACTTCCTGCCAGCGGCCTAGACCCATCTCCAGGGGTAAAAGGGTTTGGTAGGTCAATTCCGATCGGGTCAGGGTTTGCACCCGATCGGGCTGGCCCTGGGTCCACCCCTGGGCCGTGTACCGATCAAAGGCCAGGACTCGCCAGAAACCAGGGGCCTGGGATCGGACTCGCATTACCACCTGGGGCTGCATAACACCGCGCAGATTTTGATTCATCTGCTGGTTAAAGCCGTAGTAGGCGGTGCTATCCACCCGTCCAGGGCCGCTCAAATTTCCCTGCCCCTCAACGGTGTTCGGGTTCAGGCCCTGGCCAAAGGTGGCGGTGGTCGAGGGGCTGTTGTTCTGCCGGTAGGCAGGGTTCAGGATGCGGCGGCCGGTAAATCCGGCGGGGGTGTCGAGGCTAAGACTGACGGGGAAATTTTGAATCTGGTAGCCCGGTAGGCGGGGTAGACCTAGAAAAATCAGCAACCCTAAGGCCATCGTCAACCCTACCCACCCCAGGATCTGGCCTGGCCTGATCCCGACTAGTCCCGATCGCCCGGTCACTGCCCCCAGCCCCAGCCGCGAGCGATAATCCAGGGCGAGTACGGGTAGGGCCAGCACCAGAAATAAGCCCAACAGGGGGGCAAAGCTGAGGGTCTGGCTAATGGTGGCCGCTACCCCCAATAAAATCAAGCCGATCACCATGGAGTAACCCAGGTCCTTGCGGCGGGGTAGATCAAAACTGTGGAAGACCTGAAGTTGTATTAGCAGTTCTGCCAGCAAGATGCGAGTATCGCCAGGTTGGTGCAGCAGGCGGAAAAAGAAAACCCCCAGGGCCAGCACCATGGCCCCAGCGATCAGCCCCTTCACTAAGGCGTTGGACCGGCGTCGCTGACGCCAGCTATAGAAAGCCCCCGCCCCACTCAGGGGAATGGCCAGTAGATTGAAGATCGAAGCCTCAGTGACCCCCGCCGCTGCCACCACTACGGCAAGAATCCCCACACTGACCAACCCCTGTACCAGTCCCCGCAACAGCGAAGAATGCTCAACCTCAGTGACCTCGGGAGGACGCCCCAGGGGAGTGGTGGCCAACCAGGAGGAAATACTCCGATGGCTAGCCCGAAGCCTCGCCATCCCGTCGTCCCAGTTCATAAATGCCACAGGCCATACTGGCAATTACCCCCAGGCTGACTCCCCAACTACCCCCTAGGGTTAGGGTTAGGCCGTACTGGGTCAAGGCTCCCAGCAATACCAGGGGAACCACACTGAGGAGGGAGGCTAGGCCGGACCAGGCCGCCCCTGGGGACTGATCGGCAGCAGATTCAGGGGTTTGATCCTGAAGGGATGGGCCTAAACGGCGATAGATCCAATCGGTGTAGCGCTGCACCCGGGAATAGCAGGCCAGGTAGGCGGTGATGGCCCACAAAGCCGTGCCCGCAACGGCTCCCGGCTGCAGGTGGGAGAGTAAGGGAGTAAAAAATCCGACCATGGATTAGGACCAGCCCCCGGGCGGGGTTTCCCGGTCAGGACGATAGTCGGGTCGGGATGGATTGTTGCCGTAGAGATCGCTGTAATCACTCCGGGTTTTCGGCCGCCGTCGCCGCAACCGCTCATCGCTACGGGGGGGACCGGAGGCATAGGTTGATCCCTCTCCACCAGCGATGGGAGCTGGACCTTCATCGTAGCTATTGGGATAGGGAGAATTAGGAGAATTGGGAGAATTGGGATAGGGGGGAGATGGGGGCTGGGGTTGGTCGTACCTGGGTTGATCGTAGGGATAACCAGGTTCTTCCCGACCTCCCAGCATGGGACGGGGACGGGCGTAGGGATCATCAACCCCCAGATCGGGGCGGTCTAACTCTGCCCGCAAATTGGCGCGACCCTCTCTACCGTAAGGCTGGCGGCCGGGGCGGCTGGGGCGGTAATCGCCCTCGTAGCCCCCCCTGGATTCCCGGGGTTGGCCAGGGCGGCCGTTGCTGGTGGGGGTTCTAGAGTTAACGTTCTGAATCATCAGGGAGATCAGCATGCCCACCATAATCATCTGCTGAAAGGCTGGAATCAGCTCCATCGTCAGGCTGCCCAGTAGAAAAATGCCTGAGATCAGAAAAAGAATGGCATAAATCTTGTCAGCATCCCGGCCATAGCCGGGCTTTAGCCGATCTAAAAAAAACAAAGCAACGGCACTGAGAACCAGGAAAATGCCAAGTAGTAGGGGAACCGGAGTACCAAAATTCACAGTGGATTCCTTCTTAGGGGGGTAACATGGGCCAGAGACAGCGTCCAGGGCAGCTCAGACTGTTCCCGTTGTTGCCTCCATTCTAACCAACCGATGAATTTTAGCTAACCTGGGTGCAGGTTAATGAATACAATGGTTATTAGACTGGATCCAAAAATAGCCGATTTAAGCAGGTTTGGTAGAGGGGTAACGGGGCTTTGCGGTTAACCCCACAGAGGCCCCGTCGCCAACTCTATTACCGCCCCTACTGGCGCTGAATTTTATCCCGCTGGCTGAGGAAAAGCAAGCCCACAACGGCCGGAACGATGACGATCAGGGCTCCGGCAAGAAGACTGAGTAAAAAGTTGCTTAAAGAAGGGGTCATACAATCAAATGTCCTAAAGTAAGGCGATGGTTTGAAAAAATATTCTTTCATTATTGATCAAGTTCACCCTGAGATCGCAACCCTGAGGTAATAATGACGTCAGAGTTCTCCTTAAATATGGGGAACTAATTTCCGATGCAACCTGGTATTATGGCTGACCCCTCTGACTCTTCCCTGGCGGCTAACCGTCTTCCCTTACCCAAGCACAAGGGTCGTCCCCGCCGCTTTACTCGATTTGAACGGCTGATGGCGATCCTAGCGCTCCTGAATCTGGCCCTGGTGGGGTTTGATCTGAGCTATATTCCCTGGCGAGATCTTTACCTCAAGCTGTCTCCCCGGTTCACCGGCTGGTACGGTGAAACCTTCAAGGGCATTGAACCCCATCGATTTACCAGCCACTATCTTGAAACCGTTGACCAATTGCAGAACCAGGTGGCCCAAACCGGTCTGACCTCCCAGTCGGCCCAGACTATTTTGGTGGATTTACAGCAGCAAAGTGCCGCTATGATTGCTGAAAATCCCTTTGAACTGGCGAATAAATCCGGTACTCTGGAGCGCATCAAAATGGGGCTTCGGGATCACATGGGGTTAGGGTCGGCCACCGATTCCTTTACCCAATTTTGGAGCTATCCCCACCTCAGTCAGGCTGGATTTAACCAGGAAATGACCTTTTTCAACGGTAAGGTACGGCCCTTAATCGAAACCAATTTTTTCCGCCATATTGACCTCAGCGGCGGCTTTGTGAATAACTTCTGGCGTCTGGATATCGCCTTCAACTTGCTCTTTGGGGTAGAACTTCTGGCCCGTAGTATTTATCTGCGCCGCCGCTACAAGCACTTCCGTGGACGGGATGCCTTACTCTGGCGCTGGTATGACCTGCTCTTGATTATTCCCTTTAGTGGTCTGCACCTGGCCTGGCTAGCCCTGGGCCGGGTGATTCCGGTGATGATTCGCCTTAACCAGTCTAATCTGGTGGATTTGAATCCGATTCAAAATCGGATCAATCATCTTCTACTTAGTCAGGTAGCCGTCGAGATCACCGAAGTTGTGGTGCTGCGTATTATCGATCAGGTCCAGTCCTTGCTCCGTGATGGCAGCTTGGGGCAGACCCTGCTCAGTCTTCAGTCGGGGCAACGCTACATCGATATCAATGGCATCAATGAATTAGAGGTGATTACCCAACGGTTGATAACCCTTACCATCGCCGATGTTTTACCCCAGGTGAAGCCCGAAATTGATGCTCTCTTGAAGCATACCGTCACCCAAGCCTTTGACTATGCCCCTGGTTACCGGGGGTTTCGCCAAATTCCAGGGCTGGGTAATCTACCCGAACAAATCGCTGAGCAGGTGGTCGCCCAATTTTCTAGTAATGTTTATGGCTTCTTGAAGGGGTCCCTGGATCAAGCCGACAGTCTGCCCCTGGCCCAGGCGGTGGGGCAAAAGTTTACCGATAGTCTCAAGCTGACGTTGCAGGAAAAGGGCAACATCCAGGAACTAGAAGGCTTACTGGTGAGTTGGTTGGAGGAAGTGAAACTAAACTACGTGAAGCGACTGGCCAAGGCCGATATGGATCGGTTAATTGAGGAACGCTACCACATCTATAGCGTTACCCAGGCTGCTAAAACTTCTGATTAACCGGGCTTGGGAGCTGGTGTGGACTAACCTAGTCAGAGTTACTAACCTTGACCTGGGAGCCGGTAGATGGGGCTCGCCATTGCAGCCAGAGTTGAACCAGGGACTGGCGTTGGTTAATCAGATAAATACTCACCAGGGTAAAACCCACCCCCAGCCATTGCAGGGGAGTTAACCGCTCCGCTAAAAACAGATTGCCAAACAGAAGGGCGAACACCGGGGTGAGAAATGTCAAGGCGCTCAGGCTGGTGAGATTGCCCTGGGCCGCTAAGGAGAAGAAAATACCGTAGGCCAGCGCACTACCAAACAAGGTAGAGTAGGCGATCGCGCTCCAGTCCATCAGGCCCAGGTCCTGCCAGGGATGGGGCTCCCATAGGAGTGACAGCAGGTAAAGGGGAATACCTCCCAAAACCATATGCCAGCCGGTTGCCACCACCGGATCGATCTGACGACAGACATAGCGAATTAAAATGGTGCCGGTAGCCATGGATAGGGCTGCCAGTATCATCAGCCATTCTCCCCCCTGCCAGAGGTCGGGAATGGACCTGGCCTCCATGAGCCAATCAAACTGGCCCTGCCACAATGAGGTAATCCACTGATCGGGAATACCCAGTAGACTAATCCCCAAAATTCCCCACAACAGACCTATCCAGCCTAGAGCGCCGATCTCTTCGCCGAATAGTCCCCGGGCCATAACCGCTACCGCCAGAGGTTGGGAGTCAATCATCACCGAACCCAGCCCAGCTCCAGTGCGCTCCAATCCCAGGGCCAGAAATCCTTGAAATAGAGCCCCATCCACCAGGGCAAACAGAGCCAGCCAGAACCATCCCCAACCGGTGATGGCCTGGGGCCGCTTCAACCACAAACCGGCCAGTAAAACCACTATCCCCGCCGGAATGAGCCGGATGGAAGCCATGAACAGAGGGGCAGTATGGGGTAGGGCTCCCTTCATAGCCACCATTGCCGTTCCCCAAAGGAAGAATGGGGCAATCAGCAGCATGGGATGGCGATTAGAGGATGGTAACAGGGGAGAAGAATCCATAGAGGGGCAAGCCCAGGGCCAGTAGTAGGGATGGGTGGGGAACTGTGATTTTTATAGCTTTGGCCAGCCCGCTTAGGACAGGGTGGGGGAGGCTATAGCTGTAGCCAAGGAGTTGCGAGAATTTCCCTTTAAAAAATGTTAACGCAGTTGGCGTCACCGTGGGACGGCAGCCACTAGGGGTAAATCGCCAAGCCCAAAGGAGAACCGATCTGCCTATGGCAGGAGTGTTCGGCGAACGCTGCCAGGTCAGGTTAAACCTATTCATTTCTGGTGGGCAAAACCAGGATTTACACCAAAATCTAATCACTCCTAATTTTGGGATAGCCCATATCGAGGTGGACCTTACTGCTTGGGAGAGGGGCTAACTGTTAGGGCTATAGCCGAGGATAGATATCAGATAAAGTTAACTATAAGGTGAGAAAATATCGGGAGAGGTTTTGCTTTTCATCGAGAAGGCCTATGATAAAGGCAGGGTGCAGCTTTACATGGGGTTGCTGATGGAGCTTTTACCGAGTATCACCCAAAACCTTTAGGCCGATATTTAGCTAAAAGAGTATTCCAAATGCTCTGGTAATCCAGGTTCTGGGTTTAACCAGGGCTGGCAATGGCCACAGGTTGGCCCTTTATGTCCGGCTTAGCCCTCGGGTAATTGGCCTAAGCCTGGGGTCAATGGCAATCCTCTAAAGATCGGAGGGGCTGTAGGCCCTTCCATAGTGGTCTAGAGGATGAATTTTATATAGAAAACTATAAATCATGACCTGGAGTGGAGGACTAAACCTTGAGTAAGGAAAATGCTGAATATAAGGCTAAGCTCCGCAACCGGGTCAAGCTGACTAATCCTGAGCATTTGTACAGCGTTCAGGATCAAGACGGTGCCAATATTCCCTATGACGAGGCTGACGGACGGCAGTTATTCAACCATTACCGCCACCGGATGACTAACTACGACCAGGTCCTCTCTGATATTAGGGCAGAGCAAGCCGGTGCCGTCACCGGTCGCCAGGAAAAGCAGGTGGCCGTAGCGGCAGCCGAACGCATTTTAGAGCAGTATCGGGATGAACACCTTAAGGTCATTCAGGATAGCCAGAACAAAGGCCGGTTTTTGAAGACCCTGTTTCAGAAGGTGGGGGTGACCAGTGCCTCGGCCTTGTCCCAACTTCTCGATTCTTGGTCTGAGAAAATTAAGCAAGTTGCCCACCTGGAAACTAGCCAGCGATCGCTGCAAACCTGGAATGACACCTATCGGGTGCAGCGGGAATTAGTTAAGGCCCTGCTTAAGCAGGAAGGGGTTGCCGATCAGGTTTGCGCCAGGGTAGACCAGATTTATGCAGCTCGCTCTCCCCGCAAGGCCGTTAGTCTGGGGGCTAATCTTCTCAAGCTGGAAGAATCGGAGATTTTGAAGTTGGTTAAGGCCGTTGTCCGCTATACCCGGTTAGCGGAGGGTGACCATGAAAATGACTGAGGTAAAGCAGGCTGTTTATAAATTGACTGGCACGCAGACTACTCAGGAATTACGCCGGGAGCACCCCAGGCTAACCGATGGGCTAGATCTGAGATATAAAGCCCACTGGCTATCCATTCTGGAGGAGGTTCGGACCCTAAAGCAAACTCCTGATCTGAGTTTGGATGACCTGGAGCGATCGGAACAGATGTTAAAGAATTCTCTGTTTAAGGTTGGTGCCCTGGCAGGACGTTCCCAGGATGAGCTAGAAATTGATTGGCATCGGATTCAACTAGAGGCTCAGGTAGCGGATATTCACCTCGAGGAGTTGTAATTATCATTTCCCTTGATCAGCTTGGTTCCTTACCTCAGCCCAGTGGTCTGTACCTGGTACTTGATCAGGAGGGTACGGTGCTGTACGTTGGTCAGCCTCGGAATATTTACCATCGCTGGAACAGCGGTCACCATAAGCTGCCAGAACTGGTCATGCAATATGGCACAGCCATCTACATTCGTTGGGTGTTGTTGCCGCTGTGGCTATTAAATCGAGCTGAAAATGCCGCTGTTGAGTTTTACCGACCAGCTTTTAATATCAAAACACCTCCCCTAGTCTAGGGTCTGGAAGGATGAAGCCTTGATGCAGATAGAGCACCTACTCCAGCAGTGTACGGTGAGGCTGACCATTCCTGGTCAGAACGGCTGGGGGACGGGCTTTTTTGTGGCGAGGGGGTTGATTCTCACCTGTGCCCAAGACCCGCAGGTACGGGGGGCGATCGCTGACCTGACTAGCCTGTTCACCCAACTGCAAACCCAGCATCCACAGGTTCAAACCCGAGCCGCAGCCCTGCCCATCATTGACGCCGAATTCACCCAAATCCAGCCATCTCCCACCTATAAACTGGCAACCCTGCGCCAACAGCTCCTAAATCCAGAACGCCATGCCCAGGCGATTAAGGCAACCCTGGGCGAAATTGCCAAACATTATCTTGAAGATAGTCTTTGGGCAAAAGCCCTCATTACCTACCTGGATAAAATGGGTGAAACTCCCGATCAAGGAGCCTGAAGTATGGAACCAGGCATCCATCATTTCTGAATATTAACCACCCACGAGCAAGGGGCAACTATCCGGACGAGTAATCAAAACTTCACTAAAACGCTCATACTTTGTTTTTGGCGTGGTTGGCATCACGTCAATCTTAATTTGAACCGAGGATAGGGAAGGATAGGTATTCAAGAGAAAAATAGCTAGCTTTTTGTTCATGATTTCCCAATAATCTGACTCATTAGGATACTCCACCAGAAATTTCTCAACCTCCTGAGATACCTCTACATAGTCTGGATAAACCTTGGGATCTATGGTTTCTATGGGTGTATTAATGCGATAGGTGACCTCAATATTAAATAGGGCATAACCCTGATGCTCAACGGGAAATTCCTTCAGAAAAAACCCAAAGGACTCTTGATTGGCTGCGCAGTCGGCCAGGTTTTTAGATACCGCTGGATTGACGACGGAGAAAAAGGTTATAGCCGATACTAATATACTTAAGCAAAACAATCGGAAACAGGCAAAAAGATAGTGTTTAATCATGATTTTCACGGCAAAAACATCTTTAGGACTTGAGGCTGATTAGCCTGACCTAGAGGTTATTTGAACAGCCCAAGAGGGTCTCTAACTACACCGATGGAGTCGGATAATCGCCCCAGAATTTAACATTGCGGCGGCCTCTTGGCGGCAAACTAGACCTGGGATAATCCTTTTCCTACAACCTCTCAGGGACGTTGTAGGTACCCCAACCATTCGGTCAGACTTTCCAGCTGTTTCTCTGGTTTGAGGGTACCTAGCCCCCGCACCACCACCTTGCTACCGCTGTAGACAAAGCGGGACTTCAGATGGCTAGGTAGGTTTTCGCTGAGGCGTTTCCAGGCTGGTTCCTCCATGGGAGTTTCCATCACCACATGCTGTTTACCTTCCGGTTTGATGCGAGAGAAACCTGCCGCCCGGGCCGCCAGCTTCAGTTCCAGCATGCGCACCAGTTGTTCGGTGGCGTGGGGAATGGGACCGTAGCGATCGCTGAGATCGGCGGTAATTTGCATCAGCTCTACCTTACTGCTACTGGCGGCGAGGCTGCGGTAGGCACTCATTTTCTGATCTAGATCGGGAATGTAATCATTGGGCACAAAGGCGGTGACATTCAGGTCCACCTGGGTGTCTTCCACCTGGGGAATTTCCTGACCCCGAATTTCGGCGATCGCCTCCTCCAGCATGTCCATGTACAGGTCAAAGCCGATTGCATCCATCTGGCCCGATTGCTCCACCCCTAGGAGATTACCGACACCACGAATTTCCATATCCCGCATGGCCAACTGGTAGCCCGACCCCAGTTGGGTAAACTCCTGGATCGCCCGTAGGCGCTGACGAGCCTTGTCAGTCAGGGCTTTTTTGGGATAAAACAGCCAGGCATGGGCCTGAATGCCAGCCCGACCCACCCGGCCCCTGAGTTGATAAAGCTGGGAGAGACCAAAACGGTGGGCATCCTCCACCAAAATCGTGTTCACCCGAGGAATATCCAGCCCCGACTCAATGATGGTGGTACACACCAGAATGTCGGCATCCCCATTGCTGAAGGTGAGCATGGTGGATTCCAACTCCCCCTCCTCCATCTGGCCGTGGGCGATGGCCAGGCGAGCCACGGGCACCATCTCGCGAATCTTTGCCGACACCTCCTCAATGCCCTCCACCCGGGGCACCACGTAGAAAACTTGGCCGCCCCGGTCAAGTTCCTGGCGAATGGCGGTGCGCACCGCCTCCGGATCGAGGGGAGACAGGTGGGTTTTAATCGGCCGGCGGGAGGGGGGCGGTGTGGTAATCAGACTCATTTCCCGCACCCCCGATAGGGCCATGTAGAGGGTACGGGGAATGGGGGTAGCACTCAGGGTCAGGACATCCACCTGGGTCTTGAGGGCCTTGATCCGCTCCTTTTGATTGACGCCAAAGCGTTGTTCCTCGTCCACCACCAGCAGCCCCAGGGCCTTAAAGTCAATTCCCTTACCCAGCAGTTGGTGGGTACCCACCACCACATCCAGTTCGCCGGTTTTTAGCCGCTGTAGAATATCTTTCTTTTCCGCCAGGCTGCGGAAGCGATTCAGGAGCCCGACTTGAATGGGGTAGGGAGCAAAGCGCTCCTTCAGGGTGTGGTAGTGCTGTTGGGTGAGGATGGTGGTGGGGGCCAGTAGGGCCACCTGCTTACCAGCGGTAACCGCCTTAAAGATGGCCCGCAGGGCTACTTCGGTTTTGCCAAAGCCCACATCGCCGCACACCAGCCGATCCATGGGGCGATCGCTCTCCATGTCTCGCTTCACATCCTGCACCGCCTTAATCTGGTCGGGAGTAGCCTGGTAGGGAAAGGAATCCTCCAACTCCTGCTGCCAGGGGGTATCGGTGGGGTAGGCAAAACCCTCCTGCTTGGCCCGCTGGGCGTAGAGCTGGAGGAGGTCCACCGCCACCTTTTGGATCGCCTTTTTGGCCCGCCCCTTGGTTTTTTCCCAGGCGCTACTGGTCATTTTATTGAGTACGGGTGCCTGGCCCGTAGCCGCCCGATAGCGGGACAGGGACCCCACCTGGTCGGCGGCCACCCGCAGTAGCCCATCGGCATACTGGATCACCAGGTAATCGCGGGTTTCGTAGTTGAGGGTGAGGCTTTCCAGCTTCAGAAACTGGCCAATGCCGTGGCTGCGGTGGACGACAAAATCCCCCGGTTTCATTTTGTTGGGGTCTACCTGTTTGGAGGTGGCCCGACGGCGCTTACGCACGTACCCCGGGGTGGCCAAACTGTGCTGACCGAAGAATTCCCGGTCGGTAACCACCACGATGCGGAAGGTCGGCAATATAAATCCTTCCAGTTCCGCCAGACCCGAGTACTTCAGGGCCACTGGCACAGACTGCCCCTGCAACTTGTCGATGGCGTTGTAATCTCGCGGGTTGGGGATGAACTGGGATGGACAGTCATGCTCCTGCAGGAGGGCCACGGACCGCGAGGGCTGGGCCGAGATCAGCCACACCGGATATTTACGCTGGCATTCTCCCCGAATGGTTTCCGCCAACTTAGCAAACTGATGGGGAATGGCGGGTACGGAACGACTGGCCAGGTTTAATCCCTGATGGTTGACCTCCGTCAGCTCGGAGAGAAATAGGCGGGGAAACACCTCGGCCTCCCCTAGGGCCTCGGTAAAGGGCCGATGAATTTTGGGCAGCTGGGCCCCTAATCCGTTCTCTGTTACCTGTTCCTGCCAATGTTCTTCGACGTGGTCTAACCAGCGATCGCTGTGGGCCTGGCACTGATCCACCTCATCCATCGCCAACAGCGTGGTTTCTGGCAGGTAGTCCAGCAGGGAGGCGGGCTGGGCAAAGGCCAGGCCTAGCCAGCGGCGCAGCCCTTCAGGCACAATCCCACTTTCCAGGCCTGCCTGGGCGGCTGGGGAAAGCAAACCGATCGGTTGATCCTGCTGCTGCAACTGCTGCAAAATCACCGGGCCGTAATCGGTGGGGGTGAGCACCAGGTGATCGATGGGATCGAGAGACCGTTGGGTAGCCGGATCAAACTCCCGCATCCGCTCCAGTTCATCGCCAAATAACTCTAATCGCACCGGTAGTTCTGAGGCCACCGGGTAGAGGTCAATGATGTCTCCCCGCTGGGCCCACTGGCCTTCAGTTTCCACCACCGCCACCCGCTCGTAACCCAGGCTGGCCAGGCGCTGCCCCAGGGCCTTGAAGTGGATATCCTGCCCCAGTTGGAGTCGTAAACAGTAGGGATCAAGGGCGGACACCGGCGGCAGGTGGGGTTGCAGGGCCCGTTCCGTGGTGACTATGGCAATTTGCCGAGAGGCCTCCCCCTGGCGACTTAGGGCTAGCAGATCGGCCAGCACCTGGAGCTGACCCCAGGTCATTTCCGATTCTTGATCAAAGGGATCGTAGGGGGACGCTTCCGAGGTGGGGTAGAAATGCACCGTATCCCACCCCATTACTTCCAGTTGGCTGGCCCAGCGACTAGCCTCCTCCAGGGTGGCGGTGATCACCAGCAGGGGTCGTTGCTGAGCCCGGGCCAGGGCGGAGGCGACTAACCCCTTGGGCAGGCGAGCCACCCCATTCAGGCTGAGGCTACCCTGCTGGTCCAGCTTAGCCAGCAACTCACCGGTGAGGGAGGATCGCTGCAGGGTGCGGGTTAGGGAGGAAAGAACCATAGGGGAGATTGGCGAAGAATCGCAGGGAGGAACAAGGATCTGGGGTGGGTGAGCTGATCAACCGTGGTAAGGGTAGGGCTGGGGACTGGGCCAATTGTTGATTATTGTAATAACCCCGGGTCTGATTTTGCCCTAACCACCAATCTGGGACATGGTACGCCCGTAGGCCCCCGTAGCGCCAGACTGGCGCATTTTATAGTTGATCTCGGGCTTGGCAGTGAGTAAGTCCGCCACCTGTTGCCGTAGCCAGCTTAGGGCGACCCCTTGGCGCAGGGGGGTCTTCAGATCAATCTGGCCGGTTTGGTTCAGGAGGCAGGGCCGCAGCCAGCCATCGGCGGAGAGTCGTAGACGGTTGCAGCGATCGCAAAAGCACTCCGACATCTGGCTAATGAACCCCACCGTACCCAAAGCTCCAGGAATTTGGAAGACATCGGCTGGACCATTGCCCTGCACCTGGCTGGGCTCCAGGCCCCAACCGTGGCGGATTTGCTGACGCAAGTGAGCGGAGTCGATCCAACCCCGATCGGCAAATAGCTGGTCGTTGCCAATCGGCATAAACTCAATAAAACGGATATGCCAGGGGCGATCGCGGCTGAGGGCGGCCAGATCCAATACCTCCTGGTCGTTCACCCCAGGAATCACCACCACGTTGAGTTTGAGGGGGGCAAAACCCAGCTCGTGGGCCACCAGAATACCTTGCCAGACCTGCTGCCAGCGGTCTCGCCCCCCCGTTAGTTGTTGAAACACCAGGGGATCGAGACTATCCAGGCTGATATTCAGGCGGCGCAGTCCCGCTTGCCAAAGGGCCTGGGCTTTGGTGGCCAGCAAAAAACCATTGGTACTGATGGCCAGATCCTGGGTGCCCGGCATCTGGGCAATATCCGCCGTAATCTCGGCAATGTCAGGGCGCAGTAGGGGTTCGCCCCCAGTTAACCGAAAGCGGCTAAAGCCCAGGGGCACAAATACCTGGCTGAGTAACTGTCGCAGTTCCTCTCGGGTGAGCCAGTCGGCGGGCGGCGGGTAGGACATCGCTGCCCCCGCCGGCATGCAGTACTGGCATTGAAAATTGCAGCGATCGACAACACTAATGCGGAGGTAATTGACGGTGGGCATGGCGGCAAGGGGCGAGGGTTCAGTCCAGCAGGCTCAGTTGCTGGCTACTGGAGTCAAGGCGACGGCGGCTGGAACGGGGTGGAGCGATGGTGACATGGGCAACAAACCAGGTACGCAGGCTCTGCTGGTGATCCCCATCCAGTTGGTCCAGAGCGAGGGCCGGCGGAAACAAATCGGGATTTGATCCTAGCGCCCAGCCGATTTCACCGCCGTAGCGATCGCCGCCAAAGGGGGTCAGGTCGTCAGGCAGGCAAGCCAGGTGGGGCAGTAAGCTGGGGGCTTGTAAAAAGGTTTGGCGCTGCTGTTCCAGTTGGTGGATTCGCCTTTGGCGGGCGGCTTTGTAATCCAGTATGGGGGCGGGATAATTGGCCCGCTGGGGAGGACTTCCCAGTTGTTCTGGGGGCAAATCCGCCAGTTCTGGCAACCAGCGTTTAATAAACCGGCCTTCGGGGTCGCAGCGGTCTACGGCGGTCTGGCCAGGATTGTAGATGCGCGTCCAGGTTTTATCGATACAGTGGGTAACCCCAGCCTGCATAGCCCACTGGTAGTGGTCGATGGGACAATCCCCATCAATCAGGTGACGCATAAAGTGAAGGGCCCCGTAGCGCCAGTCCATACCCATCAGGTTACTTAGAAAACTGGCGTAGATAGCACGGGTGCGAAAATTCAGGTGCAGGTAACCGCCGGTGGCCTGCAGGCAACGGGCGGCGGCATCCACGATGGGAAAGCCGGTTTGCCCAGTTTGCCAGGCCTGGTAGAGGTCGGCATCAAAGGCCCAACCGGCCTCGTCAAAAATTCGGTAGAGCGATCGCAACTCCAGTTGGGGTAGGTAGCGAAACCGCTGGCCAAACCCCTGGCCCCAGCGCAGTCGGGCAATCAGTTGCTGATGGCTACGGCGGCGGCGCTCCGATCCTCCAGTATCGGCCTGCAGAACGGTCTGGACGCACTCCCGCACCGAGATCACCCCAAACTTCAGGTGGGGACTCAGACCCGTGGTCACCACCGCACTGGGGTAGGAGAGCTGCCAGTAGTAGCGATCGGCCTTTTCTTCAAGAAAGGTCTGGAGCAAGGCTCGGGCGGCGGCGGTACTGGCCGCCGGTAGTGGTTTACCATCGGCCTCATGACCCAGTTGGGTCAGACTAGGCAGGGGCTCACTGCTAATCTCGGGGGGCACCGCCACCCTCTGGGGCCGGGGCACCTGAGGTTCCCCCATCTGCCCATACCAGCGTTGGCGATAGGCCGGATAGGACAGCAGTTCCGCCAGGCTACCGGGGGGCTCGAACCAGCGAATTTTCATCCCCGCCGTTGCTAAGGCCTGATTGAGACGGGCATCCCGCACCCGACCATAGATACGTTCGCAATCGGTGTAGGCGTAGATACCCTCCGCCTGGGACTGGCGCACCAGATCGGGTAGTACCTGCACCGGATCTCCCGATCGCAGGATGAGCCGTCCCCCCAACCGCTCCAGATCGCGATCGAGGGCAGCCAGGGCGGCTAGCAAAAACTCCACCCGGGCAGGGCCAGTTTCGGGGTGATGGAGCAGAGCCCGATCGAAGATAAACACAGGAATCACCAGACCCCGCCGAGCTGCTCGAGCCAGGGGTTGATGGTCAAAGACCCTAAGATCACGACGAAACCAGACAAGGGTTCT
Organism: Leptolyngbya sp.; assembly: GCA_040374765.1. Taxonomy (GTDB): domain Bacteria; phylum Cyanobacteriota; class Cyanobacteriia; order Phormidesmidales; family Phormidesmidaceae; genus Nodosilinea. The sequence goes on from JBEITR010000020.1 coordinate 32,033, forward strand.
ATTCATTTATAGAACATATGTACTATATTGGGGGTGATGGTTCTGGTCTCGGTTGTCAGTGTAGAAGTTTTTCCGATCTTCTGCATTGCCTTCCCATGCAGGGGTCAGGGCCGCCCCTGTTGACTTCATTTTCGCCCCTACGACCATGGCTAAGCACATCCGCCAATCCCTATCTATTCATTATCAGCAGCAGGCCTCCGCAGGATCGGGTATTCCCCTCAGGTCTTGGCACTCTGCCTTGGACGATCCGGCCACCAGGCAGGTGCATGGTGGCAATCCTGGCCCCGATCGCGACTCCCCTCTAGCTCCACCTACTCCCCATCCTCCCCTGCGGGCGGCAGTCCTGGCCAGTGGTTCGATGCTGGCGGCGGCGGCCCTCTGGCTCAGTCCCCATCCAACCCCGGTGATCGACTCCCAGGCGGTAACGGGGGAATGTATCAAGATTGAAAAGATGGAGAATTCTCTCTCCCGCGATCGCCTCAAGGCTCTGTTAGCCGTCGAAACACCGGCGCCGCGAGCAACCCCGCAGGCCCTCCTCAAAGCCCCCTACTGCGTCCTCAAACCTACTACCGATGCCCAGGGGGGGGTTACCGATCGGGAGGCCTATCCCCTAGAATTCGACCCCCAGACCTGGTTGGTGCTGATCTACCAGGGCGATCGCTACACCGGCTACGATTTCCTGTTTCGCCCGTGAGGGCTCAGCCCCGGCCGATCTCTTGCCACCGAAGCCAACCCTTAAGCCATGCTAGATTATTCAAGCCCAACCCCTGCTACCAGGGCGAGGGGTCGATGTTATTGAGAGTATGGCCATGGCTAAGGACGTTCTGGGAATCGGGGTGGTCGGTACGGGCTTCGGTCAGAAGGTTCACATTCCCGGTTTACAGGCTCACCATCGCACCCGGGTGGTGGCGGTTTATCACCGCGATCGGGCTCAGGCTGAGGCGATCGCGGCAACCCATGGTATCCCCCAGGCCTGCGATCGCCTGGAGGATCTGGTGAACCTGGTGGAGGTGGATGGGGTAACCATTGCGACTCCCCCCTTTTTGCATTACCCCATGGCAAAAACCGTACTCCAGGCCGGTAAACATCTATTGCTAGAAAAGCCCACTAGCCTCAGCGCAGCTGAGGCCCAGGCACTGGTCAGCCTGGCCCAGCAACAGCAACGGGTGGGCACCCTAGATTTCGAGTTTCGCTTTGTACCCCAGTGGCAACGGTTAGCCGAGTTATTGGCCGAGGGCTACCTGGGTAACCTGCGCCTGGTCAAGGTTGACTGGACCGTCGCTGGCCGAGCCGATCCCCAGCGGCCCTGGAACTGGTATTCCCGTCAAGATCAGGGGGGTGGTACCTTGGGGGCCTTTGCCTCCCATACCTTTGACTACCTGACCTGGCTATTTGGGCCTATCCAGCGGCTGTGTGGCCGTCTGAGTACGGCCGTTAGCCAGCGTCCGGATCCGATCACAGGGGTGATGCAGCCCGTAGATACGGATGACACCTGTAATTTAATCCTGGTGCTGAACCAGGGGGTTCCCTGCCAGGTAGCGATTAGTTCGGTTACCTATGCGGGTCGGGGGCACTGGCTGGAAGTCTATGGCGATCGCGGTACCCTGGTATTGGGCAGTGATAACCTCCAGGATTATGTCCATGGTTTTCGCCTCTGGGGCAGCCAGGGGGGCAACCCTCTAAGGGAATTGCCCATTCCAGATCGGCTACAATTCCCGGCTACCTACCCCGACGGCCGCATCGCACCCTTTATTCGGGTAATCGATCACTGGGTCCAGGATATTGACCAGGGCTATTCCACCGCTCCTAGCCTGGAGGAGGGGTGGCGCTCCCAGCAATTGTTGGACCTGGCTCGCCAGGCCGATCAGGAACAGCGCTGGATAGACTGGCCCGCAGAGACGAACTAGAGTCCCTAGCCCGCCTTGACTTTGCCCGATTGCCCCTGTCCTCAGCGTTGTGGCCAAAATTATAGACATCGTTAATTCATGCTCTTTAAGCCCTTGCCCTGATGGAGTTTAATCATCTCCACTTCTACGTTGATGACCTAGCCCCTTGGCGACAGTGGTTCTTAAACACCTGGAGGGGGCACTTGCCCCTGCACCAGGAGGGCGATCGCCAGGGTACGCTGCTAATTTATCTGGGCAAGGTTCCTTTGCAAATTTCCGATCGCCAGAGTGGATTAGGGGCGGTCACCCGTTACCTTCAGGTCCACCCTCCCGGAATTGGGGATATGGCCTTTCGGGTCAGGGACTTAGATCGCACCCTGGCCCGCCTACTGCGCTGTGGGGGCAAGGTGCTGATCCCTATTCAGCCAGACCCATGGGGACGGGGACGCTGGTGTCAGGTTCAGGGCTGGGGATCCCTGCACCATACCCTGGTGGAATCCCATATTGCCGACTCCTGGGTGCCAGGTCATGGGGCGACCCCTGATTTAAGGGTAGACAGGGACAGCGGCATCGATGGCATCGATCATGCGGTGATTAACGTTCCCCAACAGGAATTTTCAGCCGCCGTCGCCTGGTATGTGGATCAACTGGGGTTTGAGCCCCAACAGTGGTTTCGCATTGAAACAGCTTGGTCAGGCCTGCACAGTCAGGTCCTGGCCTCTCCTGACGGGAACGTCCAACTTCCCATTAACGAGCCAGTCACCCCTACCTCCCAGGTCCAGGAGTTCCTGCACTGGAACCAGGGGGCAGGAATTCAGCATGTGGCTCTGCACACCTCAGATATTTTCCACACTGTCCGCCAGCTGAAACAGGGGGGGGTGGGTTTTATTGATGTGCCCACCACCTACTACCAGGCCCTGCATCGGCGACAGGACTACCAGGCCGATAGACCCCTAGAAGTTGCCCTTGACCAGCTTAAGATTCTGGTGGATTGGGAAACCAGCTTTCCCCATGCCAGGCTATTGCAAACCTTTACCCAACCCTTGCTGGATATTCCTACCTTGTTTTTTGAATTGATCCAGCGTCAGGTGGTGGAGATCGAGGGAGTTCCCCACCGGGCTAGAGGATTTGGGGAACAAAACTTTCAAGCCCTATTCGAGGCACTCGAGCAGGAACAACTCAAACGCCAGACCCCAAGCCAGTCACCAGAACCCTGAGATTTGCCCTGCGATGGGGCTATCTGGTCAGCACAAACAAATTACCCTGATTGCCCCGACTAATCCGCAGATTCTCATCCAGGTAGGTAATCTCTAACCATCCCGGTTCTCGCTGGCTATTGATCGTAAAATCAATTCCCTGGAGTAGGGATAACTTGGGATTGGTCTGGAGAGTATGGATAAACGCATCGGGATTACTGTAGCCCAATAGGCTTTGCAGGCCAAATACGCCGCGCTCAAAGTAAACCTTTACCCGCCGCTGAGATGTGGCTTCTAGCCTGGCCGTTACCGCCACCAGTCCCGATAGCCAAGGCGGCCCCACCACCTCCGCCAGGTTATAGATGCGATTTTCCTCCAGGCGAATGGCCTGATAAATGGATCCCAGGGATGTCAGGGGTAGCCTACCCAAGTTCAGTAATTCTGTGCTGGTGGTGTAGAGCAACCGCCAATTACCATTCAATAGCTGGGGAGCATTCAGGGGATCGGCAGTGGGGTTGCAATCCTCCAGCCTGGTTACAGCAGCCTGCACCGCAAGGCGATCAGCGGAGGTCGCCTTTAAACCGCGATCTAGACGAGCGATCGCCTCCAGGAGTTCTGCCTTACCTAGCATCTGGCCCTGTACCTACAATCATTAATCCCAGACAGCATAGGCTGCAAACTAGACTATCTAAACTATAAACCTGGTTCACGGTTAGCAACCGCTGTTAGAATTTAATCTCTAAAGAACATTGATCATTCCTCAATTTTTTCCCTTACCCAATACCAACCCATGTCTTCGGAAATCTACAACCCCTCACTGCAGCAAATACCCCGCAGTGCCAAGGCACCCATTCTTCCCTCCTCTGGCGAAGCGTCTATTTTGGTCTGGCTTGAGCGGATTGGTCGCCTACGCAGCCGCGATACCATGGAAAATTTCCCCGATGAGGCCGAAAGCGAAGAGATCTCCGATTTGATGGGGGGTGACGATAGCTTTGAGGACGATGACGATGACGCCCTGGACCTGGAGGATGAGGACTAGGGAGACCAGAAACATTAAGTCTTGTTGCATCTGCTGCCAAATGTGAGATTATGCCTATAGACTTTTTGGCTGTTTACTGTCATGAGTTCTGGCCAGGAAAGTCGAGTTAAGTTCGTTTCCTAGCCATGTGGTGTGATGCAGGTGAGGAACCATTGTGGATGCAAAGTTTTTAGCATCGAAGCGGTTAGGTCTAAACGGTAGAACCCTCTTCAGGGTTTTGGCCGGTTGTTTGGGGTGCAGTGCTGTCATTGTTGATCTAGCCCTGGGCCATCCCTTTGTTCTGGGTAAGTCCATTACCATTCCCTTTTTAGTGGCTGCCCTGGTTAGCAGCCTATTGGGTTTTTGGGTTGTGCCCCTGCTCCGAGCCCTAAAAACAGGGCAGTTCATCCGCCAGGAAGGTCCCCAAGGTCACCTGAAGAAAGCGGGTACTCCCACCATGGGGGGAGTTTTCTTTATCCCAGTGGCCATTCTGGTGGCTTTAACGGCCACTGGTTTCTCTAGTTCCGTCCTGGCAGTTTCCCTGCTAACCCTTGCCTACGGCGCCATCGGCTGGCTAGATGACTGGCAAGTGTTACGCTATCGCTCCAATAAGGGCATTTCTCCCCGCACCAAGCTCTTGCTTCAGATCGGTGTGGCTGTTCTATTTTGTTTGTGGATGCGGTTTACTCAACCAGCGGCCATTACGACCCTGGCCTTGCCCCTGGGTTTGGTCTTGCCCCTGGGGGCTTTGTTGTGGCCCCTGGCTGGGTTCGTTCTGGTGGCGGAGAGTAATGCAACCAATCTGACCGATGGTCTGGATGGGTTGATGGGAGGGACGGGAGCCATTACCTTTTTTGGGCTAGCGGTGGTAGTGTCTCCAACCCATCCCGGCTTAATGGTGTTCTGTGCCGCTATGACCGGAGCCTGTCTGGGTTTTTTGCTCCATAATCGCAATCCCGCTCGAGTGTTTATGGGGGATACCGGTTCTCTGGCCTTAGGCGCTGCCATGGCAGCAGTCGGCATCCTCAGTGGTAATCTGTTTGCCCTGCTGGTGATTACCCTATTGTTTTTTGCGGAGACCCTTTCCGTCATTATTCAAGTTCTTTACTTTAAAGCTACGAAGGGGCCTGATGGGGTAGGTAAGCGTTTCTTTAAGATGGCTCCCCTGCACCATCATTTTGAACTCTGTGGTTGGTCTGAAATACAGGTGGTGGCGATCGCCTATGGCGTAGCTGCCTTATTAGCCGGCATAGCCTTTACCCTGGGGTAGGCCGCTCCCTCCTCAACCCATCCTATGGATAGCGATTCTCTCCATCCCCTCGGTCCCCTGCCTAATGCCTGGTGGGTCAACCATCGCCAGGCTGATCTAAGTCGGCCGGCGATCGCCCCTCGTCTGGTGAATCTGGCTACAGAAACCAAGGATTTGCGCCTTGATCTAAATCGCTCGGCATGTCTGGTTATCGACATGCAAAATGACTTTTGCCATCCCCATGGCTGGCTATCGAACCTGGGGGTAGATGTGACCCCAGCCCGCACCCCCATCGCCCCTTTGCAGAACCTTCTACCCCAACTCAGGGCAGTGCAGGTACCGATCATTTGGGTTAACTGGGGTAATCGCCCTGACCTGCTGAATATCAGTCCTGCCCTCCGCCATGTGTATAACCCCACCGGTAAGGGGGTAGGTCTGGGGGATCCCCTGCCTACCAACGGGTCAGCGGTTTTGACCAAGGGCAGTTGGGCTGCAGCGGTGGTGGAGGAGTTGGTCGTTGATGCCAACGACATCCAGGTGGATAAGTACCGTATGAGCGGCTTCTGGGACACCCCGTTAGATAGCATTCTGCGTAATTTAGGCAAAACCACCCTATTTTTTGCCGGGGTTAATATTGATCAATGCGTCATGGCTACTTTACAGGATGCTAACTTCCTCGGCTATGATTGCATCCTGCTGGAGGATTGTAGCGCCACCACCTCTCCGCCCTACTGTACCCAGGCCACTCTCTACAACGTTAATCAGTGCTTTGGCTTTGTCAGCCAATCAGAGGCCCTGATCCAATCTTTTCAGAGGTCCTGATTTTTAGCCTGTAGCCTTAGATACTAGCAGCAGACCCTCTAGATTAGCTCCTGGCTCGTCTACCGTCCGTATCCCTAGGGTTCTATCTTAGTTGGCCTAAGCCGATTAAGGCTAAAGGTGCCATGGTTGCGGCTAATCTGAAACTAAATTATACTTATACACCAAAGGCAACTTTTTATACTATCAATACAGGCCAGTAGGAGCATTCGGGTTTGCACTGACTGGTAGTCTTCCAGGCATCTTCGGGGCGACGGCAGCTCAGGATTCACCTATGGTTTTAGTACAAGAGTTTTAGATCATGCCCCCAATAGTTCTCTACAGTGGCTCCCCTATGGCCGGTAAGGCCCCTCTACCCGCTACTCAAGCTTGGCTTAACTATGCTGCCTCGCCTGGTGCCACCCAAACCTCGGGGACTGGGTATACCACCTTGACCTCTCCGTCCGTCGGCGGAGCAGGCTATAGCAACTACCAACCCACCTCTGACTTCAAAAACCCTATCTTAAAGAATTCTACGTTCCCTACCCTCGATCGCACCAATAGCTATAGACTTAGCTTTCGACTCCAACTTACGAGTGAAAGCCACAGTAGCAATGACCGGGCCGGTCTATCCCTAACTGTGCTCAGTAGCGATAGGCAGGGAATTGAGTTGGGCTTCTGGTCTGATCGCATTTGGGGTCAACGAGGCGGCACCGGTAACAGCCTGTTTACCCAGAACCCTGGACAACGGGCTACCTATGGCACCACAGCGATGGTCAACTATGACCTTTTGGTGGCCGATAACAATTACTATCTGACGGCCAACAACCAGCTAATTCTGGTCGGAAGTTTGCAAAATTATACTGAGTACACCGATACCCAGGCCAAGACCAGGGGATTGCCCTTCAATCCCTACAAAACTGCTAATTTTCTGTTTTTGGGGGATAACACCGCCAGTGCGGCGGCCAGCGTCAACCTGGCCTCCCTGATCTTGACTACCCCGCTTTTAGGAACCAGTAATGGTGATAACTTAACTGGAACAGCTGGGGATGATTTGATTAATGGTCTGGCAGGAAATGACACGTTACGGGGTGGGGCTGGCAGCGATACTCTCATCGGGGGTCAGGGTGACGACAGTCTGATGGGAGAGGGGGGAGACGATATGCTCCTGGGTGGGGCTGGTCGCGATCGCTTTGTCTATGACACCAGGGCAGCTTTTACCCCTACAGCCCTAGGCATCGATACCATTCTCGATTTCCAGCCAGCTGATGATTTTATCGTGCTCGCCAAAACCACCTTTACCGCTTTAAAGAGCTCACTAGCCGTTACCCAGGGTAACGGTTTTAGTCTAGCGGCTGAGTTTGCCTCAGTCGGTTCTGCAACTGGGGTCGCCACCAGTGCCGCTTTGGTTGTCTACGACAGGAGCACGGGCGGGTTATTTTACAATCCTAATGGTAGTGCCCCAGGTCTGGGCACGGGTGGTCAGTTTGCTACTCTAGCGGGAACTCCGGCCCTAGCAGCCAGCAACTTTTTGCTGCAAGCTTAAGCTCTTCGGCTCCAACCAAGGCATCCTAAACTCCAGGTTTGTGGTGGCTGAGGGACGGTTAGAAAGCCATGGAATCCTCTTTTCCAACAGCCTCTAACCCTGGAAATTCCGATTAACGCCTTTCTGGTTACAATAAATGGGCCAGGTACATGCCTGGCCTGACGGGTGTTGAGGCCTCAACAGTGAGGCTTTAGACTAGCCGATCCCTGGGGCGATAGCCGGATCTACTGGGGTCAAGTTTGTCACAATAACCCGTTGATTTCCCCAAGGTAAAGCCCTGTGACCCAGCCTGCCACTCTGCGTTCTATGCTTGAAGCTGTCGCCCGAGGAGAAATCCTACCGGACAACGCCCTGGAGCAGCTCAAATATTTTGAATTTGAGCCGGTGGAAGACTTTGCTAAGGTTGATCACCATCGGGCCCTGCGTACGGGATTTCCGGAGGTGATCTGGGGTCCCGGTAAAACTGTGAACCAAATTGTCCAGATTATGACCCGGTTGAATCAACACCATGGAGTGGTCATGGCTACCCGCATTGAGCCGGGGGTCTACGACCAGATCCGGCAACAGATACCGGGAGCTTTGTACTATGACCTGGCCCGCATCTGCGCCCTGGTACCGCTGAACTTGACCCCCCACCATGCCGGCAAAATTGGTATCCTCACCGCCGGTACTGCTGACCTGCCCGTAGCCGAGGAAGCGGCTGTGACCGCTGAACTATCAGGTTTTCAGGTCAAGCGTCTCTGGGATGTGGGGGTAGCCGGACTACATCGACTGCTGCGCCATCAGCAGTTGGTCCGGGAAGTAGACGTGTTAATTGTCGTGGCAGGCATGGAGGGCGCCCTGCCCAGCGTGGTGGCCGGTCTGACCGATCGCCCCATTATTGCCGTACCCACCAGCATCGGCTACGGGGCAAGCTTTCAAGGGTTAGCCGCCTTACTCACCATGCTTAATTCCTGTGCTGCCGGTATTGGAGTTGTCAATATTGACAATGGATTTGGGGCAGCGATACTAGCTGGACAAATCCTACGAACCGCTCAGCGCCTGGGGACAAGCAGGGGCTAATCGTTATCCCAATCTTCGCGGCCCATCAGGTCAGCGACGCAATCACGCAGCAAAAAGCCAGAAGACTCTAGCTCCGCTTCTACTAGAATCCATTCTCGAGCAGGAATATGGCGACAGAGGGTATATATTGGCTGATGGCGGTCAATCGCACCCTTTTGCACTAGATGACGAGCCTCATCGCGAATAACGTCGATGGAATAGTGGAGGGACTGAATCATGACTAAACCCAGTAACAAGCAAGGAACTATGGGAAGACCAAGGCTAAAGATAGCCCGAGTCACATTTGATGGAGCTGGGGGAGCCAGAACACCGACCCAGTCCTCGCATTGATCAATCGACTTTATCCTAAGTGTTCTGACCAAAGCGATAAATCCTGACACATCTGCCTGGATTTCGTATCCTAGTTTACTGATATTTTTTAGTTCTTGACTATTGTATTAGTTCTTATTGTCTTCTTAATCTGCCCCAGAAACCATTAACTAATGTTGTAATTTAGCTACTTGTCACCTCCTCTCTTTGTGACAGAACTGCAATACCTGGTGTGGCCCTACCGAACCAAGCAAGCTAATCGGCTTTGGGTCAGTTCAACTGCCAGGCTCAGGGCAGACACCAGGCTACTGGGATCGGCCATACCTTTGCCCGCAATATCAAAGGCCGTACCGTGGTCAGGGGAGGTCCGAATAAAGGGCAGACCAAGGGTAAGATTAACGGCCCGGTCAAAGGCCATGAGCTTCACCGGAATTAATCCCTGATCGTGGTAGAGGGCCAGATAGGCATCGTGGGCTACAACCTGGGAAGCATGGCCAAACCAGGCTTGACCTGGTAAGACCCAGAGAGTATCAGCTGGGATTGGCCCGTCAATTTGCACCTGGGGATAGCGTTGGCGTTGCTGCTCTAACCAGGGAATAATCAGGTCTTCCTCCTCCCGCCCCAGTTGCCCACCTTCGCCACTATGGGGGTTGAGTCCGGCCACGGCGATTCTGGGCTGGGTAAGGCCAAAGTCCCGCTCTAGACTATGGATCAAAAGTTGGAGCTTTTCCGTCAGTAACTCGGGGGTCAGGGTTCCAGGTACCTGATTCAGAGGAATATGGGTGGTGGCCAGGAGCGTCCGTAAGACCCAGTGGGTATGGGGAGAGCGAGCCACAAAGCCCATGGCAAATCGACTAACGCCAGCTTTTTCCGCCAGTAGTTCCGTTTGTCCTGGGTAGCCATAGCCAGCGGCATGCCAGGCTGATTTGGCAATGGGACCGGTGACAATGGCGTCGAAATTACCCGCCAGAGTTTGGGCGATCGCCTGGTTTAGATAGCTAAAGCTTGCCGCTCCAGTGGCTGCATTACCTAGCCCTGGGGTGAGGACAGACAAGGGTAGGGGAGGATGTACTTCAAACCACTGAATGGCCTCCATAACAGCCCTTACCTCACCATCCTGGTCTAAGGAGAGCCAGGCCAGATGCTGCCGCCATAGGGCCTCTGTACCAAAGACCGTAATTTCTGCTTGGGCCGACCAATCCTGATGGGCCAGGGCCTTCAGTACAACTTCAGGACCGATTCCGGCTGGGTCCCCTAGGGTTAGGGCCAGTCGTGGTCGGGATTGGGAAGAGGGGAGGAAGGCCGCCATGGAGAAGTCAGGAGCGTCACCAAACTGGTCTAAAATAAAGGTTGTTTCGGCTTTTTCAAGGCTGAAGCAACTCCATACCTGGATTATATGCTTGTTTTAAGGAGAACCTATGGGCGGCGAAATTTTTAGCACCAGTATTACTATCTTTACCCTGACCCTGGTGGGTTTGGGGGTAGGGTTTCTAATGCTGCGGGTGCAAGGGGGCGAAGAGTAGATTTCCAGGAGATCACCTGTAGGGGGGAAGAGATCTGATATCCTTAACTAAAGTTAAGTTTTGTATCACCCCCTCATGAAACTATTAGTGATTGGTGCTACCGGCACTCTGGGAAGGCAAATCGTACGCCGTGCCCTGGATGAAGGTCACGAAGTTCGATGTCTGGTGAGGAGCGCTCAGCGAGCATCTTTTTTACGGGAATGGGGGGTCGAGCTGGTGCGAGGCAGTATAACCAGGCCCGATAGCCTTCCCTCAGCTCTGGAAGGAATTGACGCCGTAATTGATGCGGCGACCGCTCGGCCTTCGGAATCAGTGATGGAGGTAGATTGGCAGGGAAAAATCAACCTGATCTCTGCGACTCAAACTGCGGGTATTAAGCGTTTTATTTTTATTTCTATTCTGAATGCCGATAGGTTTCCCCACGTACCTCTGATGAATGTCAAGCACTGCACCGAGAAGCTGCTGGCGGAATCAGAGTTAGATTATACGATTTTGCAACCCTGTGGCTTTTTGCAGGGGTTAATTGGTCAATATGCCATTCCAATTTTAGAAAAACAGGCTATCTGGGTCATGGGAGAAGCGGCTCCCATAGCCTATATGGATACCCAGGATATTGCTAAGTTTGCCATTCGATCCCTAACGGTTCCCGCTACCATTAAGGGGAGTTTTCCCCTGGCTGGTCCCCGGGCTTGGGGAGCCTATGAAATCATTCGCCTCTGTGAGCGTAAGTGTGGGCAGGATGCCAAAATTTCCCGAATTTCCCTAGACTTACTGCGGGCAATCCGTCGATTAGCTTACTTCTTTCAGTGGGCCTGGAACTTTGCCGATCGCCTGGCTTTTGTCGAGGTCATTGCCGGCAGCCAGCCCCTGGATGCTCCTATGGAAGAGGTTTATCAGGTATTTGGTATCGACCAGAGTGAAATTACCACCCTGGAAGATTATCTCCAGGAATACTTCAGCCGCATTATGAAGAAGCTCAAGGAGCTGGATTACGACCGCGATAAAGCTAAGAAAAAGAAATTGCCCTTTTAGGTGATTCAACCTGTAAAGCCGAGAGAGGTTAGCACTTCAAATCTGTTCATGCCGCCTTACCTTCGATAATGCGGATGCTGGAGATGGTGTCAAGCAGGAAAAGATGGCGATGGGAGGGACGATCGCTGGTCTAGAGGCGCTGAAAGATGGCCCACAGGGCGGCAAGTGGCCAACCCTAGGGACCCGGGTTGCTTTAGTTTACCCAACCGGGCAGCAACCTGGATCTGACCATCTGCCCCCTGATTACTTGGCGATTTTCCTGGGAATACAGGGTGTAAAGACCAGTCACCCTGCCTGGGAGCCCTAGGGCCAGTCGGTGAGAAAGCCCTGGTTAGGGGGCAGGGTTTTGTCGGGGTCTTTGAATTGAACCACAGGTGCTGCCACCACCAGGGCGAGGGCGTCGAGCTGCTGGGCGATTTTGTCTTGACGGGGGCGACTGGCTTTGAATTAAGAAGTATGTTTTGTAATCTGAACAGTCCCGGAGTCCGCTCTACCGACTATTAGGAAGTTTCTCCCCACTCAACCGGGGTCTACAGGCTGAGAGCAAGATGATCAGAGACCATTCTTTAACGATTAGCGACCCTCCTTTAATCATGCATAACCAACTATCGATGGTGAGGGCCGATCCTTTAATGATCAGTGCCGATCTATTGATGCTCCATCACCAACCATCGATGATCAGCGGCTAACCTTTAAGGGTTACCAATCAACCTTTGAGCATCAGTCCCTAACCTTTAAGCGTTTGTTACATACCTTTAAAGATAAACGACTAACTTTTAAGCATTCGTTACAAAGCCTTGAGGATCGGCGGCTAACGGTCAAAGGTTAGGGACTCATCCTTGAGCTTCATAACCTAACGGTTGTAGATCAGTCGCAAAACTACAAATCAGCATCGCTAAAGTTTGGGTTATATCACTATTGGGTCGTGTAATGGACCCAATCCCTCCATCAAGGGCGCTTTCCATTCAAGGGTCAGTGGTTAGTGATCCTCTGTACCCAGGTTTCCACCATCAGGACATTGCTCCCCAACCAGCAAAGGTTTACAGGCTGAGAGCAAAGCGAAGTGAGTGGTCAGCGATCAGGGGTTTACTTTAACCACTCTCCCACCCTTACGGAGTGTCCCCCACTCAACTAAGGTCTATAGCAGGACCTGAGAGGATGTTTGAAAAGGGGTAGGGGTGTAGCCAATTAGGCCAAGTGTCTAACCATGATGCGGATCATGGCAATCTGCAGCATCGCCTCAGCATTTTCAGGCAGTTGTTCATAGTCCTGGACGAGTCGTCGTGACCATTGCCACCAGCCAAAGGTGCGCTCCCCAATCCAGCGTTTCTTCAGTAAGACAAATCCCTGGCTCTGCTGCGGTCGTAAGACGACCTGGACGATCCAACCCAAGCTGTCCATTGCCCAGCGCAGGAAGTTTGGGCCACTATAGCCGCCATCGACCCAAATCAGATAGATTCGAGCTATGGTCTCTCCCAGTTGATGGAGCTTTTCGAGGACCTGTTGGCCCCCGTCGCGCTCGGTGACATTAGCCGCTGTGATGACAACGGCCATCATCAAGCCCAGGGTATCGACCACTAGATGGCGCTTAGGGCCCTTGGTCATTTTCGGCGCGTCATAGCCCACTGAGCGATGCACCATGGGCGCTGTAGGAACACTTTGGCTATCCAAAATGACTTCTGACGGGCTTTCGGGACGTCCCTCGGCGGCACCTGTCCAAGTCCCCTCTTTCACCCAACCTCGGTAGTCGGTGTACACCGTTTGCCAGGCTGGAAAGTCACCGGGTAAATCTCGCCAGCTACAGCCCTGGCTCACCAGGTAGAAAATGGCGTTGACCACAGCCCATAGGTAGACTGTTCGGGGCCGATCGCCTGGCTTTGCCTTGGGTAGCATCGGCTCAATCAGTTCAAACTGGTCGCGGGTCAAATTGCTGGTGTAAGCTTTAACCAGGGCTCTCACGATGCTAGTTGTTTAGTACTGCTAGCTTATACCGTGTGAGCTAGCAGTACTAACTATCCAACTTTTCAAACGCCCTCTGAACCTATCGACGACAAATTCAAGGGAAAAGCCGCCATCGGGGTAAGTAATCGTCTCGTAGCCGCCTACCGTGACCAGATACCAGACCGTATTTTTAGGGGTAGCAGAGACAGGAAAAGGGATTAGCATAATAGACATCCTCGTAAGGGAATAGAGTCCTCGCTTAGACGCTTCCAGGCTCCCTAGGCGGGGATTTGACTTTGCCCTGGGATTTTCAGGGACATCTTTATATTAGCCGATTCGATTAAAGATGTAAATCGTTAAGACTAAAATATTTTCTATTATAGTTAACAGATAAATCGTTTCGATTTTATTAGTCGTTAGGGTTAATATGATGGCAACTGTGTTGGAAGGTGGCTTGATGCCGATCAAGTGGCGGTTAGCTACCGTGATGGCTGATCGTGAATTGGACTATAAGCAGGTTGCAGACCTAGCTGGGTTGCATCCTGTTACGGTCAACCGCTTAAAGAACTCTTACGAGATGCCCCCCAGGCTTGATCGGGAGACTCTTGAAAAGCTTTGCCGGGTTCTGGAGTGCCAGCCGGGGGATTTACTTCGATATGCCCCAGAACCAAGTGAAGGGGGATCGGGGCATGGCTAAAGGTTCTGAAAATATCCATGGAGCCACGGATCCGGGCCAGTGTCAGGAGATGGGGCGGCTTAATGGATGGAAGCTGAAACGGGTCAAACCGACCAAAGACCCTATATTGAAGGTCGATTGCGTGTTTGAAGGTGAGCAAACCAGTTTTGAGGATGATCGCTATGAATGAAACTTGGGTTATCTACAAAGCCGCCGACCCCAATGCCCATGGCTGGGAAACCCGGTCATTGTCCAATGGTGGGCTAACTCAAATCCTGGCAGAAGAATTCGACTGGTCAGGGCAGCTCCCCCAGGTTGGTGACAGAGTACGCGACTATGAAAACCTAGCCGATCCTGGCGATGGCGTGACCCATGGCAAAGATGGGGATTGGGTAGTGGCTGAGGTTCAGGAATTTTCTAGCCCTGCCAGCCCGATTAAGATTCTGGTGTGTCTCTGCAACTACCAGCCTATGGATAGCCCGTGGGAGGAAATCGAGAGAGGGGCACCCCTCACCCAACTATCCCTAGCGGCTTAACCATGGGTGACAAGCGATCGCTCTATCAGTTTTGGGATCTGGTGGTCTGGTCTGGCCAGCTCTGGCGGGTGATGGGGACATCTCCCAACGGTCTCTACATCCGCTCCCCTGGGTGGGAGCATGGCTGGGGTGGTGGGGTTGGGATGGGTATGGTCGCCCTGTAGCGGTGGCCACCATCGTTAACTGTAATAGCTAGGACTTTATCTGACACTCCGTGTAAACTAGTACTGACTTAGGAGTGTCACCATGACTACCCAAGAGAAGATTGTGAAGAACAAATTGGGTCTGTTAAACCTGGCCAAGACCCTCGGCTTTGTCTTGACTGTCAAAGGATAGTTTGAAGTCGCGATGGGGGAACCAGGCATTGGCCAGCATTTCGACGATTAGGTCGGAAAAGGCGATGGGGCTGGTGAGCTGGAAGTGGTAACGACGGAGAATATCCAGCAGGGAGAGGAAGAAGAGGTACTTGTAGGCGTTGGTGGTGTCGTTGAATAACCGGGCCAGGGCGGGGATGTTGAGGGAGTCGCTGGGGGGAGAAATAGGAGGGTTGGCCTCCTCCAGGTAAAGCTGGATAAAGTCTTCGGCGGCCTGGGGGTTAAGCTGATGCAGGGTGCTGATCAGAAAAGGCGCTAGTAGGTTGCTCTAGAGTTACCATAAACTGCTCAAAGGCATCTGTTGGTATTTTGCCCCGCTCCATCAGATAGACCATTTCAACCAGGGAAATAGAGGCAATATAGATAGGCAGACCCGCTTGGATTGCCCTATCCATTGCTGTAGCGGCATGATCCGAAAGCTGGTTACTGTTCTTCAAAAACCAGACAATAGCATGGGTATCGGCCACAACAGCAGTCATGCTATATCCCTCGGGAAGTTGCCCCACATCTCTTGACGGGCGACGGCAATATCGTCTTCTGTAATATCAATATCAAAGTTGGCCCACAGCCCCTTAATGTTGCGTCTCAATACTGGGGAGGAGGGGCCATGCTCCAAAACCTCAGTTTCAGTCATGGCTTCTGACCGAGCTAAATCGGTAACTTTGGCTCGCTTGAATTTTAGAAAATCTAGAAAGTCAGCGGCCAGCAATAGGAGGTCAAGGGGGAGCTGATCAATCTGCTGGTGAAGTTTATGGCGTATTTCAGTTGGGGTCATGCTTAAATCTCTCCTGAATAACCATAGCTAGGGATGATTAGCACTACAGGTGTACCCCGTTGTCTAGTTCGCGGTCGGGCCGATCGCGGGGGCGTCGCTACCCCCAGTTCCTTTAGTTTAACCAACCGGGCAGTAACCTGGATCTGACCGTCTGCCCCCTGATGGCTGGGCGGTTCTGCTGGGGAGCCAGGGCGTGACAGCCAGTCACCCTGCCTGGGAGTTATAGTGCCCGTCGGTGAGAAAGCCCTGGTTAGGGGCCAGGGAGATCGCCTGTCTAAGCAACCTGAATTCGGGTTAAGCCGATGAGGGAAGAGCGAAGTCAAGATTGAGCGAGGGCTTCTTGGGCTGATGGCAGTAGGCAATCAAGCCACAGAGAAGATTGACCATGAAGTTGGCGGGGCTGCGATGCCTGGAATGCTCAATCTGGGAGATATTCTTGAGCTGGTCAATGACGGTTTCGATAATGGCGCGCTTGCGGGCCAGTAACTTGTCGGTGAGCCGCATCAAGTGGTTTTTCATGTTGCGTTTGGGTTTGGCAAAGAACTCGATGCCACAGGTCTCAAAGAGCCGTTC
>JBEITR010000096.1:0-5263 GCA_040374765.1 Leptolyngbya sp.
GTGATCGAAGATACCATGTCTGTCTGTCTGCCTCTTCCCTC
This sequence comes from Leptolyngbya sp., assembly GCA_040374765.1. GTDB lineage: Bacteria > Cyanobacteriota > Cyanobacteriia > Phormidesmidales > Phormidesmidaceae > Nodosilinea. The sequence continues at coordinate 42 of JBEITR010000096.1, forward strand.
ACTCTCCCACTCCCTCACTCCCCTACTCTCCCAGTCCCCCCTGCTCCCCCACTCCCCATCCCCACTTTCCCCATTCGCCGCCCACCCCTACACCGGGCCGCGCCACAGGCTTCTTGACAACAGGAAGGGACTGACCGCCCTAAGCGGTCAAATCGTAAACCTAAATGAGGAAACTCAAATGAACAACAAGTCGATTACCCCCAACCCCCAGCAACCCGTCGATCGGGTACCCACCGGCCAACTGCCCAGCGCCCTCGCCGAACTGAGCGAAGCAACACTCAGTGATACAGCAGTACTACCCTCAACCCTCGACAGGGTGACAAGCGGAGGTTGTTTTTGTTCCTATGATGGCGACGACGAGTAGTCATAGTTCATCCTAGCATGGATGCTTTTCGACCCTCATGGGGGCGACTGCGCCTGCCAGGGAGCCTGGTTGGCCTCGATAAATTGACGGGCAACTGTTGATACCATGGGGCTTTCCGTTACCTGGCACCCTTGCTGCGAGACCGGGGGGCATGGTGAAGATTTGATTTTCTCATTATTCCTCCCCGTGCCCTTCCGGTTTCCGGTCTGCTGGCTAGCCCCTATCCCTGCCAATAATCGACTTCCCCAGTGACATTTTTTGGCGGGCTTGCTTTTAGGTTGATAGCGGCTACAAAACCCTCGATAGTTTTGAGCGCAATCCTCCAAGGTCGTTCCTAACCGCAACCGCAAAAAGGCTGGATGCCACTGGGTTAAGCCATCATTGGTTAGTTTTTCATAACTGCCATAGTTGCTAAACTCGTAGAAAAATGTCGTTCGCATTTTTGCTGCCTTGGGGTTGCCGTGGATATAGCGCAGGGTATTCAAGGCTCGGTCTTTATCATCAACCGGGAAGCCTTCGGCAAAGTAACGTTTTTCCCAAAAATGACCCGTGCGCTTAAGCATTCGGTTAAAGCACATGGCGGTATACCAGTTTAAGAAGTGCATGATTTTGGGTAAATCTTCTGGTTGTTTTGGTCCGATCAGGTAATGAACATGGTTACTCATAATGCAGAGGGCATAGAGGCGAAAATCAAACTTATTCAACGTCTGCTTGATGGCATAGAGAAACACCTCCCGACAGTCTCGACGACTCAGCTTAAACTCGCGATTATTGCACCGCGTTGTAACGTGATAGACATATCCAGATTTAAGCGTTCTCTGTTTTCTTGACATCTTGATCCTTAGTGTAGTTGTTAGAAAAATGGCCTTCCAAATCAAACCCCACTACCACATCGAAATCATCGCACCCAAACAGGTCTACCTGCTGGGTGAGCAAGACAACCACGCCCTTACCGGTCAGCTCTACTGCCAGATTCTGCCCTTTTTGGATGGCCACCACAGCCGGGAGCAAATCGCCGAGCAACTCAAGGGCGAGGTGCCCCTGGATTACATCGACTTTGTACTCAACCGCCTGATGGAGAAGGGCTACCTCACCGAAGCGGCCCCCGAGATGGCCCCTGAGGTGGCGGCCTTTTGGAGTGACTTGGGCATTGCCCCGGCCCAGGCGGCCCAGGCTCTGGGCCAACCGGTTAGCCTCAAAACCGCTGGCGATCGCATCCCCCCCGCCATGGTTGACCTGCTCACCACCGCCCTGCAAGACCTGGGGGTGGCGGTGCACCCCGCCGACAGCGAGGCAGTGGCCCTCACCATTGTGCTCACCGACGACTACCTGCACCCCGATTTAGCTACCTTCAACCAGCAGCAGATCGATCGCCAGCAACCCTGGCTATTGGTCAAACCCCTGGGCAGCGTGCTCTGGTTAGGCCCCGTCTTTAAGCCCGGGGAAACCGGTTGCTGGCACTGTCTGGCCCAGCGCCTAGAGGGTAATCGGGAAGTGGAAACCTCCGTGCAGCGGCAAAAACACGCCGCATCCACCAACGGCTCCACTCTGACCTCCGCAACCGAGACCGAGGCCGCCCCCCCCAGCCCCTACCTACCCACCGCCCGCGCCGCCCTACCCTCCACCGTCCAAACCGCCCTCCACCTGGCCGCCACCGAAATCGCCAAACACCTGGTCACCAGCACCCTCCCCGTCCCCCCCTCTCCCCCCTCCTCCCCTGCTTCCTCTGCCTCCCCATCTCCCCCTGCTCCCTCTGCCTCACCCTCCCCCCTCTCCTCCCTCCTCACCCTCAACCACCGCCGCCTCGACCTCAAACCCCACCCCCTGCCCCATCGCCCCCAATGCCCCACCTGCGGTGACCCCGATATCCTCACAGAGCGAGGATTCGAGCCTCTGGTGCTGGAACCGCGCCAAAAACAGTTCACCCGCGACGGTGGCCACCGCGCCCTCACCCCCCAGCAAACGGTGCAGCAGCACGAACACCTGATCAGCCCCATCACCGGGGTAGTCACCGAGTTGGTACGGGTCACCGACCCCGCTAACCCCCTGGTGCACACCTACCGGGCGGGCCACGCCTTTGGCAGCGCCACCTCCCTGCGGGGTCTACGCAGCACCCTAAAGCACAAGAGTTCCGGCAAGGGCAAGACCGACAGCCAATCCCGCGCCAGTGGCTTTTGCGAAGCGGTGGAGCGCTACTCTGGCATTTACCAGGGGGATGAACCCCGCCAGCGGGCCACCTTCACCGAGTTAGGGGAGTTGGCGATCAACCCGGAAGCCTGTCTCTGCATCAGCGACAGCCAGTATGCCAACCGGGATGCCATCAACGAAAACCGCCAGGCCGCCCACGATTGGATTCCCGATCGCTTTGACCCCAGCCAACCCCTGGACTGGACGCCGGTGTGGTCCCTAACAGAGCAGCGCCACAGGTACCTGCCCACCGCCTTTTGCTACTACAACTACCCCCTGGCTAAGGGGCAAGCCTTCTGTCGGGCCGACTCCAACGGCAACGCCGCCGGCAACACCCTGGAGGAGGCGATTTTGCAGGGCTTTTTTGAACTGGTGGAGCGGGACAGCGTCGCCCTCTGGTGGTACAACCGCCTGCAGCGCCCCGCCGTCGATCTGACCAGCTTTGACGAGGCCTACTTTACCGACCTGCAACGGTACTACGCCGCCCATGACCGGGAACTGTGGGTGCTAGACCTGACCGCCGACCTGGGCATTTCCGCCTTTGCCGGGGTCTCCCGCCGCACGGTGGGCGAGTCAGAACGGCTGATCCTGGGCTTTGGTGCCCACCTTGACCCCACGATCGCCATTCTGCGAGCCCTGACGGAGGTCAACCAACTGGGGCTAGAGCTAGACCGGGTGCCCGACGACCAGCTCGACGGCGACGCCAAGCTCTGGCTGCTGGAGGCCACCCTGGCCAATCAGCCCTACCTGGCCCCCGACCCGACCCAACCCCTCAAAACCCGCCAGGACTATCCCCAACGCTGGGGCGACGACATCCGCGACGACGTGCTCACCTGCGTCGAGATTGCCCACCAGGCCGGGTTAGAAACCCTGGTGCTCGACCAAACCCGCCCCGATATCGGCCTCAACGTGGTCAAGGTGATCGTGCCAGGGCTGCGCCATTTTTGGTCCCGCTTTGGCCCCGGGCGACTGTATGACGTACCGGTGAACCTGGGCTGGCGGGAAACACCCACGCCGGAGGGGGAGATGAATCCGATGGCGATGCCGTTTTAGGGAGACTGGGAGACTGGGGGACTTGGAGACTTGGAGAATGTTATCTTTGGTCACCCCGTCACCCCGTCACCCCGTCACCCCGTCACCCCGTCACCCCGTCACCCCGTCACCCCGCTCCCAGCCGGTACCGTTATTCCATTCGATGGTGGCGAAGTCCTCTGAGACCGTTCCACTCACCCGGACTCCCGTATTAAAGGAAATATCAATTTGGACCCGATTAACATCGTCCCAGGAATCGATATGGACAGTGGCATCCCCGTAGGACCAGTGTTGGTCAGCTAAATCCCTCGCCACAACCTGATCGAAAGCATTGCCAGGCTCAATCACAATCTCCGATAGAAAATTGCCGGGATAGGTCCAATTCCCGGTGAGTTGACTGATGGCGTCGGTGACATCAAACCCTGGTGATACGTCCTCGATCGATTCTTCTTCATTAATAACGGCTTCATCCATCAAATCTTCTTCGCTCATGGTGGGTTCTCCTTAGGGTTTATTGATCAAGTCAGATTGCTCGAGCTACCTGACTCTGCTCCTATTCTGCATCATCCCCATCCTGGGAACAGAGCATCTGGTCCCAATGGTACATACCAAAGCGGCTTCCTCCCCATTACCTTTTCCCCCCTGTTCCTGCCCTAGGACGGGGCACAAAAGCCTGAAGGAATTAACAAAAAAATCACTGTAAAAGCAGTTCACTGTGGATACCATGGGGTAGGACATGATCTGCGAACCCCCATGCCCCCCAAACCCCGCACTTTTTTAGCCAGCCCGGATGGGGTTAGTCGCCTCAATGCAGCTAAGCAGCAGCTTAACCTCAGCCTGGCCGCCATTGCCCAAAGGGCGGGGGTAAGTACCGACACCGTTAGTCGCCTGTGGCACCCTGAGCGGGGCAAGCCCGTCAGTGAAAAGAGCCTGATCGCCATCGCCAGTAGCTTAGGGCTATCGCCAGAGGCGATCGCGGCCGCCCCCCTGGGGACCAATGATGCTGCCCTGGTGGAGGCCCAGCGGCGCATTGACCAGGCCCTTGTCACCGCTGCCACCACCCTCAATTTAGCCGGCTTGGGGCTGACGACTCTGCCAGCGACGATCGGTCAACTGACTCACCTCACCCTGCTCAACCTCTCCCGCAATCAACTGACAACGCTGCCAGAGGCGATCGGCCAGCTCACCAATCTCACCTCCCTAAACCTCTCGGGCAATCAACTGGCAACGGTGCCAGAGGTGATCGGTCAACTCCTTGATCTCACCTCCCTGGTCCTCTGGGGCAATCAACTGACGACGCTGCCAGAGGCCATCACCCAGCTTACCCAGCTCTCCGTGCTTGGGCTCGGAAAGAATCAACTGACGACGCTGCCAGAGGTGATCGGCCAGCTCACCCAGCTCACTACGCTTCACCTCTGGGAAAATCAACTGACGACGCTGCCAGAGGCGATCGGCCAGCTCACCCAGCTCACTACGCTTGACCTACGGAGTAATCAACTGACGACGCTGCCAGAGGCGATCGGCCAGCTCACCCAGCTCACTGAGCTAAGGCTCGGGGGCAATCAACTGACGACGCTGCCAGAGGCGATCGGCCAGCTCACCCAGCTCACTGAGCTAAGGCTCGGGGGCAATCAACTGA
>JBEITR010000102.1:0-4761 GCA_040374765.1 Leptolyngbya sp.
GATCGGTGAACGGGTTAAAATCACTGGAGCCCGATGGAAGCCCGAGAATGCTCCTCAAATTCTGAGGTTACGCACAGCCTATCTGAATCACTCTCCTAGGCTGAGTATTTGTGCTTAGTGAAAAACTGGGATGCTCCCAACAAATGTGACTGTAGATCTAGTCGATCTCAGCAACACTAGTCCCCATGAAGTGAGGGAATTGGTACATCAGGCAAAAGGCTTGGTAATCGGCATGCCATCCCAGCAGGATGCTACTGGACGCACCGCTATCAGTACCATTCTTGCCGCTGCCCACCCTAAACAATCCATTGGTCTGTTTGAAGCGGGTGGCGGCGAAGATGAACCCATCTATCCCCTCCGCAATAAGCTTCAAGAAATTGGACTGGTTGAAGCCTTTCCCCCAATTTTGTTAAAAGCCGAACCTACACCCGCAATGGAAAAGTTGGCGGAAGAAGCGGGAATAGACCTAGGGCAGTGGCTAACGCGAGACCGCACCATCAAGCAGATGAAATCCCTGGATTCCGAACTCGATCGGGCCCTGGGACGGATCAGCGGTGGACTTTATTTAATTACGGTCCAAAAGGATGACCTGTCAGGGGCAATGCTGGCTTCCTGGGTGACCCAGGCAAGTCTAGAACCCATGGGGGTGGCAGTGGCAGTGGCCAAGGACCGGGCGATTGAATCCCTAATGCACCCTGGAGATCGCTTCGTCCTTAATATCTTGGAGGAAGGGAATTACCAGGGGTTGATGAAACATTTCCTGAAACGATTTGCCCCAGGTACCGATCGCTTTGCAGGTGTTAAAACCTATCAAGCTACTAACGGTTCCCCAATTTTAGCAGAGGCCTTAGCCTACCTTGAATGCCAGGTCGTTAGCCGCCTAGAATGTAGCGATCACTGGATTATTTACAGTACGGTGCAGCTGGGACGAGTTGCAAAGGTTGATAGTTCCACTGCCGTTCACCATCGCAAAGTGGGTAACCACTATTAACGGTTATCTATCGGGGCGGTGACCCCGAATTTGTTAGAGATTAACAACTATTGATAGCTCTGTCACCGGTAACAGGGCGGAAGCATTTTGATCGAATTTTAATAATTAATGAGGAGATAAAATCCCATGACTCAATCCATTCCCCAATCACCTATGCAACGTGAGCGCTGGTTAAATCTGGGACGAATTGTTCAAAGCTTAGAACTGGTTCAAGATTTAATTATTATTTCCCTCTGCTTGGGACTGTTCTGCTTCATGGTGTTGCAGGTTCGTTCCATGATTCTTTCCCTGCTTCCTCCTCTGGAATTCCATGTCGTCACGGCGGATATTTTATCCCTATTAATTTGGGTAGAGCTGTTTCGGCTGTTGATCATCTATCTCAAGGAGCAACGAATTTCTATTGGTGTTGCTGTTGAAGTCGCCATTGTTTCTATCTTACGAGAAATTATTGTCAGGGGCATTTTAGAAACCCAGTGGACGCAAGTATTAGCTACCTGTGCTTTTCTCCTGGTACTTGGAGTTCTAATGATCCTCAGAGTCTGGTTACCCCCCACCTTTGAAGGCATCGATCCCGAACAAAATATTTCCCAACGTCATCAAAATCGTTCTCTGAAGAAGCAATCGAAATTAAATGAAAATGGTCATGCAGAACATGTTGAGATTCTGCAAACATATGAGATTTAGGGAACGGTATTGAGGACAAAGTATCTGTCCATGAATTCAACAGGGGACTTAAGCCGTTTGAAAAATAACGAGCTCAAGTCCCTGGTTTTTAGAACTTAAATAAAACCCTCCTTACTACAAAACCATGTCAACCTTAACCATTCTCCCCACCCTTACCCGTCCCCGGGATGTGCAAATCGCCGAATTGGGAACAGCTACGACCATTTTTCGCTCCCGTACCTGGGACCGCCTGAAGTTTGAAGTAGAATACGCCCTCGCTAAAGGGACAACGGCTAACTCCTACTTGATTCGTGGCGAGAAAATTGCCCTGATTGATCCACCCGGAGAATCCTTTAGTCAGATCTTTATGGAGGAGTTGCCGAAACATCTGGACTTAAGTCAGTTAAATTACTTGATCTGCGGTCATATAAATCCTAACCGCATGGCAACCTTAAGTTTATTATTGGAAAAAGCCCCCCAAGTTACGATCATTTGCTCCAAGCCAGGTGCCAATGCGATCGCGGCGGCCTTTCCAGGTTGGAAAGATCAGGTGCGATCAGTCCGTTCCGAGGATACCTTGGATCTAGGCCAGGGTCATCGGTTGCAGTTTCTCTCCATTCCGACCCCTCGCTGGGCAGATGCTATCTGTACCTACGATCCAAAAACCCGCATTCTTTACACCGACAAACTGTTTGGAGCCCATGTCTGTGACGATCTTATTTTTGATGAAGACTGGAAGCAACTAGACCCCGATCGTCACTATTATTTTGACTGTCTTCATGCCGCCCAATCAAAACAGATAGAAGCAGTCTTAGATAAGCTAGAAAAATTCCCTGCCAAGTATTACGCCCCCAACCATGGAGCCGTAGTCCGTTACAGCCTCAGCCGCTTGCACTATGATTACCGGCAGTGGTGCCAACAACAAAAGAGTCAGGACTGTAAAGTTGCTTTGCTCTATGCCTCAGCCTATGGCAATACCCTCACCTTAGCCAATGCTATTGCCCAAGGATTGATGGATAGTGGAATGGCCACCGAATCGATTAATTGTGAGCTATCTGCACCCGAAGAAATTGCCCGGATGGTTGAAGACTGTGATGGCTTTATTATTGGTTCTCCTACCCTGGGAGGTCACGCGCCAGTGCAAATTCAGACTGCCCTAGGGGCGATTTTAGCCAGTGGGGCAAAAACAAAATTAGTGGGGGTCTTTGGTTCCTATGGTTGGAGTGGTGAGGCCATCGATCTGATTGAAGGAAAATTACGCGATGGCAACTACACCTTTGGCTTTGAAACTATTCGGGTTCGTTTTACGCCGGATCAGGCTGTCCTGGAAAGGTGTCGGCAAGCCGGAGTGGAGTTTGCCCAAAAACTCAAGAAAATCAAAAAACAGCGTATTCCCCGCCAGGGATTGACCGAAGCCCAAATCGATCGCACGGAACAAGCGGTGGGGCGTATTATTGGTTCCCTATCTATTTTGACAGCCCAGCAGCAGGGAAAACACCAGGGGTTTCTCACCTCCTGGGTATCCCAGTCGACCTTCTCTCCTCCGGGATTGATGATTGCTATTAGTCAGAATTGGCAAGCGGATATCTGTCTAGAGGTAGGAACCGCCTTTGTACTCAATCTCCTAAAGGAAGGACGCAACGTCAGACGGCATTTCTCTTTCCAACCAGAGCCCGGCAAAAATTCCTTCGCAGAGGTTACAACAGAGACGGCGACTAATGGCTGCTTAGTCCTGACGGAGGCGTTAGCCTATCTGGAATGCAGGGTACAGCAACGGCTCGAGGCTGGCGATGGCTGGCTAATCTATGGCATTGTCGAGCAAGGTCATGTACTGGAGCATCAAGGCAGAACCGCCATCTGGCACCGCAAGTCTGGCCGTCAGTATTGAGGCGCTAGATTCTAGCCAGAGCCATCGTTGCTCAGGTAAGGAGGTCACCTGAATTTTCCTTCAGGTGGCCGGTCAGCTTAGGGAGCAGGCTTAGTGCTTCCGTAAATTACTTGCCAGGATGCCACTGTTCCTGGTCCGATTTCGCGGTTGATCAGTTCTTTGCCATTGGAGCTAGTATAGCTGATCACAGGGGTCTGCTGGGGCTGGCCAGCCAGGACTTTGGCCAGATCATCTGGAATGGGGAAAAGGTTATTCTTGCCAGGGTAATTAATCAGAACCTATCCGAGAGTTGGCACGTATTAGATACAAGAAAAAGCTATTCTGCCACTTCGTATTCGATCATCCGTTCACCTTCCCTATCGGTATAGCTTCGGTAGGTAATGCCGGTTTCATCCCCATCCGACCAACTGGCTTTACCGCTACACTTTAGCTCGGAGGAACTCTTCGAAACCTCTGTAGGCTCGTATATCTTGACCAGGGCGAATCCCCTGGATGCACGGTCTTTTTCCGTCAGCTCTACTACTTGATCCCTTAAGGAATCGCAGCTCTCCGATACTTGTTGAATAGAGTTGCAGCCAACTAAACCGTAGGCTATGGCACCCGACAATAGAAAAAGTCCGCTTTTATGCAACATAGTCAGAACTCTTCACTACACTCTTGTTTCTAAAGGTTATAAGTATTAACCCACGGGATGATTCTAGCCGTATCAGTATAATCACCAGTAGTTCGGCAGCTGAGATTTCCATTCAATTGGGAGCCGTCATTAACCGCCGCCGCCACCGCCACCACCACCGCCACCACCGCCGCCGCCACTATCGCCGCCACTACTACCGCCGCTACTGTAGGGAATCACTTGGTCGAATTCCCGATGGTAAGCACAGGCCGTACAGTGTTCAACCACGTGCCATTTACCTTCCCTAAGGGGAGTGGGCATCTCTAGGGTAGAAGTACTTCTGTCGAGGGTGAATTTTCTACATTGGGGACAGCGCTTTGCCAGGAGCAAACTGCGGACTATGGAACCACTAAACGTCAGCCAGATGAAAGCGACGATGAATGTCGAGAAGTTCTGACTGATGAACCTGGTTGACTGACAAAAGTTGGTTTCTAATGGCTGAATAGCTTGTCGTGTAATGATTTGAGCCATTTTGAGCACAAGGGGGAACATAGAGTTCTAAGGTTAGATACCACTCAAAACCGAGAACCCTATGTCCCCCCTTTA
>JBEITR010000029.1:0-37877 GCA_040374765.1 Leptolyngbya sp.
AACCTTCTTTGATGACCTGCGGGCTTTAACTCGGTACCTGTATTTCGACAGTTGGGATCATCTCCTTACCTTCATGCTCGAGGGGCTAGAACTGGAAAGCCCTCCCAATAGCAGCTGATTCTTTAAAATGAGAATTGCTGTGAGGGTGTCACCCCTCTTGACAGAAAAGCCTTTTTGGTAGATGGGAGTCTTGGCTTTGACTTGACTGCCACCTTTGTCAGGCCATAGTCCTTTGCAGGGGATCTGGCTGTTGCCCCTGTTCCTGCAAGTTAGAAATGGTCAGGAACGCTGGAATACCTGAGGAGAACTTAGCCATAGCATCGGCTCAGGCCCCGGACCTGCCTGACCCCTAAAAGGTAAACCGATGTCAAGCCTGTAGGGCTAAAGGCTGGAGAGATTGGTTCATCTGCCATAGGCCTGATCGGATCGGCAATGGGAATAGAGGCGATCGGTGATACCATGAAAGCCGATATTGGCTTGACTATGTTAATTAGGGGTTCACCCTTTACTCTCTTTAATCCATTTTTCGTGGGATTCTAGTTGGTTTTTTATAGGATATTTAAGACTAAGACTTATGTTTTTAAAAATTATTGAGACTAGGTAGAGTTTGATTCATGAAGCAGTTAGCAAACCGGGGTCAGCTCCCATCTCAGATTAAAAACTCTATTCGCAAGACCTTAACGAAAACCGTCAGCGATCCTCTGCAGGCTTTCGTCGAGTATGTATTCAAAAAAAGGATCCTTCTCCATGAGGTACGGGCCAAGCAGTTATGGCTAGATTGGCGTTTAGCTGCTCCCTGTCCCTATCCCCTGTGCTATGGGGCGAAGGTGCAACTCGGCACTAAACTCTATATTTTTGGCGGGTACTCTATCTCCCCCAAAAACAATCAGCGGATTCTGATCCTTGATCTTGAGAGTGGCCAGTGGAGCCGGAAAAGTCACCTACCGGTAGGGTTTCCCCATGCCCATATGGCCCTTTGTACCGATGGTCGGCAATTCGTCTATATCGCCGGTGGGCAGGTGGGCGATGACGGCGCCGCCACCAATGCAGTTTTTTGCTGGGATAGGGAAACGGGAGGGTTTAGCCGCCTATCTTCCCTGCCGACAGCCAGGTACGGGGCTGCCATGCAATATGTGGATGGACGTTTACACCTTCTAGGCGGGACGCAGGCGGAGGACGGCCTATCCTCTGACCAGCATTGGAGCTTGGCCGTAGAGGGGTCGAGTTGTCTGCAACCGGATTGGCAACCCGAACCGCCTGTTCCCCTCCCAGCTAGCCATCGGAGCAGCCTGGTAGTCGGTAACCGTATTTATCTTTTCGGTGGCCAACAGGAGAACGCTGGGGATGCCTACCATGCCAACTGTTATCGATATTCTACCCAAGAGGGAGTCTGGGACCAGCTTGCAGATATGCCTATGCCGGTTTCCCATGGGGCTAACGCCATGGTTATGCATGGAAGGCAGATCTATATGCTGGGGGGGCAGGTGTACGGATTGGCTGGGGCCAATCACCAGCGACTCACTGATCTGGTACAGGTCTACGATCCTGTAGCCAATGTCTGGTCTATTGCAGGGGCGCTGCCCTATCGGCTCAAGGGGGCGATCGCCGGTATTTTGAATGACCGGCTATATGTCACCACTGGCCAGCGAGACCAGAGCTATGCATCCGATCAGCCCGGTTCTATCTGCCGCTCTACCTGGACTCTCGATCTGGCTGGTGAATCCCAGCCTAGTCCTACGGTGCATTTTCCCCATCTGCGGGGCAAGAAAGTGGTGTTATGGTCCCACGAGTTAAGCCGCACAGGAGCTCCTCTGGTACTACTGGAATTGGCCGCTGCTCTGCGGGATAGTCAGGCGGAGGTTAGACTTTTTTCCTGGAAGCCCGATACCGCCCTGGTTAGCATTGCCCGACAATATCGGATCCCAGTTTTACCGCTGGAAACCCTCTCAACCTGGGCCTACACCGCCGATTTAATCATCTGCAACACCGTGCTCGCTGCCCCCTGGATGGGGGATTTTCTCAGGGAACACCCTGGGTTAGAGGGCAAAATTCTTTGGTGGATGCACGAACAGCCAGAGGAAACTGATATCAGCCCTTACGCCAGTAATTGGCGAATAGCGATTGAACCGGCTCAAATTGTCTTCGATTCCAGATCAATTATGGAGGCATGGGACCGGGTCCTCCATAAGCCTAACTCCACCTTGAACTTTATCCATTTGGCTAACCGCCAGTCCCTAGAGCAGTTGGCGGAACAGGAGCGGTTACGGTGGCCCTTGCAAACGGGGAAAAAATACTGCGATCGCCAGGAAGCTAGAAAGGCGCTGGGGATTCAGGAGCAAGATTTCCTGGTCAGTTGCCTGGGTTCCTATACTCAGAATAAGGGACAGGCTATTTTGATTCGTTGTGTGGGAGAGTTGCTGGAGCAGTATCCGGACCTACCCCTACGCTTGATGATCGTGGGATTAGACAGTCAGTTTCTCAAACAGATGGTCTTGCAGCAGTTGACGGTGGCGGAAAAGAAAGCCCTACTGGGTAGCCGCCTGTTGCTGATGAACACAGCGGATTACGAAATCTTTTACCGGATGTCGGATCTGCATGTACTCAATACCCAGGGACGGGGTGAAATTTTTGGTCGAGTCACCATTGAAGCCATGGCCTTTGGTATTCCCGTCTTTGGTACCAATGCTGGCGGTACGCCAGAGATTATTGAAGAGGGCGTCACCGGTCTATTGCACCCGGTAGGGGAGGCGGGTGCGGAAAAGCTAAAGGCCAACCTGTTAAGTTTGGTGCGCGATCGGGAAATCGGCTTAGCAATGGGGCGGGCTGGTAGGAAGCGAGCCCTTGAGTACTTTACAGAAAGCCGACAGTTTGAGCAGTTTGCTACGGTCTTCGATCACATCCTGGCTAACCAGCAGGGATCTGACTCTGGCAACCATGGAGTCAGCTAATCAACTCATTTCCTGCAAGCGAATGCGCGGGTCTACCATACTCAAGGCTAAATCAGCTAATAAATTGCCCAGAATCAGCATCACCGCCCCCATCATCAAGCTGGCCATGGTGAGGTATAGATCCTTTGCCGTCACTGCTTCTAAAATCAGCTTCCCCAAGCCTGGCCAGCTAAAGTAGCTTTCTGTAATAAAAGCCCCACCGAGGAGACTGGCGAACTCAAACCCCAACAGGGTAATCAGAGGATTAACGGCATTGCGGAGGGCATGGACATAAATGACCCTATCTTCAGATAGTCCCTTGGCGCGAGCAGTTTGAATATAGTTTTGCCGTAGCACATCCAGCATTTGTCCTCGGGTAATGCGTTGCAGTCCGGCAAAACTGGTAACACTGAGGGCAAGGGTGGGTAAAATTAAATGCCATCCTACATCTAGAATCTGACCGATCCAATTGAGATCGCCATGGATGATGCTGGTGCGTCCCCCAACCGGGAACAGGGGAGCTGTCAATTGGGCAAAAAACAACAGCAGCAGGCCAGTGATGATGGTAGGCATGCCCTGACCCATGTAACTGAGGACCTGTAAACCGCGATCGAGCCAGCGATTCTGGTTGACGGCCCCCATAATACCAAGGGGAATGGCAACGGACCAGGTGAGCAAAAATGACACTAGGGAGAGTAGTAAGGTGTTGGGTACTCGCTCCCAGAGCAGATCAACCACAGGCCGTTGATAGGCAAAACTCAGGCCGAAGTTACCATGGCAGATCACCTGATAAAGCCAGGTAAGATACTGCTGCCAGGCAGGTTTATCAAGGCCAAATTGGGCTTTCAAAAGCTTGAGGGTCTCCGCCGAGAACTGAGGACTCTGGCGATATTGATCCAAAAAATTACCCGGGGCTAGCTCGATGATGAAGAAACTCAGGGCGGAGGCCAACAACAGGGTTAGGAGGGCCTGCAAAACCCGCTTAACCACGTAAAGGGTAGTTTCACTCAGGAGTCTGGTGGTAAGCCAGGTCCAGAGGGAGGCTAGTTTGACTACGAATAGAGTCATGGCGAAAAAGTTTAGCTATTTAGGAGAATATGACCTGGGCCAGGTTACGGCCCTATTTGCCCATTCCCAATTGCTGGGCTTTTTGGTATACCTTACCCTCGGTTAAGAGGGAAGGAGCAATGACCACTTCTACCTGTTGCATTTCCTTCAGGTTTTTAGCGCCCAGGGTACCCATGCTGGTTTGCAGGGCACCCAAAAAATTATGGGTGCCGTCATCTAGTTGGGCGGGTCCCCGGAGAATTTGTTCAAGGGTACCGGTGGTGCCCACCCGAATGCGAGTACCCCGGGGTAGGACTGGGCTGGGGGTTGCCATGCCCCAGTGGAAACCCCGTCCAGGGGCTTCCGCTGCCCGGGCAAAGGGGGAACCAATCATCACCCCATCGGCACCGCAGGCAATGCATTTACAAATATCGCCGCCGGTCACCAACCCACCATCGGCAATAATCGCTACGTAGCGCCCTGTATCCTGGTAGAACTGATCGCGGGCAGCGGCGCAATCAGCCACGGCTGTCGCCTGAGGAACCCCTACCCCTAGTACGCCGCGGGAGGTGCAGGCGGCCCCCGGCCCAATACCCACCAAGATTCCAGCGGCCCCTGCCTTGATTAGGTTTAAGGCTACCTCATAGGTAACGCAGTTGCCCAGAATCACTGGCATCGGCATGGTGGCGCAGAAACTGGGCAGATCCAGGGGAGCAACACCCGTCGGTGAAAGGTGGGCCGTGGAAACAACCGTAGCCTGCACAAACAATAGGTCGGCCCCGGCAGCAGCAACAATTTCTCCAAAACGGGAAGCTCCAGCTGGGGTAAGACTGACCGCGGCAATGCCACCCTGATGTTTAATTTGTTGAATACGCTGGGTAATCAACTCGGGTTTGATGGGCTCAGCATAGAGGGTCTGCATGAGGCCCACAAAGTCTTCCTTACCCACTCTGGCAATTTGATCGAGAATGGGATTGGGATCATCGTATCGAGTTTGAATTCCCTCCAGGTTTAGAACCCCCAGGGCTCCCAGTTGGGATAGGCGCACCGCCATGGTCACATCTACAACCCCATCCATGGCGCTGGCAATAATGGGAATTTCTCGAGTAATGCCCCCAATCTGCCAGTGGGTATCAGCTAGGGCCGGATCAAGGGTAGTGGGACCAGGGGCCAGAGCGATTTCATCAATACCGTAGGCTCTACGAGCGGTTTTGCCGCGACCAAGTTCCATTCTTACCTTCCCCTAAAATTATTAAGTTAGCCTAGCAAAAAAGACTTCCCCACGGATGACAACATCACGGCAAAGCCCCTGACCTCGACTTTGGCTATTGTAAATGAGTCTCTATCAAAGCAAGACAACTGTTTCTGCTTGCAAAGACAGTCTGATGTTGAAAAAGCCCTGATGGCTACTGAGCAATAGGCACTATTTGAATCAGGGCGAAATGATGGCTTTAGCTAGAACGCTGAGGACCGGGTTGATCGGTCAATTTCATGGCTCGTCTCAGCCGATAGTAAATAGCACTGCAGTCTTGTCCTCAACGGACTGGCGACTGCTATACCTGGTAGGGGATAATGGTATGGGGGAAAATTGTATAGCCCTAACCATAGGCAATAGAGGTGACTGCGGTGGGGGCGATCGGGCAAACGGTGGGAGACAGAAGGCAAACCCAAGGGTGGCGACCATGCATGAACCTGAACTTCAGGGTTTTGCCCACAGCTAGATTCTTGCCAGTAGGGAAATAAGATTGTGAACTTTCCATCTCTGACCTTTCTCCGCCAGGGGCGATCGCCCCACCGTCAGTTTGCCGTAATTGGTCTCGGCCGGTTCGGTCGGGCTGTTTGTACCACGCTCCACAAGTTAGGCTATGAGGTTCTAGCCGCAGATCAAGAGGAGCTACAGGTTTCCCAGGCCTTAGCGGATCAAATTGTTGACCATGCCCTGCAACTAGATACCACCCAACCCAATGCCCTTAAGGAGGCGGGGATCCTGGAATTTGATACGGTGATTGTGGCGATTGGCAACTACGTAGAAGCAAGCGTGATTACCACTCTAAATCTAAAGGAAGCCGGAGTCAGGCATGTAGTTGCCAAGGCTTCTTCCGAGATCCATGGCAAGCTGCTAAACCGAGTCGGGGCCGACCAGGTGGTTTTCCCAGAATATGAAATGGGTTGTGAATTAGCCCGTTCCCTGACTTCACCGGGAATTCTAGAACGCTTTGAGATTGATCCTGACCATAGTATTGCGGAGATCGTTGTACCCCAGGCCTTTGATCAAAAAACTATTATTGATCTTGATTTACGTAATCGCTATGACCTCACCCTGCTGGCCCTGAGTCAGGAAAACCATCCGGATAAGTTCGAGATCAACCCTAGCCCCATTACCCGTCTCAAGGCCGGCAGCCTGATGGTGGTAATTGGGAGTAATCGAGGGCTGGAAAGGCTTCCAGTCTAATTGGCCATGCGAGTAATTGGGCTCATGAGTGGGACTTCGGTAGACGGTATTGACGCCGCCCTGGTGGAGATTGACGGTGCGGGTTACGATCTCACCCTAACCCTGGTAGATGGCCAGATTAGACCCTATCCTGAGTCCCTCCAGCAGACCATCTTAAAGGTTTGTGCAGGAGACTCCCTGACCCTAGAAGACCTTGCCTGGTTGGATGATAGGATTGCCCTAGAGTTCGCCCTAGCTGCCCAAGAATTAATTGATCGTTCCGGACCCGTGGACCTGGTTGCTTCCCATGGCCAGACCGTCTTCCACCGGTCTGCAGGTAGGCAACCCCATACCGCTACAGGGGGCTTGGGCTATAGCCTGCAGTTAGGCCGGGGTTGCGCCATCGCTCACCAGTTGGGTCTGCCCACCGTCAGTAACTTTCGCCAGACCGACATTGCAGCGGGGGGAGAGGGTGCCCCTCTGGTACCGATTGTTGATCTGTGTCTACTGAGTCATCCCCAGCAGGCCCGCTGCATCCAAAACATCGGTGGGATTGGCAACGTCACCTACCTGCCAGCCTGGAACCGGCAAATCCAGGACCAACCCCCAACGGTTCTGGGCTGGGATACGGGACCTGGCAACTCCCTGATCGACATTGCCATGACCAGGCTATCGGAGGGTACCCTCACCTACGATCGCGACGGTACCTGGGCGGCTCAGGGTACCCCTTGCGAATCGCTGATTACCACCTGGCTAGAACATCCATATTTCCATCTTCCCCCACCCAAATCAACGGGGCGAGAGTTATTTGGCTGGCAGTACTTTCAGGATTGCCAACAGATGGCCCATCAACGGGGTTTAACCGCCGTCGATCTGGTCGCTACCCTGACCCAGTTTACGGCGGCCACCATTGCCCAGTCCTATCGGCAGTTCTTACCATCCCTACCAGAGGGTGTGCTGGTTTGCGGAGGGGGTAGTCAAAATCCGGTACTGATGGCCCACCTCAGGACCTACCTGCCGGAGGTGTGGGTAGAAACTACGGAGGCGGCTGGCCTGTCGGCCTGCTATAAAGAGGCGATCGCCTTTGCCGTATTGGGATTCTGGCACTGGCATCAATTTCCAGGAAACCTGCCCTCCGTTACGGGAGCCAGGGCATCGGTCGTTTTGGGACAGATGCACTATCCTATTGATAGGACTATGGCCATATCCCAGCCAATCATCAACTATGGTGGAGACTAACCGTTGGTTCACAGCTTTCTCCTAGAACCGGGACGCTGGCTTTTAAAGGGGAGTTGGTTGGAACGAGACCGACTGCCGTTAACCGTGAATGGCAAGATTTTAATTGCCTGGAGCGGTCACGACTGGTTCACCATGGTGATGAAACTACTTCTATCCAACCAGATACCGGACATGGCCCTGCAGTATCGAGGCCATTTAACCGCTGGCGAGCGGCAGTATACTTTTGTTTTACAACACAGTGTGTTGGGTCGGGTGGAAGGTGAAGGATGGATAGCTCCTGACTCGATTATTCAGCGCTACTGGGCCCTGGATGATCCCCAGCGTCGCACCGGCTTTGAGACCCTCTATCGTCTGACGGAAGAACGTTATCATTTATCCAGTGGGATCATGACGGGTCATTATCTCACCAGTGCCATGGAGGCGACGGTTTACCGTCAGACCAGGTCAAACTCGAAGCCGTAGGGTAAAAGCGGTCCTACACTACACAACACAATTACTAGAAAACTCTACACTCAAGTGACAATGTCTTAATAGCGGGTTGAGACTGGATGGTTGATTTAAACGTAAGTAATAAAGTAGCCAATCGCTATCAACTGCTAGAACTGGTAGGCCAGGGGGCCATGGGGCGGGTTTATCTGGCCGAAGATTTACTATTGGGTCACGTTAAGGTTGCCATCAAGTTTTTAACCCAAACCTTGATTACAGAAAGAACCCGTGAGCGCTTCGAAAACGAAGCGATCACCTCTGCCCTGTTGGGTCAAAAGAGCATCCATGTAGTGCGGGTAACGGAGCACGGGGTAAACGAAGACAAGATTCCCTTCTATGTCATGGAATACCTTAAGGGGCAAAGTCTGAGCCAGTTGATTCATGCCCAACCCCTACCGACCCCTCGTTTTTTGGGATTAACCCTACAGATTTGCCTGGGTCTACAGGCGGCCCACGAAGGAATTACCCTGAAGGGTCAGAGTCAAATCGTCCCGATTATCCATCGTGACATTAAGCCCAGCAATATTATGATCGTCCAGGATCCAACCCTGGGGGAAATGGCAAAGATCCTGGATTTTGGGATTGCCAAGCTGATGCAAATGGGTAGCCAGCAAACGGACTGCTTTATGGGTACCCTGGCCTATGCCTCTCCCGAACAGATGGATGGCTGTGAACTAGATAGTCGTTCAGACATCTACAGTTTAGGCATCATGATGTTTGAAATGTTGACCGGGCACCTCCCCCTGCGGCCCAGTGCCCACAACTTTGGTAGCTGGTATAAAGCCCACCATCAGGAGTCACCCCGATTGATGGCGGAGGTTGCCAGTCACCTGAAGATTCCCCGTCCCCTTGAAGATGTGGTGATGAGTTGTATCGCCAAACGACCTGAGGATCGCCCCCAGACAGTTCGAGAAATCCTGCAACGACTAGAACCGCTGGAATCTCGCTATGGAGCGGGTTTCCGCATGGGCCAGCGGATTAATACAGCCCTCAATCGGGTGCCTGTGGTAGGACGCCCGGAAGCAAAAAAGGTCATAGAAGATGATCATCTCTGTAAACTAACCATCTGGCCCCAGACCAAGCCCGTTGCTGAAATTGTTTTTTCCCGTATTCTGCCTGGCAGTCGGGGAAATCTGGCGACTCTCTGGGCGATGATGCCCGAGGAGGATATTGCCCGGCGGTTGATCAGTACTCGCTACAACACCTTTATCTGTACCATGGAGCCCCACCCTGTGATGCTCTGGCTAACGGTACTCTACAACAGTGTTCACGGAGCCCGGTGGTTACCCTGCTACCTGGATTTGAAAACCTCCCTAGGCCAGGATATGGTCTCTTTGCTAGCCAACACGGGCAGTTACAAGCTACTCCTGTTTGCCCTTGAAAATCCTAACCAGTGTCAGGAGGTGCTTACCTGTAGTATTGCTCAGCCCCAACGTAGTATGTTGCAGGAATGGGTAATTACTGCCCGTACCCGTCCCTCCCTGGGAACGATGACCACCAGCCGAAATGTATTGCGCAATGAGTTTAAAACTAATCTGAAAACCAAGGTGATTAAGAAGCTGGAATCTATTTACATAGATGCCGGATCGACCTTTTCAGAGTGATTAGGTCCTACCCCGCCAGACGCGTTAGGAGAACGGGACAGTTAGCGTAAACTCGAACAAAGTCTCCCAGGGATTCCCCCAGGACCTTATCGAGATCGGGTAAGCCCTTAGCAATGGTCGGTCGGCGATCGGTGGAACCCAGAATAATCAGATCGATATTGCGGTCCTCGGCTAGCTGACAGATACGGTAACCGGGCTTCCCTTCAGGAGCAACCAGTTTGTAGGAAATACCGTATTTTTTCGCTTCTGCGGCCCCCGCCAACAATATGGGGTCTTGATTAGGGTCGTTAGCCGCGACATCAAAGGGTTTGGCCTTGAGGTTGGGGATGGTATGGACCAGGGTTAGCTCTCCATCAGGAATATCCCGTAATAGGGTAAGGGCTAGATTTAACCCCCCCCTGGCGGAGTCCGATTTATCCATCGCGACCATGACCCGTTTAATCGGACGAATCGAGTAGAGATCGTCTTTAACCAGGAGCATGGGCCGGGAGGACAGCTGAAAGACGTACTGGCTAACAGAATTTTCCAGGATTGCCTTGAGTCCCTGTAAACCCCGAGAACCCATAATGATCAAACCAGCGTCAGTTTCATCCGCCACCTGGACCACCACATCCTTGGGATCGCCCTCCCGCAAGACGGCGGTCACTCGAGTGGGATCAAGGTTAAGGGTAGTAATGGTATTGGCCAGGGTGCGTCCTCCAGCTTCCCACTTGGTAGCCATGGTTTCAGCCGATACCTGGGAAGGCACCACATGCAGGACGGTAACCGCAGCTCGTTGGATGAGGGGAATATCCATCAGCACCTTCATCATGGCCAGGGTATTACCGGTGCCGGAGTCTGCCAGGAGAATTTTTTCAAGCATGGGTTTGTTAAAGGTCAACGGAACGCCGTGAAAATGATAGCAATTGCTATGTTCATCATAGGCACTGCCCCTAACCCTATTTTGAGGCTATTCATAATTTGTAGTAGTAGGGGATAACCCCGTTGACCGGGGCGGAGGCGAGCCAGAACGTCTCCACCTACTCTGCCTTTACTGGGGCCAACCGATGCTGTCTCCAGCCTACTGGCCGACGTTATAATAGGACACTGGCCAGAACACTCCGTTCAGCGAAATCATCCGATCAGGGGCAGCCATGGCTAGGGCAGCTTCCTGAACTGAGATCACTGATGAGCAACTTGTCCTGGTTTGAATATGGCCTGACGGTGCAGCCCCACCATACCGACTATGCTGGCATTGTCTGGCATGGTACCTATATCGCCTGGATGGAGGAGGCCCGGGTCGCCTATCTACAGGAACGGGGGGTAAACTTCGCCGACTGGGTCAAGGCGGGGGTGGATCTGCCGGTAGTGGATCTGGACCTGCGTTACCGTCAATCCCTGACACTGGGCCAACGGGCTTTGGTAAGGACCTGGCTGGAACCCTTTAAGGGAGTACGGTTGGTCTGGCACTACGATATTCAAAGGGCCGATACCGGCACAACCTGTGTTGAAGGTAGGGTTACCCTAGCTACGGTAGACTTGAAAAGTCGCCGGGTGTTGAGGCGACTGCCGGATGGGTTACAGGTGGTTTTAGAATAAATTCTTTGGTTCAAGGGGGTGTCATGGGCTCTGGTCTAGTGCGTTATTTTGTGGTTCTAATGCTGGCGATCGCCTGCCTGATCTGGGCTTGCCCCATCCCCGTTGCCCTGGCCCAAGATAGTACGGTTGACTATACCCTCACTGACCTGAGCTTTCGAGATTTTTCTGGGCAGGAACTGACTGGCACCTCCTTTGCCGCTGCCGAAATGCGGGAGGCTAATTTTCAGGGGGCCGACCTGAGTCGCACCATTCTCACCAAAGCCTCTTTTCTGCGGGCTAACCTGGATTCGGCAAACCTATCGGGTACCTTTGCCGATCGGGTGATTTTCGATGAGGCCAATCTGACCAACGTCCGTTTTACCGACGCCATTTTGACCAGCAGTAGCTTTCGAGAGGCGGCGATCGCGGGCGCTGACTTCTCCGGTGCGATTCTGGACCGCTACCAGATCAGTCAGCTCTGCCAGTACGCCGATGGCACCAATTCCATTACCGGCATTGCCACCCGCGATAGTTTGGGATGCCGGTAAAGTAGGGGGTGTCCCTTAGGCCACCTGCACCTGTTTCAGTTGGTCTCGCAGGGCCTCTCCCTCAATCACTTCTGTTTCCAGAAGTTGCCGAGCTAGGGTCTCGAGTAGAGGGCGGTTATGCTCCAGAATGGCGACAGCCCGTTGATGCCCTTCCTCCACCAGGTCCTTAACCTCAAGGTCAATGGCCTTAGCAGTGTCTTCGCTGATGGGGCGACGGGCACTGGGCATACCATTATCGAGAAAGGCATTGCGCTGCCCCCGGTCGTAGGCGAGGGGGCCCAGCACCTTACTCATGCCGTAGGTAGTAACCATCTGCTCCGCTAGGTCCGTAGCCCGCTGTAGATCATTGGAGGCACCCGTAGTGATGCTGCCAAAAACCAGTTCCTCCGCCGATCTCCCCCCTAGCAGGGTAGCAATCTGACCCTTGAGCTCCGCCTCATCCCTAAGGAACCGGTCCTCGGTAGGCAATTGCAAGGTGTAACCCAGGGCCGCCATCCCCCGGGGCACAATGGAGATTTTTTCCACCTGGTCGGAGCCGGGCATGAGAGCTCCCACCAGGGCGTGACCAACTTCGTGGTAGGCCACAATTTCTTTTTCCCGATCGCTCAATACCCGACTTTTCTTCTCCAAGCCGGCGACGACCCGTTCGATCGCTTCGCCGAAGTCCTGCTGCTCTACCTGACTGCTATTGCGGCGGGCGGCCAGGAGGGCCGCTTCGTTCACCAGGTTGGCCAGGTCGGCTCCGGCAAAGCCGGGGGTACGGGTGGCAATGCGCTTTAGATCAACGGTGTCAGCCAGTTTGACCCCCTTAGCGTGGATATTCAGGATCGCTTCCCGCCCCTTCAGGTCAGGACGATCCACCAGCACCTGACGGTCGAACCGGCCAGGACGCATCAGGGCAGGATCGAGGGTTTCAGGTCGGTTAGTAGCCGCCAGGACAATCACCGTGGTAGCACCGGCATCAAACCCATCCATTTCCGTCAATAACTGGTTGAGGGTTTGCTCCCGCTCGTCGTTACCACCGTAGAAGCCAGAAGCGGCACGGGACTTACCAATCGCATCCAATTCGTCAATGAAGATAATGCAGGGCGCCTGTTTCTTAGCCTGGTCAAACAGGTCTCGCACCCGAGAAGAGCCAACGCCAACAAACAGTTCCACAAACTCAGAGCCCGAAATACTGAAAAAGGGTACCCCCGCTTCTCCGGCAACGGCTTTGGCCATGAGGGTTTTCCCCGTTCCCGGTGGTCCCACCAGCAACACCCCCTTAGGAATTTTGGCACCCAGATCGGTAAACCGCTTAGGGGTTTTGAGAAAGTCAACAATTTCCACCAATTCGGCCTTAGCTTCTTCGACTCCCGCTACATCGTCAAAGGTAACCTTGCCGGTTTCCCCTTCTACATATACCTTGGCCTTACTTTTACCAATAGAGAGAGCGCCCTGGGGTCCACCGTTGCGGGCCAGAAAGAAGCGCCAGATACCAATGAAAATTAGGGGAGGAATAACCCAACTCAACAGGCTGCTAAACCACTGCCCCCGGGGAGGAGGCACCGCCGCAAACTCAACCCCCTTATCTTCCAGGAGTTGGGGCAGTTGCAGGTCGAAAATTGGGGTAGTGGCGTAGACGGGGCCGGCCTGACCAGCCTCATCCTTAACCTGGTAGCGAATTTCATTTTGCCCCACCGAGACCCGTAGGACTTCCTGGTCCTGGACCCGATGGATAAACATACTGTAGGGTTCTTTCGTCAGCTGGGATCCAAAAAAACCGGAAAAAATGATATTGACTAAAAGTAATCCTGTTGACACCCACAGAACCAGGTTGGCAATCAGGCGCGCTCGCGAGGGTTTGGGATCTTTATTAACAGGCATAGTTAAACCTTCAAAACAAACGCAACAGTAGGAGGGCGGTATTCAGTGCTATTTGGGGGTGACATCCACGGTGGTATGGGAGCCGCCACCCAGGGGCTCGGACTTCAGGTCGCGGCGACGGCGATCCAGACCCGAGAGCAGGATCTGGGAAAGGGAGGTGACCAGAATGGAAGCCACCACGCCATCATCGATCCAACCGAGGATGGGAATGAAATCGGGGGAGATGTCGATAGGGCTGATCAGGTAGAGCAGGCTAGCGACTATGAGGATCCACCGATATTGGGGATGTTCCAGAGTTTTTCTATACCAGGCGTAGAAGGATTTAACAAATGTGGGCATGGGCTGGGGTTGAATCTATTGGTTCTATGGTGCCATGGCTGGAGTTGGGCGGCCTGGCGAAATAGCCGCCCCCTGGCGTCGCAACTGCCGAACCAGGGGGACAGGGGAGGGCTTTGAAGGGAAGCTATGGCTGTGGCCAGAACCCTCAGGACAGCGTTGATTGAACCCATCAGAGAAGCGGATGAACGGACTCGAACCGTCGACATTCAGCTTGGGAAGCTGACGTTCTACCACTGAACTACACCCGCACATGGGCCTTAGCCAGGGGGCTTGGAGCTAAGGCTGGTTGTCCCCCATTATAGAACTATTTAATCAAGGTATAGGGGCTGGCGGGGGTTTCTGCCTTCGGTTCGGGGGTGATCGGCCCAGGTGGTTGGGGAGAGCGCTTCAAACGGCGGTCTAAAAAACTATTGATCTGGTCAATGTAGGTGAACAACACCGGCACAACCACCAGGGTGAGCAGGGTGGAGGTAGTAAAGCCACCGATCACCGCGATCGCCATGGGACTGCGGGTTTCTCCACCGGCCCCCAGTTCCATAGCCAGGGGCAGCATCCCGGCTACGGTGGAAACCGATGTCATTAAAATCGGCCGCAATCGGGTGACGCCGGCATTAATGGCGGCGGCTTTACGGCTCACGCCCTCCTGGCGAGCCATCAGAGCGTAGTCGACTAGGAGAATGGAGTTCTTGGTCACCAGCCCCATCAGCAACACAATACCAATCAGAGCATAGAGTCCCATGGGTTTTTGGGTTACCAGTAAACCCAGCAAGGCACCGCCAATAGAGAGGGGAAGGGCCGCCATCACCGTTATGGGGTGCATAAAGTTGTTGTAGAGCAACACCAGCACGGCGTAAATCAGCAGAATGGCAGTGCCCAGCGCCAGGGCAAAGCGACTGAAGATGTCCTTCATAATTTCTCCGTCCCCGGCTGGTTGTTGGCTCACCCCCGAGGGTAGGTTTTTGATGGCCGGTAGTTGGTTGACCGCCGCCAGGCCCTGGCCTAGGGTAATACCCTGGAGGTTAGCCCCCAGAGTCACCTGACGGGAGCGATCCACCCGATCGAGTTGGGCTGGCCCACTGCTAAAGTTCACCTGGGCTACCGCCGCCAGGGGAATTAACTCCCCATTCTGACTGGGGACCCGGAGGGTTTGGAGGATCTTGGGGTCATCCCGAAAAACCGGATCGATTTGGACCCGAATGGGAATCTGGCGATCGCCCAGGTTAAAGTCAGCCAGATTGGCGTCGCTGTCTCCCAGGGTGGCTAGGGCAGCGGTGCGGGCAATGCTCTGTACCGTCACCCCCAGGTCAGCGGCCCGGTCGCGGTCGGGGATAATCTGCACCTCCGGTTTCACCAGACTGGCGCTCGAGCTAACATCCACCAACCCCGGGATCGATCGCATTTCTCGACTTAAGGTATCGGCGGCCTGTGCCAGTCCGTCAGGGTTTTCCCCCTTGAGCACCACGGTCAAATCCTTGCCATCCCCTGTGGCTCCCTGGGACTTAAAACTAATGCGGGCCCCAGGGACCTGTTGAAAGAGGTTGCGGGTCTGATCTTGAAACTGCCACTGGGAAATGGAGCGATCGCCCTTCGGTACTAACCGCACGTAGAGGGTAGCCTGATTCACTTCTTCTCCCCCGGCCAGGGCCAGCACCGTAGTCACCACCCGATCCTGCCGTAGCAGTTGGGTAAGCCGACTGGAGACCTTTTCCGTATCCCCTAGGGTGGAGCCAGGGGGTAACTCGATAGCGATGGTAGACAGGCCCGTGTCACTGCGATCAAACAGATTGGTGGGAATATAGGGCACCAGTCGCAGGCTGCCCACAAAGAAGATCACCGCCAGGGCCAGGGTCAGGGCCCGATGCCGCAGGGCCCAACTCAGCATGGCCCGGTAGAGCCCCGGCCCCCGCACCAGATCGTCCTCCTTCAGGGCCTCGGGCTTAGGTTTCAACCAATAGGCCGCCATAATCGGCGTTACCAGGCGCGCCACAATGATGGAGAAGACGGTGGCGGCCGCCACCGTCAGACCAAAGGGCTTGAAAAACTGTCCTGGAATTCCCCCCATGAAGGCTACGGGCAAAAACACTACCACGATGGTGGCGGTGGAAGCCAGAACCGCCAGTCCCACCTCTGCGGTGGAGTCCAGGGTCGCCTGATAGGGAGACTTGCCCATGCGACTATGGCGCTCAACGTTTTCAACTTCCACAATGGCGTCATCCACCAGGTTGCCAATGGCCAGGGTCAGGGCCAGCAGGGTCATGCTATTGAGGGTGTAGCCGAACCACTGCAGGACCAGAAAGGTGGGAATAATCGAGAGGGGCAGGGCCATGGAGGTAATGATCGTCGATCGCCAATCCCGCAGGAATAGCCCCACCACCACCACCGCCAGGGCGCACCCCAGGATCAAATCCTCAATCGAAGCCTGGTAAGACTCGCGAATGTCGTCGGCCCGGGTAAAGATCAGATCAATGGAGATATCCTTAGGCAGGGTTTGGGCAAGCCGATCCACGGCTACTTTGACTCCATCTTCTACCGATACCAGGGTACTCCCCGTACTGCGATAGATGGAGAAGGCGACCACCGGCTGGTTGTTGAAATAGGACGACTGGCGAGCTTCCCGGTAGCTGCGGTCTACCTTGCCCAAACTACTCAGGGGTACGGTACCGCCCTGGGGAAGGGCAACACGGTAACTGCGCAGGGTTTCCAGGGTGGAGGCGCTACCCAAGGTGCGAAAGCTTTGTTCCTGGCTGCCCAGGGTGGCCCGACCACTGGGCAGGTTAACGTTCAAGGCCCGCACCTGGTCGTTCACCTGGGTGGCAGTAATCCCCAGGGCATCCAGTTGTTGGGGATCGAGGTCAATACGAATTTCTGGATCGACCCCCCCGACTCGGGCTACCCGGGCCACCCCCTTAACGGTGAGAATTTCTTGACTGATGGTGCGATCCACCAGATCACTAAGCTCTTCGACGGATCGGCGATCGGAGTTGACCGCATAGGTCATAATCACCCCGCCCCCAAACTCCAACCGCTGGACCACCGGCTC
Source organism: Leptolyngbya sp. (assembly GCA_040374765.1). Lineage (GTDB taxonomy): Bacteria > Cyanobacteriota > Cyanobacteriia > Phormidesmidales > Phormidesmidaceae > Nodosilinea. The sequence continues at coordinate 17,085 of JBEITR010000029.1, forward strand.
TTGAATACCACCGGGTAAATCCTGACGAATGCGAGTTACGGCATCCCGCACATCGTTGGTGGCCCGATCAATATTGGTTCCCAGTAGAAAGGCTATGGATGTGGTGGACGCCCCATCCCTGACGGTGGAACTAATCTTATCGATATTGCCTAGCCCCGCTACCGCATCCTCAATTTTCTTGGTAACCTGCTTTTCCATTTCCTCCGGCGCTGCCCCCACTTGAGCAACGGTGACGGTAACCACGGGAAAATCTACATTGGGATTGAGGTCGATGCCCAAGCGGCCAAAGGCCAGCAGGCCCGCCAGGGTCAGCACCAAAAACAGCACGATCACTGGAATCGGGCGACGAACAGACCAGGCGGAGATGTTCATTGGCTAGGATCAATAAGGTATCTAAATGTTAAGTTTAGCGTGAAGCCTGTAGCTGTGGAGAACGCATGGTGGAAGACCCTATGGAATGGCGAGAGGTATCGGGCAATTGGATACTGGTACCTACCGATCCCATCGCTATTCTTCACTTTCTAGGAGGTGCCTTTGTGGCAACTGCCCCCAGCCTGACCTATGGCTGGTTGCTGGAAAACCTGGCCCAGGCCGGCTATCTGGTGGTCGCTACTCCCTTCCTGAATGGCTTTGACCATGAGGCGATCGCTGAAACAGTTCTGCTTAATTTTATCCAGGCCCAGGACTACCTCTACCGCTCGGTTTTGCCGCCGGCAGCAGCCCTCCCAGTCTATGGCCTGGGCCATAGTATGGGCTGTAAGCTCCACCTGCTGATTAATAGTCTCTGGGAAGTCGAGCGGGCCGGTAACATCTACCTCAGCTTTAACAACTATCCGGCCCAGGCCGCCATTCCTTTATTGGAGCAACTGGGGCAATTTAACCCCACCTTTAATCTGGAATTTACCCCCTCTCCCCAGGCCACCCTGGCACTGATAGCCGATGACTACCCAGTCAGCCGTAACCTACTGATTAAATTTCGTAGCGATAACCTGGATCAAACCCGATCCCTCTCAGAGGTCTTGGTCCGGCGGTTTCCCCACTCCACGGAAGTGCGAATTCTCCAGGGTACCCACACCACGCCCATCGCCCAGGATGTGGTGTGGCAAGTCGGGCAGACCTTCACCCCCCTGGATGCCCTGGGGCAGTTTTTCAAGCAAGAATGGTACCGTGACCTGAATCGGTTAAAGAAGGACCTGCTGCGGTGGCTGGCCCCGCCTCAAGGGTATAGCTAGGGCTGCCTTTAGCCAGTCCCCTGGCCAGGATGACTCCCCGAAGATTCCCAGGCACCGCCTGACGCCTGGGGATGGAGGATGAGGGTATAGAGGGCCTGGCGAAAATCACGGGATAGATAGCGCTGGCGCAGGTCTTCCCAGCCCTGGAGAGCCCGGTGGCGATTGGTTTCCGTGGCCTGGTGGAGTTCCGCCGGTAGCACCTCTGGCCGGTCGGTCTGGTTAACCAGAAGATCTCTAAAAACGTAGATATCTTGGACGGTGCCCAGGTTATCTTGCCAGGTCTTTAGTTCCTGAATCCAGGCATGGAAGGGTTGGCCATAAAATTGACTAAAAAATTCTGCCTGGTAGCGTACATATTTGCACAGCTTACGCAGATTATGGAGGGTTTGGCGGCTGGTTGTAGAGGTCTCCCGATCGCCCACTAACCACCCAGGATGGAGGAGTAAGCTGGCGATCAGCGGGTTGAGTAAATCGGGTAGCACCAGCAGCAGGGGAAGATCGCCGATGGGGTTGAAGCGGGGCGATCGTAACCATTTTTCGTAGGCCTGCTTGATCTGCCGGTAGGAGGGGCTGACCAGGATGGTCCTGACTTCGGCGAACACCAGGACCCGCTTCTCCTTTAACTTTTTGAGGGCTTGCTGTAGAACCCGTTTCTCCACCTTACCCTGCACCCGCTGACTGTAGTCCGCCTCAATACTGGCAATTTGGACATCCAGGTCGCGCAATTGGCCCAAGGCCTGGGCGATCGCCCGAATCTGTTTAACCCGTGCCCGTTTTGGCAGCTTTACCACCGGCCCAAATACCCGTAGGGCGGTACGCAACCGGCGCGACCCTACCCGCATCTGGTGTAGATACTCGGGATCTTGGTCCGCCAGAACCCCTGCCTCCTGATCGATCATGTGGCCGTACTGCTGGGCGATCACAGCATGGGTGTACTCGCCTATGCTCTGGCCTCCAGCGGGGTCCGGGACCTGCCGCTGGCTGGTTGGCTCAGCTGGGGGCAATATGGGCTGGGGTTGTAGTCCTAGAGTCATGGTGATTTTCTCCAAGCCTCCTACCCCTTAGTTTAGGTTGGCCGCCAGCCTTCCAGCAGCTTCGGCAAGGATTGTTCACAGCGGTTAGTTGGGTGAGCCCAGGGGCGATCGTCCAGGTTAGGGGTTAGCCCGATCCATAGCGGCGTTGATTTGGTTAACAAATTGCTCGTGATCAACAACGGGTTTAGAAATATATCCATCAGCCCCACTTTCGCTGAGGAAGACCTCCCGATCCCCCTGCATTGCGTGGGCTGTGACTAAAATCACCGGTAAATGAGTAGTTTGGGGATCGGCCTTGAGCAGGCGGGTAATTTTAATCCCATCCATGGACTGGCCCTGGTACATACTACGGGATAGGGAGACATCCATCAAAATCACATCCACCTCACCCCGGCGGGCAATGGCGATGACTTCCTCCACATCTTCAGTGTGTTTAACGGCTAGCCCACCCCGTTTAGTCAGAATTTTAGAAAAAACCCGGGCATTAACTAGATCATCCTCCACAATTAAGACGGTTTTGGTTTCCATGGGCTCCCAGCTACCTCTATGACCAGAACATTTATAACCAGATATAACCAGAACATCCTGTGGTTGATAGCCATGGCCGGGGGCGAGTCAGAACCCCTACTGCGGCTTTGCCTGGCCCGATTTCGCCGTCCTCAGCCCTAAGCTATAACCATCAAACCCTATGGTAAAGCTGATTGGAAAGGCTGACGGTGATTTCCCACCGGATTACCCATGGCAAGGTCTAGAAAGGTCTAGAAAAACTGAGGTTCGGTCTCACCCCAATGCCCGGAATCAGCTTCGATAGGATAATTTGGTGGCTGAGGTTGCCATTACCCTATTCCTAGCTATAAGTTACAGCATTATTATTAAGACCTATGTATTACCCCAGCCCCTTACCTACCCTATGCAGGATTAACGCCCATGGCTGACCAACTTGACATCTTCGCCGCTGGGCAAATTGTACCCACGTCCCTGCATACGGAGGTGCAGCGGTCCTACCTGGAATACGCCATGAGCGTTATCGTTGGTCGCGCCCTACCCGATGTGCGGGATGGCTTAAAGCCCGTACACCGGCGCATACTCTACGCCATGCACGAGTTAGGCCTGACCCCCGATCGCCCCTATCGTAAATGCGCCCGGGTAGTGGGGGATGTGCTGGGTAAGTACCATCCCCACGGTGACCAGGCCGTTTACGATGCCCTGGTGCGCATGGTGCAGACCTTTTCCAGCCGCTATCCCCTGTTGGACGGCCATGGTAACTTCGGCTCGGTGGATAACGACCCACCGGCAGCCATGCGTTATACGGAAACCCGCCTTTCCCCCATGAGCCATACGGCTATGCTGACGGACATCAGCGAAGCCCTGGTAGATTTCATCGATAACTTCGACAGCTCCCAACAGGAGCCGGTGGTGCTGCCCACCCAGCTTCCCAATCTTTTACTGAATGGCTGTTCCGGCATTGCGGTGGGCATGGCGACCAATATCCCTCCCCACAACCTGGGGGAGGTGGTAGACGGCCTGATTGCCTTAATCGATCGGCCCGACCTGCCAGAGCAGGAGCTGTTTGCCCTGATTCCGGGGCCTGACTTTCCCACGGGAGGGGAAATTATTGGCACCGCCGGTATCTACGAAGCCTACCGGACCGGGCGGGGCAGTATCCCCATTCGCGGCGTCAGTCAGTTTGAGGAAATTCGACCGGGTAAGGGGCGGCAACGCCGGAACGCCATTGTGGTCACGGAGTTACCCTACCAGGTCAATAAGGCGGGCTGGATTGAGAAAATTGCCCAACTGGTGAACGGTGGCAAACTAGAGGGCATTGCCGATATTCGCGATGAGAGCGATCGCGAGGGTATGCGAGTGGTGATCGAACTCAAGCGAGAGGCCTCGGCCCAGCGAATATTACAGGAGCTGTATCGGACCACCCCCCTGCAAACTAACTTTGGCGTCATTATGCTGGCCCTGGATCAGGGCCAACCCCGGCAGATGGCCCTACGGGAGGTCATGCAGGCCTTCCTAGATTTTCGGGAAACGACCCTAACCCGCCACTACCAGCACCAGTTAGAAAAAACCGAAGCTCGCCTGCACATTCTGGAGGGTTTACTGACTGCCCTAGCCAATCTGGACGGCATAATTGATATCCTCCGCCAGGCTGCCGATGGCACCACCGCTAAACACCAATTTCAACAGCAATTTAACCTCAGTGAACGGCAGTCCGATGCGATTCTGGCCATGCCCCTGCGCAAGTTGACCGGATTGGAACGCCAGGGTCTGCAGGAGGAATTTGCTGAGTTTACCCAACGCCGTGATCAGTTACAACGGCTGTTGTCCGATCGCAAAGAGCGACTCAAAGCCATGAAGAAAGAGCTTAAAGCTCTACGTAAAAAATTTGCCGATAGCCGTCGCACCCGTATTCAAAGCGAGGAGGAACGGGCGGAAGAGTCTCAGCAGGTAGAAGAAATTATCGCCGAAGGGGTGGAGGAAGAAAACCTGGTGGAGTTCACCCAAAAGGGCTACGTGCGCCGCTTTTCTCGCCGCACCTACCAGCGTCGCCAGGCCCGTCAGACCCCTGACATTGGCCCCCAACTGCAACCCCTGGAGGAGGACGTGGTTCTGCAGATAGAACCGGCCTTAAGTAGCCAGGAGGTGCTGACCATTACCCGCGATGGTCGCGCCTTTACCCTGAAGGTGGCCGATATTCCGGCCAATCCTCGTCAAGGTAGGGGAGTGCCCCTGGTGAATCTGTTGCCGGATACGGTGCCCGCCGAGGCTGGGGCGATCGCCAGTCAACTGGTGATGACCCCAGATCGACTAGAACAGGACCTCATCGTGGTTACTCGCCTGGGCAAAATTAAGCGGGCTCCCCTGCAGGAATTTACCAACCTCACCGGACGGGGGCTAACGGCCATGAAGGTGAAGCCGGGGGACGAGGTGATCTACGCTACTCTGGCGGAAGCTGGGGATGACCTGGTACTGGCGACCTCGGGGGGCCGATTACTACGGTTCCCGATCGACGAAGATAACCTGCCACCGATGGGACGGGCGGCCCAGGGACCCCAGGGGGTGCGCATGGGTAAACAGGAAACCCTGGTGGGATGTATCCCGGTCAAATCCCACCAGGACCACCTGGTGCTGGTGTCGGCGGCGGGGTATGCCAAGCGCATGGGTGTGGCGGATCTACGGGTAGCCCGGCGAGGTGACTTGGGTAGTCAATGTTTTCAGTTCAGTCAACGGGGAGACCAACTGGTGGCCCTCCTCGCCGATTTTCCCCAGGCGGCCCTGACCGTACTGACCAGCGAAGAACGGCTGGCCCTACTGCCGGTGGCCTCCCTCCCGGCTCTGGGTAGAACTGGTGACAGCGATCGGGTAGTCAAGCTCCAGCGGGGAGAAACCCTGACCCTGGTCCGCTATGTCACCTCCAGCCAATCCACCACTGACCTGGCCAGTCCCCCCGAAGCCGCCCAGCGGTCATCGGAAGCCTAAGGGATCTGATGCCCTCCTAATGGAGACCATTTCCCCTAGCCAGCGGCAGTCCTAGGACCCGGGCATGAGGGCGTAAACCAACTGGTAGCTACCATTGTTGATGAGAATATTAGTCCCCAGCCAGATCAGCACAAAGGGAAAGGCGCGGCGCACATAGCGGGCCATGATCACCGCCAGCATCGGTTGGCGAGTTAAATGGTAGGACAGGGATAGCCAGAGGGCAATGGCTCCGTAGCAGGTAGCTAAAATTAGACTGAGGCGGGGCAAGGAGGTACTGGCAAAGAGGGGAATATAGATGGCCAGATTATTGCCACCGTTGGCTAGGGTAACCGCCGATACCTTGTAGGTTTGGGGATCCTTAAAGGTATGGACTAGGGATCGCGACCGTACCTGGCGATAGGGACGATGGCTAGGGTTAGCCACGGCAATAGCAGGAATCTGGTCCTGATCGTCAGTTTCGTTACTGATCAGGGTGTTGATTCCGATGGCCAGGGGGAGAAATCCCAGCAGACCCACCCAGGCGTGATCCACGACTAAGCCAGCCACAAAACCAATCAGGCTAATCATTACCAACCCTGTGAAGCCAATTAGCTCCCCCAGGATGACATGGCGGGGACGGAAGCTGTAATTAGTCTTGCTAAAGAATAGGGTCAGGTAAATATTGTCGTCAAAGGTGGTGGCGGTGGCAATGGCCACACCCATTAAGAGTGTGGAGGTAATCCAGTCCATGGGGAAACACCGGGTTAGAACATCCCCAATCTATAGGGAGCCCAAATTGGGATCAAATGTTCTTTTTTCTAGAACCCATAAACAGGCTTTATGCATACCCATTGGAGACAGGATCCATTCATAGAGCTGGAGCCAGGCCGATGGGGACAGCTTTGCCGGGAGGCGTTCTGACTTGCCCTGGGGCTGTAGAACCCCAGCAACCTGGACCCTAAGGGATTGACCAAGCTCTTAAAGACAGGAAGGTTAATGCCGTACAGCTTTTCAGGCTGAGGATACAGCTAGCGGCGGGCTGTGCGGAGCAAATGGAGGATGGATAGGACCAGGATAGTCAGGGTCAGGGCTGTTAAACCCCGATATTCTAGGGTACGGCTGTCTACCAGAATCACTCCCCCCAGCCCCATTAGGACGAAAGGCACAAGCCTGGAACCGTAGCGAGAAAGTAGGACCGCCATACCGCCTGCGGTTGCTAATCGATAGGCTACCAGACACCACACCCCTACCAGGCTAAAAAATACCGTTAGGGTAAGGCCCAGCCCCAGCCCATCACTACTGGCAAACATCGGCATATAAATACCCACATTGTCCCCACCGTTGGCCAGGGTAAGGGCAGCAACGTGGGTGGTTTGGGGTGATAGTAGGTGCCAGCAACTGGCGCCATTGGCCTCTGGAGGTTCTGTAGGCTGTTCAGTCTCGTCCTGGGCCTCAACCCATGGCAACTGGCTGAGGCCAATCACTATCGGCACAATCCCCAGTAACCCAATCCAGGGACGGGGTAGCACTAGACCGCCCAGAAACCCCGGGAGACTGATCACCACCAGGGCCGCAAAACCCAGATACTGCCCGGCTATAATGTGGCGTTTCTTTAGGGTGGTACCAATTTGGGAAAAGAACAGCACGAGCAGGACAATGTCGTCCAGATTAGTGGCAACGAAGGCTGTGGCACTCCGGAGTAGAATAGCCAGCAGGTCAGGAATCATAGCTGCGCTTCTAAAACTGAACCAAAAATTACCATAGGCTGAATAAATCTAGGCAGCAAGCACTCTTTTTTGTGGATTTCATAAATAGAATTTATGCCATAATCTTTGGGGATTTCAACGATTAAAAAGTATGGCGTCAAGTCGTCTGAATGAAAATTGATCAACTCCGAGTTTTCCTGGCGGTAGCCGAGTATTTACATTTTACCAAGGCGGCAGATTCCCTCTATATTACCCAGCCTGCTGTTAGCGCAGCGATCCAGAGCTTGGAAGAGCAGTACGGGGTTAAGTTATTTCACCGGATTGGCCGCCATATTGAACTCACCGACGCGGGGAAATTACTCCAAACTGAAGCTCAGAAGATTCTCGATTTAGTCGAGTTAACTGCCCAGGGACTACGAGAATTAAATGGTCTCCAACGGGGAGAGCTGAAAATCGGCAGTAGTTTAACCGTAGGTAACTACTGGTTACCGGAGAAAATTAGTCAGTTTAAGCAGCAGTATCCTGGCATTGACATTAACTGTACCCTTGCCAATGCGGAGGAAATCTTCTCCGGTACTGTTAATGGATCCTTTGATTTAGGGTTGGTGACGGGAGAGGTGAGACCAGCCCTAAGCCAATCCTTGGTAACGGAGGTGATTGCCCAAGATCTGGTTACGATCGTGGTGGGTCAGGCCCATTCCTGGTTTAATCGCGATCGCATTACCTTAAGGGACCTGATCACCTCCTCCTGGATTATGCGAGAGCCAGGATCGGGGTCTCGCCAGATGTTTGAGCAAACCCTGCAGGGATGGGGGGTAAATCCCGATGATCTAAACACTAGTTTAATTCTTACCACCAGTGAAATGATTAAGGCAGTGGTTGAAGGAGGCATTGGAGCAGCGGCCTTACCCCGTTCTACAGTGCGGTTGGAATTGAAATTGGGAACGTTGAAGGCTTTACAGGTGGTTGATCAAATAGAGAAACCGGGTCGTGTCTACGAGATGACCCAACCCGTTATTTTGGTGAGACACAAAAGACGATTTCGTACCCGCATTTCTAGAGAGTTTGAAGCCATCTTGATTGAGGCGAATCAACCCAGGGCTTGAATCCCTTCAACGGGGAGACCGGTGCTACCTCCTGGCGGTGGTGGCCTTTAGCCGTCCAGCAAGTTTGTCAGGCTGCCTGGGGGGTATACCCAGAGGAATTGCCCTGAATTACCTGACTGGGGGTACCCCCTGTACCCACCGGGATATCTCCCGCAATGGTTACCCGGCGAACGCGGCGGGCTTGACCATCATAATCGTAGACCCCGTAGTGTTGGGTCACCCGGTTATCCCAAAAGGCTAGGTCGCCCAACTGCCAGCGCCAGCGCACCGTATTTTCCGGCCGGGTGACGTAGCTTTGCAGGAGGCGCAGCACATCTACTGATTCAAAGGTGGAGAGACCGCGGATATGGCGGACAAATCCACCCAAAAACAGGCCACGCTCCTGGGTTTCGGGATGGACCCGCACCACTGGATGCAGGGTTTCATAGGGAAGGGCGGAGAACTTTTCTTGAAAAGCCCTGGCTTCAGCAGAGAGGGACTGATAGTCTGCAGCGTAGTCGTAGGCATTACTGTGGATAGCCCAGGCCTGATCGGCCAGGACCTTCAGACAAGGAGGTAGATCCTGGTAGGCGGTAACGGTGTTGGCCCAGAGGGTATCGCCACCAGCGGCAGGTAACTCCAAAGCCCGCAATACTGAACCCAGGGGCGGGCGATCGACAAAGCTGACATCGGTATGCCAGAAGTTGGTACGCGATGGACTGCGGCCATAGTCAATATCCAGCACCGCAGGATGATCGGTAGGTGGGGCTAGGGTGGGGTGGGCTCCGGTAAGACGACCAAAGTAGTTAGCAAAGGCTACCTGGCGGTGATCATCCAGTGACTGATTACGAAAAAATAGCACTTTGTATTGCAACAGGGCCTGACGCAGGTGGGCGATGGTGGTGCTGCTCAAGGATTCATGCAAATTCAATCCTTCAATCTCGGCCCCAATGCGTCCACCCAGGGGCTTAATCTGCAGATCAAGGGCCCTTAGGGTAACTGTGCTCATGGTGATCACTCCTTCAAATTAATCTTGATAACTGACTTAGGAAAACTGCCCGCCGAGGATAGACTATAGCTTTCATCAGCTATTAATAATGGTTCTTTATCTGGTTATCGCCTTTAAAGAGACTAGGCTGCTTGACGGGACAACACTAGTTAAAAAAGCCATAAAAATCTACCGTAAAAATTAAATCTACTGTAAGTCGGTCAAAAAACTGGGGTTTAACTGCCTGTCCAGTAGATTAACACGAGTCAATTGTGTTTTGTCAATTCTTTTATCTTCTGAAAAATCCACATCCATATTTTTACTTCTGAATTGTTATTGGAAAAACAATTCCACTAGATAATTTTTTGGGCGGATAACTTTCTACTAGAACTTCTATCCATCGTGGCCATACCCATATTTAGTTGAAATAGATAATTTCCTAATCAGATCATCGCTGGAAGCCCCTTTAAGCAAGGAAATTGACCTATCGCTAGTAGTCTCGATCTATAGTAATAACCATTTTGATGGGATGGAAATGATCCAGAACTCCCCTCTCGTCTTGACTGTTGATATCTTTTCCTAACTAGATCCTTAGGGATTAAGCGATATCGAGTTGACTAGTCAACCCTAAACTAATTATTCTAGTTGAAGCTATACTTCTCAGAGAAGACTACTACTCCCATCGGTCGAAGATGAATAAATTTTATTCCTGTTACCTGGATTACATTAGATAAATTAGATTCAGCAAATTGTTTTCGGGGTAACAATTTATCTAGAGAGTTTGAGTCATTTTTTTAGAAACATAAGGACTTTCAAATAAATTAAAGGCAGGAATTACTTTTTCTTAATCTACGATAATTCTATGGACAATTTGATTGTTCTATGTCAATTTAATTTAATCAAGCTTCTGAATGGTCATTAATATTCTTGTCAATACTTGATGACGTTTATGGGTTTCGGCTAGCTCGAGTCAATATCCTGATTGGCCATGCTAGAAAATGTTTAAATAATTCTTGGGGCCATTTGGTAATACCATAGGAGCCCTGGAAAAGTTAGATAATTTTTCTGATCATCGGGGTCTTAAAGGCTTTAAGGAAGTTTCACTTAGATTCTATGAATTACCAAATAATCACAAAGATTTTATGTCTATCTATAGAGAAATGGTTTTAAAACCCTATTTGTCTCCCTTTAAATGCTAGCTAATTAGCCTTTAGCTAACCTTAGAGAACTTTTCCAATAGTCTTTCGATGTGATGACCAAAGATATTTTTTCGTAGTAGGAGGTAGGTCTTTTCTAGTCCTACGTCTACTCGGCGATCGCAGACCTTACCTAGTTGCCCAGAGCTGGGGCTATAGCTCTTGTTGTTATTGAAGGATAAACTATGGAATACGGAACCAAAGTGACGGATAGCCTGACCACCATGGGACAGGTTCGTGTTGAACAACTGCAGCAGGCGGTACAGGAAGGGTTTAAGTCAGTCTTAAATCTGCGGGTATCTAGTGAACTGGGTTTTTGGAGCGATGAGCAGTGCATAGCCGAATCCTTGGGGCTCAACTACGTTCATATCCCCCTCCGACTAGAGCAATTGGAAGAAGTAATCATTGCCCAAATTCTCCACCAGATCGACCAGATGCCCAAGCCAGTATTGGTGCACTGCGCGGCTGGCATGCGATCGACTGCGATCGCCCTGCTCAGTACGGCCATTGCAGAGCGCCTGACTCCGCAGCAAGTGATTGAGAAAGCCTACGCCATTGGCTTTCACTACATTGACAATACCCTGGTCAGTCCTCGACTGCGGGAACGGTTCTTTGATTATCTAGCCCGCCATTCCCAAATCAGGCGTCCGGTGGAGCAACCCCTGCATCTAACTTCCCGGTGGGCCGGAGAGCTCGGGTAGCTATGGCAACCCCCTCCAGCAGTACCAGGACTATCGCCATTATTGGCGCTGGTTTTAGTGGATCGATGGTGGCCGCCCATCTGCCCAAAGCTGCCAACCGCCCACTGGTTATTAAGTTGAGGGTAAGGGGGCTAACCAGAACGCCTACCTAGTCCTTGCCTTGGCAGGGGTCGTCATCCGGGACAAGCCTGTTAGGGGCAAGCCATGGAATTAACCGGTTCACCCGGCCCTCAGCGGGTTAGCCAAGGCTGTCAGTCTAGGACTAATCCTCTGGAATCAAATCCTCCAGCTCAATTACCGGGCTCGCCCCTGACCCGGTAATGACCGGCAGGTGACCATTCCATTTCTGCAAGGCCTGGTATTTCAACACCTGGGGCGTCAGAGTCTCTTGCAACAGCCGATGGGCGGCGGCCTTACCCTGGGCCAGATTAATTTCAATTTCCGCTTCCCGCAGAGCTTTGCGGGCTACAAATTCCGCCTGTTTGGCCTGCTGTTCGGCAACTTGCTTGGCTTCCACCGCCTCTCGAAACTGCTGGGAAAAATGAATGGTGGTGAGGGCCACGTCATCCACCACCAGACCGTAGGGGCTGAGGCGATCGCCCAGGGCCTGATCTACCTCCGCCTTAACCTGGTCTCGTTGGGTAATCACCGCCTCTGCTCTATAGTGAGCCATTACCCCCTTGATGGTTTCCTCAATGGCGGGGTTGAGCACCCGGTCAACCACCATGGTTTCCTTACCGATGCGCTGGAATACCTGATTGACCTGCCCTGGGGGAATATGCCAATTGACTGCCACATCGGCGAAAACATCCTGTAAATCTAGGGAAGAGGCCTCGGTGGAAATTTCCTGCTTCTGCACCTGGATACTCAAGGTTTCCACCCGATCGATCCCAGGCACCATAAAATGCACCCCCTCAGCTAAAACTCGGGGCTGTACCTGGCCAAAGTGCAACCACACCCCCTGTTCTCCCACGGGCACCACCACCCAAAAACAGGTAAAGAGGGCCAGGGTGAGGAGAAATAACAGGATACTGCCCAGCAGTCCTACCCCTTCGGGACGGGTGAGAACGCCGGTAAATTCGGTTTTGATGTCGCTATTCACCAAGATGAGAGCCCTCTTATCCAGTCACCTTAACCCTGCTCCCCAGGAGTTCCTGGGCCAGGGCCTCCGCCTGATCCCGAATTTCTGCCACTGCGGTTGTTTCCCAAAGTTCGCCCCGGCGAGTTGGCCCGAGGCTGTAGAGCCAGTTGGAGGCAATACCCTGGGTCGATACTACCGCACCATTGGGGCTGGCTTGCAGTCCCAATCGAACCCGACTAGGGGTGATCAATCCACGAGCCCGTAGGGACTGCACCAGGGGATCGGAGACTTTAGAATAATCAAACTGAGGTCCGCTACAGTTAATCACAGCCCCGACAAAAAACTCTTCGGTGGTAGTCTGGCCCCGGGGTCGGATGGTGACCGCCACGGCTTTATCCCGATCCTCCAGATTGATCAGGTGACCCCTGTAGATGTGCAACTGCTGCGATCGCTGTAGACCATGGACAATCTCCCCAATTTCGGGCGCAATGCGGTGGCGATGGCTATCCCAGTAGGGCCTAAGATGGCGGATAAACCGTTGTTGTTCCCCCAGGGGTAGGTTCACCCAAAGTGCCTGGGTCTGGTAGCGCAGACTATCCAGCACTGCCCGCCAATCATAGCCTTGGTGGGCGGCCTGACGAACCTCTCGCCGCAGCCAACCCAAGAGGCCCAGGCTGGTTTGGGGAAGTTGGGTGAATAACCAGTCCTGGCCATAGTCCTGAGGAGGTTGGTGGGTTTGGGGTAGGAGGCCATGGCGGGATAGGAGATGGATCGACCCTCCGTATCCCTGACTATGAAGGGCAACAATCCAGTCAACGGCGGTGAGACCAGCGCCAATTAATAGAAGGGCCGACTTTTCCCGCACCGGATCAATACCCGCCGACCAGCCGGAGTTGACATAGTTAGGGCTCTGGTAAAAGGCTGGGTTGGCGATTGGGACCGGGGTAGGGGCGGGGTTACCGAGGGCTAAAACGATCCGATCCCCTGTCAGTACCCGGCCGCTACCTAAGCTGACCTGGGGTCCATGGGGCCCCGGCCCCAGGTCGATCGCGGCATCGGCGTAAATGGTCAGACGACCATGGAGAGATTGATCTTGGGCTTGCTGCAAACTCTCCTGCACATAGGAGCCAAATAAATAGCGCGGAACAAAGGACTGGGGGGTGATCTCCCCATAGCCCTGGCCATGCAGCCAGTGGAGAAAATGATTGGGCTGCGATCGCACCAGACTGACCCCATTGACCGGAACGTTGAGCAGGTGGCAGGGCAGGGGACTACTATAGGCTACTCCCCGTCCCACTCCATGGCTCCGCTCAACAATGGCAATGTGCAGGGGGTGAGGAGCTTGCTTGAGCAACTCAACCGCCACCAAAGTACCGCTTAAGCCACCCCCGACAATCACTACGGAGAAGGGAGATTGATCTGAATTGTAAATCACGATTCAAATTTGATTGGATTTAACTTATTTTGAGTTTGATTTTTATTATAATCTTGTTTCTGAGGAGATTTTTGTAGACAGGCCGGTCCGCTGGGGCCCTCAGCCCGTCCCGGTCTCCTCAACCAAAGGAGACAGCCCTCATTGCCCCTTCCCATGCCCCCATCTCTCCCCCGAATTCCATGGTTTCTCTAATCTCCAACCCGTCCCCCTTTGTCTGCCAACCGGAGGCTCCTGTGTCCGATTACCCCATCCATCAGGCCATGCTGTCCGCCAGGGCCAGGTTAGAGGAGGTCTCTGCCCAGCAGATTGATCAGCTGCGGCAGGCTACCCCCACTCAGTTTCGTCGTCGCCACTATTTACCCCATGATCCCCATCGGTTTTGGTGGTTAAAGTCAGGCGTGGTGCGGACCCTCACCTACCAGGAAGATGGGGGCATCATTGCCCTGGGGCTGTGGGGGCCCGGGGACCTGGTGGGGCCATCCCTGTCTAGGGTGAACCCCTACCTGGTGGAGGCGGTTACGGAGGTGGAGGCGGTCGGTATCACCGAGCCGGAGTGGCAGCTTTCCCCCGAGGTATTGGTGCGCTACTGGCAACAAACGGAGTTTCTCATGCTGGTGCGATCGAACCGTCGGGCCGATGTGGCCTTATTGGAGGTGTTGCAGTGGTTGGCCCATCGCTTTGGCCTGCAGGTAGAACAGGGCGCTTTAATCAACCTTAAGATCACCCACCAGGACCTGGCGGATTTCAGCGGTTTGAGTCGGGTTACCGTTACCCGCCTGCTCAGTCACCTGGAGGATCAGCAGTTAATTCATCGCAAGTCGCGTCAATTAATTGTGGCTGAAACCGGTGAACATTGGCACTATGACATTTAGCTGGGAGGCAGAGGCCAGAGCAGTAGGCTGGTCCGCGGGGGTCAACCCCCTCTGCCCTGGGGCGATGGGTGGTTGCCGGGTTAGGGCAGGAATGCTCTACCGGAGGTGCAGTTCACCCCACTGACGGCAGTGCAGCCCATGGGGTTGTAGTTCCGCCATAATGCAATCGGTGTGGGCGATGGGATGGTGGGTGACAAACGGCCCATCGATATTGGCCAATACCAGGGGCAGCATTAGCTGAAAGAGGCCGCCATGGCCCACCAGCAGGATAGGGACATGGGCCAGGTAGGGATCCTCGATGAGGCTGGTGATCAAGGGTAGAAAGCGATTTTTGATATCTAGAAAGCTCTCCCCCTGATCGGGGCGGCGCTGCCAGTTTTGCCGCAGCCGCCAATCCTCAGCAATTTCCTGGTGGAGTTGCCAACTGGCTGGGTCAGACTTGCCTTCGAGGATGCCGCAGTCGTATTCCCTCAGGGCATCGGTGATTTGGTAAGGCGGCCCTAGGGCCTGGGAGAGGATGGCGGCGGTCTCTACCGCCCGACAGAGGGGGCTGGTAAAGATGGCGGCAATGGGAACCGGCTTGAGTTTTTCGGCCAAGGCCTGAGCCTGTTGTTGGCCCCTGGGGGTGAGGCCGTAGCAATCATGGCGATTAGAAATGACCTGCAAGCGGTTGGCATCACTTTCTCCATGACGGACAAAATAGAGTTGCATCGCTGGGGGAGAAATGAGGTGGGGCTTCAAAACTTAATGAGTTTAATGGAGCTGAGGTGAATCGAGCAACCCACCCATGTTGACATCCTCCTCGGCCTGAAGGCGCGATGATTCCCAGTCTGCCCGCCCTAAGCGGACTCCTGATGAGTAGACAGACAAGCCACTGCCCCAGATTGGGGTCTTACACGGCTTAGCGCCTGTCCATTCGGGTCGGCTTGCCCAGCCGCCAAAATATTCACGCTGGCGTTGATGTCCCGATCCTGTTCGGCCCCGCAGTTGAGGCACAACACTGACCGCACCGACAAATCCAACTTGCCCCAGCCATAGCCACAACATGAACACACTTGGGAGGTAGGTTCCCATCGGCTGATGGTTCTTACGTCCCGGTCGTGGATCAGGTGGGCCTTACCCTCACAGAGGGTTCTAATTTGCCGCCATCCCGCCCGACTAATGGCCCTGGACAGGGAACGGTTCTTCACCATTCCCGCCACGTTCAAATCCTCCAAAACCACGACGCTGTTTTCCCGCACGAGGCGAGAAGCCAGCTTTTGGTTGAAGTCTTGGCGAATGTCGCGCTGTTTGGCCTCCATCCTGGCAATAGCCATCCGCAACGATTCACGCCGCTTTGAGCCTTTCATGGCCCTAGCGAGTTTGCGCTTCCCTTTGCGGATGTGCCTGTCCAGGTGTTGAGTATCCGGGGCTTTGATTTTCTCCCCGGTGCTGAGGGTGGCTAAGGTTTCGATGCCCAAATCCACGCCGACCCCTTGGTTTTTAGGTTCGACGGTGATAGGCTCTACCTCCACCACAAAGCTCAGGAAATACCGTCCTGCACAATCCTTGATCGCCGTGACTGAACTGGGTTCAGAGGGTAACGGCCTCGACCACTTGGTTTTGATGTCCCCTATCTTAGCCAGGTACACCTTCCCAGCTTTGAGGGAGAAACCGCCCTTGCGGAACCGAGCCGATTGCTGATTGAGCTTCTTCTTAAACCGAGGAAACCCAGCCCGTGGCCCTTTCCGCTTGCCTTTGCGAGAATCAAAGAAGTTTTTGAAAGCAACACCCAAATCCTGAATCGACTGCTGCAACGGAATATTGCTGACCTCGGCCAGCCATTTTCGCCCCTCAGTCTGCTTGGCTTGGGTGATACAGATCTTCTGCAACTCAGCATTGCTTGGCCACTTCTCGCCCTCCGGCGTTGACTTGACCCAGGCCAGGGCATCATTCCACACCACTCGACAGCACCCAAAGAGCTTAGCCAGCCCTATGCGCTGTTGGTCGGTAGGGTAGATTCTGTACTGATAACGTGCTTTCATAGTCTTATTATAAGTTGGTCGCATCCTTCAAGCAATGACTTATCGCCGGGAGAATCACAGCGTTTCAGATCTCAAGGCTCACCTCATCTTTGTGACTAAGTATCGGCAGAAGGTGCTGAGCGCCGAAGGTTTCAAGGTGTTGGAGTCCGCTTGCAAGTCCGTAGCCCTGAAAATGGATTTTCAGATCCTTGAGTTCAACGGTGAAGCCGACCATGTTCATCTGCTAGTGGAATATCCACCCAAGCTCTCCATTTCTCAGATCGTAAATGCATTGAAGGGAGTTTCAAGTCGTCGGTATGGCCAAGCCGGGCTGCCTAAACCCAAGGGCAAGGCCGCTCTCTGGACACCCGCACACTTCTCGGCCTCGGTCGGTGGCGCACCGATAGAGGTTTTGAAGCGCTATATTCAAGACCAAGAAAAGCCGCCCTAAAAAGGTCGGGCTTGTATCCCATTATTTTGGGTCAGCACGGAGGCGATGGCAATCGACATTTATCATAAAAACGATGGCGGGGATTGGTTGATTCTCAGCTATCGAGCCGGCGACGTTGTGGAGTTAAAAAGCATTGGCCTAAGTTTACCGATCGAGCAGTTCTATGCAGAGGTGGTTTTTGCGCCATCCCCTGTTGGGGTTGAGAGTGATCAGACTTTGGTGTCAGCGGTCTAGAACCCAACCCGGTGCAGATGGATGAACTGTGGGGATTTGTGGACAACAAAGGGGGTCTGGGGGGCTATGGATGCCGGGAAACTCCAAGCGCAGATCGCAGGTTAGCCCACCGATGATTTGGGGCTGGCCCTGATACTGACATCGTCAATAATACTGTTTGACGTAGCCGTAGGCTTTTTCAAACAGCTCCTTATCTTGATGAAGCTGGTATTTGAGCAGTGTCTTCCGCAGGGCCTGTCTTACCTCTCGCTCACCGGCGCTGGTACTTTGCCAGCCATCAAACCGGACGAGGCGGACGATTTCATCGATATCGTTGACGATGCGTTCCACCAGCTTGGGAGTTTGCTCGTTGCTGACTTCCTGGAACAGTTCCGTAAGGGCGGCTTTGCCGCGATCTTCCTCTTCTTCCGGGGGTGTCTGCTTTTCGGTCTCCAGCAGTTCGCGGGCCAGGTCAAGGAGTTCTTTGAGGAAGGCGACACTGTGGATTTGACCCTGCTCATGACGTTCTTTCAAAGCCTCTAATCGTTCGGAGAGGGCTTTGAAGCGGGGGTTGCCGCTGTGTTTGCGGAGGCGTTGGATGACCTTGATTTCGATTTCCTTGGCCTTTTTCTTGGGGTCGGGGCTGTCGAGGATTAACTCTACCAGTTCACTGTCAAGAATGATATCGTCCAGGTCATCGCGGATGGCTTCCACCTGGACGTTCTGGTGGATCAGTTGGATGGTTTTTGCACCGAGGGAGTGCCAGATCAGCCGACCCATACCGCTTGTCGGTTGAACGGAAATATAAACCTGGGAGAGCCAGCGATAGTCGGTCTCAAAGGGGTTGAGGAGGGCATCGGGGGAGAGGGCTTCCCAAAGTTTGGAAAGGTAGCTGTAATCGGCGGCGAAGCCGTCCCGCACTTGGTTGTTAGGTAAGCATTCCTGAGCTTGCATCAGTCCTTCGTAGCCGGTGAGGCTGCGATCGCACCCCTGAAAATAGGCCAGACATTTTTGCAGGGCACCGGGTAGCTGCTTGGCCAGCTCGTTGATGCCAGAGACCACCTTGCCGAAGTCTTCTTCATCAAATTCGAGGGCCTTGGCTACGTCATCGAAGACGCCAAGGTAGTCAACGATCAGGCCATTAGTCTTTTGGTCGCCGTAGGTGCGGTTGGTACGGCAGATAGCCTGGAGCAGGGTGTGGTCCCGCAGGGGTTTGTCCAGGTACATAACCTGAAGGATGGGGGCATCGAAGCCGGTGAGGAGTTTGGCGGTGACGATCAGGATCTTTAGCGGGTGGTTGGGGTTGCGGAAGCGGTCTAGCAGTTTTTCTTCCTGGTCGCGGGTGCGCTTGTAGGGCCTGTAGCGCTCGTCTTTGCCGGTGGCGGAGATGACGATGTCACTGGCTTCGGGGTCGAGGTATTGGTCGAGTACCGCTTTATAGAGTAGGCAGGCTTCCTGGTCAAAGGTGACCACCATCGCCTTAAAGCCATTGGGCTCCACTTTCTCCTGGTAGTGGCTGACGATGTCACCGCAGATGCGCTGGATGCGATCGGGCACCTTCACCAGCACGGCGGTGCGGGCGGCGGCTTTGGCCAGGTTATCTTTGTCGAGGTCGGAGAGGCTCCCGGTTAACTCAGCGTAGGCTTCGTCGATCGCCGCTTTATCGATGTGTAGCTCCACCATCCGCGCTTCAAAGTGAATGGGCAGGGTGGCTCCGTCGCGGATGGAGTCTTTGAAGTCGTAGCGGCTCATGTAGCCGTTTTTGTCTTCGTCGGCTCCAAAGGTAAAGAAGGTGTTGCGATCGCGCCTGTTAATCGGCGTTCCGGTGAGGCCAAAGAAAAAGGCATTGGGTAAGGCATGGCGCATTTTGCGCCCCAGGTCACCCTCCTGGGTGCGGTGGGCTTCGTCCACCATGACGATGATATTGTCGCGGCAATTGAGTTCGCCGTCGGCCTCAGCAAATTTGTGAATGGTGGTGATGATGATTTTACGGGTGTCCTGGCGCAGGAGGGTTTCCAGCTCTTCCCGGGTATTGGCTTTCTCCAGGTTGGGGATGTCGGAGGCGTGGAAGGTGCTGCTGATCTGGGCGTCGAGGTCGACGCGGTCGACGACAACCAACACGGTGGGGTTTCGCAGTTGGGGCGCCATCCGCAGCTTCTGGGCAGTGAACACCATCAGCAGGGATTTACCGGAGCCTTGGAAATGCCAGATCAGCCCCTTTTTGGGATGGCCCGCCATCACCCGCTGCAAAATCCTGTTGCCGGCGTCGTACTGCTGGTAGCGACAGACCACCTTGAGACGGCGCTTTTTTTGATCGGTGGCGAAGAGGGTGTAGTTAGCCAGGATATCCAAAACCGTGGCGGGTTGGAGGAGAGTAGAAACCCCCTGCTTTAGGGCGGCCAGGTTAGCCGGGGGGGCTGCATCCTCTCGACGCCAGGGTCCCCACAGCTCGATGGGCATGCGAATGGAGCCGTAGCGCAGCTCTTTACCTTCGCTGGCGACGCTGAACACATTGCAGGCAAACAGTTCGGGGATGTTTTTCTCGTAGTCGTCGTGGATTTGGATGGCCCCATCCACCCAGCTCACCGCCTGCCGCACGGGGGTTTTGGCTTCGATGATCACCAGGGGCAAGCCGTTGACCAGCAGCACCAGGTCGGGCCGCTTCTCGGTGGCCCCGGCCCGGTAGGTGTATTGGCAGGTGACGATGTACTGGTTGTTGTCGAGGTTGTCGAAGTCAATCAGGCGGATCGGCACATGGGCGTAGTTGTCGCCAAAGGGCATGGTCTTGTTGCCCCGCAGCCATTCGGTAAACTGCTCGTTGGCGCTGATGATGCCGTCACTGCGTACCGCCAGCACCATGGCCCGCAGTTTGTAGATCACTTCTTCGGCCCGGTCGGGGTTGGCCGCAATGGCTAGATTGAGGCGAATCAGGGCCTCGCGAAGGAAGGTTTCGATAAAGACGTCCTTGGGTTGGCGGGGCAGGCCAGTGGCAGGAACGTAGTGCCAGCCCGCCCCGACTCGATTAGGCCCGAGCACGGTGTAGGCACCGCCCACGTCACCCGATCTGCCCGTGGTGGGGGTGGCGGCGGTGCCACTGAGCAGGTGGCGTAGGTAGTCTTCGACGGTGTTGGCTTCGTTGAACATGGGGAACTCCCATTACGGTAAGCGTGTGAAAGCGGAGCAGTGCAGTGGGGGCGTATCTAAAGGTTAGGGGAGGGGTCGGTTAGGGGGTTAGGAACGGAGGGAAAGAGGTCATCAAAACGATCATTAGCCCAAGCTAACCTGAGCAAGAGAAGATGGTTAAAGCCATCCTCACTCCAGCGCATACCGA
>JBEITR010000034.1:0-34675 GCA_040374765.1 Leptolyngbya sp.
CCTCACCGGCAATGCTGACAACAACACCCTCAGTGGTGGGACGGGGAATGACACCCTAATTGGCGATGCCGGTAATGACTTCCTGGTGGGCGGTGCGGGGGCTGACCTTGTGGATGGGGGCGCGGGCATTGATACCCTCTCCTATTCCGGGTCTGCCATGGGGGTGACCATCAACCTGGCCACTAATACCGCCTCCGGTGGGGATGCCAGCGGGGACACCCTTGCCAACCTTGAAAATGTCACCGGCTCCAATGGGGATGACAGCCTCACCGGCAACGCTGAGAACAACACCCTCAGCGGTGGGGCGGGTAACGATAGTCTCTTCGGCGATGCCGGTAATGACTTTCTAGTTGGCGGTGCGGGGGCTGACGTTGTGGATGGTGGGCTTGGCATTGATACCCTGTCCTATTCGGGCTCTGCCACGGGGGTGACCATCAACCTGGCCACCAACACCGCCTCCGGTGGTGATGCCAGCGGGGATACCCTTGCCAACCTTGAAAATGTCACCGGCTCCAATGGCGATGACAGCCTCACCGGCAACACTGAGAACAACACCCTCAGCGGCGGTTTGGGTAACGATAGTCTCTTCGGCGATGCGGGCAATGACTTCCTGGTGGGGGGCGACGGCAACGATAGCCTAGTGGGGGGCGCGGGCAAAGACACCCTCACTGGTGGCACCGGTATTGATCAGTTTATGCTGAGCGTCCTGGGCGATTCCCTACTGGCTAGCTTTGATCGCCTTACCGACTACACCCTGGGCGATCTCATCGATGCTCCCAGCTCCCTTACCCCCGTCACCCTGACTGCCACCAGTGGCAATGCCACCAGCCTCAGCACCGCCGCTCTCCAGGCGGTGCTCACCACTGGGGTGTTTACCGCCAACAGCGCCCGCGCCTTTACGGTAACCGGGCAAACCGGTACCTTCATCGCTGTTAACGATGGCATCGCTGGGTTTAACGCCAGTACCGACAGTATTCTGCATCTGAGCAGTTACAGTATCGGTGGCGACAACACCGTCACTGTGGTCTAAACAATCGTTGGCCGGAGCCCTACGTAATACGAAAAGTTAACCCTATTACGTAGGGCTCGTCGCTTAGGACACCGAGCCAGGCCCTGGGTCTTTCTACACAAAACTGCAATTTTGTGTCAAGGCGATCGCTAACTGGTTTTTATAGTCCTGCTGATCAACGATATAGGCCCCGAATCGGGCCAGGTGAGGATTCATCATTTGAGCATCAAACAAGACAAAGTGCCGCTGCCTGAGGTGATCAACCAATCTCACCATAGCCACCTTAGAGCCTTCAGAGATTCTAAAAAACATTGATTCGCCAATAAAGGCCCCCCCAATCACCAAACCTAAAATCCCTCCTGCCAATTCTTGCCCTTGCCAGGTCTCAAAGCTATAGGCCCAACCCGCCTGGTAAAGTTCCCTATACACCTGCTTTAACTCTGGAGAAATCCAAGTAGTCTCCCGATCGGCACATCCCTCTACCACCGCCTCGAAGGCCTGGTTAATGGCGACATGGAAACGGTGCTGGTTAATCACCCGCCGCAGCGATCGAGGATAGTGGAAACGGTAGTCCAGAGGAATTAGGGTACGCTGACGACTGGAGTACCAGCCCAAATCCTGGCTATGGTCATCGGCCATCAAAAAATAGCCCTGGGAATAGCCTTGAATAATAGCCTCAATATCATAGTTGTAGGGACTTAGGGTACCAGGGAGCATCTCTCCTCAAGGGATTCAGTTGACTAGACAGTAACTTAATTATGGCCTGGTTGGATATCTTCCCTGTTGTTCAGGTGAGGATTTCTAAATAGTCGTACATGAGGTGGCGGTGACTGGGCTGGCGAAGTTTTTGCATGGCCTTCGCTTCAATTTGACGTACCCGTTCTCGGGAGAGTTCCATCACCCGGCCAATTTCAGCCAGAGAATAGGCCGTGCCATCGACTAAACCAAACCGCATGGCAATCACATCCTGCTCGCGGCTGGTTAAGCCCTGCAGGAGTTGCTGCAGATCCTGTTTTAAGGAATCCCGTACCAGTTGTTCTTCGGGAGACATGCTGGTAGATTCCAGCAACTCCCCCAGTTCTGTATCTCGATCTTGACCGACTCGGGTTTCCAGGGAAACCGCCCGGGGCATGCTGAGCAGGGTTTCTCGCACTTCCTGGGCGGTCATACCCAAGTGCTGTCCAATCTCTTCCGGGGAGGCGCTACGTCCCTTGGTTTCGATAAACTGACGCTGAACCTTTTTGATTTTATTAATTTTGTCAGTGATGTGAACCGGTAGCCGAATAGTGCGACTTTGGGTAGCTAGGGCGCGGGTTATACCCTGGCGAATCCACCAGTAGGCGTAGGTACTGAAGCGATAGCCCTTGGTGGGGTTAAACTTTTCTACGGCTCGCTCCAGACCTAAGGTTCCCTCCTGAATTAGATCCAGAAGCTCTAAACCCCGGTTTTGATACTTTTTGGCCACAGAAACCACTAACCGCAGATTGGCTTTGATCATGCGTTCCTTGGCCCGTCTGCCTTCAGCCATAGCCGTTTGTAATTCCTCTACGCTCACCTTAGCCAACTCAGCCCAGGCTTGTTTACCCTCTACCAGGATAGTTTTGAGGTCAGTGACCGGTAGCTGGGCTACGGCTGCCCAGCGTTGTAAGGAAGGGCGATAGCCCAACTGGGAGGAGAGGCGATCGCGGCTGTGCAAAAGCAGCTGGTAGGTCTGGAGCACTCCTCCGTGGGTTTTGGCCCCCTGGCGCAAGACCGCTAGTAACTGAATGTAGTTGTGAACATGGCGACCCTCGGCTATTTCTTCGTCTCGGCTGAGGAGTTTTACCCGACCAATATCCTGTAGATAAAGACGTACAAGATCGGTGGTAGTATGGCTTTGAGCTAGGGATAAAACCAGTGTCTCGTTGTCTTCTGCCTGCAGACTTTGCCCCGCAAGACGATGGGTAATCCGATTGGACTTTGTCCTGGTGATGGGTAAGGAAATGGACGGGGAAATTTCCGATCGAGAGTTGTTCTCCCGGTCAGCTGGCGATGTACGCAACATAAGACTGGCGCCTAGTTTCTAAAGATTAGCTATAGATTGGTAATATTTTCACAATGCCTTTAGTTTTCCCTAGATAGAACTAAAACCATCAAATCAGATTAGCCGGACTAGATTGCAATCAGTCCGTTGGGAAAGCCAGGCTAAAGCCTTGAAATTGTCTACCCTGGTCTATCCTCCCGGGGTATCGTTATAACTTACGCCAGGGTAAGGAGGAATGGGTGGATATCCCTAGGTTTTTGCTAAAACCTTGTATTTAAAGGGTTTTTGTTTAGAAAAGGTAAGGATAACTAGCCGGAAGATTCTAAATCGGGCCGGAGTGCTTCCGCTTCCCGTAGATAGGCGTGATAAATAATTGGATCTAGAGTTTCTAGCTGAACATGCATGAGCACCCGGATGCAGCGGGGCAAGCTACCAACTACATGCATGTGCTGGACATCCAGCAGGGCAACCCGATCCCATCCAGGCCGCTGTCGAGCGATCGCGGCGGGAAACAGGGCATCCAGATCACGCGTGACGGAAAAGGTCGCACTGATGATGCAGGTAGGGTTAAGCTGGTTTCGATTTTCTAGGGCATCCAGGAGTTCTATCACAGCTTCCTCCATTGCCACGGTAGAATTTTCTGGTACGGTTACCGCTCCCCGAATTGCCCACACTCGCCAGTTCACACGCAGTCCTCCCAAGATACGGCGATCAGCCCGTTCTACCCTGCCACCATAGAGACTAGGCCCAGCAGCGATCGCAGCGAACCACTCAATTCTATAGGTCCCATCCTACCAGCGAACCTTTGCCTGGGAGGGGATTTGACCATCCTGACCAGATTATCAGAGGATGGGACCCAAACAAGCTATCTAGGGACGATAGAGCCAGAGCGGCAGACCACTGGTGGATTGCTCAAACTGCAGCCAGTCCAGAACTGCATTGAGGGGGGTGAGAGATGACCCCAGGGTGATCTCACTACCTGGTAAGAAACGCCGAAAACCTGGTTTTTTCTCGCCTACTGTGATGCATGTCGCTTTCTCAGGATCCAGTCCGGCCAATTCCGCTGCCCAGCGGCGGGCGTCGGCCTCACTACCCAGGCGATCGACAACCCCTAAGGCCAGGGCTTGCTCACCGGTAAAGATGCGTCCATCGGCAAAGCTGCGGACGGCTTCCTCCGTCAGGGATCGGGCGGTGGCTACGGTTTTGACAAACTGACCGTAGCTAATATCAATCAACTCCTGTAGAATTCCCTTTTCCGGGTCTGTTAGTTCCCGATCAAAGGCCAGAATATCTTTGTAGGGACCCGATTTAATCACCTTAAAGGACACCCCCAGGCGATCGAGGAGACGTTCCAGGTTATTGCCCCGTAAAATCACCCCAATACTGCCCGTAATGGTACCGGGGTTAGCCATGATGTGACCTGCTCCCATGCCAATATAGACCCCACCAGAGGCGGAAATATTGCCAAAGCTGGCTACGATTTTGACCTTTTCCTGTAAACGCTGCAGTGCGGTGTAGATTTCCTGGGAATCTCCTACAGTGCCACCTGGACTATCGATGCGTAGCAGTAGGGCGGGGAACCTTCTGTCCTCAATTTCCTGGAGGGCTTCTAGAACTCGCTTACGGGTTTCAGATCCAATTACGCCAGTAACTTCCAGACGGGCAATGGACTTACGAGAACGGGGGGGCAGGGGCCAGATCATAGATAAAGAACTCACCAATCAGGATAGGCAGGAGGTTTTGACCGTCCGGCAGTAGGCCTAAATTATAGCTTGAGGGTATAGGGGACATGGCATCTGATTAACCTACCGGGAATAAAAAAGGTACGCTAAGATCCAACCAATACTTTGTAAAACTTAAGAAATTCCATGGCCGTTACCTACCCTCGCCCTTTTCTGAATGTCCTGAGCGCCCGTGATGTTATGAAGCAGGTAGTACAGGACCAGGAAGTTCACTACCTTACCCTGAATCGCTATCGCTACAACGAGCAACGTAGCTGTAAAGACCTAACCGATCTCATTGAATCGCTCAATGGTCAACCCAAGGACCTGGTCAGGGATCTTTCCCACCATGTGGCGGATGAAGCTCGTCACGCTGTCTGGCTAACCGATCTGCTGGTGGATTTGGGGGCCGACATCAATACGCCCCCTGGTCTTTCCTATATTGACGAGTTTGAGCGATTACTGGACCAGGAAAGCTTTACCACCCAGGATCAGTTTGAAGATGCTGTGATTGCGGCCTTGGTTTCCATTAACGTTACCGAGAAGCGCGGCTGTGAGTACTTTGCCGCCCATATCCATGCCCTCAAAGCTGCTCCCCAAACCTCAGAAAACATTAAAATTCGCGAAACCATTGAGAAGATTCTGCCAGAGGAGGCGGCCCATGTGCGTTGGGGAACCCGGCGACTGGCGGAAATTGCCCGTCAGAGCCCTGCTAGTCGGCAGAAGGTAGAAGAGGCCAAGTGCAAATATGCGGCGATTGAGCAAACTGCCTTTGAAGCCGGTATGGATATTACCCTGGGGGCAGAGCTGCGGCGACTGAATCATCTTCTAGAGATTGCCAACACCATGCCCCTCTGGGACCGTCCCCGCTATCTGCTGGAACGCTTACCCGGTTCCCTGTTTGCGCCTGAACTCCAAAAAACTCGCTTGACGGCTGCTCAAAGGGCCTGGAAACGGGATCCTAAAGTTTTTATGGAGAAGTTTGTGCCGATGTTTTTCCAAGGTATTCAAGGGCAGCAGCCTACCCCTCGGGTAGAAGAACCGGTGGCTTGAACCATGACCGGCGATCGCCCCCACACACCATAGACAGAACCCTGTATCCATAACCTTCAAGGACAGGTCAGGGCTATTTCCCTGACCTGTCGCTGCGGTAACCTAACCGATCAGGGTTTTCACCTTAGCGATAATTCCGGTTGGATCAATCCCCTGGTAGGGGTACTGTTCCCAGAGACCACCGCAGCCCTCTTCGTGGGTGCCTAGATAGGCAAATTTGGGCGTATAACCCCGTTCCAGGAGCCAGGAGCCAAAGCGGCTGCCCAAGCCGGTGCGGCGGTTGAAGGCTTCGGTTACTAGCACAAAGGGAGCTTTGCCCACCTTAGCCAGCATCTCTTCGTCTACTACATTGAGGGTGGCTTTGTTGATTAAACCTACCTCGATGCCTTCCTGCTTTAGCCGTTCTACCGCGTCCAGGGCACGATAGACCGAATCACCAAAGGTAACGATGTAGCCAGCGCTGCCTTCCCTCACCACCTCGTCCTTGCCTGGGGTGAACTGGTAGTCACCACCAAACAACTCGTTACCGTTGCTATCTAGCAGAATCGGAGTCTTAGACCGGGTGGAAAAGATAAACCGTAGCCCGGGATTATGAAAAATAGCCTTGACGCAGGCCTTCATCTGGTTGGCATCGGCCGGGAAGTAAAGCCGGGTTTCGTAGCCGTCGTCCAGACCATTGTCGGCAAACATGTTGTTAATTCCGAAATGGCAGGTGTTATCGGCCATATCGTCAATACCAGCGTGGGAGAAGTGGCACAACAGGTTGGAGTAGTTCAGTCGGGCCATGGTGATTTCGGAAATACACATTTCCAGAAAGGCACTGAAGGTGGCAAAGATCCCCTGTTTGCCCGCCTCCATACCAAAGCCGGCGGCGGCGGAAAGATTACCCCGCTCCATAATGCCGCCACTGATAAAGATTTCCGGGTAGGCTTTGCGGATCTGGGTCAGGCCGCAGGACCCCTCCAGGTCGCTATCCACCACCAGCACTTTGGCCTTGCGATCGCCCTCATCCATGGCACTGAGTACCTCAACTACGGCGTCACCGAAAACATTGCGGTTTGATCCCGTTTTGTCGGAAACACCCAGATAGGTATAGGTATCCTTGGGTTTGGGAACAGCCTGCAGGGCTGCCACCGCTTCAGTCTGGCCGCGGGACTCCAGGTACTTGAGGGCGGCATCGACAGAAATGACGTCATGACCGTGGGTGCTCCCTTCCACTCCCTCAATACCTACCGCCATGGCCCGCTTATTGATAACAGCCACGGGGCCTGGGGTATTGATGGCCTGACAGATATTGGCATAGAGGCTATCGAGATCTTCTCCATCCCCCTCGAGGACGGTGAGGCCGTGACCCTCCAGGGTTTTTCTAACGCTGTAGCCCGCCATGTACTGGGAGGGATGACCGGCAATGGTGACATCGTTATCGTCGATCAGGAGTTTGACGTTGATATGGTGGGCTACGGCGAAGCGGGCGGCTTCCGCATCATCTCCCTCCTGCTGAGAGCCATCGGAACCCAGGCAGAATACGGTTTTACCGGGGTTAGCCAGGGCCACTCCATTGACATAGGGCCACATGTGACCCAGACGACCCGAGCTGAACTTCACCCCTGGGGTGAGTCCCAGTTCGGGGTGACCAGGAAGTTTTTGATGGGCTTCCCGGTAGCGCATCAGTTGTTCTGCAGGTAAGTCACCGTTGAGGACGGCCATCAAATACTGGGTAGCGACCCGGTGACCGGCTTCGTCAAAGAAAGTGGGCACGTATTGTTCACCATTGCCCCGAAACAACGCATCTAGAATGACCACCTCGGGGACAGTATCGTAGGGACCACCGGTATGTCCCCCTACTCCCCGAGCCGCTCCAGTGGCGGTAAAGAAGACAATGGCATCCCGGCAAAGTTGGATGTTGGCCTTGAGGGCACTACGTTGATCCTCGGTGAGGGTAGGGTTGGCGGCATCTAGGGAAATGCGCTGGTAGGCGCCCAGGTCAATGGGAAAGCGGGTCATGTTTTTTCCTATAGGCTTACAGGTCAGTGTGGGAGCAGCCAGAATGAGCGGCGGCACCCTCACCGCAGAGTTGCGGTTATGCAGATCTATCCTTTCTATCATTCAATACTGTGGGATCGGTGTGAAGGTCTTCAGTAAGAGTTGGTTAAGAGGATAGTTAAAAGTTGGGTGGCTAAGGAACGATGTGGGGGCTGGAGAGGGCTGGCAGGCGCTTTTGCCATACCAGGGCCTGGTAGACGGCGGCGGCGATGTCGGCTCTGGTGGCAACCCGGTTAGGGTTGAGTTGACTGAGTACAGGAGCATTGACGATCAACTTGAGTTGGGCGGCCTTGGCTACTGCCGCCAGGGCATAGCTGGGTAGGCTGGCGCGATCGCTGAATTGTTCCAATCGAGATCGATCGCCAGGCTGATTGGCTAGCAGATTCAACCCGTTTACCAGCGCCACCCAGATTTGCACCCGTACCATGGCACTATCGGGACCAAAGGATTGATCGGGAAATCCAGACAGAAAGTTGCCCTGGTAGGCGATTTGAATGGCATGGGCTGCCCAGTAGTTGGAGGGTACATCCCTGAAGCCTAGGGGTGGTCGACAACCCGGTGGACTAAAGGCCTTACTAATCAGGGTGGCAAATTGACTACGGCTGATGGCCTGATCGGGATAGAAGCAGCCATCGCTATGGCCCTGTACCAGATTGGCATTGAGTAAACCTTGAATAAAGTCTTGAGCCCAATGTCCCTGGATATCGGAGAAGGATCCCTGAATTACCGAGGTTAGAGGCACTGCTGCCATGGCTAGGCGGGGGGCCTGTCCCCCCGCCACCAATCCCTGATAGATCAGAGCAGCCATCTCAGCCCGGGTGATAGGCTCCTGGGGCCGTAGTTGACTGGGGTCGGGGTAATTTACCACCAGGCCAGCCTGGGTGGCGGCGGCCAGGGCATTGATGCCATAGCTGGGAATTTGGGCCCGATCGCCGTAGGAGTTTAATATACTGGCTCCAGCCCCAGGTAGCTGCAAGCCGGTAGCCACCGCCACCATGGCCTGTACCCGGGTGATAGGCTGATCGGGCCGATAGGTATGGTCGGGGTAGCCCCCTACAAAGCCCCGTTGCTGCGCCAGATGAATGGCTTGATAGGCCCAAAAGCTAGTCGGGACGTCAGTAAACTCAACTTTTGCCCGCACGACGGGTACCGTTCTATAGCTGTTGGCGACCAGGGCGGCAAACTGAGCCCGATTCAGGCTGGCATCGGGGTGATAGGTACCATCTTCAAACCCCTTGATCAGCTTGCGATCGGCGAGGGCTTCGACGTAGGGGGCGGCCCAGTGCCCTTGTAGATCGGGAAAGGGGCTGGGACGGTTCGAGGCGGCAGGCGTTACAGGTACCGCACTAGCGATCGGGGCAGGCGTCGCAGCAGCAGCAACCCCGCTGATCTCCGCCTGATCAAGCAGGGTAACAGGTACAGCGGCTGGGTCCGGCTGGTGACTGGGTGCCAGGGTAATGGGACCAACTATGGTTTGCGGCAGTAGGTCGTTACCCACCGCCAGTAGGACCGTGGAGCTGTCGTTACGCAAATCCGCCTGGCCGTTATAGCGCAGGGTATTATTAGCGGGATCGGTGGGCTGACCTAAATCGGGATGGGCCTGGTCTACTACCAGCAGCCCGGTCTGTTGATTCTGGCTGAGGCGGTTTTGCCTCAGTACTGGGCTGGCGGTACCGCCAACCCGTAAACCAGTCTGGTTGTCAGTGAGTTGATTTGCCAGTAGTAAGGGGGCGGCGCTCTCCACTACCTGCAAACCCACCCCGCAACGTTGTACAAGACAATTTCGGACTTCTCCCTTAGCCTGCTGGGTAAAGTTCATACCAGTGCCTGGTATGAACTCGATACGGCTATTCATGATTAGGGGCTGGGCCAGTCCGGTCACCAGGATGCCCATCTGACCACTGAAGCATAGATTACAGGCCCGTATAATCGGCTCTGCCGATCGCACCAAAATTCCAATACCCTCAGGGTTTTGTACCGTCACTCCCCGTAGTTGGGCCTGGCCCTCCAGAACTAGGGTGAGACTGGCTATGCCACCATCCGCCAGAGGCCCACCACCCATAATCACAATCCCCTCACCCTGGCTAGTCTCTTGCCCCAGTACCACGACTCCAGCCCCCAGCACCAGCGGAAAACGCTCCCCGGTAGCCCTGCTATAGGTGCCGGCCGCCAGCCTGATTAGGGCCTTACCCTGGGAGGCCAAGAGGGCGGCGGTGAGAGTTTTATAGGGTAGTTGGGAACGCCGACCGCCGACTGGCTGGTCAATTCCCTGGTTTGGGTCAACCTCGAGGGTTGTGGACACACCTTGTACCATCACCTATCCCCAGCCTATCGGTAAGTTTTTTACTCCAGGCTGATTAGGGTTCTTGCAGGAGGGCGCTAATGCGGTTTTGCAAGTCTGGATCCTGGGCCGATTCCTGAAGAATTTGATTGAATCGTTCCAGGCCTAACCCGGTCGACTCAATGGCCTCTTCCATAGAGGCTTCAGCCTTTTGGCGAATCGTCAGGATGGCCTCCAAGGTAGGGGTGAACTGGGGTACCGGATCGGCGGCGGGGCGATCGGTGCTGGTGGAGCGGGCGATCGCATTAAATTCATCCACGGTTAGTCCAGCCGCCTCTACAGCTTTGATCATATCCGCCTCAGCCCCGACGCGAATATCTCGTGTAGCTTCATAGGCTCGAACAAAGTCAGCCAGTTCCGCGCCTGGTAGATCCATCGCCATCAGGATCGGTGATCCCAAACGGGTAACGGGGCTAGCTTGGGCAGCGACTGGCAGCAGCCAACCCCCAATCAATACCAGCAGCAGTAGTCCTCTAACCAGCATTGCCATGGTTCACCTCATCATCCCAATTACATCGGTTAGCTATCTAAAATACTGATTCCGCCGCTTAAGAAATGAATTCATCAGTCCAGCACAATAGCGGAATCTTGATTTCTGTAAAAATCGTGGATTTAGATCGGGGCACCTTGGGTCCAGAATTGAGTTTGCCCTAGACCGATGACCTCCTTCAAATCCACTCATTCAGTTTATCCAGGATCAACAGCAGGATTCACCCTGCTGGAGAACTTTATTATAATGACCATCATGGCTGTGGTGGCGATGATGGCCAGTGTAGTTATGGCGGGGTGGTTAGACCAGCGCCAGGTCAACCAAACTCAGACCCTGATTTACCAGGCTGTACGAGCCACTCAGCGAGATGCTACCAAGCGACAGCAACGGCAACAGTTTAGCCTGAGGGAAAGAAACGGCCGTTTAGAATGGGCGAACCACGCCGAGTCCATTATTCCCGCCCAAGTCAGTCAATGGGAGGTCCTGCCATCGGGGGTTAAACTCGCCAGTGAAGACAACACCTTGCCGCTACTGAAAAGTGATAACGTCTACTACGTACGATTTGATTTTCATGGAGATGTGCGATCAAGCCTGGGGACGGTTACCCTGGTGGGTAGTGGTAGTCGCCTCAGCTATCGCTGTGTGGTGGTATCTACCCTGATTGGTGCCCTGCGCCAGGGTGAGGGCCATAGCAAGGCGAATAGTAATCAACGTTACTGCTATTAACGACTATTACAAGTGGGGGTCAGGGTCTGGTTGTCACCCAAGGTATAGCTTTGGCTAGAACCCTGCTAAGCAAACTTCCCAGGGAATGGGTTGCTGTCAAAGCTGATCTTCAGGATCAGGTTAGTTTAGTCTCCTAGGACGGGGTTGGTAGGTCCAAGCAAATAATGACCAGGCTCTCTGGCGCGCCTAGGTGCCCTTGGGAGTGGCTTCGGCTAACCTATTCCGCCAGATGCCACCAGCCCAGGCCTGGGCCAATGAATCGCAGGGTAACCCAAAGGGTTAACAATAGAATAATAGCTCCCCAGGTGCCGCGGGTCGTCCAGCGGATAAATTGCTGAGATTGGGTTCTGGTAATCGGGAGCCAGGATAGGATCGGTTCCTCCTGGCCGTACTGGTCTCCCAACCGATGTTGTCGTCGTTTTGATTCACCCATACTTGCCTACCCGATGCTTGTGAATTTGGCATGCATTATAACTTTGGCCAGTCCCCTGAGGACGAAGTTAATCGATCAAAGCAAAGGCTGGGTTGGGGCTCTAGCTTGTCTCCCCTGACAACTGACTGGGCTGAATTTATCCAGATCGTAGCAGGGAATCCGGGTCGTTGTCTGGGGCATCTCCCCTGGTCAGGCCCCAGTCCCAATCGAGGGTCAGGGTGCGCGTACAGGCAGAGGGGCTAAGGGCAGCGAGGATCTGGCGTCCGTAACTGCGGTAATGAACTCGGGTATCCAGCAGGGCCACCATGCCCTGGCTCACCCGTAAAGGGGCGATCGCCCGTTCTAATTCCCCCATAGCTGTGGGAAATAGGTAAAGCCGGAACCAATCCTGGCGTCGGCGTTTATGGAACGCCACCCGCCCCGCCACCAGTGGGTGCTCCAGGGAAGGTAGGGGCAGGGTGACGATAATTAGCAACTCGGGAATGGGTAGGGTCAACTGATGCTGGTGCCAAAAGGACCAGCCACTTACCAGAATAGTATTTGGATTTAAGTCGGGCTGTTCCACCTGGACCCGAGAGCCAAACTCCGCGGCTAGGGCAGTCGCCAACTGTCCCTTCAGGGGCAGATCGTCCACCAAAATCAGACAGGGACCACGATGGGAGGGTTGGACACAAATCAGTAGGCGGCGAATTTCTGCGTAAACCTGGTCCTGAAACTCAGGGGTATTGGGAAGAGGAAGATGATCGGGGAGGTAAAGTCGAATCAGATCCTGCTGACGATGGCAGGTGAATTTTAGGCAGGTGAGGTCATCTAGACCAAAGCGTTGGCGAAAGATCTCAGCCTTAATATCTTGATCGAGGGCCGCCCCGATTAGTACTACGGGTTGTTTCTGCCAAACCTGACGCAATAGAACCGCCAGATCCACCGGGGCGCAGTGGAGGGTAATGTGGGGAGATTGGCGATCAATACCAAACCAGAGCAGGTGATCGGGAGGGGAAAAGTGTTGCCAGAATCGCTGCCAGGCGGGGGGCATGGGCTGGCCTGGAGGAGCCTGACCGGATCCTGGATGGAGGAGCCTTAACAGATCCTCCAGTAACTGGCATTCTATTTCCCCCAGTAAGTGACACTGATAGGGATTGGGAGGATGTTGAAAGGCGGCGTAGGTGAGGGCCACCTGGGTGTCTCGAATCAGCTGACGCTGGTCAGGATAGGCCAGGGCAAGCTGGTTCCAATCTTCACTGGTAATCGGGCTGGTTAGGGAATCCCCCAACCAAAATTCTAGATTGTCGGCATCATCCACCAGGGTGGGAATACCCTCGGGAAAGCGATCTCCCTCAGTCAGGCGATCGCCTAACCAGATTTCTGGAGTCGTTATCAGCACACCGGTAAAGTCTGGCCCAGGCCAGCGATCGGCCACCTGGATAGCCTTAGTCAAACCCAATTTTTCCTGTAAACGGGGCAGATCTCCCATTAATAAGCGCTGACGGGTAGTCGAAGAGGCCACTAAAATAGCCGGTCCTGGCCACAACAACAGAGCTACCAGGTAACTGAGGCGGTAGTTACCCTGGTAGGCAGATAGTCCTCCCACCTGCAGGAGGGCACTGCGGCCAAGCCGTAAGGCTCGGGCTACCAGACGAGCCAGGGTAAGGTGATGGGGCCAACTGGTGTCGCCACAATCGCGGAGAAATTCCCGTAAATGCTGATGTACCTGGGCCTCAATCACAACTGCCGAGGGCATTGCCATAGAAGTAAGTCCCTATTGTCGCATAGATGCCCCGGCAACACAGTGGTGTCATCCCTGTGGGATATTGAATATTTAAATCTTGATCAGATGGGAGCTGGAAATAGGGCCATGTCAACCATTGCCATTGTCGGTTTAGGACTGATAGGCGGTTCCCTGGGATTAGATTTCAGCCGTTGGGGTCATCGGGTCGTTGGCATTAGCCGCCGTTCAGAAACTGCCCAGGCGGCCATCAGGATGGAGGCGGTGACCACTGCAGGGACCGATTTGAGCCTGGTGGCATCCGCCGACGTGGTGTTTCTATGTACACCCCTGGATCAGTTGGTGCCTACCGCCCGGGCGATGGTGCCCTACTTGCGAGAGGGGACGGTGGTTACCGATGTGGGATCGGTAAAGCAAATGATTGTGGAGGAGATCACGGCGCTCTGGCCTGACTTTGTCGGGGGCCATCCCATGGCGGGCAAGGCCGAGGCTGGCCTAGAGGTGGCGGAGGCCAATCTATTTAGAAACCGTCCCTACGTGATCACTCCCACCCCCCAAACTCGGGAACGGCCCCTGGTAGTCCTTCAGGACCTGGCCCATCAACTGGGGGCACAGGTTTGCCAGTGCCATCCCCGAGCCCACGATCGCGCCGTCGCCTGGATCTCCCACCTGCCGGTGATGGTCAGTAGTAGCCTGATTCAGGCCTGTCAGCAGGAAGCCGATGGGGTCATCCTGGCCCTGGCCCAAACCCTGGCTAGTTCTGGTTTTAAAGACACGAGTCGGGTAGGGGGCGGGATACCAGAACTGGGAACCCTGATGGCTCGCTATAACCGTGAGGCTCTACTGCAGGCCCTGGACAGTTATCAGGATCAGCTCAGCCAGCTGGTTGGCCTGATTAAGGCCGAAGACTGGCAGGGTTTGGAGCAGCAGCTAGCCGCTGCCCAGGCCGCTCGCCCTGCCTACCTGCAGTAAGAACTAAGGACGGGACCACCGATGCCCGTCCTGCCCTCGTCTAAAAAGGCCAGGTTGTTACCAAAAAGACCACCACCGTTACCAGAGCTAAAATTCCCTGGAGAATATTACCCACCAGGGTGCCCACCACGATCGCCAGACCTACCTTGCCGGATTGCTGCAAACGCTGGCCTAGCTTTAAATCGCGACGGTGTAGAAACTCCCCTAGAAACGCCCCCAACACCGTACCCAGCAGGATACCCAGCAGGGGGATGCCGGTAGGTAATAAGGGTAACAGACCCAATAGGCCCAGAAACATCCCGATAAAGGCACCCACCTGGCCCCAGTTGCTGCCTCCCACCCGTTGTGCCCCCAGGATGCCCGCTAGGTAGTCAACCGCCACACTCAAAAGAAAGGCTGCGATCGCCACCCCCAAGGCCCATTTTAGTCCCCCAAAACCTGCCACCAGCCCCCATAACACCATGGCTCCGATCACCAGGGTAATCCCCGGTAGGGTGGGAACCAAGGCCCCGATCACACCCACTAGCATGATCAATACCAGCAGACCGTACACCAGAAAACGCCAGCCCTGGGTAGCGGTAAGGTCCGGCGGCAATAGCTGGAGGACGGCCATGAGTTGGGGCACCAGCGGGGTAAAAAAGGCCATTTTATTCCAGAGAAAAGCTGATCCAGTAGAAGCTATAAGCCCATGGTAGGCCACAATTTAGCCATCGAGATCGGCGATCTTCCCCTTCGCTTTTCCCTGAGAAGCTGGGGAAAGGTTAGGCTGATAGGTGCGTCGTGATTTTTACCACCACCCATGGGACAGCGCTTCCGCTTTGCTATTATCAGCGATCCCCACATTGCTCGTCCAGAAACCATTTCCAACCATCCCCATCGGTTTCATCTGGTGGAGGTGAGTATTCCGGGTATTGAACAAATTCTGGCCCATCTGGAAACCCTACCGCTGGATTTCCTGCTCTTGCCAGGGGATTTAACCCAGCACGGTGAGTGGGTTAACCATGGCTGGTTGATCGATCGCCTGGAGCGGTTGCCCTTTCCCACCTATGTGGTGCCGGGCAACCATGATGTCATTGCCCGCGACGCCAGCGATGGGGCCATTGGTCTGGCAGACTTTCCCCGGCTTTACCGCAACTTTGGTTATCGTGATGGCCAAACCCCCTATTACCAGCAGGAAATTCTCCCTGGAGTGCGGTTGATTGGCCTAAATTCCAACGCCTTTGACCCCGATGGTAAGCTTCTGGAGGTCGGTCACATTGATGCTGAGCAACTGGACTGGCTCGATCACATTCTTCCCCAGGTGCAGTCAGACCTGGTATTAGTAATGCTGCACCACAACGTCTTGGAACATTTGCCAGGTCAGTCCATGAGTGCCCTCGGGCAACGTTATATGGTGCGTAATCATCAAGCCTTGATTGATCGCTTAGAGGCTGCCCGCATTCCCCTGATGTTAACGGGTCACCTCCATGTCCAGGACATTGCTCGTCGGGGTCACCTCTGTGAAATATTGACCGGGTCGATTGTTAGTTATCCCCATCCTTATCGGATTATTCAGGTTACCCAGGATGGAGAGGCCCCCCTACGGGTAGAGGTCCAGTCCCACCGCCTAGAGTCGGTGCATCCTTGGGAAGACCTGCAAAGTATGTCTTATCAGTGGATGTGCGATCGGGCCGGTGGTTTTATGACCAGATTCTTGATCAGTCCCCCCATCGGCCTGTCGGAGGCCGAGGCGATCGCCATTGCCCCTGGCTTAAGGCACTTCTGGCCAACCATTGCGGCTGGGGATCCTCAATTTGACTTTTCCCATCTACCAGCTGCCATTCGTCAACGGCTGGAACCTTTTAACGCCGTGGATGCGGAGGGTATACCCCAAACCCTGGATAACCAGGCCGATCTCCTCTGGCATCGGTAAACCTGAGGCCTGCAGGGGGCGCTGGAGAAATGGGCCGAACGGTCGAGTGCCCTGGAGTGATATGGTAAATGAGTTTCTACAGTCAGCTAGGGCTCAACTCTGGCTTGGTGCTGCTAGAATCGGCAGACTTTTCCCTGAGATGGCCCGGCAAATCCTATGCTAAGCTCCTTCTGGCAACAGTTCACCCTCTCTACCTTTGCCTTTGATCAATGGCGCAGGGTTAGCTTTTTACATCGCCTCCTGGCACCCCTACGCCAGTGGCGCCAGGGGAGTTCCCTGTTGCCATGGGGTGATTGGATTGGTCTAGCTTTGGTGATCCTGCTCTATGCCCTGGCCCCCTATGTTTCTACCAGTCTCATTGGTCTACTGTTAGCCGCGATCGCGGCTTTCTGGGCACTGTTAACCTTGACCGACGAAGCCAGTGACGGTCTTACCCCAATTCACCTGACGGTGGCCCTGTACTGGTCGGTTATGGCCCTGGCTACCCTCCTATCGCCCGTGCGGGGAGCGGCCCTGACTGGCTTGGTCAAACTCAGCTTAAATATGATGCTATTTTTGCTGACTACCCGGGTAGCCCGTCGCCCCAGGGCGAGAAATCTTTTGATACTGGCCTATTTCTTTACCGCCCTACCCGTATCTATCTACGGCCTACGCCAATACCTGTTTGGGGCTAGCGCCCTGGCTACCTGGGTAGATGTCAACTCCAGCCTGGCTAATACCACCCGGGTCTATAGCTTTTTGGATAACCCTAATTTACTGGCTGGCTATCTGATTCCTGCCGTTATGTTTAGCGGGGCGGCTATCTTTGCCTGGGAACGGTGGCTACCCAAGCTGCTGGCCCTGACCGCAACAGGGGTGAATCTGTTATGTCTGGTGCTCACCTTTAGTCGGGGGGGATGGATTGGCCTGCTGATGGGGGGCTTTCTGCTGTTGATCCTGATCGTGCAGTACTGGAGTGTGAGATTCTCCCCCTTCTGGCGGCGCTGGTCATTGCCCCTCCTATTGGGCGGATCCACGACGGTCGTGACCCTGGCTGTGCTGTCGGTCGGTGCTCTACGGGATCGAGCCCTCAGCCTTTTTGCCGGTCGGGAGGATAGCAGTAACAACTTTCGGATTAACGTCTGGCACGCCGTACTCCAGATGATTCGCGATCGCCCCATTCTCGGTATTGGTCCTGGCAACGAAGCCTTTAACCACGTCTATCCCCTCTATCAAGAGCCTCGCTATACGGCCTTGAGCGCCTATTCAATTATTTTAGAAGTGATGGTAGAAGGGGGTGTTTTTGGCCTTTTAGCCTTTCTGTGGATGGTGTTTATGGTGTTTCAGCAGGGCTGGCAGCAACTCCAGCAGCTACGTCAGCACCAGCAGCCTCAGGGCTACTGGTTGATGGCAGCGATGGCCGCCATGGTGGGTATTTTAGGCCAGGGCATTGCTGATACGGTGATGTATCGACCCCAAATCAGTACCCTATGGTGGTTAATGATCGCCCTGGTTACCAGTTATTACGCCAGTCAACCCAGGGTTGCCCCTGAGAGCTCCCAGTAGGCTGGTGGAATTCTTCCAGAATTCGCTAAAATGATGGGGCCTGAGTTGCCAGACTCAGGTTCCTTCAGCAGTAATGTTTTAGGAGGTGGGTCAAGGCCCACTTTTTTTATTGGCGTTTGATTGGCTCCCCAGCCTCTAGTACCATGGCCCATCCCCTAATCCCCAAACTTTTAGACCTGGCTAACCCAATTGCCCAGCCCCTGGGCCTGGAGGTGGTAGGTGCCGTATTTCAGACTAATCAGTCACCTCCTGTGCTGCGGGTCGATGTGCGTAGCCTGGAACAAGAAGATACCAGCCTGGAGGATTGCCAGAAGATGAGTCAGGCCCTCGAGGCCGCCCTAGATGCCACCGATCTACTGACAGATGCCTATGTCCTGGAGATTTCCAGTCCCGGAGTAGAAAGTGAACTGCGCAGCGATCGCGATTTTGTGGTGTTTAAGGGCTTTATGGTAGAAGTGCAGTTAACCGAGCCCCATCGGGGTCGGCAAACCTGGGTAGGACAGTTGGTACGCCGTGATTCCACCGCCCTAGTGATTAGCCAGCGGGGTAAACCCATAACCCTGCCCCACAATTTGGTTCTGAAGGTAGAGCTCAGCAACCAGTCCGCCGATCACCCCTGAAATCGTCTGTGAGATTCATTGGGTTGGGCAATTTCCCCAAACATTGCCACAGGTCCAGCTTTAAGAGTGTTGAGAGATAAGTCTATGTCCCTGGTTAATCTGCCCAACTTGCAGGAAATGATCGATACCATCAGTCGTGAGCGTAACCTGCCCAAGCATGCCGTTGAAAATGCCCTACGAGAAGCATTGCTAAAGGGTTATGAACGCTACCGTCGCACCCAGCAAATAGGGAGTCACTTTGACGAAGAGTACTTTGATAACTTTGATATTGAGCTGGATGTCGACGACTATGGCGAGCAGGGCTTTCGGGTGCTGGCCACCAAAACCATCGTCGAAGAGGTTACCAGTCAGGATCACCACATTGCCCTGGAAGAAGTTCGGGAAGTGGCCCCTGAGGCCCAGTTAGGAGATACGGTGGTTCTGGATGTTACCCCTGACCAGCGGGATTTTGGCCGCATGGCAGCGATTCAAACCAAGCAGGTGCTGGCCCAGAAACTGAGGGATCAGCAGCGCCGATTAGTGCAGGAAGAGTTTCAGGATTTAGAAGGGACCATCCTCACCGCCCGGGTACTGCGATTTGAACGCCAGTCGGTAATTATGGCGGTTAGTAGTGGACTGGGCCAGCCAGAGGTAGAGGCAGAACTGCTGAAGCGCGATCAGCTGCCTAACGATAACTATCGGGCTAATGCCACCTTCCGCGTTGCCTTAAAGAAGGTTTCTGAAGGATCCCATCGGGGTCCCCAGTTACTGGTGTCCCGAGCCGATGCTGCCCTGGTGGTGGAGCTGTTTACTAACGAAGTGCCAGAAATTGAGGACGAAATCGTTCGTATTGTGGCCGTTGCTCGGGAGGCCAATCCCCCTTCCCGGTCTGTGGGGCCTCGCACCAAGATCGCCGTCGATACCCTGGAGCGCGACGTAGATCCCGTGGGAGCCTGTATTGGGGCACGAGGATCGCGCATTCAGGTGGTCGTTAATGAACTGCGGGGGGAAAAAATTGATGTGATTCGCTGGTCTCCCGATCCAGCCACCTATATTTCCAATGCCCTCAGTCCCGCCCGGGTGGACGAAGTCCGCCTGATTAATTCCGAGGAGCGCCAGGCCCATGTGTTGGTTCCCGAAGATCAACTCAGTTTGGCCATCGGCAAGGAGGGGCAAAATGTCCGCTTGGCCGCCCGCCTGACTGGATGGAAAATCGACATTAAAGACGCAGGCAAGTACAACCACGCTGAGGAAGACCGTAAACTGATAGAACTGCAAGCCGAAAGAGAAGCTGCAGAAGCTGCAGAAGCTGCTACGAGAGCCGCTGCTGAAGCGGCCCGTCAAGCTAAAATGGCAGCTCTAGCGGCCGCCTCAGAGGCCATTGATGCCGAAGAGATAGAAGCCGAATCTAGAAATGGTGGAGATCGGATATCCGATCATGTTGACTATGATGGGGCCGACGATGGCGCTGAGGAAAACCCCGACGATAGTGAGGAATAATTGCTAAAGTAAGGATATAGTTTAAACCCAATCATCCTTTTTCTGCTGCTATTGCCGTTGTTGTTCTTCAGTTGGCCAGAGAGCCCATGCCCCCAAACTATCGGCGTTGCATCAGTTGTCGGCGATTAGCCCCCAGGTCAGAATTCTTTAGAGTAGTGCGTACCTATCCTGGTTCCACCCTAGAGCTTAATCAGGGAATGGGGCGGTCAGCCTATGTTTGTCGCCAGGCAGAATGTTTACGCCTGGCTCAAAAGAAGAATCGTTTAGCTAGATCGCTTAAGACGATCGCGCCTCTGGGGTTATTCGATCAGCTCTGGCAACAGTTAGGGGCTACCGATCCGCAGCCTGATTCGATACCTGTAGAATCGGATTCTGACAACCTTGCCCACCAGGATTGCAAAAGCAGTTTGAAGTCGGGCTGATGGAAGTGAATGTAGAGTTTTTTTATCCGCAGGGTGATAACCGACAGACTAACCGGCTAAACTTAAAACCAGACTGTATTGAGGCTTAAGGAAGTTGCGTTTAAATGATATCCCCTCAGAAGAGAGGTCAGCCCTAGGGATGAAAAGCCCTTCAGCAATCTAAGGGACATATTATTTTCCCATCTTCCCGAAGTCCAGACGTGACTGCCCCGGCTATTGATCTATCCTAAGGCCGATCTGATTGGGTAGATATCTGGACCAGTCTTGCCCCTTAAACACCAGAATCGGTAGACTGGGTTAAAGAAGCCAGAATGTAGTCGGTTCTGGTCTACAATGCCTTCCTAGGCTAACGTAGGCGTCAGGCTAGTTTGCTGTCGTTTGGTTGGACAAAGCAGGTTGAATTTATGAAATAAGCTCGATTAGCGTAGGGAGAACTGGATGAATAGCGGCAAAGTAAGGATTTACGAGTTGTCAAAGGAACTCAATTTGGATAATAAGGACATTCTGGCGATCTGCGATCGCCTCGACATTGCCGTGAAGAGTCACAGCAGTACCATCGCTGAATCAGAAGCTGAACAAATTCGCTCTGCAGCCCAGTCAGCCCGTCAGCATCAGGCCTCTAATCGGCCCGATCGACCCCGTCCCAATCTGCTTAAAAATGGCAGTCGCCCTGAGAAGAAACAACAAATTCTAGAAATTCGTCGGCACCGCGTTATCCCTAAGTCCGAACGAGGCTTAGAAAGCCAGTCGCCGGTCGCAGATTCACCCCAGCGTCCCGGGGTGGACTCGGAGTTTTCTTCACCCCCGCCCCAGCGGCCATCTCTGGAACCCCCTAAGCCCAAGCCTACCATTGCCCCCCAACGCTCGATCAGGCCAGAGTTCCTCCAGCCAGATGACTCGGATGCAGTTCTAGAAACCCCTAAGGAAGTCACTGCTGGTACCGATGTACCGGTGGTGCAGCGACCAAAGTTGGCTGGTCAGCCAACTCGCATCGTGGCTAACCAGCCACCAGCTCAGCCTGCGGTTACAGAAGTAGCTAGGCCAGTACGACCGGTGATCAAGCGAGCTGAACCTCGGGATCAGCAGGAAGTAGGGGCTGGTGCCTCTCGACCCACCATTCCGATTCGTGAAGTTGACGGTGATGAAGCCACGCCCTGGTTAAAACCCAGACTAAAACTGCGTCGGCCTGAACCTATTCAGCCAGCTCAAAAGGAGGAACCCGCCAAGGTCGGGGCTGGTGCCGCGGATGACTCTATTTCGGTGATTGGAGTTGGCGAAATAGATGTCGACGGTAATCGCTTGCGTCGTCCCTCCCCTCCTCGTCACAAGCGCAAGGAGCGCGAAGACGAAGACGATGAAATGGAAATGCGAGAAAAGACGGGCAAGGTCAAAAAGGCCAAGCGCCGTGGTCAGGGTGGCTTGGATGAAGATGAGGACCTTGCCGCTCTGGTGGAAGAGCTGGAAGATGAAGAGTTCCAAAATACTGAGGCGGCTAATCTCAGTATTTCGCTGGCCCGGCCTGCTAAGCCTAAGGGCCTGGCGGGTGTTAAGGCCCCTAGCCCCACCGTCAAGAGCCATCGTCCCCAGCACCGGGATAGTAGTAGTGGTCGATCGCGGCGCGATCGGCGCGAAGCGGCTACCAAGCCAGAGCGTCCAGAGCTCATTGTTCTAACCGAAGGTTTAACGGTACATGAACTGGCCGAACGAATTCTGGTGCCAGAAACCGAACTCATCAAGTCTCTCTTCTTTAAGGGTATTGCTGCCAACATTAACCAAACCCTCGATATCGAAACCGCCAGAATGGTGGCGGAAGAATTTGAGGTCATGGTAGAAACCAGTGAAGCTCAGTCAGAGGCGAAGAAGGTTACCGAAATGCTAGATGCTGAAGACCTGGAAAATCTTCAGCGTCGTCCTCCCGTGGTCACCATCATGGGTCACGTTGACCATGGTAAAACCACCTTGCTAGACGCTATTCGTAAAACCAAGGTGGCCCAGGGAGAAGCCGGAGGTATCACTCAGCACATCGGTGCTTACCACGTCGATCTCGAACATGGTGGCCAGTCTCACCAAATTGTCTTTCTTGATACCCCTGGTCACGAAGCCTTTACCGCAATGCGGGCTCGGGGTACCCGGGTAACCGATATTGCCATTCTGGTGGTAGCGGCAGACGATGGGGTAAGACCCCAAACCATTGAGGCGATTAGCCACGCCAAGGCTGCGGAAGTACCTCTGATCGTTGCCATCAACAAAATCGATAAGGAAACAGCCCAAC
This sequence comes from Leptolyngbya sp., assembly GCA_040374765.1. Taxonomy (GTDB): domain Bacteria; phylum Cyanobacteriota; class Cyanobacteriia; order Phormidesmidales; family Phormidesmidaceae; genus Nodosilinea. Next base: position 22,785 of record JBEITR010000034.1, read on the forward strand.
CAGAACGGGTTAAACAGGAACTAACGGAATACGGTCTGGTAGCCGAGGAGTGGGGCGGCGATACGATTATGGTACCGGTTAGCGCCATTACCGGAGAAAATCTCGAAACTCTTCTGGAAATGATCGTGCTGGTTGCCGAGGTAGAGGATCTCCAGGCGAATCCCGATCGCCGGGCTCGCGGTACGGTAATCGAGGCTAACCTGGATAAGGCTCGGGGTCCAGTAGCCACCTTGCTGGTGCAAAACGGTACCCTGAAGGTGGGTGATTCCCTGGTTGCAGGAGCGGTCCTGGGTAAGGTGAGAGCCATGCTCGACGATCGCCTAAAGCGGGTTCAAGCCGCTACACCCTCTTTTGCCGTGGAGGTGCTGGGGTTAAACGATGTGCCGGCCGCTGGTGACGAGTTTGAGGTTTATCCCGACGAGAAAACAGCCCGATCTGTAGCAGACAAACGTATGTCTGAGCAGCGCATGTCCCGTTTACAACAGGCCATGGCATCCCGCCGGGTTACCCTCAACACCATTTCCGCCCAGGCCCAGGAGGGAGACCTGAAGGATCTCAACCTCCTGCTCAAGGCCGACGTTCAGGGTTCGATTGAGGCAATCCTCGCAGCCCTTCAACAGCTACCCCAGGATGAGGTACAAATTCGGGTGCTTTTAGCTGCCCCTGGTGAAATCAGTGAAACCGACGTTGACCTGGCTGCTGCGAGTGGCGCCGTAATCGTCGGCTTCAACACCACCCTTGCTCCTGGTGCCAGGCAGTCTGCCGATCGCCTGGGGGTAGATGTGCGCGATTACGACGTCATCTACAATCTGCTGGACGATATCCAGGGAGCCATGGAGGGTCTATTAGAACCAGAAATGGTGGAAGAGTCCCTCGGACAGGTGGAAGTACGGGCCGTCTTCCCCGTCAGGAAAGGTGCCGTGGCGGGCTGCTATGTGCTGTCTGGAAAGGTCACCCGTAACTGTAACTTGCGGGTGGTACGCGGGGGTGAAGTGGTTTACACTGGCAAACTCGACTCCCTGAAGCGGATGAAGGAAGACACGAAGGATGTGGCTTCCGGTTTTGAATGTGGTATTGGTATCGATAACTTTAATGACTGGAAAGAGGGCGATATTATCGATGCCTTCCGCATGATTACCAAGCGCCGCACCCTGACTATGGCCTGATCGCCTTAGCCTGAGAAATCATTCTCTGGTGGAATAACCGAGCTCTACCAGAGAATGATTTTTGGCACACCTTAATTCTAAATTGTTGCTTCTATCACAGTACTACCCGTAAATCTACGTTATGGTGATAAATATAAATGGTTTAGCTCTCATACTTTGATGGGAGTTAAGGATCATAATTTAGATATCTTTCTTGATCTTCATTTATCGAAGTTGTAGTTAAGAACTTGTAGTTAAAACTGTTGAGGCATCTATGGCATTACACCACTCTGCAGATTCTAAGCAACTTTCTGACCACGCCCATATTTGGTATAGCTTGAAATCTGCTATAGCCAATAGTTCGGGCTTCAAAAGCTGGAAGGGCGAGCTCTCTGCGACAGAGGTAGAAGATCTTTCCTCCGATTACTTGGTTAGACGTTATCTTCGAGAAACTCTGGAAACCCTTGCCTACTAGAAATTGTCAAGTTCAACGACTATCGCCTTTAAACTTGACGTTGTTTCAGTCGGTTTAATCTAAAGCCAGAGCCTACAGGTTTTATTCTTTTTAGCCTTGTATTTGGAAGGTTGAAGCTGAGGTATGTAGGCTCTAACTGTTCTTTAAGAGAGGACTTTCTCTAAACTCCGTAGATGTCACCTACTTGGGAATAGGTCAAGAACAGGTTCACAGAGCTCCTCAGCGAGGCTTAGGGCTGTTAAAGTGCAATAAAGGTTGTACTCCTCCTGATTAAGTCCTCGAGCCGTCTTGACCCTCTTCGATGAATCTCATTCCATTTTGCTCTGATTTCTAATCAGGACGATTTTCCCAGTTAATGCTATGGAACTATGGCTATGCCATCTAGGATCCACTCTCTCCGTAAATCCTCAGATCGGGTTCGCTTCAAAGGACTGTAAAGGCTGTTACGAAAGTCTTTACTTTTTCCCCTTCCTGACCCACGGCCATTGGCTAACGCTACCCTTCCGTCTCCTTAGGAAAGGTATAAAACTCTTCAATAGCGTTAGGGTTGGTCAGAATGCTGACGACAGTGTTGATCGACCCAAGTGGAGCCTGGGTAAGCGCTCTGCCTTGACTCATTTACCTCCAGCCTGGCTACGGCTATAGACGGGTCTGCCGCCCAGCTGGTTTTCAGCTAGTTATGGAGGCGCTTGGGGACTAAAGAGTGAAGCCATTTAAGCTATCGGTGCTAGGATCAGGCAATCATGAAGCTAAAGAGCGCTAGAAACAAAGAAGGACGAAATTGTCAATGCAAGAGATTGAAAAATCCATATCCTTTGATGGCCGGGACATTAAATTAAAAGTGGGCCTATTGGCACCCCAGGCTGGTGGTGCGGTACTGGTGCAATCGGGGGAAACCGCTGTATTGGTTACAGCCACCCGGGCCAGTGGTCGAGAAGGGATCGACTTTCTACCTTTACTGGTGGACTACGAAGAACGTCTCTATGCAGCCGGACGGATTCCCGGCGGTTTTCTCAGGCGGGAGGGACGACCACCTGAACGGGCTATTCTAATCAGTCGTTTGATCGATAGACCGCTGCGGCCACTGTTTCCCCAATGGTTGCGGGATGATATTCAAGTTGTGGCCACTACCCTGGCCATGGACGAGCAGGTGCCCCCCGATGTATTGGCGGCGACCGGAGCATCAGTGGCCGTGCTATTGGCTAAGATTCCCTTTAATGGCCCTATGGCAGCGGTACGGGTGGGCCTGGTTGGCGATGATTTTGTGATCAACCCCACTTACCGGGAAGTGGAAACGGGTGACTTAGATCTGGTGGTAGCTGGTTCTCCCGATGGGGTAATCATGGTAGAAGCAGGTGCTAACCAGTTACCTGAATCGGACATGATTGAAGCCATCGACTTTGGCTATGAGGCAGTCCAGGATCTAATTCAGGCCCAGTTGGATTTAATCAAGGAGTTGGGTATTGAATTGGTGAAGGAACCCGAACCAGAGACCGATCCTACCCTGGCTACCTTTATCGAGGAAAAAACCACAGGGGCCATCAAGGAAGTTCTCAAGCAGTTTGATCTAACCAAGCCCGCCCGCGACGAAAAGCTCGATGTGATCAAAGCGGAACTGGTCAGCACCATTGCTGAATTGGCGGCGGATCATCCGGTGAAGCTGGCCATAGAAGAAAATAGTAAGGCCCTGGGTAATACCTATAAAGAGGTAACCAAAAAGCTGATGCGACAGCAGATCCTGGAAGAGGGGATGCGGGTCGATGGCCGTAAGCTTGATGAAGTCCGCCCTATCTACTGTCAGGTCGGTTTGTTACCACCCCGGGTGCATGGTACCGGACTGTTTCAACGGGGCCTAACCCAGGTGATGTCGGTGGTTACCCTGGGTACGCCTGGGGATGCCCAAATGATGGATGATCTCCACCCGGAAGAGGAAAAACGCTACCTGCATCACTATAATTTTCCGCCCTATTCTGTGGGTGAGACTCGCCCCATGCGATCGCCAGGTCGGCGCGAAATTGGCCATGGAGCCCTAGCGGAGCGCGCCCTGGTACCGGTTCTACCCCCTCAGGAAGAGTTCCCCTATGTGATTCGGGTGGTGTCGGAGGTACTTTCCTCCAACGGGTCAACCTCCATGGGTTCGGTATGTGGCTCTACCCTCTCCCTGATGGACGCGGGCGTACCCATCACCAAACCGGTCAGTGGAGCTGCCATGGGCCTAATCAAGGAAGGCGATCAGATCCGCATTCTCACCGATATTCAGGGTATCGAAGACTTCCTGGGTGACATGGACTTCAAGGTGGCTGGCACCGATACCGGTATTACTGCCCTACAGATGGACATGAAAATTACCGGTTTGCCGGTACAGGTGATTGCCGATGCCATTAATCAGGCTAAGCCCGCCCGTCTCCACATTCTGGAGAAAATGCTGGCCACCATCGATCATCCCCGTACCGAGCTCTCCCCCTATGCGCCCCGCCTGCTTAGTTTTAAGATTGACCCCGAGATGATCGGTATGGTGATCGGGCCTGGTGGCAAGAAGATCAAGGCCATTACCGAACAAACTGGAGCCAAGGTGGATATTGCTGACGATGGCACTGTCACCGTATCTTCTATTGAAGGGGAAAAGGCCAAGCAGGCTAGGGCCATGATTGAATCCATCGTGTTTAAGCCCGAGGCCGGTAATGTCTTTGTCGGCACGGTCACCCGGGTAATTCCCATTGGTGCCTTTGTGGAGTTTATGCCAGGCCAGGAGGGCATGGTTCATATTTCCCAACTAGCTGATTATCGAGTCGGCAAGGTAGAAGACGAGGTGAATGTGGGGGATGAAGTGATTGTCAAGGTGCGGGAGATTGACGGCCGGGGTCGGATTAACCTCACTCGCCTGAATATTCATCCCGATGAAGCCGCCGCCGCCCGTGCTGCCGCTGCCCTGCGTTAGGGGTTAGATCGGTTCAGGGCCAGGTGGGTGTTCGCCCACCTGGCCCTGTTTTTTTTGGCTAAAAGCGGTTGCCTTCTTTAGCCTCACCTCAAGGGGTTAGGCCAGGTCTGGCGGGATTGCCTGGGGTTGTAACTCTTGCAATTGAGATTGAATGAGAAGTTCCAAGTCTTGACGGCGCATCTCAACAGCTTGTGCAGCCTGACCAGATTGTTCATAGAAGATCAGACTATCGACTGGTTTCATGGCTAACAGCTGAAATAGAAGATGGATAACCGGTACTGGTAGAGCCATGACCTGAGGATCCTTCGTACTAGCCTGGCTAGCTGCAGCATCCTTAAGGGTAGGATAGGCGTAAACAACGGTTTTCTCACTATTGGGCTGGTTAGAGTTGCTCAGAGTGGTCATCAGCCAGCCTTGTTCCAGGGTTTTGAGGACATAGTACTGGTGGTGCTGGAGTTGTTCTGCGATCGCCTTCAAAAGGGGAGCGATCGCGGTCACTGCAGAAACTGTCAGGCTATCATCCTGAGTGTTACGAGTGAGAAGGTCAATCTGGCTGTCAAGATCCATAGGTTAACTCAGAGGTTTTTATTGGGAGGTTGGTACAGGAATCCAGCAATAGTTCCAATCTATACTATTGAACTATTGGAGGTGAACCATAGCTCTAAACAGTTATCTATCTAAAAAAACTGAAAAAGCCCAGGGGCTACCAAGTATGGGGGTTAAAACCCCTATCTGACCCAACTGAAGACTTAGGAGAGAAATGTTACACTAAAGTTATGTAGGTATAAGAGGGTATTTCCAACTTCTACCTAGGTCGTCCTAACTTCCATTCTCAGGCAGCTAGAAATACCTAATCCTGAAAACTTCACTCCTATTGTCATTTTTATGGCGACCCATAGACATACAGCCGTAGCTGCGGGTAACAGGGCGGAGCCGAACCAAAACGCTTACCCGACTTTAGCGTTGACCGACAAATTCGATTCCCAGCCTTTTTCCCAAAGCCATCGCTGGCCCCATTTAGCTCAGTATACTGAGTCAGGCTCTGGGTTTTAGTCCATCACAAATCGCGCTGCAGTCTCTTCCTAAACGGGCTGATGATTGCCATACCTATCGCTTAAGCCAGCCTCATTTTTCCTATTACCTTGAAGGATAATCAACTTGGATCAGGGGATTGACTTATTATCGATACATACACTAGCCCAGCTATTTGCGGAGGAATTAAAAGGCAAGACGGGTACCCCCTGGCGTGGTTGTTTGGCGGTAGCTCAAAGAATTGCCAACGAAGTTTCTCGTATCTGTCGTGAAAGTGGGCGAATCCAGTCCTCTGGAGACATCACGGTCTGGGCTAAGTCGATCGGTCGCCACCGGATTGATCAGTGTTTGCGCTACTACAACCTGGGTTCAGAACAGGGACGGGTTGAGCTACACAGTACCCTCAGTGCAATCGTCTACCGCCACATTAGCCTTGGTCAGATAGAGGCAAGCTACCAGGCCCGCTTGGGTTTGATAGAAGACTTTCTGCAAAGTTTCTACATGGAATCCCTTGCCGCTTTCCGCCGTGAAAATCAGTTGGATAATCGCTATAAGCCCCTGACGCTGCTGGAGTTGGCTGAGTTTATGGCTTTTTCCGAGCGCTACGGTAAACGGCGTATCAAACTGCCAGGACAGCGGAATCAACAGTTGATTATTCTTAGGGCTCAAAACTTTTCCCGACAGCAGCCTCCAGAGGTTGCCGTTGACATTGAACAGGCCACTAATCCTACGGGTGATGCCGAAGAGGTTCGACCGGGGGTTTCGACTGAGAAAGTACTTGCAGAAATCTTGGCTCAGACCCCTGAGACCCCGGAACCTTCCCTCAGAGGAGAGGTGATTGCCCAACTCCTGGCCTACCTGAGGGAAAATAACCAGGAAGAGTGTGCCGATTACTTTCTTTTGCGTCTCCTGGATCTCTCGACCCAAGAGATTGAAAGTTTGCTGCAGATCAGTTCCCGAGAGCGAGATTATCTACAACAGCGTTTCAGGTATCATCTGGCGCGTTTTGCCCTGTCCCATCATTGGGAATTGGTTCATGAGTGGCTAGGGGCGGGATTGGCCCATAATCTAGGTCTAACCTCTCAGCAATGGGAGCAGTTGAACAGCCAGTTAAACGAAAAGCAGATAGACCTCCTAAGACTTAAAAAGCAGGGAATTGACAATACTGAGGCGATCGCCCAACTCCGCCTAACTAACACCCAGTTTAAGAAATATTGGACTAATATTTTAGAGCGAGCTTGGGAAATTCGTAATTTTGATCTCTAGTTGTCCGGATGAACAGATCGAACCCATGAATATAGATAGAGAAAAAGAGATTTTACTCAAGCTATTGCTTGAATCAGATGCAGCTACCCAATCAGGAGACAGTCATCTTGCCTCAATCGGTGCAGATCCTACTACTGTTGTTTTTAATCCTGGAGATCTTCCTGCTGTGCAAACCCACTACGAAGCCCTACTCAAGCGTCGTCTTAAGCAAGAAATTGCCCATCGTCCTCCCCTGTTTCCCTGGGAGAAAGGGGTACAACACTATCCGGATGTACTAAATATTGGATCCTCCCAACCTTCAATCTGGTTAGAACATCTCAAAAATCTAGAAATTCCCGCAAACCTATCGGAAGAACTATTGGGCGATCTCTTCAATCAGTGTCAGCAAATTGCCCAACAAAGCTTACAGGTGGGTCGGCGGCTGGTCAGCGCCGTCGAACATCTGTTTCCCTCCCAGCCCCAGCACCTGGACTATATCGCTGGTCTGGTGGCCAGTCCAGCCTATCGATCGCCCCAGGCATTGGCTTTGGAAAAAGTTGATTACTCGACAGCCACTACTCAGCAACAGATAGCTCTATCAATGCTGACAGCTAAAAGTATCTTCGACACCCTTACCCTAGAGTTATCGACGGCAAAGCCCATAGCTAACCGTATTTGGCCAATAGATAGTGGTACTTTGAGGGTGGATGCCACCTATCATCAGGCCAACGGGGGATCGCGACTAGAGGTCAGGGCAGCTCTGCCGGAAGCGGGGGAAATCCGGTTAGTTCAGGCTGGTCAGACCGTAAAGACGGAGCGATCCAATCCTGGAGAACTCTCCTTAGGGCTTGACCATCCCCAACTCCATCACCCCTGTAGGCTGGAAGTTCGCCTTAGCCAGGATCCTGCAGATTCCCTCCAGTTTCAAATAGTGGTGCTGTAGTCATATCCCCGGGTAACGGGGCAGAAAGGGTGACTGGGAAGGCTAGGCAAGCCCATAGTTTTTGCCCAGGTTTTCCCACACCCTTTAAAGCCAGTTAAAACACCTACCCAGGTTACATCCTCGGCTGCTTTCCGACTCGAGGGGAGGTTGCCAAATAGGCTACAGCAAGAGGAGCATTGCCCAGAATCTAATTCCCTTACCCTCAGTCCTCCATGGAGTTAGTCAAGCTAATATAATGGATGGGTTGTTTGGTACAAATAAACTAAAGGGCATCCGTGACCTGGTTCATTTCCTTAGCAAAGAAAATCAACGGCAACATCAAAGGTTTTCGGTATCCGGGGCAGTGTTGCTCCCCTATCTTCAGGGTGGTGTTGGTTACCAGTGTCCTCCTAGCCATTGGCAGTTGCAATTCACCCTCTAGCTCAGTTCCGCCGCGTAAGGTAAATCTTTATCAGCGGTGGGCTCTGCAACCGGGAGACACTCTGGCAGGATACCGAGTGCAGAGTAGCCTGGGGGACATTACCCTTGATCTCCAGGGAAATAAAGTATTCATGCCCTTTGACGGTGAGGTTGAGCCCGATGCAGAACAGCAAAATCTTTGCCTAATTGTATCTAGCCCAGATGTGCCAGCCTATCTATTTCGCCTTTGTGGAGTAAGGAACGGGCACCTGGGTAAATTGGCCAAAGGTAGCGCTATTGGTACGGCTAAAGTTATGGCCTTTGCCACCCTGCGACGTCAGGCTGATGGTACTTGGGCCATGGTAGAACCGGCGGAGAAACTCCTGACCCAGTTTCTCCAAGCTCCATGAAGAAGAGCTTGTTCTTTAAACGCTGGTGAAGCTAATAGAGTAGGGAAAGTTCAAACAAACCGGCCAGAGCTAGGGCTAACCCGATCAGACCTAAGTACCTGGACAGGGGCAACTGATCCTGGCGATCGCGGCGTTGCTTGAGAGCTCCATAGATATGGGGGGCACCCATGATAAAAAAAGCCAGACCGAGAATATTTAATCTGGCTGGAGAAACAGGGGTAAAACGAGAATCAATGGGCTGAGTTGTCATCGGTCTTGACTCCAGAATCTTAAACTTGAAAGGTGACTGCACTGGGGAATCTTTCTGAATTACCTCAAATCCCCAGAGCGATCGCTACGGGGACTTTCCCAACGGGACAAAGACTAACAATCAACTCAATCAATGTAACATAATGTTAATTTTTCTTGTCACTATGGCCTGTTAGGGTTTTCCGAACTTAAAGATTTGGGTTGACTTGGCTACGGATCCCAGGTGCCACTGGCAAGAATGGTTGGGGGATGATGGTATGGTGGGCACAGGTGAATTTTGACCGATAGGCTCAGCTAGCTATGCAATCAGATAATCCTGACTTACCTGAAGCAACACCAGCAATTCCCGATCCGACATCTGAAGTCATCCAGCAGGTCGGAGAGACAGACCCCTTAGAACAAGACTACGGTGTCAATGCCTTGACCGATTCAGGTCGACCCTCCGATGCTGGCTCTTCACCTCCAGCGGATCCGGAAGAAGACTTGCCTGGCGTTAGGGATCTGGCTGACTGGAGCGATCTAGATGAGGCGGAGCCTGACCAGGTGGGCACTGCTCCTCCGGCTGGGAAAGCCCCATCGAGGGCAACTACCCCCCAGGACTCGGCTAACCAGGACTGGATAGAGACAGAAATTCCCTACCATCCCAAGCCCTTGGGCGTGATTGATCAGATTTTTCTGCTGCTGACCGATGGGCTGGCTTTCTGGCGACGGGGCCTGAGATGGTTGAGAAGCCAGCTTCCGCCTGAGTGGCAAAGAAAACTTTCCGACGAGCTACTCACGGCTATGCTGTTGGGTTTGGTGGTGCTGCTGGTGGTGCTGGGGGGTCCCTCTGGTGGGCGATCGCCCCAGGCGGTAGATAGACCAGCCCCCCATTCCCCCAGGGTTGAACCAACCGTAGCTAGGGATCAAGGGGTGAGGACAACACCGCAATCCCCTCTGGAGATCGCCCCAGAACCTACTCCAGAAGCCAATTTAATTGCTGATATCCAGGCCCAGGTCAGCCGCATCAGCCGGTCCTACAGCGCCGAGTTAATTCAGTCTGTAGAGGTCACCCTAGCCCCCAACACCCTGGTCATCGATCTGGAGGAAACCTGGTACGGCCTGCTGACCAGTCAACAGGACAGTATCGCCCAGGAAATCTACGATCAAGCTCAGCAACTAGGATTTACTAACCTTAAGTTTCGCGCTCCTGATGGGCTGATCGTAGCGCGTAGTCCAGTTGTGGGTAGTACCATCGTGGTACTCCAGCGCCACCGGCCTGACCTAAGCCTGGCTCCGGCTTAACCATGGTTAGATCAGCCCGAATCAAATGGGCCAGGGTCTGGTTAATGATGGCCTTGGTCACCCTGGGATCAACCTCTAGAACTGAGGCCCGGGTGTGTGAAGCTAACCTGGCTCGCCGTCTGGAGGTCATGCTCAATCAGCCTCCGCTAGATCGGGCCTACGTCGGTTTTTTACTGCAAACCCAGGTGGGAAAGGGCAGCCCCCCGCGCACCCTGTATGCCTACCACAGCGATCGCCTGTTTACCCCAGCCTCTAACCTGAAGTTGCTGACTACGGCGGCTGCCCTCACCTATCTAGGTCCCGACTACCGCCTGCGCACCTCAGCCTATGGTAAACCCGAGTCTGACGGTACCACCGATTTACGTCTGGTGGGGCGGGGTGATCCCAGTCTGACCGCAGTCCAACTTCAGGATCTGGCTCGGCAGTTAGTTGCCGCCGGAGTTACTCGAGTCCGTCGCCTGGTTCTGGACGATTCCTACTTTCCTGGCCTGGCCCTGAACCCTACCTGGGAATGGGAGGACCTGCAATTTGCCTATGCTCCTGCCGTCAATAGCTTGATTTTTAACCAGAATGCCCTCACCTTGACCCTGGCTCCCGCCCAGGTGGGCCAGCCCTTGAGGCTTCTCTGGCCCCCAGGTCTGGGTGATCAGCTCCCCGTGATTAACGACACCCTTACCGTGGCCAGGGCGGTTACCCTGGAGCCAGAGGTGCTGGGGCGATCGCAGATCTCTGGTAGCTTACACCTGGTGGGACAAATGACTGGGCAGGATACTCCCGTCACCATTGAACTAGCGGTGCCCAACCCGGCCGAAGCCTTTAGCCAGGCCACCCAACTCGCTCTGGCCCAGGCCGGAATTACCGTTGACTCAACGGTGATCACAACTATCCCTGCTCCCCTCGATGGGCCCGAACTAGCTGCGGTTCTCTCCCCACCCTTGCAGGAACTACTAGTACCGGCCAACCAGAATAGCAATAATCTCTATGCTGAAGTCTTACTCAAGACCCTGGGGGTTAAAGGATCCCCTTCCCGACCTGACCAGGCCAGTCAGGCCGGAGCGGATGCCGTTAAAACCATACTGGAGAATCTGGGGGTGAATACCGCAGGATGGGTTTTGGTGGATGGGTCTGGTCTATCCCGCCATAATTTAATTACCCCTAGGGCGCTAGTTCAAACCCTCCAGGTCATGGTCCATCATCCTGAGGGGAAGGCCTTTCGCTCTTCTCTGGCGGTAGCGGGGGTGAGTGGCACCCTCAGGCATCGCTTTAGCGCCAGTAGGCTGGCTAACCATCTTCAGGGTAAATCTGGAGCTATGACTGGAGATGTTGCCCTGTCGGGCTATCTACAACCTTCCGACTATCAGCCCCTAGTCTTCAGCTTTATTATCAATCATTCCCCCTACGCTGCCGAAATCATGCGCCAACGGATTGATGCTATTTTGCAACTGGTCGCCGAACTATCCCATAGCTGTGAGCCCTGAAATCAGCGTGTGACGGTTGCCGGTTTGGGTTCTGATGCGCCTCCGCCCGTTCAGCCTGGCTAGGATGATCTCTCCAGGCAGGTCAGACCTTTGTATAGTAGTCGCCAGTCTGGTTAGGACAGGAGGGCGATACCATGGGCTATGGCCCTGGATCTTAGCCGATGTGTTGAGGGAAAGGGCTACGGCTCAACATCTGGTCGAAACTCTGTGGGCTTTGCCTAATCCCCTTGAGTCTAAGTCTAGCCTGGTAATATTCAGCAATTCTCATTTTGACAAAAAGCTATCCAACGGCC
>JBEITR010000012.1:0-67340 GCA_040374765.1 Leptolyngbya sp.
AAGTGAAGGTAGTAGTGGATCGGGATCCGGTGCCGACTTCGTTTGAGAAGTGGGGAAAGCCGGGTCACTTTGACCGGACCTTAGCGAAGGGACCAAAGACCACGACATGGATTTGGAACCTGCACGCCGATGCTCACGATTTTGATAGTCACACGAGTGACTTAGAGGATATATCGCGCAAGATATTTAGTGCGCATTTTGGTCATTTGGCCGTCATTTTCATCTGGCTAAGCGGCATGTATTTTCATGGCGCGAAGTTTTCTAACTACGAAGCGTGGCTAACGAACCCGACGGGGATCAAGCCGAGTGCGCAGGTAGTGTGGCCAATTTTTGGTCAGGAGATTCTGAACGCCGACGTCGGCGGAGGGTTTCGGGGTATCCAGATTACCTCTGGGTTATTCCAGATGTGGCGAGCCAACGGCATTACTAACGGCTATGAGCTGTACTGCACAGCGATTGGGGCGTTAGTGATGGCGGGGTTAATGCTGTTTGCGGGCTGGTTTCATTACCATAAGGCGGCGCCGAAGCTGGAATGGTTCCAGAACGTGGAGTCGATGATGAACCACCACCTAGCGGGTTTGCTAGGGCTGGGGTGTTTAGGGTATGCGGGCCAGCAGATCCACGTATCGCTGCCTATTAATGCCTGCTTGGACGCCATTGATGCGGGTAAGCCGTTGAGTTTGGGTGGCCGGGTGATTGACACGGTGAGTGCAATTCCACTGCCGCACGAATGGTTGTTTAACCGGGAGTTAATGGCGGAACTGTACCCGAGCTTCGAGTTGGGGTTAAAGCCATTCTTCACGCTAAACTGGGCGGCCTACGCGGACTTTTTAACCTTCAAAGGGGGCCTAAATCCTCAGACTGGGGGTTTATGGCTGTCGGATACGGCCCACCATCACCTAGCGCTGGCGGTGCTATTTATCGTAGCGGGTCATTTTTATCGGACCAACTGGGGTATTGGCCACAGCTTCAAGGAAGTGTTGGAAGCCCACAAGGGACCCTTCACGGGTGAAGGGCACAAGGGGATGTACGAAGTGTTTACCACCTCGTGGCATGCGCAATTAGCGCTTAACCTGGCGATTTTAGGGTCTTTAACGATTATTGTGGCGCATCACATGTACGCGATGCCGCCCTACCCGTATATTGCTACGGACTATCCCACCCAGCTATCGCTGTTTACCCACCATACGTGGATAGGGGGTTTTCTGATTGTGGGTGCGGGTGCGCACGGGGCGATTTTCATGGTGCGGGACTACGACCCAGCGACCCATGTGAATAACCTGTTAGACCGTGTGTTGCGGCATCGGGATGCGATTATTTCGCACCTGAACTGGGTGTGTATTTTCCTAGGCTTCCATAGCTTTGGGTTGTACATTCACAACGACACGATGCGAGCCCTGGGTCGACCTCAGGACATGTTTTCGGATACGGCAATTAAGTTGCAGCCGGTGTTTGCGCAGTGGGTGCAGGGCATCCATGCGGCGGCGGCGGGTAACACGGCGCCCCATGCCCTGTCGGGTGTGAGTCCGGTGTTCAACGGAGAGGTGATAGCAGTGGGAGGTAAGGTAGCGATGGCGGCCATTCCCCTGGGTACGGCGGACTTTATGGTGCACCATATCCATGCTTTTACCATCCATGTGACGGTATTGATCCTGCTGAAGGGTGTTCTATACGCCCGCAGTTCGAGGCTGATTCCGGACAAAGGAGAACTGGGCTTCCGGTTTCCCTGCGACGGTCCGGGACGGGGTGGCACCTGTCAAGTATCGGGATGGGACCACGTGTTTTTGGGCCTATTCTGGATGTATAACTCCCTATCGATTGTAATTTTCCACTTTAGCTGGAAGATGCAGTCGGATGTGTGGGGAACGGTATCGGCGGATGGCAGTGTCAGCCACATTACCGGGGGTAACTTTGCCCAGAGTGCGATTACGATTAATGGCTGGCTGCGGGACTTTTTATGGGCCCAGGCCTCGCAGGTGATTGGTTCCTATGGGTCGGCCCTATCGGCCTATGGACTGATGTTCCTGGGTGCGCACTTTGTGTGGGCCTTCAGCCTAATGTTTTTGTTCAGTGGCCGAGGCTACTGGCAGGAACTGATTGAATCGATTGTGTGGGCGCATAACAAGCTGAAGGTAGCGCCGGCGATTCAACCCCGAGCTCTGAGTATTACCCAGGGGCGTGCGGTGGGTGTGGCCCATTATTTGTTGGGGGGCATTGCCACCACCTGGGCCTTCTTCCTGGCTCGAATTATTGCGGTGGGGTAGGTTTCTGGTCATGGAATCTCCTGGGGGTAAAAGCCACGGGGTTTTTACCCTTAACCCATCGATTTGATAGCACAGGCTGGGGTTTATCCCTGGAATGGATATCAAAATTCATGACTCAAATGTTGTACTAAATTCGTTTTGATTCATGGCAACTAAATTCCCTAAATTTAGCCAGGAATTGGCAGCGGATCCGACCACACGGCGGATCTGGTATGGGATTGCCACGGCCCACGACTTTGAAAGCCACGATGGCATGACGGAGGAGAATCTTTACCAGAAGATTTTTGCCTCCCACTTTGGCCACCTAGCGATCATTTTTCTGTGGACTTCGGGCAACCTGTTTCATGTGGCCTGGCAAGGAAACTTTGAACAGTGGATTAAAGACCCGCTGAATGTAAAGCCGATTGCCCATGCGATTTGGGATCCTCAGTTTGGGCAACCAGCGGTGGATGCTTTTTCGCAGGGAGGCTCTAGCTTTCCGGTGAATATTTCGTTTTCTGGGGTGTATCACTGGTGGTACACGATTGGGATGCGCACCAATGTAGACCTGTATAGTGGTGCGGTATTTTTGCTGATTTTGTCAGCGGTATTTTTATTTGCCGGATGGTTGCATTTGCAGCCGAAGTTTCGGCCGAGTCTATCGTGGTTTAAGAATGCGGAGTCTCGTCTCAACCATCACCTAGCGGGATTGTTTGGGGTGAGTTCTTTGGCTTGGACGGGTCACTTAGTGCATGTGGCCATACCCGAAGCTCGGGGTGTGCATGTGGGCTGGGATAACTTTTTGTCGGTGAAGCCTCACCCGGAAGGGTTATTGCCGTTCTTTACCGGTAACTGGGGAGTCTATGCCCAAAGTCCTGATACCAGTAGTCATATTTTTGGTAGCAGTACGGGGTCAGGTTCAGCGATTTTGACGTTTTTGGGTGGTTTCCATCCCCAAACGGAGTCGCTGTGGCTGACGGATATTGCCCATCACCACCTGGCGATTGCGGTAATTTTCATCATTGCCGGTCATATGTACCGCACCAACTTTGGCATTGGCCACAGCATCAAGGAAATCTTGAATGCCCACAAGCCGCCCAAGGGTGGCTTGGGAGAGGGTCACAAGGGTCTTTATGACACCTTGAACAACTCCCTGCATTTCCAACTGGCGCTGGCGCTGGCTAGTCTAGGGGTAGTGACCTCATTGGTGGCGCAGCATATGTATGCGCTGCCGCCCTATGCGTTTATCGCCAAGGATTACACCACCATGGCGGCGCTGTATACCCACCACCAGTACATTGCTGGCTTCATCATGGTGGGGGCCTTTGCCCATGGGGCGATCTTCTTGATTCGGGACTATGACCCGGCAGCGAATAAGAACAACGTCCTGGACCGGGTGTTGCAGCATAAGGAAGCGATTATTTCGCACCTGAGTTGGGTGTCTCTGTTCCTGGGTTTCCATACCTTGGGGCTGTACGTCCACAATGACGTGGTGGTGGCCTTTGGTGCACCGGAAAAGCAAATTCTGGTAGAACCGGTGTTTGCCCAGTGGGTGCAGGCGGCGTCGGGTAAAATGCTCTACGGCTTTGATACCCTGCTATCGAATCCGGACAGCATTACCCAAACCGCTAATGCGGTGTGGCTGCCGGGGTGGTTTGAAGCCATTAACAGTGGGTCCAACTCCCTGTTCCTGACCATTGGGCCGGGTGACTTTTTAGTGCACCACGCCATTGCCCTGGGGCTCCATACCACCACCTTAATTCTGGTGAAGGGCGCCTTGGATGCGCGGGGTTCTAAGCTGATGCCGGATAAAAAGGACTTTGGCTATAGCTTCCCCTGTGATGGCCCGGGACGGGGGGGTACCTGCGATATCTCCGCTTGGGATGCCTTCTACCTGGCGATGTTCTGGATGCTCAACACCATTGGTTGGGTGACCTTCTATTGGCACTGGAAGCACCTCTCCATTTGGGGAGGGAATGTGGCTCAGTTTAATGAAAGTTCCACCTACCTGATGGGATGGCTACGGGATTATCTCTGGCTCAATTCTTCTCAGTTAATTAATGGCTATAACCCCTATGGCATGAATAATCTGGCGGTTTGGGCCTGGATGTTCCTGTTTGGACACCTGGTGTGGGCGACCGGCTTCATGTTCTTGATTTCCTGGCGGGGCTACTGGCAGGAGTTGATTGAGACCATTGTTTGGGCCCATGAGCGCACTCCCCTGGCTAACCTGGTGCGGTGGAAGGATAAGCCCGTTGCCCTTTCTATCGTGCAAGCGCGGGTGGTCGGTCTGGCTCACTTCACCGTGGGCTATATCCTCACCTATGCCGCATTCCTGATTGCTTCTACCTCTAGTCGCTTTGGCTAGTGGCCTCAGTCATCACTGATTGAATAACAGAAAGGCCCTGGAGATTCTCCAGGGCCTTTCTGTTGCCATCCCCTTGCTCTGCTCTGGCTTTCGTCACAACCCTGAGGCAGCGTTAATGGACGAAAGCCCTGGCTGGCTGGTGTTCTGGCTCCTATCCTTTCCGTTAAACGGAGCTACGGCTATAGGGTTAGGGAATATCTAAATATTCATTGAATAATTCGGGCAATAACATTGAACTGGAACTATAGTCGTATAGATCTTTAAACCCTGACCCTGGTGCCAGAGTCCTGAATAGGGGAAAGGGATGTTCAATCTATAGGAAATGGACCCATGCCCCAGGTGCTTATCAAAGGTGGTCGCATCATCACTGCCGTCGATGATTACGAAGGCGATATTCTCATTCAGGATGGTCAAATAGAGGCTATTGGTCGTAGTCTGGCCGTAGACAACGCAGAGGTCCATGATGCCAGTGGTCTGATAGTTTTTCCTGGCGGTATCGATGCCCATGTACACATGGAAACCCCCATGGGTAACGACATTTATACCTGCGATACTTTCGAAACTGGTACCCGTTCTGCCGCCTTTGGCGGTACTACTACCATTATTGATTTTGCTCAACAATTTCATGATGACAGTCCTAAGGCCGCCCTCGATCGCCGGTTAGCAGCGGCAGAACCCCAGTGCTGCGTTGACTACGCCTTTCACGTCATTCTCACTGACATTAACCCCGCCTCCCTGGGGGAACTCCCGGACCTGATCAACCAGGATGGGGTTTCCAGTTTTAAGCTTTACATGGCCTACCCCGGCGTCCTGATGGTGGACGATGCGGCCATTTTTAAAACCATGCGCCGGGTCGGGGGCCATGGCGGTATGGTCAACCTCCATGCTGAAAATGGCGTGGTGATTCAGGCTCTGATTGAAGAGGCTCTGGAACAGGGGAATACATCCCCGAAGTACCACCAGCTCACCCGGCCCCGATTGATGGAGGGGGAGGCCACCCACCGAGTAATTCGTATTGCCGAGCTAGCGGAGGTGCCGGTGTACATCGTTCACCTGTCGGCTAAGGAGGCTCTGGAGGCGGTGGTGGAGGCCCGCGATCGCGGTATCCCCGCCTTTGCCGAAACCTGCCCCCACTATCTGTTTCTCGATCAGTCCGAGTACGATGCCCCCGGCTTTGAAGCTGCTAAATACGTTATGACCCCCCCCTTGCGAGACCACGAATGTCAGCATGCTCTGTGGCGGGGGCTGCGCTTCGATGACCTACAACTGGTGGCTACCGATCACTGTCCCTTTTGTTTTAATGAAAATCCCCTGGGGATTTTGAAATCCAAGCAAGTTGGCCGCGATAACTTTAACCGTATCCCCAACGGTGCGCCAGGGGTGGAACTGCGCCTCACCCTGCTCTACGACGGGGGAGTACGAGCGGGTCGCATTAACCTCAACCGCTTTGTTCAACTCACCGCCACCGCTCCAGCCAAGATGTTTGGGCTGTTTCCCCGGAAAGGCACCATTGCGGTGGGGAGTGACGGGGATTTAGTCTTGTTTGATCCTGAGCAAACCCATACCCTCAGCGCTAGTACCCACCACTCTCTGGTGGATTATTCGTTGTTTGAGGGTCGCCAGGTCACCGGTAAGGTCAAAAAGGTGTTTCTGCGGGGCCAATGCATTGTTGATGGCGATCAGTGGCTGGGTCATCCCGGCATGGGCCAGTATCAGGCTCGCAGTGCCTCCGGTCAGGTTCTCTAATCCTCCAGTTCCGATCGGTCAGTCCGATGTCGGTAGAGTTTGCAGCCATCGTTGGAGAACGGGCAACACCGGACAGGGCTGGGCAGCTTGTAGTACCTCGGGCTTACTCCAGGTAAAGGGGGCCTGTTGGGCAGCAGCCATCCACAGCAGGCGCTTAGCTCGGGTCATGGCAACGTAGAGCAGGCGATACTCTTCTGCCACCTTGAGTTGCTTGGCCCGTTCCCAGGCGGCTGTTAGACCGAGCATCGATGCTTGGGGCTGATGGACATGGCTACGAATCTGAGCTCGGGCTACCTCTGCCAGGGTGAAGTCTCCTAAAAAATTGGCTTGGGGGGGAACCCACAGGCTACCGGGAAGGGTTTTCTCGTGAAGGAAGGGAAGAAATACGCCGTCCCAGTCTAGGCCCTTGGCTCGGTGCATCGTCATAATCGTGATCTGACCAGGACGGGTATAGAGGGCATCGCTATCCTCGGTTTCGACGCTGCTAAAGTGTTCCGACTCAAGGATTTCTTCCAGAACCCCCAGGGTGGCTCCCAGGCTATGATCTTGGCGAACTTGCTGGCTCACTCGAGCGGCTAGTTTGTCGGCGGTGGCTAGCTCACTCTGGTTATAACCCAGGGTTAGCCCCAGAAAGGAAAACAGGCTATAGGAGGGTAGTTCGAATCGCGATCGCAGCAGGGCCGTGCAGTAGTGTCGAGCCCTACGTACCGCCTCTGTATCAGGGGAGCGATGTAGAGGACCGGGATAGAGGAATTGCTCCGGGGCTAAAGCTAGACGATTGAGGTCTTGACGGGGAATTCTCTGGCGATCCACCAGAACCCCCAGGGCGGCCTTGAGTCGATCGGGCGAGTGGGGGCGGTCGATAAATCTGAGTAGGGTGAGCATATCCTCCGGTACTTGGGTCTGGCGGTCCTGCTCACCCACATCGTAAATGCGTAAGCCCAGTTCAGCCAGATTCACCCCCACTAGATCGGGATGACGTAAATGTTGGGCCAAGTAGCGGCCCTGGCGACCTTCCCGTACCAGCACGGCTAGAGTTAGGGTGGGGTCGTTACGATAGAGATCGGCTAGCCGCTGGGCCAGAAGCCCAATAGAGTCAACGATAGTAGCTGGAGTAACAATTTCCAGCCCCGATCCCAGAGGGAGGGGATTCGCATTGGTTTGGGGGTCGTGGCTAGGGACGGGGTGAATCGCCTGCGGTCGGAAGGGTACCTCTGGGCCTGCCACTCCAGCCTGATTCACCCAAGTCACTAGGTAGTTGGCAGCCGCCATAATGATTGCGGTGCTGCGTCCGGCCTGGTCCAGGGTAATCAGGCGATCGCGGTGGCGGCAGGCATCACAAAACTGATTGAAAAAGACTGGATCCGCAGGCGTAAAGGTAGAATTAATCGCCTGATTCGGATCTCCGACTCGCACCAGGTTGGGCAAGCTTTCCCGATCCTCTGGATCCTGGGCCAGAATGGTTAGCAACTGGGTTTGCAGGGGAGAGGAATCCTGGGCTTCATCCTCAAAGACTGCAAACACTCGACTTTGCCAAAATCGTCGCGTTTGATCATCCTGGAGAGTACGGAGGGCCGCCAGGATCATATCGTCGTAGTCAATTAGCCCCTGTTGTTTCAGTAAACTTTGATACTCAGTATAAAGACCCGCCGCGATGGACAGAACCCCATAGTTTGGTGTCTTTTCCTCCGACCCGGCCATCAGTTGCCTGCCTAAGATCTCCAGATCTTGAGGTTGCAGACCTGAACTTTTAGCCTCGCGAATCGCTGTATAGGCCAAACTTGGGAGCACCTCTGTCCGTAAAACAGACTGCCGTCGTAGAGCTTCGGTTTCCTCCCCATCAAATTGCTGGCCGTCTAGAAGAGCCTGGTATAGATCTCCGTGGTTTAGGATCCATCGTTCTCCGCAGCTTCGTAGCAGTCGATTACTTTGGGCTGGAGAAACCAGGGTGAGGGTTTCCAGGCTCAGGTTAGATAGCTCGGGGTTACGGGTGGCAATAGTCAGGGCTAGTCCATGCAGGGTAGAGACCGTGAAGCTGGTTGGTGAGAGCCCCAGGTTACGGAGATGGCCTTTGACTTTGGCCTTTAGATTGGCTGCCGCAGATCGGGTAAAGGTGACCAGCACTAACTGGCGGTTTAGATGTAGCTGATGGCGGGCAATGGTGAGGACGGCGGCGGCCGCCATACCCGTAGATTTGCCCGCCCCTGGTACCGCTGATACCGCCAGGCTTCCTCCCAACCAGTTAGCCAGGCTCTGCTGGCCTGGCCGCAGGCTAGTGTAGATCTCCTGGGTAATCCTTTGTTGTTCTTGGGATAAAGCAGCTGCCATGGCAAGTTTGCCAGTATAGAATTTTAGTAGTTCCCATTTCAAGGCTCCCTAGTTACACTGTAACTTGAGGAACTTGTCTTCTAGTTTTGTATAGTAAGGTCATTCTGCTAAAGCAGATGATACTGGCCTTCCGGGATCTTCTGAGTGTTATCCATGAGTGATCAAAATTCTTACGAACTGCTGGGGTTAACAGAGGCCTCTAGTTTTGAAGACATTCAAGCCGCCCGCGATCGCTTGGTGCAGGAGCGTAGCGAAGATCCCCAGAAAAAGGCGGCTATTGAAGCGGCCTATGACGCCATCTTGATGGAGCGCCTGCGGCTACGCCAGGAGGGTAAGATCAAGGTACCCGATCGCATCCGCTTTGCAGAAAATGCTCCCGAACCGTCCTCGGTCCCCAACTTGACCCCCAAGTTGTCCCGTCCCGGTTGGTTAACGGGTCTGCTAGATACCCCCAGCCGCAACGATGTTCTTTGGCCCCTCATCACGTTTGCCGGACTAGCCCTCCTTAGTCTTTACGCACCCTCCCTGGCCCTGGCCTTGGCCATTGCTGCGGCCATTTACTTTTTGAACCGTAAGGAATATAAGTTCTGGCGATCAGTGCTGTTAACCATCATTGGTGTGGTTGGTGGCATGGTTATGGGAGTGGTGCTGGTGCAATTAGTCATAGGCCAAGCCATGCTCCTTAACTGGCTTACCCCTGATGCTGTGGCGGCTTCTATCACCTGCCTCCTACTTGGGGGCATGAGTAGCTTCCTGCGCTAGGCAGCTGAGCTTAAGTAGGACTTCCCCCAGGGTGGGCTAGGAGATCACTAATTCATCGCTGTAGCTATGGTTGATGGCAGGCATTGAAAGACTTTTCCCATCAAGGATCGTATCGAAGCTTTCCAACACCCCTGGGAGTGGTACGGATGGCCTACCCAACCTTTGCTCTCATCGATTAACTCTGTCTTCAGCCTCAAACAGGAGCCGTCCAGGAATGTTCTGCTAGGGCTGCCTCGACGGCCTGGCGTTGGTCGCGCAGGGTAATCCAGCGGTGGTAGGTGTGGGTATGAATAGCGACAGAGTGGCCCATCATGCGGGCGGCCACCGTATCGGGAAGACCAAAGTGAATGGTGCGTACGGCCCAGGCATGGCGCAGATCGTAGGGTGAAAAGGGAATACCATAGCGTTTGAATTGGACGGAAACCTGCTGGCCAATCCGCTGCAGGGTAGTTGTGCGCAGATCGGTGTTAATGGGTGGTAGCTGTATCTGACGCAGGCAAAAGCGATCTACCCATTCGGGGTAGAAGGGCCAGACGTCGTGGAGTCCAGTTTTGGTTGTCTCCAACACGGTGATCCGGTCTTCCCCCGATCGTTGCCCCAGGTTAGTGCGATCGCAGAAAAAAACCTCATGATTACGCAGGCCATAGGTGGCCATCAAGCCGTACACAGACCGCCAGGCCGAGTTGGGAATGCGGTCGTACCAGGTGAGAATATCGTCATCGGTGGGTAAGTCCCGCCGTTGGGTATGGCTTTGACCATAGCTGCTGCCCAGACTATCGATTGCCTGGGGTAGATCAATCTGGTGAAAGGTGGCAAAGGCCTTCAGCGCCGTAGAGCCCACCTGACGACTGCGGCTCTGGGCAGGTAGGGTGCTGAGGGTGGCAATGATAGCCTGCCCCAACGATTGGTGGGGATGGGCGATCGTATGGGCCTGCAGCTTATTGAAGTAGGGGGCGTAGGCCTTGTCCCAGGTAGTTTTCAGGGAAGCTCGGGCAGCCCAGTCTGTACCGGATTGACTGCACAGGTGATGGTGAAATTGGGTGATGCGGTCCCCCAGGGGTATGGCCACCCCAGGGACAAGCTCGGGTTCCCCCAAATAATTGTCCCAATTAAAATTACCCTGAATCAGTTGGCCCGCAATTACCTTGGCCTCTTGCTCAATTTGCTTGAGCCCAGCCTGGGTAGCGGGTAGGCCCAAGGGTAGACGCTGTTGATGGGGACGACTGCGATCGCTACCAGGACGGGGGGGTAGGGTGCCCCGTAATCCCAAGCGATCGCCCCGTCGTTCTACGGCTAACCCCAGACGAGCCGCCTTTAAGCGCTGGTTAAGCTGAAGAATGGCACTGTCGATTTTTTCCAGACCCGTCATGACCAATCCCTAACGAACTCCACCTGAACCTATGGGAAACCATCCAGCAAACCTGTAGAATATATAAAAATTCGAAGTTAAGCCCGATTCCAAGCTATGTAGGGCGAATTGTTACAATAGATAAATTAGAGACTATCAACGGGCAACACTGCACCATTACAGACGTTTAGAAAACACTATAGTGCCATGGGTCGGGTTGGGGTTTTACTACTAAATTTGGGCGGGCCAGAGAGTCTGGAGGATGTCCAGCCGTTTTTGTTTAACCTGTTTGCCGATCCCGAGATTATTCGCCTGCCCTTGCCCTGGCTCCAGCGTCCCCTCGCCTGGCTGATTTCTACCTCTCGAGCTAAACGGTCCCAGGCCAACTACGCCCAAATTGGCGGCGGGTCTCCCCTGCGACAAATTACCGAACAACAGGCAGAAGCCCTTAAGGCAACCCTGGCTCAACGGGGAGAGGATGTTCATGTTTATATCGGTATGCGTTACTGGTACCCCTTTACCGAAGAGGCCATAGCTCAGATTAAGCGGGATGCCATTGATCAGCTGGTGGTTTTACCCCTCTATCCCCATTTTTCTATCAGTACCAGTGGTTCCAGCTTTCGCCTATTAGCACAAATTTGGGCCGAAGACCCTTCCCTTAATCGCATTAGCTACACGGTGATTCCCTCCTGGTATAGCCGTCCTGGCTATACTGGGGCGATGGCCGACCTGATTGCCCAAGAACTTGACAAGTTGGAGCAGCCCGATCAGGCCCATATTTTCTTTACCGCCCACGGGGTACCGGTTAGCTACGTAGAGGAGGCTGGCGATCCTTACCAGCGGGAAATCGAGCACTGTACCGAGTTGATTATGGCTTCTCTGAATCGCTCCAATCCCCATACCCTGGCTTACCAGAGTCGGGTTGGGCCGGTGGAGTGGTTACAGCCCTACACCGAAGATGCGATCGCCAGTCTAGCGGAGCAAGGGGTGGCCGATCTGGTGGTAGTCCCCATTAGCTTTGTCTCTGAGCATATCGAAACCCTCCAGGAAATTGATATTGAGTACCGAGAATTGGCCCATGAGGCCGGTATCGAAGGATTTCATCGGGTTCCGGCCCTCAATACCCATGTCCAATTCATCAATGATATGGCGGATATGGTGGTAGAAGCCTTGGAGGCCCCTCGTCAGTTATTCTCCGATGTGGTGCAACCCGAGAAGCAGGTAAAGATCTACCCTCCCGAGCGATCGGCCTGGGGACTCACCCCCGTTGCCGAGGTTTGGAATGGCCGCTTAGCCATGGTGGGCTTTTTAGCCTTGCTGCTGGAACTGGTTAGTGGCCATGGTCCTTTGCATTTCGTCGGTATTCTCTAGATTGGGGGGTATAGCCCTAACCAGCTGGACCGGGGCAAAAGCGAGCCAGACCCTGATCCAGTGGCTGCTTTGACCGATTTACCCTAGCCTCAGTGTTATGGCCAAAGCCATGCAAGGATACCAGACCAGGCTAGTTGGAGCCCATGCCTTCACTGCGTAGGCGCTGGTACACCGTGACCAGGGCTTGGTCGTCGCCAACATTACCCGGAAAGAGCACTACCGGCAAATCAGGAAAACTGGGATGGTGGGCGGGAGTCCGAACCACCGAAACCCCGGGTAAAATCTGCCCCAACAGTCGGGCGCTGGTGAGAGCTAATCCAGTGCTAAGGGTATCATTGGAAGTAATCCCTCCCTTACTAATCAGAAAACCCATATCTCTGGGTAGTCCCTGAATGACCGCCATCAATAGGGCAGAAACCTGGTTACCAAAATCCAATCTTGCCTCTACCGTAGGAAAGCTGAGCTCCTGCCGACTGGTATATAGGACGGGTGTCTGGCCCTGGTCATAGACAGCCTGTACCTGCTGCAGAATCTGTTTTAACAGATCGTCCCGGTTGAGGGTTCCATGCTCCTGCAGTTGGGCAACATCCACCGGAATGCCGGTTACTCCTGGCTCCAATAACAGTTGCTGGAGTTGCTGGGTGGTTTTCTGGACATGGGAACCCACCACGACTACCCCCGGTGCCTTGCCCCGCACGTAGCGGTTCATGTGGTCAGCCTCAATCGGCTGGGGTGGTAGGGCGGCTAGGGCCGTCAGCAAGCTGGCCGCACTGCGAAACAAAAATCGTTTACCCTGGCTGGCTGCCGTCAAAACATCCCGAGCAAAGCCGTCCAGATCGGCCTGGGTTTCTCCATCAACGACGCAGCAAGTATTCCCCTGTAACGCCAGTAGCCGTTCCAGGCAGCCCTGCCGCAGCTCTGGCAGGGTGAATCGTTGCACCCGATCGGCGGCAATCCGATCGCGGGTTTTTTCCGCTACGTAGTCAGGTAGATAGCCGGTGCTGTAGCCGAAGACCGAATCCCTGGCAAACTCTGTTTGCTCCACGGGGGTGGGTACCCCGTTCACCAGCAGGTAGTGGCGACTGTCGCGGGTGATCCGTCCCCCTTCAAAAAAAGCTGGGACCAGAAAATGGGCGTCGAAGGGTCCTAGCTCCGCTGCGATCGCATCGGTTTCAATCGGGTAATGGCCCCGCAGAGTAGAGTCGGACCGACTGACGATGAGAAAATCCTGAATGCCCTCCAGGGCGATCGCCCGTTTCAAGTTTTGACATACTTGGCGGGTCACCTGCTCGGCGGCGGTGGGACTGAGGGCGCGGGTATTGGTCAGCACAAAGCAGATCGGTGAGTTATCCTGCAGCCCCTGACGCAGGGTAGCCTCGTCCCAACGCATGAGTAAAAGGCAGCTATGGACGGTTTGGGAACCCGTGGGGTCGTCATCGAGAACAATAATCTTGGGCTGAGCCATAAGCGCTGGCCTGAGGGGAACGAATAATTCTACTATCCCCCAGAATGGGACCAGTGGGGAGAGGACTTACCGGGCCAGGTAGCCCCACGGTGGCCTAGATTGACCCCTGAGCCTGAAGCCGATGGGCTATGCAGGGGAACCAGTTTAGGTCATCCTAGAAAGGGAGATCCAATCATTTATCTGGAGGACTTGGGATAATGGCCGCAGAAATCGATCCAGTTAAGCTGATGAAACAGGAAGTGGGACGTCAAGCCGCTGCCCGAGTGCAATCGAATACCGTTATCGGGTTAGGGACCGGCTCCACCACAGCCTATGCCATTCAGTTTATTGGAGAGCGGCTGGCGGCTGGCGAGATAACCAATGTTAAGGGCGTACCTACCTCCTTTCAGGCATCCGTACTGGCCAAGCGCTACGGCATTCCCCTCACTACCCTGGACGAAGTGGACACCATTGACCTGGCTATCGACGGCGCCGATGAAGTGGATCCCCAGATGAATTTGACCAAGGGAGGGGGGGCTGCCCATACCCGCGAGAAAATCGTTGATGGTCTGGCCAGGGAGTTTATTGTGGTGGTGGATAGCTCCAAGTTGGTGGAGCAACTGGGTACCACCTTTGCCCTGCCAGTGGAGGTGATGCCCCTGGCGGTAGCCCCCGTCACCAAAGCCCTGGAGGCCCTGGGAGGCAAGCCTGATCTGCGGATGGGGGTGAAAAAGGACGGGCCAGTCATTACGGACCAGGGCAATATGGTGTTGGATGTTACCTTTGGCGCCATCGATAACCCCGCCGATCTGGAAAAAACCATTAATAACATTCCTGGCGTATTAGAAAATGGCCTATTTATTGGGTTAGCCACGGAAGTACTGGTGGGCGAGGTCAAGGATGGCCAGGTTAAGGTGCGTAGTCTTTAGCAAAGTATCGGTAGCCTGAGGCTGAGGAGGTAAGCTATGCAGTACCGTCGTTTTGGCCGTACCGAGCTACAAATGCCCGTGTTTTCCTGTGGTGGCATGCGCTATCAGCATAGCTGGAACCATGTGCCCCTGGAGGATGTTCCCCGGGCCAGTCAGGAAAACCTGGAGGCCACGATTCATCGGGCTCTAGAGGTGGGCATTACCCATATCGAAACCGCCTGGGGATACGGCAGCTCTGAAATCCAACTGGGGCAGATTTTGCCTGACCTACCCCGCGATCGCCTGATCGTCCAAACCAAGGTATCACCCCAGGAAAATCCAGCGGATTTTCGCCACCATCTGATCCAATCCCTCACCAGGCTAGGTTTAGAAACCATTGATTTGCTGGGTATCCACGGCATCAACACGGCTGAACTCCTCGACTATACCCTGAGGCCGGGGGGCTGTTGGGAGGTAGCCCAGGAATTCCAACGGCAGGGCCGGGTGCGGTTCATCGGTTTCTCTACCCATGCTCCCCTGCCAGTGATTCAGCAGGCCATTGCTTCCAACCGGTTTGACTACGTCAATTTGCACTGGTACTACATCAATCAGGATAACTGGGCCGCCATTGCGGCCGCTCAGCAGCAGGACATGGGGGTGTTCATTATTAGTCCTGCCGATAAGGGGGGGCATCTTTACAATCCCTCCGCCACCCTGGAAAAGCTATGCGCGCCCCTCAGCCCCATGGTGTTTAATGATCTGTTTTGCCTGAGCCACCCCCAGGTTCATACCCTTAGTATTGGGGCCGCCCGCCCCTCTGACTTTGATGAGCATCTCAAGACCTTACCGCTGCTGAGTAACGCTGCTACCTATTTACAACCGATCCTAGAGCGATTAGAACAACAAGCTGAAGCCACCCTGGGCCGCAACTGGCTGCGCACCTGGCGAGTGGGCTTGCCTACCCCCGAAGAAACCCCTGGTCAGATCAATATTCCGACCATTCTCTGGTTACGTAACCTATTGCTAGCCTTTGATATGGAAGAGTATGCCAGAGCTCGCTATAACCTGTTAGGTAATGGAGGCCACTGGTTCCCAGGACAACGGGCCGATCATCTGGCTGAGTTAGATCTTGCCGAATGTCTGCGTCGCAGCCCCCACGCCGCCCACATTCCCCAACTATTGGCGGAAACCCATGCCCGCCTATCGGGTCAGGCGGTTAATCGATTGTCCAATGCTTAAGCAGGCCTGGCCTGAATCCTCAGACCGCGTTTATCGCAGCTGATAGTCTGGCACTTTTTTTAGAATATTCCTGAGATTTGTCAAAAAATATCCGGATCGGGGCAATCCTCTCCCGTATTAAGGAGAAGTAGATGCACCCTGATTGTTAAGCCCTGGGAGACCTGGAGGGATCCCGGGCTTTTTTTTGTCTATGCTTTCTGAGCAGCGCTCTATGATACCCTATCGGCAATGGATTCAAGGGGACGCGGTAATGGCAAGGATAGGGGTAGGGCTGGTGTTTGGGGGATGTTCTGGCGAGCATGACGTGTCGATCTGTTCGGCCCAGGCCATTGCCTCGGCTCTGGCCAGCGGAGCCAATGGCGATCGCTACCAGGTGATACCGGTTTACATCGACAAACAGGGCCTGTGGTATGGACCGGATCGCGCCAGCCAAATTTTACTAACAGGTCTAGCTCCGGCGTCACTCTCCTCTGCCCCAGTCCAACCCCTAGCCCGTCTGCCCCAATTCCAACAGGTGGCTGATATTGATATCTGGTTTCCCATCCTCCACGGTCCCAATGGTGAGGACGGTACGGTGCAGGGACTCTTTACCTTGATGGATCAACCCTTTGTGGGTTCCGGTGTGCTGGGCTCAGCCCTGGGGATGGATAAAATCGCGATGAAGACCGCCTTTCTCCAGGCTGGGTTACCCCAGGTTAAATACCTGGAGGTGAGTCGTAGTCAGGTTTGGTCTGACCCCTGCGTGTTTCCCAAACTCTGCGATCGCATCGAGATGGAGTTGGGCTACCCCTGTTTTGTTAAACCGGCTAACCTGGGGTCTTCCGTCGGCATTGCCAGGGTGCAAGACCGGGCTGGGCTGGAGGCTGCCCTTGACAGTGCTGCCAGTTACGATCGACGGCTGATTGTGGAGGCTGGGGTTACCGCCCGGGAGGTGGAGTGCGCGGTGCTGGGCAATGACCAACCGCGAGCCTCGGTGGTGGGGGAAATTACTTTTCAAAGTGACTTTTACGACTACGAAACCAAATACACCAGTGGTCGCGCTGATTTGATTATTCCGGCGGATTTACCCACCTCGATCCTCGAGCAAATTCAGTCCATGGCGGTGACTGCCTTTAAGGCGATCGACGCCGCTGGTATTGCCCGGGTAGATTTTTTCTACCTGGAGGCCACGGGAACTATTTTAATTAATGAAATTAACACCATGCCAGGTTTCACCGCTACCAGCATGTATCCCTTGCTATGGAAGGCTAGCGGAGTAGAGTTTGAAGACCTGGTGCACGAACTGATTCAGTACGGGTTTGAACGCACAGCCAGAGCCACTTAGGAGCTAGGGTTTAGCCACCCCTAAGGAGGCGGAGGCGAGCTAGAACCCCTAACCAGTATGTGCTTTTACGGATTAACCCTGACCTAGGCCAGCTATCAATCTCCATCAGATTTCACCCGACTCTTCTCCAACCTCTGCTGGATGGGGGACTTGGGTTGTCAACCAGGGTTCTAGCACCATTTTTGCTTTCAGGATCACCCGACCCTGTCGGTCTTCGTTTTGCCCTATTCCCAGGAGTTCTCCTGATTCTCCTGCCAATACCCGATGGGGTTGGCCCAGGGGCAAGGGCAGCGGGGAGGTAATTTTTTGGCCCTGTCGCCAGGCTTGGGTCAATGGGGGTTCCAGGGTGATGGTAGGTAAATTATCCAGGGCGGTAGCAATGGGTATCAGGGTGAGATTTTGGGTTTCTAGTTTGGCTTTCACGGCCTCCAGGGTAAGACTATCCTGCAAACTAAATCCCCCACTGCGGGTCCGTCGTAAACTCACCAGGGTAGCGCCGGTGCCAACCCTCTGGCCCAGGTCCCGAGCCAGAGAGCGGATGTAGGTGCCGGGTCCACAATCGACGCTCAGGGTGAGTTCGGGGTAATCCCCCGATTGCCAGTCCCTCACCTGGAGGTGGTGAATGGTCACCGATCGCGGGGGTGGAATCACCACCTGGCCCCGCCGGGCCAGGTCGTAAAGCCGTTGCCCCTGTACCTGAATGGCGCTAAATCGGGGCGGCACCTGATCAATGACCCCCAGGAATTCAGGCAAAATCGCCTCCAAGGTTGGCAAGGTAAGATCACCTGCAGCCACCTGGGTGATCGGTACCCCCTCCAGGTCATCGGTGGTGGTGGTCAGGCCAAATCGCACTACCGCTTCGTAGGTTTTGTCGATGGGTAGGTAGGGTAGCAGGCGAGTAGCCCGGCCAATGGCCAGGGGCAATACACCCTCCGCCATCGGATCAAGGGTACCCCCATGGCCTATTTTCTTGATTCCCAGCCAGCGCCTCAGGGTGGCTACACAGTCGTGGGATGTCATGCCGCTGATCTTGTTCAGGTTTAAAAAACCCTGACCACAAGATTCCTGCATAGTTCTTTACCCTCTGAATGTCTCTCTATAACGCCTGTTGATCCGTGGGTTCTAGCCCCTGTTCAAAGGCCTGACAGTAGCCCTCGGGGCTTACCTCTCTACCATAAAGGGGAGAGCTATGGCTGCGGCAGCGTCTCTGCCGAAAATAACGACAATGGTGACAGTTTTCCGTTGATTCCCCCCTGGGGCCCAGGGCCATAGATCGCAAAACATCCCGCTGACTAATTCCCTTCAGTACCAGCTCATCTCCCTGCCAGCGCACCTGTACCAGACCTGACCCGGCCAGGAGGTGAGATCGGCGATCTCGAATCATTGCCTCAGGTAGTTGTAGCAGCAGGCAATCGTCTACTTCGGTGATCTCTACCTCAAACACGGGGTCGGGGGCCGCCGGTTGGATAAACCGATCGCCCAGGGCAAACTCCAGTAATTGACCAGCCGCAGGCAGGTGCAGCTGGTATCGAGTTTGTAATTCTTCCAGAGCAGCGAGGTCGGCTAGGTGGTTGGGGTGACCATGAATTAATACCACATGCTGGGGGCGCAGGTTATGGATTAATTGGGTGGTGCCAATGCGATCGCTATGGGTAGCCAGACTATAGGTTTCTAGTTGGACCTGGCCCAGCTCCAATTCTGGTCCCAGGGATTGTAACCAATCCAGGGGTAGATCCGAGTCAATCGCCGGGTTACTCAAAACCGACAGGGCCAGGTCAGCGGCAAAGGCTTCAGGCAATAGGATAGACCAGGGATGCTTCAGGGTACGGCAGTAGGCACTGGGGTCTACTCCGTGATCGGCAATGACAACACAAGGATCGCTGCCACTTAACTGATCGGAACTGGTTAGCCTGCGTATCCGGGGCAGGACACGCTCATCCCAAAATAGGGGTTGGTGACGGGCAAAATTTTGAACGCTACTGGGCAGATGGGGGAGCAACTCTAAATAGGCATCACAGCCAGTCGCCACGCTATTGTCTACCCAAACCGTTATATCCTTGCCGGTAAATTGGTGATGGCTACGCAGGAGCATCACCAATTCCTGGCCCAGGCCCAGGGTGGGTACGGGCAATAGTAGCGATCGTCCCTGCTGCCATAGCTCGTAGATAGTGGTCGCCAACTGATTCTCCTGCTGACGCCGGTGGGGATGGCAAGCTGTACCCGTACTGCCCTCCAGAATTAGTACGTCGGGCTTGAGCCCCCGCAATACCTCCAGCGGTAGGCCATCCACTAGCCGGGAGTTCGACATAAAAAAATCGCCCGCGTAGAAGACCGTGTAAATCCGCTCAGGTGCCCTATAGGTAAATAGGGCGCAGGCCGCCCCAGGCAAGTGCCCAGCCGGCCAAATCTGAATGGTGAGGTCGTCCGCTACCTGAATGGGAGTATGCCAGGGCAACGCCTGGCATAGATCGACCCCATCCTTCTGATCAGGCCAGTTTAGGGGTAGGAGTTGGGCGGTCGCTTCACTGCCATAGATAGGTACCCCTGGAAAAAACCTCGAAAAATCTAGGATACCTGCGGCATGATCCCGATGGGCATGGCTACAAAAGAGCAGATCGATGGGGACTTGAGTATGCCTGGCCGCCTTGAGCCCATGGGTATGGGTTAGACCACAGTCAAGGATGATATGCCGCGGCCCCATGCCTATTTCCAGGCAAACACCCTCCTGGCCATGGCCAACGGCAAAGGGCATGCAGACCAACTGGCTCATAGGCATTCACTCCCGATTACCCCCATAGCTCCGGGGTCATGGTTAGATAGCTGCCTATAAGCTAATGGGCAGAACCATTCCCATGGTAGCTATCACTATCATAAAAGCCGTTCTTGGTGCCAAAAAATAGGGTGGTCACCACGAAGAGACCGGTTAGTCCAATCAAGATCAATTTAATATCCATAGGGATGGGTCAGGTATTTGTAGAGGTGAATTGCATGGGTCCGATCTAGCCCGATGAATCAGCTATCAGAACTAATCAGGACTGTTAATTTTGAGTTATCTTAGCAAGTCATCCCCAGCGCCTGAGGTAATGTAAAGTTTTTCGACAACTTTAGATTTTATGCAGCGCACCCGCATCAGTCTCCTCCTGGATGACATTGCCGATCAGCTAGGTCTCTGGTTAATCAACCCCTGGCGGCGCATTTCCTTGATTGTAATTGGCTTACTATCGGGTTACTTCGCAGGGGTTTCGATTTCGGTCATTTCGGGCCAGGCGGGATGGCAGGATAATATCATTGCCCTACTGTTGGTAATGGGCTCGGAGTTCGTAAACTGGCTGGTTTATAGTCGTCGATGGCGTCCATCAGAGCTGGTGCATAAGCTACCTAAACCATTGTGGTTGGACTGCCTAAATAGTTTTAAGTTGGGGGCGGTCTACGCACTGGCGGTGGAAGCCTTTAAGCTGGGTAGCTAGCTAGACCTTTTGTGGTGTCGTCATCAGGGAGAATAGCTGGAGGTGATTTCCTGGCTTGCGTCCAGACCTTGTCGTTTAACCGACCTCCTAGCAGCCTAAATTAGATAAAAATATCTCCTTAGGTGGTTCATTTTGCTTAATGTGGTTTACCCTTGGTCAGACCATCCTGATATTCAGGCGTTGTTTGCGAATTATGATTTTATCTTCTTCAGAACCCCTAGCTGACCGCACCTCTGTCCTTCCCTCACGTCAAACTCCCTCCGTACCAATTTCAGTATATCGGGAGTTAGCTACCGAGCTAAAGGCAAACCAGGCCCTGGTTGATTCTCTAACGCAGCAAAATCAACAACTTGAGCAGCAAAATCAACGACTACGGCAGGAAATTCTCAAATTTACTGAATCGGCTTTCCAGCTTAAACAGGCGATAGAGCCTGCTGCGGTCAAAGGCTTAGATCTTGACTATGTAGGTATCCCATCTGCTCCTCCATCTCGTCCATGGCTGGCCCAATCATCCCTGGAGCAAGTGCCATCCTCTAGCCCATCGGTAAAGATAGATGAGCCTAATGGCATCCAGATGGATACCCTGATGCAACAGGGATCCGATACTGTTGCCAATCTGGCTAATCAATTTAGTAAAATACTCCAACCCAAACCCAAAGTGCCCCTCAAGAAGGTAGCTAAACCCAGGATCAAACATACTTCTAGCCTACCTTCCCAACCCACTCCCCCAATTTCAACCCTTTATACGGAAGAGCGTTTAGATTTGCCTCGCGTCGGTCAACGTAGTGAAAAAAACTCTGATTTAAGTGGGTTATGGCTAACCACTACTATTTTACTTGTGGTCGTTAGTGCCTTCGGGGCAGGATTTTTAGTTATGAAGCCTTTATTACATCGTTAGAACTGCTGAAAATCCACCATAGTTTCCTTGGAGGAGAGTGCGAAAGGGTGGCTGGAGATACTTAGGCTAGGATCAAGGTGGTGACAGTATTCTCGAATATTGGAGACGGCTACATAGCTAACGGTATAAAGTAAAACTTCTGTCCCAGTTTTCAGGTGCCATCTTAGCTGCAGGTGAGAAAGCAGAAATTTTCAACAGATGTAAAATGTGAATTGGCTTAGATGGAGTTTCTCTAACTCCAGTCTTCCTACTCCCACAGAGCCTGAGATAAATTAAATTAGTCTTTTTTCCTTTCTCGATGATTTACTGTAGTGGACAATACAGTATTTTAGGAGTGAAGCTCGCTAAACATAGGTCTGCTGAGATCGTCAGCAATCCACGCTAAACCTAATTAGGTTGAGGTTATGAAAAAAATAGAAGCCATTATCCGTCCCTTTAAACTGGACGAAGTCAAAATCGCACTGGTTAACGCCGGTATTGTTGGTATGACCGTCTCAGAAGTACGAGGATTTGGTCAACAAAAAGGTCAAACTGAACGTTATCGAGGGTCTGAGTATACCGTTCAGTTTCTCCAGAAGCTCAAGGTAGAGATTGTAGTGGACGATACTCAAGTCGATACTGTCGTAGATCGCCTCATTTCTGCCTCCCGCACTGGGGAAATTGGGGATGGCAAAATCTTTGTCAGCCCTGTGAACGAAATCATTCGTATCCGGACTGGAGAAAAGAATACTGAAGCCGTATAGCTTGGGTTCATGTTCTTTGATCATTAACATCAGCGTTGAAAGACCTAAACCGTATCAACGCTGATGTTTTTTACATGGATAACTCTAACCAAACTCAATAGAGCTTTGAAAAGGAAGTTCAATCTAAAAGGCTGTTATCGAAGGGTTTCAACCTTCTTTGATACGAGTTAAAACTTCTACCCAGCTTTCGTCGTTGAATCTCTCGTAAATCGGGGCGATTTGGCCGGTTATGAAATTTAACGTGGCCGGTGAATTTGGGCCTAGGTCTTTTGCGTAAAGCTGTACTTCCAATCCAAAATCCTATAGATTTTGATAATTTGGTCAAAAACGGTAGTTTGACTACCCACGGATACCTCTTTCAAATATCCCCTAAGGCAACATCATAAATTTTTTAGTAACCGCATTGGGGTTATGATACTGTAATACTTTAATAATTTTAGCTTTCCCTGCGAGTCCGAATCGGAGTAAGCAAAAGGTAGCTTTTTGTCTGTACCTACTTATAGATATATTTGATGGCTAGAAAATATATGTCCATGGGTAGTCTTCCGTACAGCGCCTCCTTGAGTCTTTTAGCCTCGGCCATGTTTCCCCTGGGCTTTTCCTTACCCGCTGCCTGGGCTGATTCTACAGAAGTATCCAGTATGGCTACCTCTGCCTATATCGGTCAATCGCAAGATAGCAAGGTGAGTACAGTTGATTTACAACCACTCGAAACGACCGCTAGTGGTCTATCTAAGTTAACTGATACACGTTTAGTTCCAGGGGTTTCCCCGGTTGAAGCCGGTAAGAATCCAGATCTACAGCCCAGATCTGTTGCCCAATCTTTAGATAGTCAGATCGCTGACGGACTATCTACCCCCTCTGTGCGCCCCCCGTTGCCTACGGCTAATGAACTACGGCAAAATCTGCAAATACCGCCGATCAACATCGATGCTGCTCAGTTCTACCACCCGGGTAGTGGCACAGGCATTCCTGAGGGATTTGGTTCTGAATGGGGTAATGTTTTTATTACTCTGTTTGGGTCTAGTACCGATAGAATCCGAACGAACTACGTTGACAGTTCCATTAGCATGGGCTTGGGGTTGGGTAACCCCCGCGATTTAGTGGGTCTGGAACTGAATTACAACATTTTAAGTACTCGAACTGCACTCGCCCTTAATGGTTCCTTTGACATTAAACTGCATCGCTATATCTTTCAGGATAATCGGGTAGTCGTATCAGCCGCAGTGGGAGTCAATAATTTCATTGTATACGGACCAGAAGCTTCGCTGAATGTGCCTACTGTTTATGGTGTGGTTTCAGGGGTAACCTATTTACACCCCGATGATCCTATTAACCCCATGCTCTTGACCCTAACCTTGGGTGCAGGGGGAGCTCCCAACTATGCAACAGCAGGTACTGGCCTCATTGCTGGGGCTGGGGTTGAGCTCAATTCCCAGTTGGCTATTGGTTCAGCCTGGAACGGGACGGGGTTTAGTCTGGGTGGATCCTATGTACCCTTTAGAAATATTCCCATCACCTTAACGGCTCTTTATGAAGATATCTTTGATATGACACAGGCTGGTCATAAGTTTGTGGTTGCCGTTGGCTTCAGCCAAGACCTTTGGTAAGCTCCTTTTGAGACTTTGAGTCTATCCTGCATAGTTAGACTTGACGTTTTAAGGATAAATGCTTATAAATTAAGTCACCACCGATCGCCATCCATCTATATTTTAGATCACTAGAGAGCTGAGTATTTTTCCGGATTGTAGTATAATTTTTAACATCTTACCCTTGAAATTGTCTCAATTTGGGTCTCCGGTTCTGTCTACACGTCTCTCTTAAGAGTTGTTAGGGAAGCAAAGGATAAATCATCATGGTTAAAATTTTGAAGAATACAGTTGGGGTGTCTGTGGGTTTGACCCTTCTAGCCCTTACCGCCCACGTAGCGCAGGCTGGAACTAAGCCCTGTCCTTCCTGTGGAGGTGGTTCTCGGCCTGCTGGACAAACCCCTCCCCCCAATTTTGTAGTTCCCCTGCCAAATGGTGGCACTTTTGTGTTTACTCCCCCTGCGCCTAGATCAGCGCCTGCGGCGAGTGTGTCTGCTCCAGCGCCTGCGGTGAGTGTGTCTGCTCCAGCGCCTACGGTGAGTGTGTCTGCTCCAGCGCCTACGGTGAGTGTGTCTGTCCCAGCGCCTACGGTGAGTGTGTCTGTCCCAGCGCCTACGGTGAGTGTGTCTGCTCCAGCGCCTACGGTGAGTGTGTCTGCCCCAGCGCCTACGGTGAGTGTGTCTGCTCCAGCGCCTACGGTGAGTGTGTCTGCTCCAGCGCCTACGGTGAGTGTGTCTGCCCCAGCGCCTACGGCGAGTGTGTCTGCCCCAGTGCCTACGGCGAGTGTGTCTGCCCCAGCGCCTACGGCGAGTGCTTCCGGTTCTGTGGCTTCAGCAACTACCTCTGCGTCTATTCAATCCGGCGTCAATGGTTTTTCTGGTGGCTTGAGTATTGGCTCCTCTATTTCTAGTTCCGGCTTTAGTCCTAGCTCAGTGACTTTGCAGATTATGACTCAAACACTTGAGTAATCGATTGAATAACTAGGCGAAGAAGCCTACCCTAATTTCTGAAGGGTAGGCTTCTTCGCCTTTAATAGTACGGTTTTAGCTAGAACCCTGGGGGTAGGGTTTATTGGTAAAAGCCACGGCTGGGTGAACCTTCTGATCCCTCTACGCCTGATTAAGCTCACCTACGGCCACATCAAAAAGCGAAGGCTGGGTAGGCGTTCTGATCAAAGCTATAATTTAGATAGATTTTTATGAAATTAAATTTAATTTATGTTGAGTATTGGACCTATGCGGGGTACGCTTACTAAGCTGTTGAGCCTCGCCCTGATTAGTGGTTTTTCCTATCCTGCGCAGGCTCAAGTCACTAGCCCTGAAGGGCGCAGCGAAGGTCAGCAGCTTAGTAGCTATGATCGATCTACTAGTTTTCAAGTCTCTGCAAGGGTTCCTTTGGTTGCGCTTCAACAGGATCAACTTCCTGAGGTTAATCTAACCCCTGAGACAGCTGCTCAAACAGCCTATAGTTCGATTAAAAATGGTCAAGGTGTAAGCCTTAGTTTTCCTGTTGG
Source organism: Leptolyngbya sp. (assembly GCA_040374765.1). Lineage (GTDB taxonomy): Bacteria > Cyanobacteriota > Cyanobacteriia > Phormidesmidales > Phormidesmidaceae > Nodosilinea. Next base: position 25,292 of record JBEITR010000012.1, read on the forward strand.
TCGCTTGACCCTATCCCTACCAGTTGATGCCAATAACGGGGAAATCACTACTACTGCTACCTATTCCCTGCTGGATAGCCCCCATAGCCAATCGCAAAGCTCAAGTTTAGAAGTTTCCCAACCCGCTGGGTCAACCGCCCAAAATGTCCAAGAAGGATCGGTTAAATCTCAGGTAATTATTTCCTTGAAAGGGAACGGTGAACTGGTTGCTAATACTGCAGCCTTTCTGGCAACTGCTATGGGTAATAAGGCCTCTGCAGCTCAGGCTGAAGCAGGCGCTTCTATTACTATGGCTGGTACTGACTATCGGTTAACCCATCGATTGATTGAGTCTATCGCTGGAATTTTTATTACTGATGGCAACAAACCTCAGTCGGAAAATGTTGAGGTTAATTTGAAAAGGTTTAAAGATGCCATTGAAACCTACAATCAAGTGATTAACGATAGTTCGGATCAAACGATCTTTGCTTTGGCAGAAAATCAGTACTTTCTGGAAATTGGTAGTATTTTGCGTAACGTTAGATCTTCTATCTACCACTGATTACGGGTTCATTTGGGTTTATCAATGAACCAGCGTTGCAGGCGTAGTTGGGCAATGGTTTCTATTTCTCTCAGGGCCTGGTTGAATTCCACAACAGCGGGGTTGGTTACACGCTCGGTGATTGCCTCTAGAACGGATTCTTTGGTGTGGCCAGCTACGGCCAGAATAAAGGGGAAACCAAAGATCTCTTGATATTGCTGGTTCAGATGCTGGAGTTGGTGATATTCCTCTGGGTTGAGGTGGGTCAAACCGGCCTGGTTTTGTTCCGTAACTGAAGCCTCGGCCATAGTGATCCTCGAGCCTAGGTCAGGATGGGCGCGGATTAGGGTAAGTTGGTCCTCTCTGGTCATGGTGTGCAAAATCCTGACCATGTGGTGATGCAGATCCCCAAGGGTGGCAAAGGGGCGGAAATTCCAGGCCTGGGCGGCAATCCCTGGGGTTTGCTCAAAGGTAGGCCCCAGAGCTGTAATGAACTGCTCCTGAGTCATCTGGTTAATTTGATTCAGGGTGTAGGCCATGGCCCTAGGTATACCAGAGATTTTCGATACTGTGGCTGACGACTACCGGGTCATCGGTCGACCTGAGACAACGGGTAATATGACCCAGCTTACGCCCGGGGCGAATCCCTTTGTTATACCAGTAGAGGTGGCTGTTGGGTATTTCCTTGAGATTCTGGAGCTTGTGATCATGAGCCTGCGGGGATTCCTCTAGGCCCAAGAGGTTAACCATAACCGCTTGGCTACAGATGAGGTCAGGGGAGCCCAGGGGCAGATCGCTGACGGCCCGTAACTGCTGCTCAAATTGAGAGGTACGACAGGCATCCAAGCTATAGTGGCCAGAGTTATGGGTGCGGGGGGCAATTTCGTTAATCAGGACCCGATCGTCCTGGGTGAGGAAGCACTCAACCCCAAGGATGCCCACCAGTTTTAGACTATCGGCTAGGGTGCGGGCTAGGGAGTCCATGGTGGTGGCGATCTCAGGGCTAATGCGAGCGGGAACGAACACTCGTCGACAGATCTGGTTCACCTGTTGGGTTTCGACGGTGGGATAAACAGCCATCTCTCCCCGCCGAGAACGGGCCACCATCACCGCCAGTTCCTGCTTAAAGGGGACAAACTCCTCCAGTAGCACTGGTCTGCGACCCAATTTTTCCCAGAGGGGAGCAAGTTGGTCGGGACTGGACACTACCGTTGTACCGTAACCATCGTAACCGAGGCGGCGATTTTTCATCACCAGGGGAAAGCCCAGCGCCTCGGCTTGGGTGGTCAGGTCCTCCCCAGCTTCAAGGACGGTATAACGGGGATTAGCCAAACCAATGCGATCAAAATATTGGCGCTGGTGGGCCTTATCCAGTACTAAATCGAGGACCTCCAGGCTGGGACGAAAAACTACTCCTTGACCCACCAGGCCTTGCAATCCAGCGCAATCAATAAATTCGTTTTCAAAGGTAATGACATCGCACTGGGCTGCCAGGGAAGCGGTCGCCGCCACATCCCCTACCTCTGCCAGAACGGTGGCAGTGGCGATCGCCACTGCCGGGTCTTCCAGCTTTGGGGTTTGCACTATCAATTCTAACCCCAAGGCCTGGGCGGCGGGAGCCATCATCCAGGCCAGTTGACCACCGCCAATGACACCAACGCGACGGATAGATGGGGGATGGGGATCAACCATAGCAATAGTCGTTTGGACCTAAACAGCGGGGGAAGCCAGGGGAGTAGGGGGATGCTGCTGCAGCACCCGCGCCAGGTATTGCCCCGTATAGGATTGGGGGACTAGGGCGACCTGTTCAGGGGTACCCTGGCCAATTAATTCACCGCCCCGATCGCCCCCCTCGGGACCCAGGTCAATCACCCAATCGGCACAGCGGATGACGTCCAGATTGTGCTCAATCATCAGCACCGAGTTGCCCTTATCTACCAGCCGTTGTACTACATCTAGCAGTTTATGAACATCGTAGAAGGACAGGCCGGTGGTGGGTTCATCAATCAGGTAGAGGGTTTTACCCGTGGAACGACGGGCCAGTTCCGACGCCAGCTTCATCCGCTGGGCTTCTCCCCCCGACAGGGTAGGAGCGGTTTGGCCCAAGCGAATATACCCCAACCCCACGTCCACCATGGTTTGTAGGCGGGCTGCCGCTTGGGGAATGTTTTCAAAAAAGCCCAGGGCTTCTTCAGAGGTCATATTCAGTACATCGGCGATGGTTTTGCCCTTGTAGGTGACCTGGAGGGTTTCCCGGTTGTAGCGGGCTTCCTTACAGACCTCACACTGAACATAGACATCGGGCAGGAAGTTCATTTCAATTACGTTCACCCCCTGACCGCCACAGGCTTCACAGCGTCCTCCCTTAACGTTAAAGGAAAACTGTCCAGCCTTATAACCCCGGGCTTTGGCCTCGATGGTTTCGGTAAATAGGTTGCGAATCACATCAAACACCCCAGTGTAGGTGGCGGGATTAGATCGGGGGGTGCGCCCAATGGGGGATTGATCAATCACAATCACTTTATCAAGGACCTGTAGTCCCTCTAGCGCCTCTAGCTGTTTGGGAAAGGGTACTTTGCCGCCAAAGTGGTGCTGCAGGGCAGGGTAGAGCAGTTCATTCACCAGGGTGGATTTGCCGGACCCAGAAACTCCGGTGATGCACACCAGTTTGCCCAGGGGTAATTCCACATCTAGATCTTTAAGATTATTGCGGCAAGCATTTTTCAGCACCAGGCTGCGCCCGTTACCAGGGCGGCGCTGGCTGGGCGTGGGAATGGTACGCCGCCCTGACAGGTAGGCACCGGTGAGGGAATCGGCCGCCATCAGTAAATCGCTGAGATTGCCCTGAGCCACAATTTTGCCTCCGTGGATACCGGCCCCGGGACCAATATCCACCAGGTGATCGGCAGATCGAATGGTGTCTTCATCGTGTTCCACCACGATCAGGGTATTACCCAGGTCCCGCAGTCGCGTCAAGGTATGGAGCAGGCGATCGTTATCCCGCTGGTGTAGACCGATGCTGGGCTCGTCCAGCACGTAAAGAACGCCGGTAAGGCCAGAGCCAATCTGGGTGGCCAGACGGATGCGCTGGGCCTCACCCCCCGAGAGGGTCATCGCCGTGCGGTGCAGGGTCAGATAGTCCAGGCCCACATCCAGCATAAACTGGAGGCGGGCACGGATTTCCCGCAGTACCAGGGCACCAATTTGCATCTGCCGGGCCGATAACTTTGGACTATCCTCTCCGGCTCCCACCAGGGTTTGGATCCGTAGTAGGCATTCACGAATGGAAACGGCGGTGAGGTCGTGGATAGCGTAGGGACCAATTCGTACGGCGTTAGACTCGGGCTTCAGGCGAGTTCCCTGACAAACCTGGCAGGTTTGATCCACCAGATATTTTTCCAGCTTTTGTTTATAGACCTCCGATGTGGTTTCCCGGTATTGCCGGTCTAGCATGGGGAGTACGCCTTCGTAGCGGCGATAGTAGCCCTGGCGATCGCGATAACGGGAGTCGGACTCTATGTAAATTTTCTCCTCGCTACCGTGGAGCACGATGTGCTGCTGCTCTAGGGTGAGCTGATCCCAGCGAGTCTGGATTTCAAAGCCAAAGGCCTGGCCAACACTGTAAAGCAGGGAAAAGTAATAGGTATTATCCTTCTCAGACCAGGGGGCGATGGCGGCGTACACCGGTAGTTTAGGGTCGGGGACCACCAGCTCGGCAGAAAAGGTACGCAGACTGCCCAGGCCATGGCAGTGGGGGCAGGCGCCGTAGGGAGAGTTGAAGGAGAAGAGCCGGGGCGAGAGCTCTTCCATGACAGCGCCGTGTTCGGGGCAGGCAAAGTTTTCAGAAAACACCAGCTCCTTGACAAGGCCATAGTCACCTCCAGCTTCTGCCGCCTGAGGTAGGCGATCGGAGAGAGCCACTACCTTCGCGCCCATCTCTGCCGTGGCAGCAGATCCAGCTTCTGAGCTGGCCTCCGCCAGAATATCAATGATGGCAATCCCCTCCGATCGCTTCAAACAGGTGCCCAGGGAGTCCGCCAGACGTTCCTGCAAGCCCTCCTTCTTCACCAGGCGATCCACTACCACCTCAATGTGGTGGCTATGGTTTTTGTCCAGTTCGATATTGTCGGTGAGTTCGCGAATTTCCCCATTCACCCGTACCCGTACAAACCCTTCCGCCGCCAAACTGGAGAGGAGTTTTTTATGGGTGCCTTTTTTACCCCGTACCACCGGCGCTAGGACTTGAAAGCGGGTACGATCGGGGAGAGCCATGACCTGATCGATCATCTGGTCAATGGTCTGGGGAGCAATGCTGCGATCGCAGTGGGGACAGTAGGGATCCCCTGCCCGTCCGTAGAGTAAGCGCAGGTAGTCGTAGATTTCCGTCACCGTACCGACGGTGGAGCGAGGGTTATGGGAGGTGGATTTTTGATCGATGGAAATGGCGGGACTCAGGCCCTCAATGGCATCTACGTCGGGTTTATCGACCTGGCCCAAAAACTGACGGGCGTAGGCACTCAGAGACTCGACGTAGCGCCGCTGCCCCTCGGCAAAAATCGTATCGAAGGCCAGGGAAGACTTGCCCGATCCCGACACACCAGTAAAGACAATTAATTGATTGCGGGGAATTTCCAGGTCTAGGTTCTTGAGATTATGCTGACGCGCCCCCCGAATCCGGATGACGTTATCTTTCAGCGCACTATGGTGGTGGGCCAGACCTGTTTCCGGTAAGGCTAATCCACCGTTCGACGAGGCCGCTAATTGTCTGGCAGAACCATCGGGCTTGGGCATTAGGAGGCTGAAGGAAAACACTGTTTAATAAATTTAACATTGATAAAGCCTTAGACATGGTGTGATAGCTTCCCCCTGGATTGGATATGAAAAATTACCAACTGGTTCGACAAATCCTAGAAAGGCTGGATACCATTGCTGGCCTACCGGCTTTGGCTGGGGAGGATGGCTACTTTGACCTTTGAGCAGGGCTTACAGGCCTACCGGGGTGGGCTGGTGGTGGCAGGGGAACGGAGCGGGGTCGGCAAAACGACCGTCACCCTGGCGTTGCTGGCGGCCCTAGGTCAGCGATCGCGACGGGTACAGTCCTTTAAGGTAGGGCCTGACTACATTGATCCCATGTTTCACCAACGGGTGACAGGGCGTCCCTGCTATAACCTTGATCCAATTCTGACCTCGCCCACCTACCTGCAGCAGTGCTTTACCAGCCACTGTGAGGATGCTGAGTTTGCCCTGGTGGAGGGGGTTATGGGTCTCTTTGATGGGGCCTGGGGTGAGTCCGATGTGGCCAGTACGGCCCATGTGGCCAGGCTTCTAAACCTACCGGTGCTGTTGGTGGTGGATTGTAGCCGTTTGGCCCGGTCTGTCCTGGCCATTGTCCATGGCTTCCGCAGTCTGGATCCAACCCTAAAGCTGGCGGGAGTGGTCCTCAATCGGGTGGGTAGCGATCGCCATTTGGAACTACTTAAGACTGCCCTGGCCTCTATGGATCTGCCAATTTTGGGTATTCTGCATCGCCAGCAGGGTATTACCATTCCCGATCGCCACCTGGGCTTAGTGCCTGCTATCGAGATCCCAGAATTACCCAATCTGCTAGACCGACTGAGTCACCTGGGTCAGCACAGCTTTGACTGGTCCAGGTTAGAGCCCCTGGTTCGCCTATTCCCTCCCCCTTCCCCCGGGCCCAGCCCTACCACCGGCTTACCACCCGCTGGTTCCTATCCGGTTCGCCTAGCGCTGGCCCAAGATCAAGCCTTTAGCTTTTATTATCCTGACGCCCTGCAGATGCTCATCCGGTGGGGCGTCGAACTTATTCCCTGGAGTCCCCTCAGGGAGGAAAATCTGCCGGTGGCCATTGACGGTCTTTACCTGGGGGGTGGCTTTCCCGAGATGTTTGCGGCCACCCTGGCCGCTAATCAAGGGCTATGTCGGCAGCTCCGCCAGAGTATTCAGGCGGGGTTACCGGTTTACGCAGAATGCGGCGGGCTGATGTATCTGGCCCAGGCCCTGGTGGATTTCGATGGCCAGGTCTGGCCCCTGGTGGGAGTGTTACCTACCAGGGTGACCATGGCCCATCGCCTGACCTTGGGATATCGCCAGGCTACCGGGATCTCTCCCCAAGGGCTTTTGCCTCCGGGACAGCGGGTGTGGGGCCACGAATTTCACCATTCTCAGGTCAGCCTACCACCAGATCAGCCAGTCTACGCCCTGCGCCGTTACCAGACGTCCTCCCTCCATAGCCAGGAAGGCTGGCAAATTCAGGCGGTCCATGCCTCCTACCTGCATCTGCACTGGGGTGGTTGTCCAGCCATTGCCCGCAGGTTTCTGACCCGATGTATGGAATATCGTGGCAGCAGTCTAGGGTGCGACCAGAAGAATCCGATAGGTTCGGGTTAGCCAGAGTATAAACTTAATCTATATTTTAGGAGTCACCTATCACACCTAGTTTGTCGTTGATACCAGGAGCCACTATGGGGGTTGACTCCGATACGGATAAAGGTCGAGTACCGATCAAACTGTTACTGTTCATTGACAAACGTCCCAGCTTGACTCAGCAGGTACAGCAAATTCGTCAGTACTTGAAAACTGTTGAGGAACAGTTTCAATTTCAGCTGGATGTGGTCGATATTGGTGAGCAACCCTACCTAGCTGAGCACTATAAGTTAGTCGCCAGTCCTGCCCTGATTAAGATTGCCCCCCTGCCCCAGCAAATGCTCGCAGGTGGGAATATTGTTGGCCAGCTAGATTACTGGTGGCCTAAATGGCAGCAGGAGTATCTTGCTACCCTAGCCCCCTCTACCACCCCAGATACCGCCGATCCGTCAGTTGCCCAATCTGATGCCACCCAGAACACGATCGCCCATTCAGCCGAATTAATCCGGCTTTTCGATGAGATCTTTCGTCTCAACCAGACTCGGGAAAAACTGGAGGCGCAGCTGCGCTTCAAAGACCGAATTATCGCCATGATGGCCCACGATTTGCGCAATCCCTTGACAGCAGCCTCGATTGCCATTGAAACCCTCGAATTAGGCTATGCCCCTGATCAGAGCCGTCGCCTCACCCTCAGTCCCGAACTTACCGGACAACTGCTAAAGCACGCCAAAACCCAGGTGCGCACCATTAATCGTATGATTACCGATATTCTCAAAACAGCCCGGGGAGCCTCAGTCGAGTTACAACTCAATCCCCAGGAGTTGGATCTAGCCTACCTGTGTCTTGAGGTTGCTAGTAGCTTTAAGGATCACCTAGAGGCTAAAAATCAGCAATTGGTTACAGAAATTCCGAAGGATTTACCGACGGTTTACGCCGATGGTATTCAGCTCAAGCGGGTGATTACCAATCTGCTGGACAATGCCATTAAATATACCCCTGAGGGCGGTCGGGTTTCCTTAACGGCCCTCCATCGTACGACCCAAAAGGTGCAGGTGGGGGTGGTGGATACGGGACCAGGGATTCCCCCCGAAAACCAAGATAGGGTGTTTGAAGAGAGTTTTCGCCTGCAGCGCGATCGCAGTCAGGAAGGCTACGGTTTGGGCTTAGCCCTCTGTCAGCGAATTATTCGAGCCCACTACGGCAATATCTGGGTTGACTCCGTACCCCAGGAAGGTAGTGCTTTCTATTTCACCTTGCCGGTTTATCGGGCCTAAGCCCGAGGTTAAAGAATCTGGCGATAAGAAAGTAAGGCTGATATGCGCTATCTTAGGGCATTCAAATTTAAGATATGGGAGGAATAGGCAAGGAACTACCCCTATCATTCTCCCAACCCTTTCAGGACACGTAACCGGTTATGGATAACAAATTAATGCTGATGATTCCTGGCCCTACACCGGTGCCAGAACAGGTACTTCTGGCCATGGCAAAGCATCCCATGGGTCATCGTAGCGGTGAATTCAGTACCTTAATGGCCGAGGTGACTGAAAACCTCAAGTGGCTGCACCAGACCCAAAACGATGTGTTGATTCTGGCTGCCAGTGGTACCGGGGCGATGGAAGCGGGGATTATCAACTTTCTACGCCAGGGCGATCGGGTGCTGGTGGGTAATAACGGTAAGTTTGGTGAACGGTGGGGCAAACTGGCCCGTACCTACGGCTTAGCGGTGCAGGAAATTACCGCCGAGTGGGGCCAACCCCTCAATCCCGAAGACTTTAAAACGGTTCTAGAGGCGGATATTGACAAACAAATTAAAGCAGTAATTGTTACCCACAGTGAAACCTCCACGGGCGTCCTCAATGACCTGGAAACCATTAACCGTTATGTTAAGGCCCACGGCGACGCTCTGATTATAGTGGATGCCGTTACCAGCTTGGGGGCTTGCAGCGTACCCGTAGATGAGTGGGGTTTAGACGTAGTGGCTTCGGGATCCCAAAAGGGCTATATGATTCCCCCAGGGCTAGCCTTTGTTAGCGTTAGCCCCAAGGCCTGGTCTGCCTACACCACCGCTAATCTACCCCGCTTCTACCTGGATCTAGGCCCCTACCGCAAGGATGGCGCCAAGCACACGACGCCCTTTACCCCCCCAGTTAACCTATTTTTTGCGCTCCAGGCGGCGCTAAAAATGATGCAGCGCGAGGGGTTAGAGGCTATTTTTGCCCGCCACGATCGCCAGCGCCGTGCTACGCGGGCCGCCATGACCGCCCTTAACCTACCCCTATTTGGTGGTGACGACTGGGCCAGCCCCGCCATTACCGCCGTCATGCCTGACCAGGTGGATGCAGAACAGGTGCGATCGGTGATGAAGAAGCGCTTCGATATTGCCCTGGCAGGTGGTCAGGACCAACTCAAGGGCAAAATCTTTCGGATCGGTCACCTGGGGTTTGTCTGCGATCGCGACATTCTCACCGCCGTAGCCGCCCTGGAAGCCATGCTCCAGCACCTAGGCTACAGCCATTACCATCCCGGGGCGGGGGTGAGTGCTGCCGGACAAGTCCTGCTGGCTTAGGGGCCCAGGGGTCTGGTGTTAACCTTAGCCAGGACCGCATCCACCGATCCGGTTTTGGCTAAGACTGATCTAACCCGATCCGGGTTCTCGCTTTAAGGTTAGTCGCTGGACCAGCCATTGGATGCCCAGCAAAAATAAACCCAGGGCCGCAATACCAAAGACCCCTGTTCCCAGGGCCGTAATCCCCACCACCAGAGTCCGAACCGCCGCCGTTAGGTTAATCACTGTCGGGTTGGCTGAGACAATGGGTTTATGGGCAAAGGTGGTGGCGATCGCGGCGGTCAATTGGTAGGCTAGCAGGGCAATGGTTCCCGCTATTAGCGCCCCAGTAAAGCACTTAAAGACCTGGCGGAGGGAGGCTCCCTCTGGGGAGGGGACTGGGGAAGAGGAAGATGGTTTAACCATGGCTAATTCTCCACTAACTGGACACCGGTAGGCAGACACTGGGCTACCCAGAGGCCCAGGTCGGGATCGGGCAGTGCCACCCTTACCTGTTGCATCAGGGCTTCTGCCTCTGCCTGGCTATTGACCAGGGTAAAGACGGTCGGACCCGACCCGGACATCAGGGTACCCAGCCCCCCTAGCTTTGCCATCGTGGCCTTGAGCTGGGCAGTTTTACAATGGGCTGGTAAAACCACCTTCTCCAGATCGTTATAGAGATGGTGGCCAATCTCCGGACCATTATGGTGGGTAACAGCGGCCAGCATTGGCCCAGCCTTGACCTGCGATCGCCGTGCCGCGAACTCGGTGCTATAGTCATGGCCAAATTCAGCCCGGTAGGAGCCATAGGCCCAGGGGGTAGAAACCATTTCTGTTCCATACTTAGCCAGAACCACCCAGAGATGGTGTAAGCCCGGTAGGGGATCGAGCTGCTCGCCCCGGCCAGTGGCAAACATTGTGCCACCAGCGATCGAAAAGGGTACATCGGAGCCCAACTCTGCCCCCAACTCCTGTAACTCCCCCTGGGTCAGGCCCAGATTCCAGAGTAGGTCTAATCCCACCAGTACCGCTGCTGCGTTGCTAGACCCTCCGGCTAACCCGGCTCCCACCGGAATCTGCTTATCCAAAGTAATTTCTACTCCACCCCGGTGGGCCATCACCTCTGGAAAGCGCTGGGCCAGCAGGGCGGCCGCCCGATAGGCCAAATTGGTCTCGTCCGCAGGCACGAGGGGATGGTGGCAGACCAGGCGAATGGTATCGAGACCAATACTTCTCACCGTCACCCGATCCGCCAGGCTGATGCTTTGCATGACCATAATCAACTCGTGAAAACCATCGGGGCGATCGCCAACGATTTCTAGATAAAGATTAATTTTGGCCGCCGCCAGTAGTGAGTACAGAGCCATGGGAGAGGAGAAAACCAATTCCTGCATCTTATCCTTCTACGGGGTTCTTCGGAAAAATCCTTTCGACTATTGATTAAATAATGATTAACCTGAAAGCTAAATCCTTAAGTTATATGTTTGGATTGTTACAGCAGGGTTGCTGAAGCTGTGGGGCAAATGTTCTGACTATGCTCGCAGTTTTGAGTCGATGGAACCGCTTGTTAAGGATGCACACTATGATTTACGCCCTACCTCCGGTCATACCCCATGTAATTGTGATTACGGCTAACCAGGCTGACTGCAAGCGAGGTAGTCGCGACTGTTTTCCCCGCGATCGCAGTGGTTGGCGCAGTCCAACCCATGGCCATGATCAATCCTCCGCTGCGGTGGGTGACGTCAATGGATTACTCCCGGCTGTCCAGGGTGGTCAGCCTACAGCCCTAGCCCAGCTTTGACCGCCTACTTTTTTCCTAAGGATTCTGGTCAACGGCATAAATTTCCATACCCCGGCTGGCTAGAAAGTCCGCAGGAATCGATCCCTGCACCTCACCACGGTTCTGAAACAGAGCCGTAAATCCCCCAGCCCCCAATCCCGCCTGGGGCCATAGGCGATAGCAGGGAAAGTCTACCAGGTGAGAAGCATAGGCCTGCAATGCAGGAACCGCTACGGCTTCAAACTGGGGAAAGGTCTTTAGTAACCAACTACCGATGGCTTCATTTTCCTCTGGAGAAAAGGTGCAGGTCATATAGGCCAGGTAGCCCCCGGGGGCGATTAGTTGGGTAGCCTGGCCCACAATTCGCCGTTGACGCTGGGCATTTTTACGAATGGTAACGGGATGGAAACAGCCCTCTACCCGAGTTCCTTTGGCGAGTAGAGATTGTCCACTACAGGGGGCATCCACGATCACCAGGGAAACGGCATGGGCGGCCTGGGTAGCCCAGACCTGGGGATCAAGGTTAAAGACTAGGGCCTCGGTGACTCCGCAGCGCTTCAGGTTAGCAATCAGGACCTTTACCCGCTTGCCCAGGGCCTCGTTACACCACAGATGATCGGGTCTTAACATCTGGCGTGCTAGCAGGCTCTTGCCCCCCGGGGCGGCGCATAGGTCTAGGACCGATTGCACGGGCGACTGAACGGCCGTCAATACCGTTGAGGCGAATACTGAAGCCAGATCCAAACAGTAATAAGCCCCTTCTCCATGGAGAGGATGCTGTCCTGGCCGTTGACCGGGACTGAGTCGATCTACCCAAGCAGGTTGCCAGGGTAGGGGGCTATCTCGTTGAAAGGGAACATCCTCGGGCCGCAGTTCCATCCAGACCAACGCGGGGGATAGGGAGACCGGTGTGGTGAGGGCTGCCAAAAAGGCGGCCTGATCTTCTGGTGTGGTAAAGAGGCGACGACTGAGTTTAACTAATAGGTTGGAGGGAGCAACCATGGATCAGGATTCAGGACTGTAGATGGCCATCGGGCATGATGGTTTGATCAAATTTTGCCCCGGTCAGGTCGGCATTGCGCAGGTTAGCCCCTTTTAAATTAGCCTGGCGCAGGTTGGCCCAGTAAAGGCAGGCGTGACTCAGATCGGCTCCCGCCAGGTTAGCACCTTCTAGATTGGCATGACTAAAGTCGGTCTGCATCAGAGCGCTCTCCCGCAGGTCAGCATTCACCAGGGTAGTACGGTAGCAGCAGGCTTTACGTAAATCTGCCTGTACCAGAATGGCTGCCGCCAGGGCAGCCTCTTGCAAATTAGCCTGGACCAAAATGATTTGATAGCCATTGATGTGGGTGAGGTCGGCCTGGACCAGTTGGACCTTAGTCAGGTTGCACCGATGCAGGTCAGCCTCCGCCAGATGGATTTGTTTCAGGTCTAAACCGCGGAAATCCAGGTCATGGAGATCGCGAGCACCTGACTGGTAGTAGCGGTAGATGAGTTCTTTCAGGGTGCTGGATACCATCACGATTTGCCCCCACTAGTCAGGTCTGCGATCGCCCGCCTCTGCCTGGCTAAAGGCCCGTAAAAACCTCGGCAGCCATTGCAATGGTGCGGTCAATATCGGCATCGGTGTGGGCTAAGGAGGTAAAACCAGCCTCAAACTGAGAAGGAGCCAGGTAGACTCCCCGTTCTAACATAGCCCGGTGGAAACGGCTAAACTTATCCAGGTCAGACTGCTTGGCCTCTTCGTAGCTGGTTACCGGTCCAGGTTGGAAAAACAAGCCAAACATAGCACTGATATGGCCACCACAAACAGCGTGGCCCACCTGATCAGCGACTTCTAGTAAACCTTCCATGAGCCGACTGGTAAGGCGATCTAACTCCTCGTAGGTACCAGGTCGTTGCAGTAATTCCAGGGTTTTAATTCCGGCGGTCATGGCTAGAGGATTCCCGGAAAGGGTTCCAGCCTGGTAAACCGGCCCTGCCGGGGCAATCAACTCCATAATCTCGCGACGGCCACCATAGGCCCCTACGGGCAAGCCACCACCAATTACCTTACCCAGGGTCGTCAGGTCGGGAGTAATTTGAAACTTAGCCTGGGCCCCACCGTAAGCAATGCGAAAGCCAGTCATGACCTCATCAAACACCAGTAGAGCGTTGTTTTCCTGGGTAAGTTCTCGCAGACCTTCCAGGAAGCCCGGTAGGGGCGGAATAAAGCCTGAATTGCCGACCACAGGCTCCAGAATTACCCCGGCGATTTCCCCTGGATTTTGGGCAAATAAGGCCTTCACCGCCTCCAGGTCATTGTAGGGAGCCGTTAGGATAGCACTGGTGGCGGCTTTGGGAACCCCAGGAGAATCGGGTAGGCCCAGGGTGGCCACCCCAGAGCCAGCCTGCACCAAGAACATATCGGCATGGCCGTGGTAGCAGCCTGAAAATTTAATCACCTTATCTCGTTGGGTATAGGCCCGCATCAGACGCAGGACGGCCATGCAAGCTTCTGTACCCGAGTTGACAAAGCGCACCATTTCAATGCTGGGGACGGCATCAATCACCATTTCCGCCAGCACGTTCTCAAGATAGCAGGGAGCACCAAAGCTGGTGCCCTTTTCTAGGGCAGCAGAGAGGGCTGCCAACACCTCTGGATGGGCATGGCCACAGATCGCTGGTCCCCAGGTACCAACGTAGTCAATGTATTGGTTCCCATCTACATCCCAGATGTAGGCACCCTTGACCCGATCAAAAACAATTGGTTGTCCGCCCACGGACTTAAAAGCCCGCACAGGAGAACTTACCCCCCCCGGCATTAAGGTTTGAGCGGCAGCAAAAATTTCCTGAGACTTGGATGTGTTTAAGGGTGTTGCACTGACCAAAGTAGGTTCCTCTAACGGTCTTGAATCAATCGTTTATTATGCTACGGCGCGGGGGAAAGGGTTGGTCAATGTTGAGGAATGTAACCTCATTGCCAGAGATGGTGGATGCGCCCATTTTTAATTTGCACCACCGGGTGGTTGGACATTCTCACCAGGTGCTCATCATGGGTTGTAACAATTACGGTAATACCAATGGAATTAAGCTTTTTAAGGATTTTAATCACCTGTAAGGAATTATCACTATCCAGGTTGCCGGTGGGTTCGTCCGCTAGCAATAGGGGCGGAGTGTTAACGACGGCTCGGGCAATGCTAACCCGCTGTTGCTCTCCCCCCGATAGCTCGTCGGGAAAACATTGGGCCTTGGCCTGCAGCCCTACCATCTTTAAGGTGGGCCACAGGCGGCGATGAATTTCTTTACGGGTAAATCCTTGGGCCCAGAGTACAAAAGCTACATTCTCGGCAACGGTACGACGGGGAATCAGCTTGTAGTCCTGGAATACAATACCGATACGGCGGCGCATCATCGCCAGACGGTTACCCTGCAGCTGGGCAATGGGCTCGTTGTCCACCAGAACATGGCCGGCAGTGGGACGTTCGTGGCCGTAGAGGAGTTTCAGGAGAGTAGACTTGCCCGAACCAGAGGGCCCGGTTACAAATAGGAAATCTCCCTGGTTGATGGTTAAGTTAGCATCCCTCAAGGCTGTGCTGCCGTTGGGATAAATCTTTTCGACTTGACTAAGACTAACAATCGCCCGAGCTGGTTTAGGGTTCCCAGAACTGATAGTTTTATCTGCGGGGCTGGCTTGCCGATCAGATGATGCCCCGACAGCTGGGACCACCAGTTGAAAGCGATCCTGTAACCGACTCCGGACCTCTTCTGGCAAACCCTGCCGAGGCCGGTCATCAGCAGGGAGAGATAGAACTGATGTCATGGGATTTCCTAACTGGACTGGACAAGCCTCAGATGGTGAGGTAAAACACCTGAAAAGGTGTTGACCCTAAGGGCAGGCTTTTGGGTCGCTATTGTAGTAGAAAGACCCAGAATAAAAAAGGAGCAATTATTTTTTTAAATAAACTTCACATTTCGCCATCAGAGTATACTCTCACCATGGGCCAAAGTTACATTACTTTTTTATAAAGTATAGCTTTAGCCAGAAGGCTGAGGCGATCTTGAAACGGTAAAAGTCAATGCCGACAAGGCATTTCGACTCTTCTCCAGGCTCTCGGATCGGAGGTTGTTTCCTGCTTCTCGGTTGCTGGTCGCTGTCCTTAATCCCGTAGAAGTCCCTGGCGTTGCAAGTAAGATCGCAGGTTGGATTTCCGAATTGGTTGTCCTATAGCTTGGGAAAGAACCTGCCAGAGTTCAGCGGCAACGGTTTTGAGGTGCCCCTCCGATTGCTTATGCTGGGCGGCAATTTGACTATAAGGCTGTTTTTTTAGAACACCCGTTAGGATTCTCGTCTGGGTATCGGTAAGGGATCGGCCTGTTTCTCTCTGGATGATGCTGTTTACCCAGTTCAGAGCCGGGTCTAGGGACCCGATGGTATGAGCAGCAGCGATTGGAGTTGCTGCAGGGACAAAATTAGTGGCGTTATCCCACGCCATAGGGCGTAGTAGTCGTTGTATGCGCTGTAATCGCTGCTGCTGTAGATACTGCGGGAGCTTAAGACCCATGGTGGCCTCAAAACTCCGACAAAGTTCGGCTTCGTCCAAGTTCACTAGGCCAGCCAGATGACTGAGTTGAATATCCACCTCCAGATAGGTATTGATATACTCCAGAACTGGTTGGAGGGTTGCCTGCTCCAATTGTCCAGGTTTGATCGGGGGGGGGAGGTGGTAGATAGAGTGGTGGGTGATTAGCCGCCAGATCAGGGCGGTGATTAAGGACTGATTATAAGGAGATGTAGAGGATTCGCGAGGATTGCCTAACAGTGAGGTCTTCAAGGCCTCGGTGAGATGATAGAGACTCGGATCCTTAGTTTGTCTTCTGGGCAGCAGAATAGGCTGACTATGCTGGATATCCTCTTTCAGGACCTGGTTAATTAAGGATGTGTGGAGATAGTAGGTGGTTAAGCCAATGGACTGTTGCCAGGAGACTTGGTGACTAACCCCAGCCGGAACCAGGGTGATACTCCCGTAACCCTTAAGTTGGGGGGGATAGGGGGTATCACCGATTTTCTCCTCAAAGACAGCCACACTATCTGTGTCAACAACTGCCAAGACATGATAGTCAGATAGGCAGAATTCTGGCCAACTTCCTGGCGGTAAGGTTTCATAGCGAAGCATGATGAACTGATTACCCAGGGTGATCGGGGTGGGGGGGGTAGGATCTACTGGGCAGATATTCATTGTTGGGAAGCACCCAGGGGTAACTTGATCAATACTGCCACTCATAGTTAGGGTTAAAGATAAAAGTTCTAAGATGGTTGGGACAGTCTAATGGCCGTTAGAATACTGAGGATTTGATTGACCTGGGTAGACGTTCTGACTGAACTTAAGAGGGCTGGAAAACTTTTCTAAACCGTTTTACCCTGTTATCCGTGGCTACCGCTATAAAGCCTGAAGGGCCAACCATGGAAGGTGATTTGGTTTGTCATCGGGCTTAACTACTGCAAACTTTCATAGTAAAGATAGGCCCCTTTTCTATACCCACGATTACTTCATCCGACCCAATACTATATAGTTAAGGGTGAAGGGATCCTTACCAAATTATTACCCTTAGTTTTGGTCAAGGTCTTACCGGTTTATCCTGTATTTTTGGGTGGATGGTCGCTTTTGCTCAATCTCATCAAGGATCGGGGCGAGGTTTTTGCTTCGGTCCTTTTCAACTACAAACGGATGGACAATTGCTCAGGCAAGGGCAATTTATCCCGCTCGCCCCTAAGCAGCAGGCCGTTTTAAGGTTGTTGGTGGAGGCCCAGGGGCAGCTAGTTACTAAGGATGAAATCCTGCAACGGGTTTGGCAAGACGAAGAAATTAGCGATAGTAGCTTGACCCGTTGTATTCACGATCTACGGCAGCGCCTTCAGGTCGATCGGCCGGGTCATAAATATATTCAAACCCTCTACGGACGTGGCTATCGGATCAATGCCAGGGTTGATGTCACCGATCCGCCGTCCGCCTCTTCTCTGCTTCAGCCCAATCCTCGGTTATGGCAGGCGGCCCAGACCCAACCTCGGGTTTATGAAGCCTACCTGGAAGCTCGATACCTCTTTCGCCAACGTAACGCCCAACGTTTGCAACGGGCGATCGCCCTCTACCAGCAGGCCTTAGGCTGGGATCCAGCCTATGCGCCGGCCTATGTTGGTTTAGCCGATTGCTATGGCTGCTTGGTCAGTTGGTCAGCCCTACCCCTAAGTCAGGGAAAGCCTCTAATTATCGCTGCTCTTGCCCAAGCGGCTGCCCTAGATCCACAAACACCGGGCCTGAAGGTGATGCAGGCGGCGATGATGAGCGCCCTCGACTGGCAGTTTACCGAGGCCGAGGCCCTGTTTCAGACCGCTCTCAACAATTCCGTCAACGATGGGGAAAGTTTACTGTTCTATGCTCGTCATTTAATTGCCTCTGGCCAGGCTAGGGAAGCCGTTAAGGTGATGGAGAGGGTGGTTGTTCTCGATCCCCTATCTCCCCTAACCCATGGTTTCCATAGTTTTGTCTTGCACTTCGCGGGCCAGGGGGCGGCCAGTGTGGCGGCGGCCCATCGATCCCTGGAACTGGATGCAGATGGTGTGGCGGCCCTGGCTTATCTCTGCCTGGTGGCGGCTACCCAGGGAGACCTGGCTACGGCCCTGCCAGCAGGAGAGCAGGTAGTCAAGCTGGTGCCTGATTTACCCCTAGCCAGGGCGATCTACGCCTACGCCGGGGCTCGGGCCGGTCGGATTAGGGAGGTGGAACCCATAATTGAACGGGCCCTGGCCCCAGAGGAGTTGTCCTGCCGTAGTTTTGTCGCCCCCGTAGCGGCGGCCCTGGGGGATGGGGAGAGGGTAGGGGCCATTTTGGATCAGAGTTGGCGCGATCGCTGCCTATGGCTACCGATCATTTGCCGTGACCCTCGCCTTAATCCAGTCAGAAACCACCCCGCCGTTAGCCAGTGGTTACGGAGAGTAAACGAGGGGAATCTCTAAGGTCTTCCTGCCACTCTCCTACCCCCGCTCAGAAGGTAGACCACTGGAGGAGACATTTTTCAACTCCTCCTGCAACAGATTTTGATAGAGACGGGGAAGGCGACTCGTCATCGTGTTGGATTCAATGCCGTAGCCCAGGCTGGTCCAGGTGCTAGATAGGCGCCGTAGTACCTGTTCCAGTTGTCCTTGACGCAGGGCCATGGAAATATCTAAATTCCAGGCAGAGGTATCCTTGAGCCACTGATACATGACCCAATCCTGAGACTCGGCATCAAAGCTATAGTCTTGCCACAGTTGATACCAGGCGTGGGGATGGGGATGATATTGACTGGCTTTCTCCTTCCAGGTCTGGGTCAGAAACTGATAGCGCCCAGCGGCGGTGCTGCATTGGCCGGTATGGGGCCCAGCCACAATCTCGACACAAATATTGGGGTGTTGCCGCAGCGACTGAAAGGACTGGCCGCCGTAAAGCACCTGATAGGGCTGGGGGGTATTAGACTCTGCGGCTGAAATGGTACGCATTAAGGCCCGAATATAGGGGTCGCCTCCCTTCATCACTAGGGGTTGGGGATGGCTGATCCAGAGGTTTTGCTGCAGCTTGTGCCAGATGGGAGTGGGTAGCGATCGGGGCAGCCAGACAACCAAAAGTAGGCCTAAACCAGCTAAAACCATCAAACTTAGGCGTTGTCTACCCTGCTGTCGACGCCGACGTCGGCCAGGAACTTGACGATGGGCAGGGGAGGAACTGAGGGTCACAGTAGCGAGCAATGCTGGCGCGATCGCACTAATTTTAACCCATAACCCTGAATCGCTTTTCGGAATTCTTTTGGTAATTGTAGTCACGGTTAAGGAGGGTAGGTATTCTGGTCAACGCCATACCCTCCTCACCCAGCCTGCAGATGCTACCAACCTTGAAATCATGTCAAATTGCAAAGCTGTATCGGGCTTAGCAGTTTTTCCTGAAATTAGGGAGTTTATCTTAATCGTTATATTTTGCAACTATCTGGCAAAGCGATACTGATTATTTTCTTAAGAGATGGCAGACTCCATTCCTACTGCCTGGAAAATGCCAGTGTAAGGATTACATCTATGGGCGGTGACGGTAATAGAGTAGATTTTCCTGCTCCAAGGGGGTGTGCCTGAGGGTGCAGCTTTATCGTCGCCATGCCTTTGCCATCCTTGTCCAGTCTCTCCCACTCGTTGTTTTTGACCATTGAGCCCATGCCCCTAACCCATCCGCCCCAAGCCCAAGGTCTTTACCATCCCCAGTTTGAGCACGATGCCTGCGGGGTGGGATTTGTTGTCCATATGAAGGGTGCCCAGTCCCACACCATTGTGGAGCAGGGGTTGACGATCCTGGTGAATCTCTCCCATCGGGGGGCGGTGGGGGCGGAGGCCAACACCGGGGACGGGGCGGGGATTTTGCTGCAGCTTCCCCATCGCTTTATGGTCAAGGTGGCGACGGCGATCGGCATTGATCTACCCGCTGTGGGCCATTATGGCGTTGGGTTATGCTTTGCCTCCCCCGATCCGGAGGCCCGACAAAGGGGTCGGCAGATTTTTGAGCAGATTGTGGCCGAGGAGGGTCAGCGGGTCCTGGGCTGGCGGGATGTGCCCACGGACAACAGCTCCCTGGGGGCTACGGCTCGAGCCAGTGAGCCCTTTATGGAGCAGGTGTTTATTCAGCGGGGAGATGGGCTGAAGGATGAGCTGGACTTTGAACGCAAGCTCTATGTGATTCGTAAGCGATCGCACTCCGCCATTCGCCCCGCCGGTATTGATCCCTACTGGTATACCACCAGCCTTTCCTGCCGCACCCTTGTCTATAAGGGTATGCTCACCCCGGAGCAGGTGGGGCTGTACTTCCCCGACTTGGCCGATCCAGATATGGAGAGCGCCCTGGCCCTGGTGCACTCCCGCTTTAGCACCAACACCTTCCCTAGTTGGGAACGGTCCCATCCCTACCGCTATATTGCCCACAACGGCGAAATCAATACCCTGCGGGGCAACATCAACTGGATGTATGCTCGCCAGTCCATGTTTGAGTCTGCCCTGTTTGGCGATGGTCTGCAACGCACCCAACCGGTCATCAATAAGGATGGTAGTGACTCCAGTATTTTTGACAATACCCTGGAGCTGATGGTGCTGGCGGGGCGATCGCTGCCCCACGCCATGATGATGATGGTGCCCGAGCCCTGGTCGGCCCACGAGTCCATGAGCCCGGAGAAAAAGGCCTTTTACCAGTACCACGCCTGCTTAATGGAACCCTGGGATGGCCCCGCCTCCATTGCCTTCACCGATGGCCGCATGATGGGGGCGGTACTGGATCGTAACGGTCTGCGCCCCTCCCGCTACACCGTTACTAAGGACGACCTGGTGATTATGGCTTCGGAGGCCGGTGTCCTCCCCATCGCCCCCGAGCGAGTAGCCTACAAGGGTCGCCTCGAGCCTGGCCGGATGTTTCTGGTGAACATGGAGGAGGGCCGGATTGTGGCCGATGCCGAAATCAAACAGCAGATTGCCAGTGCCCATCCCTACCAGCAGTGGTTAGATCGCCACCTGGTGCAACTGGCGGATCTGCCCGGCCACCAATCCCCTACGGCTGCCGCCCCCCTGTCCCACCCCCTGTCTATTCTGCAAACCGCCTTTGGGTATAACTTTGAGGAACTGCGCCTGCTGATCAAACCGATGGCGGAAAGCGGTGTGGAGGCGGTGGGGGCGATGGGTACGGACACCCCCCTGCCGGTGTTGTCGAATCGGCCCCGCTTACTCTACGACTACTTCCACCAGTTATTTGCCCAGGTCACCAACCCTCCCATTGACTCCATTCGGGAGGCGATTATCACCTCGGCGGAGACCACCATCGGTCGGGAGGGTAACCTCCTGAATCCCCAGCCCGAGAGTTGCCGTTTGATCAACCTAAAGACCCCCATCATTACCAACGAAGAGTTGGCCAAATTGCAGGGGGCGGGTGACCAGGGATTTACCTCCGTTACCCTACCAATTCTGTTTGCAGCTAAGGCTGGGGAGGCGGCCCTCGAACAGGCCCTAGACGAGATCTGTCGGGCGGCGGATGCGGCCATTGCCCAGGGTGCCAGTCTGATTATTCTCAGCGATCGGGGTATTGGTCCCGAACAGGCCGCCATTCCCGCTTTGCTGGCGGTGGCGGGGCTGCATCACCACCTGATTCGCAATGGTAGCCGTACCCGGGTGGGGATTGTGCTGGAGTCGGGAGAACCTCGGGAGGTGCACCACTTTGCCCTGCTGATCGGCTATGGCTGTGGTGCCATCAACCCCTACCTGGTGTTCGACACCATCGATGGCATGATGGCGGACCAGATTCTGCCCCCCATGGACCGGCACAAGGCCCAGCAAAACCTGATCAAGGCGGTGACCAAGGGGGTGATTAAAATCGCCTCTAAGATTGGGATTTCTACTATCCAGAGTTACCGAGGTGCCCAAATCTTTGAGGCCCTGGGGCTAAACCAGGCGGTGGTAGACCGTTACTTCACCTGGACGGCCTCTCGTCTCCAGGGTATTGGCCTGGAGGTGATCGCCCAGGAGGCCCTGAAGCGGCACCATCACGCCTTTCCCGATCGCCCCCACGATAGCCTCAGTCTGGATGTGGGGGGCGATTACCAGTGGCGACGGGATGGCGAAGCCCACCTGCTTAGTCCCGAGGTGATCCACACCCTGCAGCAGGCGGTACGCACCGGCGACTATGCCCTCTACAAACGCTATGCCGCTTTGGTCAACCAGCAGGACCAGCAACTCTTCCGCCTGCGGGACCTGCTGGAGTTCAAGTCTCGATCCCCCATTCCCCTGGAGGAGGTGGAGCCGGTGGAGGCCATCACCCGTCGCTTTAAGACCGGAGCGATGAGCTACGGATCCATTTCTAAGGAGGCCCACGAGGCTCTGGCTATCGCCATGAACCGCATCGGTGGTAAATCCAACACCGGCGAGGGCGGGGAGGACCCGGAACGCTACACCTGGACCAACGATCGGGGTGACTCGAAAAACAGCGCCATCAAACAGGTGGCCTCGGGTCGGTTTGGGGTGACCAGCCTCTACCTTTCCCAGGCCAGGGAGTTGCAGATCAAAATGGCCCAGGGGGCCAAGCCGGGTGAGGGGGGGCAGTTACCGGGCCGCAAGGTCTATCCCTGGATTGCCAAGGTGCGCCACTCTACTCCTGGGGTGGGCTTGATCTCCCCACCGCCCCACCACGATATTTATTCCATTGAAGACCTGGCGGAGTTAATCCACGACCTCAAAAATGCTAATCGCCAGGCCCGTATCAACGTCAAGCTGGTGTCGGAGGTGGGGGTGGGTACCATCGCCGCCGGGGTGGCCAAGGCCCATGCCGATGTCATCCTGATCGCGGGCTTTGACGGCGGTACGGGGGCTTCTCCCCAGACCTCCATTAAGCATGCCGGTCTGCCCTGGGAACTGGGTCTGGCGGAAACCCACCAAACCCTGGTGCTCAACAACCTGCGCAGCCGAGTGGTGGTGGAGGCGGATGGCCAGATGAAAACCGGTCGGGATGTGGTGATTGGCGCTCTGTTGGGGGCGGAGGAGTTTGGCTTTTCCACCGCTCCCCTGGTTTCCCTGGGCTGCATTATGATGCGGGTCTGCCACCTGAATACCTGTCCGGTGGGGGTAGCCACCCAGGATCCGGAGCTGCGTAAGCACTTCATGGGGGACCCGGACCATGTGGTCAACTTTATGCGCTTCATTGCCCAGGATATGCGGGAAATTATGGCGGAACTGGGCTTCCGTAGCGTCAATGATATGGTGGGGCGTACCGATGTGCTGGAGCCGAAGCGGGCGATCGCCCACTGGAAAGCCCAGGGACTGGACCTCACCCCCATCCTGCACCAGCCGGAGGTGGGTCCGGAGGTGGGCCGCTACTGCCAGCAAGCCCAGGACCACGGCCTGGAGAAATCCCTGGATATGACGCTGTTGCTGGACCTGTGCGCACCGGCGATCGCCCGGGGCGAAAAGGTAACCGCTACCCTACCCATCCAGAACACCCATCGGGTGGTGGGCACCATCCTCGGTAACGAAATCACCAAGCGGCACTGGGAGGGACTCCCGGAGGACACCATCCACCTGCACTTCCAGGGCAGTGCCGGCCAGAGCTTCGGGGCCTTTGTGCCCCGGGGGGTCACCCTGGAGTTGGAGGGGGAAGCCAATGACTACCTGGGTAAGGGGCTCAGCGGCGGCAAGCTGATTGTCTATCCGCCTCGCCAGTCCACCTTTATACCGGCGGAAAATATCATCACTGGCAATGTCGCCTTCTACGGTGCCACCAGCGGCGAAGCCTTCATTCGCGGCCAGGCTGGGGAACGGTTCTGTGTCCGCAACTCCGGCGTCACCGCCGTGGTGGAGGGGGTCGGAGACCACGGCTGCGAATATATGACCGGCGGTAGGACCGTAGTGCTGGGCCGCACCGGCCGTAACTTTGCGGCGGGTATGAGCGGCGGTATCGCCTACGTGCTGGATGAAGTCGGGGATTTCCCCAGCCGTTGTAACCGGGAAATGGTGGATTTGGAAACCCTCACCGATCCGGAGGAGGTCCGCGATCTGCGGGATTTAATCCAACGCCACATCGACTACACCAGCAGTGCCCTGGGTCAGCGTATCCTCGATCACTGGGAGGCAATGGTGCCTCAGTTTATTAAGGTTATGCCCCGTGACTACAAGCGGGTGTTGCAGCATATCCAAACCGCCCTGGCGGAAGGTCTGACTGGCGACGAGGCCCTGACCGCCGCCTTTGAAGAAAACGCCCGCGACGTCGCCCGCATTGGCGGGGGCTAGAAACCAGCAGGGAGTATTGGGCAACGTAAATCTATCCAGGACAACCACCATGGGAAAACCAACCGGCTTTATGGAATACCTACGGGAGGTGGCAGAGGAAGTCGCCCCCAGCGATCGCATCCGCAACTGGGATGAATTTCACCTGGCCATGGCGGAGGACAATCTCCGTACCCAGGCGGCCCGCTGTATGGACTGCGGCACCCCCTTTTGCCACACCGGGCTTACCCTCAGCGGTATGGCCAGTGGGTGTCCTATCAACAACCTGATTCCAGAATGGAACGACTTGGTCTACCGGGGGCTGTGGCAGGAGGCCCTGGAGCGACTCCACAAAACCAACAACTTCCCGGAGTTCACCGGTCGGGTTTGCCCCGCCCCCTGTGAGGGGTCCTGCGTGCTGGGCATCACCAACCCGGCGGTGACCATTAAAAACATTGAATACTCCATCGCCGAAAAGGGTTGGGAATCGGGCTGGATCACCCCCACCCCCCCGGCCCAGCGCACCGGCAAAACGGTGGCGGTGATCGGATCGGGCCCCGCGGGTCTGGCGGCGGCGGCCCAGCTCAACAGTGCTGGCCACTGGGTGACGGTGTACGAACGGGCCGATCGCCCCGGCGGCCTGCTCATGTACGGCATCCCCAACATGAAGCTGGATAAGCGCCAGGTGGTGCAGCGGCGTCTGGAGGTGCTGGAGGCGGAGGGGGTGACCTTTGTCTGTAACACCGACATTGGCAAGGATCTATCCGCCGCCACCCTGCTGCAGGACTTTGATGCGGTGGTGCTCTGCACCGGGGCCACCCAACCCCGCAACCTGACCATCCCCGGTCGGGACCTGCAGGGTATCCACTTTGCCATGGAGTTCCTCACCGCCAACACCCAGGCGGTGCTGGATGGAGCCCCTGGCCCCCAGTATATTTCGGCGGCGGGCAAGGATGTAGTGATCATTGGCGGCGGTGATACCGGTACCGATTGCGTCGGCACCTCCCTGCGCCACGGCTGCCACAGTGTCACCCAGTTAGAGATCATGCCCCAACCCCCTGACCACCGCGCCCCCAATAATCCCTGGCCCGAATGGCCCAAGGTTTATAAAATGGACTACGGTCAGGAGGAGGCTGCTGCTCGGTTTGGCACCGATCCCCGCACCTATCTGACCACCGCCACCCACTTTGAAGGGGATGACCAGGGCCGGGTAAAGGCGGTGCATACGGTGCAGATTCAGTGGGGTAAGGATGACCAGGGCCGCTTTACGCCCCAGCCGATCGCCGGTACCGAAAAGGCCATGCCAGCCCAATTGGTGCTACTGGCCATGGGCTTTTTAGGCCCTGAGCAACCCCTGCTGGAGTCCCTCGGCCTGGAACGGGATGGTCGTAGCAACATTAAGGCGGACCCCGGCCAGTTCACCACCTCCATCCCCGGTGTCTTTGCCGCTGGTGATTGTCGGCGCGGCCAAAGCCTGGTGGTGTGGGCCATCAATGAGGGCCGGGGGGCGGCACGGGAGTGCGATCGCTACCTGATGGGGGCCACCGAGCTACCCTAACTCCAGATCCCCAGCCCGGTCCCTGGCCTAGGCTGGGGATCTGGGCTGAATGATTCGGCCCGGAATGCCCACAACCGTTGCCCCTGCCGGTACATCCTGGAGAACCACGGCATTCGCCCCGACCTGGGCATGATCCCCAATGGTGACAGGGCGGATAATCTTAGCGCCCGCACCAATATCAACGTGTCCACCGATTTTAACTCCGCCTACAATGGTGACTTGTTGCAGGATCAGGCAATTACAGCCAATCTGAGCATCCGGATGAATCACAACCCCATTCGGGTGGGTCAGCAACAAACCACCCCCAATTTGGCAATTTAGGGGAATGTCGGCAGCGGCCATAACCGTCCAAAAGCGATGCTGGAAAACAGCCAGTTTTGCAAAATAAAACCCTAAGATCCCGCCCGTTTGCCGCCATCTTTGGTACTGGCGTATGGACTTGAGTAACTGCCGGGACGGATCCCACCATTTACTTAATCTTTCCCGGTTCCAATCGGGTTCACTGGCGGAGATGGCCACCATGGGGGCAAGATTTCTTTGGCTTAGATGGGTAGGAGATGCCTCTAAGTGGTTAATCATAGAGATGGCGGGGAACCTTGAATATACGTTGCTAAAGTATTAAGAAATTACCGGGATAATAGAAGTCCATTCGGAATTTCTTATTGAAAAGTTCATGATCTGGCTCCTAGCGTCCTTAAAAGACTATGACCGTTGCCGACTAACCGTGCCTTTAGCCTTTTGACTGAAGCTATAGCCTCAGCTATGGGGATCTTAGTCTTTTGCAGTATACCCGGGCGGAATGGGTAAGTTGCTCACCTGTGGCGGTTCGGTATCCCCTCCTTCAGAGAAACGCCTTCACACTTCACTATAGAAGTATCTGTCAAGCCGGAGTCGAAACACTATGGGAAAAGTTGTCGGAATTGACCTGGGCACCACTAACTCGGTGGTCGCGGTTATGGAAGGCGGTAAGCCTACGGTCATTGCTAACGCCGAGGGCTTTCGCACCACCCCATCGGTGGTGGCCTACGCTAAGAATGGCGATCGCCTGGTGGGTCAAATTGCCAAGCGCCAGGCGGTGATGAATCCAGAAAATACCTTTTATTCGGTTAAACGTTTTATTGGTCGCCGTTATGACGAAGTCAGCAACGAGTCTACGGAAGTTGCCTATAAAGTCTTAAACGTTGGTAACAACGTTAAAATTGATTGTCCTCAGGCTGGAAAACAGTTTGCCTCAGAGGAAATATCGGCCCAGGTACTGCGTAAGTTGGCAGATGATGCGGGCAAATATCTAGGGGAAAAAGTCACCCAGGCGGTGATTACCGTACCCGCCTATTTTAACGATTCCCAACGGCAGGCTACTAAGGATGCGGGCAAGATTGCTGGCTTAGAGGTGCTACGCATCATCAACGAACCCACCGCCGCCTCTCTGGCCTACGGCCTAGATCGTAAGAGCAATGAAACCATTCTGGTGTTTGACCTGGGGGGTGGTACCTTCGACGTCTCCATTTTGGAAGTAGGGGATGGGGTGTTTGAAGTACTGGCGACCTCTGGCGATACCCACCTGGGGGGCGACGACTTCGACAAAAAAATCGTTGACTACCTGGCGGCAGAATTCCAAAAGCTAGAAGGCATTGACCTGCGCAAAGACAAGCAGGCCCTGCAACGGCTAACCGAAGCGGCGGAGAAAGCCAAAATTGAGCTTTCCAGTGTCACCCAGGCGGAGGTTAACCTCCCCTTTATTACCGCTACCCAGGACGGTCCTAAGCACTTGGAAATGACCCTGACCCGGGCTCGATTTGAGGAGCTCTGCGCTGATCTGATCGATCGCAGTCGTATTCCCGTAGAACAGGCTCTCAAGGATGCCAAGCTCAGCAAGACTGATATTGATGAAGTGGTGCTGGTGGGGGGATCTACCCGGATTCCTGCCATTAAGGAACTGGTGAAGCGGGTCCTCGATAAGGAACCCAATGAAACGGTTAACCCCGATGAGGTGGTAGCCGTCGGTGCGGCCATTCAGGGGGGTGTGCTGGCCGGGGAAGTCAAAGATATTTTGCTGCTGGATGTCACGCCCCTATCCCTGGGGGTGGAAACTCTGGGTGGGGTAATGACCAAGCTCATTCCTCGCAATACCACTATTCCTACCAAGAAATCCGAGGTCTTCTCCACCGCTCAGGATGGCCAGACCAACGTGGAAATCAAGGTGCTCCAGGGTGAGCGAGAAATGGCCAACGATAACAAGAGCCTGGGCACCTTCCAACTGGCCGGTATTCCCCCAGCTCCTCGGGGTGTCCCCCAGATTGAGGTGATCTTTGACATTGACGCCAACGGCATCCTCAATGTTACCGCTAAGGACAAGGGTACCGGTAAAGAGCAAACCATTACCATTTCTGGAGCCTCCACCCTGGATCAGTCGGAAGTGGAACGTATGGTTAAGGATGCTGAAGTTAACGCCAGCACCGACAAGGAACGCCGGGAACGGATTGATCTGAAGAATCAGGCCGATTCCCTTTGCTACCAGGCGGAAAAACAGTTGACCGATATGGGTGATAAGGTCCCCGCCAGCGACAAGGAAAAGGTGGAAGGAGAAATTAAGTCTCTGCGGGAGGCGATCGCGGCAGAAAACTTTGATGCCATTAAGTCTCTCACCACCGAGCTGCAGCAAACCCTCTACAGCATTAGTACCAACCTTTACCAGCAAGCTGGGGCGGATGGCGCTAGTACAACTCCAGGGGCCTCAGCTGGATCCACCGGTGGCGGCGACGATGTCATTGATGCTGAGTTTTCTGAGCCCGAATCCAAATAGCTTCAGGTCTAGCGGTTTCCTCAGGTTTCAGGTTTGACTCTGCTCCGACAACGAGATGGGCGGGTGGGTTATCCATCCGCCTTTTTTCTGAGAGGTTGGTGGATCCGGTTGTAACCCTGGCTACCCGCCAAGGGACGGTAGGCCAGAATGCTTTCTGGTCTTAGCGTTCACCGATTAACCCGGTCCTCAGTATTCTGGCTAAAGCTACCCTTCCTACAGTGGATACCTTACCGACTGACCAACTCCTAGCCCTGGATCGCCGCCATGTTTGGCATCCCTACGCCGCGATGCCGGCCCAGGGGCCTATATTTCCGGTGCGATCGGCCCAGGGCGTTTACCTGGAGCTAGAAACCGGCGATCGCCTGGTCGATGGTATGTCTTCCTGGTGGGCCTGTATTCACGGCTACAACCATCCCCGCCTGAACCAAGTGGCCCACGATCAGATTGACCGCATGAGCCATGTCATGTTTGGTGGTCTTACCCATCAGCCCGCCGTACAATTGGCCCAGCGATTGGTGCAGTGGACACCAGCGCCACTCCAGCACGTCTTTTTTTGTGATTCTGGGTCGGTGGCCGTGGAGGTGGCCATGAAACTGGCTATTCAGTACTGGCATAACCGGGGGCAACCGCAGCGTCAGCACTTTATTACCCTGCGCCGGGGCTACCATGGCGATACCTTTGCCGCCATGGCCGTGTGCGACCCGGTCAATGGTATGCACCACCTGTTTCGTCGCAGCCTGGTCAGCCAGTACTTTGCCGATGCTCCCCAGGTTGGCTTTGATCAGCCCTGGCAGGAACAGGATATCCAGAGCTTTGCTACCCTCCTGGCCCAGCACCAGGGCGAGATTGCCGCCGCTATTTTTGAACCCATCGTCCAGGGAGCCGGGGGGATGCGTTTTTACCATCCCGAGTACCTGCGCCGGGTACGGGAACTCTGTGATCAGTACAATACCCTGCTAATTTTGGACGAAATTGCCACGGGCTTTGGCCGGACCGGTAAGTTGTTTGCCTTGGAGTATGGTCCGGTGTGTCCAGATATTCTTTGCCTGGGTAAGGCTTTGTCAGGGGGGTTTATGTCCCTGGCCGCCACCCTGACCAGCGAAGAAATTAGTCAGACCTTTGCCCAGGGTGAGGCTGGGGTGTTTATGCACGGTCCCACCTTCATGGCTAATCCCCTGGCCTGTGCGGTGGCGCTGGAGAACCTTAACCTCTTAGAAAGCTACGACTGGGCGGCGCGGGTGCAGGCGATCGCCCATCAACTGGCCAGGGAGCTGGAACCCTGCCGCCAGGCAGCAGCGGTCAAAGATGTTCGGGTCTTGGGGGCGATCGGCGTGGTAGAACTCCACCAGCCCGTTGATATGGCTTGGGTGCAACCCCAATTTGTAGCCCAGGGAGTCTGGTTACGGCCCTTTGGGCGATTAATCTACACCATGCCCCCCTACCTGATTGAACCCCAGGAATTGAGCCAAATCACCACAGCCATTAGCACCGTTGTGGGCGACCTATCCCAGCCCTGACGGGGTGGAGGCGAGCTGGAATGCCCACCAGACTTTCTTTTGCCGGCCTACCGGGCCCCCAGCCTTCTGGCTAAAGCTATACATGGCTACAGCTGTACTTTCCAGGGGGCAGTCATGGTAAGCTGGGAAAGTTGTCAAAATCGCACATCCAGAATTTCGGGTCTTTCAGGGTCACGACTGACCCCGGCAGCACATCTGGATGGTGGATCAACCCGAAAGGAGAACAATTCAATGGCAGTAATTACCCTACCCGAGTTACTAGAAGCTGGGGTCCACTTCGGTCACCAGACCCGTCGGTGGAACCCTAAGATGGACCCTTACATCTTTACCTCCCGCAATGGCGTACACATCATTGACCTGGTGCAAACCGCCCAATTGGTGGAGCAAGCCTACGCCTTTACCCGGTCTGCGGCAGAACAGGGGCAGCGCTTTTTATTCATCGGTACCAAAC
This sequence comes from Leptolyngbya sp., assembly GCA_040374765.1. Taxonomy (GTDB): domain Bacteria; phylum Cyanobacteriota; class Cyanobacteriia; order Phormidesmidales; family Phormidesmidaceae; genus Nodosilinea. The sequence goes on from JBEITR010000012.1 coordinate 55,637, forward strand.
GGCAAGCCGCTGGTATTGTGGCTCAGGAAGCCAGTCGATGCGGATCCCACTATGTTAACCAACGATGGTTAGGGGGCATGCTCACTAACTGGGCTACCATCAAGTCCCGTGCCGATCGCCTAAAGGAACTGGAACGCATGGAGCAAACCGGAGCGATCGACCTGCGACCCAAAAAAGAAGCGGCGGTGTTCCGACGAGAATTGGAAAAACTGCAAAAATATCTGGGGGGTATTAAAACCATGCGTCGGGTGCCCGATGTGGCCATTATTGTAGACATTAAGCGGGAATACAACGCTGTCTCTGAGTGCCATAAGCTGGGGATTCCGATTATTTCCCTCCTGGACACCAACTGTGACCCCGATCTGGTGGATGTGCCCATCCCCGGTAACGACGATGCCATTCGTTCCATTAAACTGATTTTGGGCAAGCTAGCCGATGCCATCTACGAAGGCTCCCATGGTGGTCAAGCTAGAGGTAATGAAGATTACGAAGACTACGAGGGAGCCGAAGAAGAGGATTACGGCTACGATATTCCGGCAGCCGACGAGGACGAGGAAGATTAGGGTTAGGGCTTGTTTGAAAAGCCCGGAGTGGGGGCTTGCCTATGCCGGAAAACCTCTAGAAATTCCTAATATATGGGAGCTTTTAGAGCCATACTGGTGATTCAGCGACCCCCCTCACCCCCCTGCAAAACCACCTCTTAAACTTGACCGTGTTCATGTGACCATAGCGCGTTAGGACCTTATCACCATGGCAGAAATTTCTGCAAAACTCGTAAAAGACCTGCGAGATAAAACTGGCGCAGGCATGATGGATTGTAAAAAAGCCTTGATAGAAAACCAGGGTGATCTGGAAAAGGCTACGGATTGGTTGCGTCAGAAGGGTATTGCCTCGGCAGCCAAGAAGGAAGGTCGAGTGGCCGCCGAAGGACTGGTGGATAGCTATATCCATACCGGTGGACGGGTCGGTGTGCTGGTAGAGGTCAACTGTGAAACTGACTTTGTGGCTCGACGGGAAGAGTTCAAAAACCTGGTGCGGGATGTGGCTATGCAGATTGCCGCCTGCCCCAACGTTGAGTACGTGCGGATGAGCGATATTCCTGAAGCGATCGTCGTCAGGGAAAAGGAATTGGAAATGGGTCGCGATGACCTGGCCAAAAAACCCCAGGCTATTCGCGAAAAAATTGTTGAGGGGCGTATTGACAAGCGGCTGAAAGAGCTATCCTTAATGGATCAACCCTTTATTAAGGATCAAAATATTTCTGTCGAAGAATTAGTCAAGGCAGCCATCGCTCAACTTGGCGAAAATATTAAAGTCCGCCGATTCTCCCGCTTTGTCATGGGTGAGGGTATCGAAAAGGAAGTGACTAACTTTGCTGACGAGGTAGCGGCTCAGGCCGGGAGATCGTAACTCAGGAGTCCAGGCAATGGTCAGGCCGGTGGAAATCATTCGTAAAGAGATGGGTAGCCTGAACCAGGCTACCCATCTTCTCGCGGAGGAGTTCAACCGGCTCTATACCAGCTATCTTGATAGTCTAGGAGGGGCTTTGCGTCGCCAGGTGGTGATGGCAACCTACCACCTGTGCACCCAGGTTTATCCCGATCGCTTCCTGGCCCTAACCCTGGCCCAGCGCCAGGCTCTGCAACGGGACATGCGTCAACTAGGGGAGAAAGCCAACAACTGGCTGCAGAGTCTGCTGGATCCGAGTATCGATTTAGATATGCTGGAGGCTATAGACCAAACCCCTGAGTCTGGTTCTACAACGGTGGTCGATTCCCAACCAGACCTCTCTGAGGCCGGTTTGGAGCAGCCCCAGGCTGAAGAGAGTCAGGCAGGCGACCTGACCACCCAGCTATCAGCAACTGCAGAGCGGGAGGATGATCCCCAGTCAGGGATGGCAGAGATCAGGGTCAAGCGATCCGGTGATCTGGGGGATGACTTCAGCCTTCCCTTTCTACTCAAACGTATGGTTATGGCGGCCCTGGCAGAGGACTTAGGGGAAGATCTGGGGGATCGCCTCTTTTCCGGTGAGCAGATCACTCCGACCCGATTAGCCAAGCACCATATTTTTCTGGAGCAGCAGATGCGTGATCTACTGCAGCAAATTTCTAAACGAGCTAACCAGCTTCTCCAGTCTGCCCAGGTTCTGCCCAAGCTCCCCGATGGTGTGCTCAATGCAGCCTCTGAAGTCGATGTTGGTCCTAGTCGAGGTCGGTCTGTCCCCAATATTCTCAACGTTATGGTAGCCCTTTCTCCCGGGCGGGAAGAAACGCTCCAGGACCAGGTTGAGGAAGCCTTGATGGACGAGGACGATGGGGAGGACCAGGAGGAGGAGGACCAGGAGGAAGACCCGAAGGAAAGGCCGATGACCCATCTGGCTGCCATTAACCTACGCCTATCCGACCTCGAATTTAACGATGTCCAGTCCTCGCTCTGGCGAGGAAAATTGCGTACCGCCCTGGGTCAGCTTCGCAAGCTGGGGAAGCACTACCAGAAACTGCAGCGGGAGCTAGCTATCTCCGAAGCTGAGCATGCCTGGCGAGCAATTTGGCACGATGATCCGGGACCATAGGCCATGGCGGTTGACCTGGAATCTACCTCACCGGATTGGCTACGGCTGCAACGTGCCCTTTCAGTGGAGGCTGATAGCGGTTTCAATGATCTGGTGGGTAAGCAACAAACCTTTAGCCAGTTTCTTCGGGATAGCCTGGCCCGCCCCCCGGCTATCCTATCGACGGACCAGCAGCAGATTTGGGCAGACCTGGCTCAGCAGTACGATCGCTACAATGATCTGAGCTTTGCCCATCGCCAACATCTGGTCGCCAAAACTCGACGCCTCCTGCACCATACCCGCCAGTTATTGACAACCTACGGCCAAACTCGCCAGATTGATATTCCAGTGGCTAGGGATTTGGCCCGATCAACGGCGGTTGGCAAGAAACCTGGACCATCATCGGTAGCTCCGCCGACCTCCCCCCCCGGTGCGGTGCAGGTGAGTCAGTCCCGACAGGTGACCGTCAGCCCAGGGGAGCTGAAACTGGACCAATCCCTGACCTATCTAAAGGGCATTGGCCCCAAAAATAGTGATCGCCTGGCTCGCCTAGGGCTACTGACCGTCCTGGATGTGCTCTACTATTACCCCCGGGATCATATCAACTACGCCCAGCAGGTGAAAATTGCCGCTTTGATCCCTGGTGAAACCGTTACCATCCTGGGCACGGTAAAGCGGGTCAACTGTTTTACCAGTCCGCGTAATCAACAACTCACCATCTTTGAACTACACCTGGCTGACAGTACGGGGCAGTTGAAACTGAATCGTTTTTACCCCGGTAGCCGCTACCGTACCCCCAGCTGGCAGCAACAGCAAAAACGTCAGTATCCCCCTGGGGCGATCGTGGCCGCCTCTGGGCTGGTCAAACAGGGAAAGTTTGGTCTTACCCTGGAAGACCCTCACCTGGAGGTTCTCGATAGTCTGGGGGACCAGATCGAATCCCTGGCCATCGGTCGCCTGGTACCGGTCTATCCCTTGACGGAAGGCGTGCCTGCAGACTTGGTACGGCGAGCGGTGGCCGCAGCCCTACCGGCCCTTACCCAGATCATCGATCCCCTGCCGGTAGACCTGCGCCAGACCTACGACCTAACCGACCTGGGTCGTGCCATTCACCAAATCCACTTTCCCGACCATAGCGACAACCTCGCCCAGGCGCGGCGGCGCTTGGTGTTCGATGAATTTTTCTATCTGCAACTGGGTCTGCTACGGCGACGGCACCAGCAACAACAGCAGCAAACCGCTATCACCCTGGCTCCCAGCGGTGAGTTGATTGATCGCTTTTACGACCTGCTTCCCTTTCCGCTGACCGCAGCCCAACGGCGGGTGGTTAACGACATTCTCACCGATTTGCAAAAAAATGTACCCATGAACCGTTTGGTGCAGGGAGATGTGGGATCTGGGAAAACCGTAGTAGCGGTCATAGCCATGCTAGCGGCGATTCAGGCGGGTTATCAGGCTGCCCTAATGGCCCCTACCGAGGTACTGGCGGAACAGCACTATCGCAAACTGGTGGAATGGTGCAACCAGCTTCACCTGCCCGTAGATCTACTCACCGGATCAACTCGGACCGCTCGGCGACGGCAGATGCTCTCGAGCTTGGCCACAGGAGAATTGCCCATACTGGTGGGCACCCACGCCCTGATCGAAGATCCGGTTCAATTTCAGGCTCTCGGCCTGGTTGTGATCGATGAGCAGCATCGCTTTGGTGTGCAGCAGCGGGCCCGCCTGACCCAAAAGGGTACCCATCCCCACGTCCTTACCCTGACGGCCACCCCCATTCCCCGCACCCTTTCCCTAACTCTCCATGGTGACCTGGATGTTAGCCAGATTGATGAATTGCCGCCGGGTCGCCGAGCCATTCAAACGACTCTGTTGACCAGTCAAGACCGTCCCCATGCCTACGATCTGATCAAACGGGAAATTGCCCAGGGTCGGCAGGCCTACGTGGTCCTGCCCCTGGTGGAAGAGTCGGAAAAACTTGATCTGAAGTCGGCTGTGGAAGAACATCGGCGTCTGACCGAGGTGATCTTTCCCGACTTTCAGGTCGATCTGCTACATGGCCGGATGAGCGCCGCTGAAAAGGATGCCGCCATTACCCGCTTTCGTCGGGCAGAGAGTCATATTCTGGTCTCTACTACGGTGGTGGAGGTGGGCGTTGATGTTCCCAATGCCTCGGTGATGCTGATCGAAAACGCCGATCGCTTTGGCCTTTCCCAACTCCACCAGTTGCGTGGGCGGGTGGGTCGAGGGGCGGCCCAGTCCTTTTGTTTGCTGTTGAGTAGCAGTCGCAGTGAAGTGGCCAAACAACGGTTACAAGTGCTGGAACAATCTCAGGATGGTTTCTTCATTGCCGAGATGGATCTACGTCTGCGCGGTCCCGGTGAAGTGCTGGGTACTCGCCAGTCGGGCCTACCGGACTTTGCCCTAGCCAGCCTGATGGAAGACCAGGCGGTCCTGATGGTGGCTCGCCAGGCTGCGGAGCACACCCTGGCCATCGATCCCAGCCTAGCCCGTTGGCCGCACCTGGCCCGCGAATTACAACGCCGCTACGAAAAACTGATGGGAGGTACAATAATGACCTAAATTTTAGACCTGGCTCCCTTGAGTGCAGGAGTCGAACCCAGCCCCCTAGGAACCCTGCCTCGGGGAATCTTCTGGAAAATTGGCTAAACCTCAGAAACGATCAGGTATCCTAGGCATATTCTAGGGCCTCTTGTAGGATCGGATGGCTGGGGTCTTAATCCTATCCATTCCGCCCCCAGGATAAAGCCCCAATCTACTGAGTCCTACTTTTGCCATCAGAGGTAGGTCGTCTCTCCCAACCAGGATATCTCTAATGAGACCCTCCCTAACCGGCGTTTCCACCCTTGCTCCTGCCCTGCTCCTGTCATGCCTGCTGTGGGGCGGCAATGTCACGGCCAGGGCCGCTGTCGGCCAGGGCGGGGAGGATGCTGTTGTGGCCCAAAATCCCACCACCCCGACTGACCTAGCTCAACTCAAGCGGGATGCCGATCTGGCCTTTAGTCGAGCGACTACCCTGTTCTTTGTTTTGTTAGGGACGCTGGTGCTATTGCTGGGGGTGGGGGTGGTTATGCTCTGGCTAATGCGGCGATCGGTGATTCAAGAGGTGTCGGTGGTCGTCCGTAACCAGATCAACGACATTACTAACCTGGAGCGCAAAATTTACGCAGCCACCCGTGATCTGGAACAGATTCTCACCCAGGCGGAGGAAATGGCCAGTACCATTGAGAGCCGTACCGATCGCTTCCAGGAAGAAGCCCTGACTAAAAAGCAGGTGCTGAATCGGCTGGTGGACGACCTGGCGGAGTTTAAGGCCCGTACCCTGAACGACTGGCAATCTACCCTGGCCGATCTGCAGGTCAAGCTGGAAACCAACGAGGCTGATTTTGTCGGCCAGCTGTCCCGGCTACGGCAGAATGCTGACGACCAGGTCACCACCCTGCGGAAAGAAACCCAAATGCAACGGGATGTGGTCTTTCGCGCCCTAGAGGAAGCCCAGACCGGCTTTCTACGAGATGTGAACCGTCTCCGCAGTGATGTGGAGGTCCATCAAGATGGGGTGCTGCAAAAACTCAACCAGGGGGAATCGGGCTTTGCGGACCGCCTTACCACCCTCACTGCTACGGTGCAAGAGGAGCGTGATCGGGTGATGCTAGCCTTGGCCGATCTACGCCAGCAACTTACCCATCAGGCTAACGAGCAGGTAGAACGTCAGGCCGCTGAGATCGCGGCGGCCCTTGAGCAGCAGCAGCAGACCAGCCTGGATCGACTACACACCCAAGAACAGCAGATTACCCGTCAGCTTAGCGATGTGCAGGTCAGTGTCTATGGTCATCGGGATCTGGCTATGCAAACCATCCAGCGTAGTATGGATGAGTTTAGCCAGCGATTTGCCAACCTGCGCAGCGAAGTGGAATCCCAGCGCACTCGTATCTTGCAGGATTTACGCCAGTCTGCGGATCAGTTTCTGGGACAATTTGGCGGCCTACAGGGCAGCCTCGAACAACGTCAGGTCGATCTGCTGGAGAATCTTGACAGTGCGGCCCACCAAGCCCTTGATCAATTCGCCGATCTCCGTCGTCGGGTAGAGTCGGGTCAGCAGGGTGCCCTCCAAGAATTTGATCAGGTAGCTCAGGCCCTGAGGGGCCAGCTGATCCAGATGGCCACGGAGGCTGAACTCCAGAAAGGTACCCTGGTGACCGATCTAGAGACTACCGCCCGAGCCTTCAAGGACCAGGTAGGGGGCCTGCAAAACCAGACCCTGGAACAACATCGCCAGGTGCTGGAGAGCCTGCGGGCCATGGAAGTGGCCTTTACGGAACAACTCAGCCAGGTCAGAGAGATGGTCTTTACTAAGCGCGATCGGGTGTTCGATAAAATTGATGAATTTGATCGCCGCCTGGGTGAAGATCTGGCCGGGTTGGCTACTACAGCTACAGAACGAGAGAATCAGCTGCGATCCCAATTAGATCAACTCATCGCTACCATCGCAGAACAGTTTAGCCAGTTGCAAGCCGATATCGAGGCTGGTCGGGAAGTGGCTCTGGGGGACATGGCCCTCCTGCAGCAAAGCTACAAGGTTCGCCTGGAAGCGATTCAGGCCGAGGCCCAACACCAAAAGCAAGAGATTATGGAACGGCTAGGGGAAGTCACGCCCCAGTATCTGGCCGATTCCTTCATGGCCGAAACCCGCCATCAGTTCATTAACCTCAGCGATAAAATCACCCGACTGGAAACCAACCGACCAGAGCTGTTTCTTACCGCCGATGAATATATTCAGAGCGGCGATCTCCACCTCGCCAGTGGTGATCACGGTCTGGCCCTGGCCGACTACGACCGAGCCCTAGAGATTCAACCGGCCAATATTAATCTCTGGCTGAATCGCGCTAAGGCTCAACAGTCTCTAGACCAACTAGAAGCTGCTTTGACTTCCCTGGATCGGCTGCTCAGCCTTAACCCTAAACATAGTCTAGCCCTCTACCAAAAGGGGTTACTACTACGGGAACTGCGGCGACCGGAAGAGGCCTTGGGCATATTTGATCAACTCAGCACCCTCACCCCTGAAGATGCCAAGGTCTGGCTGAATCGGGGGATGATCCTGAGTCGATTGAAGCGGCGAGAAGAGGCCATTGATGCCTTTGATCAGGCCTTAGTCCTTAACCCTGAGTACCACGAAGCCTGGGTGAATCGGGGCGTCTCCTACGGTATTTTGCAGCGCCATGAGGAAGCCTTCCAGTCCTTTGATCGGGCCGTAGCCGTCCAGGCTAACGATGCCATTGCCTGGCTCAATCGCGGTCTTTCCTTGCTGGAATTAGAGCGCTACGATGAGGCGTTAGCCTCCTTTGACAAGGCGGTACGGTTTAACCCCGACAGTGCTAAAGCCTGGGATAATCGGGGCTTAGCCTTGGTGAAGCTAGGCCAGGACGAAGAAGCCATTAAGAGCTTCGACAAAGCCATCGGTCTCGATAGCGACTATGGCAGAGCCCACTATAACAAGGCCATTTGCTACGCCTTCCAGCGCCAGGTTGATGTTGCTCTGGAGGCTCTCCAGCAGGCGGTTCGCTTGGACTCTGCCTACAAGGAAGAAGCTCGCACCGAGCCCGCCTTTGACCCCCTCTGGAGTGATAACTGGTTCCGAGAACTGGTGGAGGCCTGAGGGTACGGTTTTCCAGTCGGGTAAGCCCTATTTCTAAATTAAAGTTAACCCTGATAATAAGGATGTTAAAGACTTTTCTCGATATCCAGGATAAGGTCCTCGAGAAAGACTAAATTGAATCATGGGATGCAGACCCGAAGGCTTACGTTTTCAATAATTGATAGTCAGAAACAAAAACAACTCGAGCAGCGTCATTAAAGTTCACCAGGGTAATACAGGGCTTTACGCCCCATAACTCTGTCAGTACAATTGTTCCCATGGGCCGGGAGGTGCAGGGCATCGTGATCTTCCATTTTGTAGAGCCAGGGCTATTTACCTGATTGCAGGGGAATTTAGCCTTCTTTCCAGGATATTTAAAACCTATCGTGAGGTAGGTCCCAGCTGCCCAATCTACAGCATGAAGGCAGGATAGAAGCCCATCCCCAAATGGGGAGTTAGGGGTATTTCAATTTTTTGACCCAGAAGAGATGCAAGCGGTGTGCTTTGGTGCCATCGGTTCTATTCAAGTCTTTTCGTCAGGTGTTCTTAGCATTGTCAGTGGAGGTGAAGTTAAGCCATGTCAAATTCTAAAACTCGATTATCAAATCCCAAGCCCCTCTACAGTGCTGATGCCGTTCGCACCTATCTGCACGAGATCGGTCGGGTTCCCCTACTTACCCACGAAGAAGAAATTATTTTTGGTAAGCAGGTGCAAACCTATATGTCTTTACTGGAGCTGAGGGAACAACTGGCCCTTACCCTGCAGCACCAGCCTTCCCTGGCCGAGTGGGCCAAGGCGGCTGAAATCACCGAGGAACAGTTAAACAAGCAGGTAGGCCAGGGAGAGCGGGCGAAGCGCAAGATGATCGAGGCCAATCTGCGTTTGGTCGTGGCGATCGCTAAAAAATACCAGAAGCGCAACCTGGAGTTTCTGGATTTGATCCAGGAAGGTACCCTGGGTTTAGAACGAGGGGTAGAAAAATTTGATCCCACCAAGGGCTATAAGTTTTCCACCTATGCCTACTGGTGGATTCGTCAAGCCATTACCCGCGCCATTGCCCAGCAGGCCCGCACCATTCGTCTACCTATTCACATTACGGAAAAGCTGAATAAAATTAAGCGAGTCCAGCGGGAACTGTCCCAAAAGCTGGGACGCAGTCCTAACGCCGCCGAAATTGGTGAAGAACTAGAGTTGGAGCCCAAGCAAATTCGCGAGTTTCTGGTGATGGCGCGGCAGCCAGTTTCCCTGGATGTGCGGATTGGCGATAACCAGGATACGGAGCTGCAGGAGCTGCTAGAGGACGATGGCATTTCCCCTGAAACCTTTACAGCCCAAGAGTCCCTTAAACAAGATATTCGCAGCTTGCTGGCGGAACTTACTCCTCAGCAAAAGGAAGTCATTTCCCTCCGCTATGGCCTGGAGGATGGTAAAGAGCTGTCTCTGGCCAAGGTTGGTAACCGCATGAACATCAGTCGGGAGCGGGTGCGTCAGCTCGAGCAGCAAGCCCTCAAGCACCTGCGGCGGCGTAAGTCAGCTATGCATGGCTATATTGCCAGTTAGGGTGGGCCCTGAGCGAGTTCTAGTCGGCGATTTTAGTGCGATTGCGGCCTTCCTGTTTGGCCCGCAATAGGGCTTGGTCGGCCCGGTTAGTTAGGCTTTCGAGGGTCGGCATAGGGGTGTCGGAACTGGGCATCCAGCTGGCTACCCCCAGGCTAATGGTGACCTCCAGGGAGCTATCAGCGGTCACAAAGGGGCTGTCAGCGATCACCCGACGCAACCGTTCAGCCCCGCACCAGGCGTCGGTCTGGCTGGTTTCCGGCATCAGTACGATAAACTCTTCACCCCCATAACGGGCCAGAATATCACTCTGGCGTAGATTACCTTTGAGGCGTAGTACCACATCCCGCAGCACCTGATCCCCAATTAGATGGCCGTGGGTGTCGTTAATGATCTTAAAGTGATCGATATCAATTAGTAGGAGTGTCAGGGATCGATTAAACCGTTTGGCTCTGGCCATTTCTCGCTGGGTGACTTCGAAAAAGTGGCGGCGATTATAGACATGGGTGAGGGAGTCGCGAATAGCCAGCTCCTGTAACGCTACCTGGGCTGCCCGAATTTCGGTGAAGTCTTCTATGGCCCCTTCGTAGTAAGCGACTTCCCCCGCGGTGTCAGTAACCGCTCGAGCACTAACTCGAATCCACAGGGTCGGGCCATCCCGGCGGCAAAGTTCTAGCTCGCAGTGCTTGACCATACCCACCTGGTTCAGGCAGTTTTGCCAGGACTCCCGACTGGCGCTGGAGTGAACCAGGGGATTGGCCACCAGAAAGGAGGCGCGATCGCTAAAGCCAAACATATGCACCAGGGCAGGATTGGCGTCTAGCAGGTCTCCTTCGGGGCTAAACCGACAGAGACCGAGGGGAACATGGTCAAATAGACTGCGATAGCGAGCCTCTGAGGCTTTCAAATGATTTTCCATTTGTTTGCGCTCGGTGATGTTGCGCATACAGGTCAGTACTGCGGGGCGATAGTTAAACTCAATCACCGAGGCATGGAACTCAATATCAATCACCTGTCCGTCGTGACCTTTGAGTTGTTTTTCACTTTGGCATAACTCACCCATCTGGGTCGTTGACCGTCCCCGACAGGCCAACAGGTCCTGGTAATCTAAATTTATTAATATCTCTTCTAATCGTATCGGCTGATACTGAGTTATCGAAAAACCCAACCAGTTTTGAAAACAGCGATTGCAATAGACAATGCTGCCTTCTTGAAAAATCGCCACTCCAATCTGGGCCTGCTCAACAATGTTGCGAAATAACAGGGGTACCTGCAGAACCTGGTAGTCTGAGCAGGAGGAGGAGACTGGAAACGTACCATTTGCCCAGGCTGAGCCACTTCCCTGGTCCTGGGATGGAAGAATATCTGGATACAACAATTCTGATCCTATGGCCTGTGCTGCTTCTAGGTGATTGAGGGCAGCCTCAAAGTTATGGCGGGCTTTGTAAAGGGCGCTCAACTGGCGATGACAGTCGTAAACTTGCTGCCGATAGCCATGTTCGAGGGCAAGGGCTAACGCCTCTTCAATGCAAGGGATCGCCTGATCCTGCTGGTCATACAGGGTGGCCAACTGCTTCAGAACCAGGATCTGAGTCTGGTGGTCGTCACTTTCTCTTGCCCTGACCAGGGTCGCCTGCAGGAACTCCAGATCCCGGCTAGCATGGTCTGGAGTCAAATCTTGTTGGCCAGAACTCCATAAATCAGCAACGGAATTAGGGGAAAAACTCATAGGTACACCACGGCAGATAGTAGACTGAGCCAAATTGAGCACCTCTTCACTGGTGTAACCCAGGTCGAACTCAGCAATTCTCATTATGAAAACCTTGACCGCATTTTGACTCTAACTATTGGAAAGATTCTCAATAGCCCTGTCTGAAAAGCCTATGCTTCCGTTAGGCGATCTAGGCTCGAAACACTATCTCTGGTACAAGAGTTCTAA
>JBEITR010000044.1:0-25384 GCA_040374765.1 Leptolyngbya sp.
CGATTAAGCAGATCGGCAGGAGGGTAAAGATTTCAGGTGCTCAGTGGAAGGAAGACAACGTTCCGCAAGTGCTCCGACAGCGCTGTGCTTACCTCAATGGTCGGTTCTCATCCTGAGATTTGCAAGACTGGGATGCACCCGGCCCAGTCGATTTGGGTGGATACCCCTCCCCTCACCTTTGTGGCGGAAGATAGCCACGCTCAAATTGTGGGCAGCTATTACCTCAAACCCAATCAGCCCGGTTTAGGGTCCCATGTGTGCAACTGTGGCTATGTAGTGGCCGAGGCGGCTCGGGGACAGGGCATCGGTGCGGCCCTTTGCCACCATTCCCAGGTCATAGCCAGGGCAGAGGGGTTTCGGGCCATGCAGTTTAATCTGGTGGTGGCCACCAACCATAGGGCGGTTCACCTATGGCAAAAACTCGGTTTCGAGGTGGTGGGTAGGCTACCGGCCGCCTTTAATCATCGCCGCTATGGCTATGTCGATGCCCTGGTGATGTACAAGTCACTCTGAGTTTTGCTGTTGCTGCCAGCGCTGGTACAGGTCGGGACGGCGAACCCTAGTGCGATCGATCTGTTGTTGCCGCCGCCAAGCCTGGATTGCCTGGTGATTCCCCGATCGCAGCACGGCAGGCACCTCCCAGCCCCGAAACTGAGCCGGTCGAGTGTAGTGGGGATAGTCTAGCAACAGGTTTTGAAAACTATCCTGGGCCACGGAGTCGGCTTTGCCTACGGTGCCTGGTAGTAAACGAATCACCCCATTCAGCAGGGCTAGGGCGGGCACTTCCCCGCAGGTCAAAACAAAATCCCCCAGGGAGACCTCCCGGGTCAGCAGGTGGGTGACGCGCTCGTCTACCCCTTCGTAGTGACCACAAATCAGCACCACCTGATCACAGCGACTGGCCAGGTGGTGAAATAAATTTTGGTCCATCAGTTCTCCCTGGGGACTGAATAAAATTATCTCCCGTTCAGACCCTGGGGGCAGGGACTCAACGGCAGCAAAGATGGGATCGGGCTTCATCACCATACCGACGCCACCACCGTAGGATTCATCATCAACTCGGTGGTGTTTATCCGTAGTAAAGTCGCGTGGATTGGTAAGATGAACTTCGGCGATTCGGCGATCCAGGGCTTTGCCAATCAGACCTGACGCCAGGGGAGATGTGAAAAAGTCTGGAAACAGGGTGATCACATCAAACCTGAGGGACGATAGCCCGTCGACGCTGGGGTTCATGGCTGGATTCCTGACGGTAGGATGATCTTAAAGCTCAAATCTTGTCTATCATGCAGCAAGACAGCCCAGGCCCTATTCCTGAGTCCTTTGGTTAAGTAATCCATGTCCCCTGTCATGCAACATGCCATATTAGCCGTTGGTGGTGCAGAAGATAAAGTTCACGGTAAGGAAATTTTGCACACCTTCTTTGAGCGAGCCGGTGGATCAGCGGCCCACATTGGCATTATTCCCTGTGCTTCCAGGGATCCGGTGGCGATCGCGGGACGCTACGAGCAGATCTTCACCGCCATGGGGGCAAGCCAGATCGCCATTATGGATATTCGCGATCGCACCCAGGGGGAGGACCCAGCCTGGAAAACCGTCCTGGAGCCCTGCACCGGGGTGTTTATTACCGGCGGCGACCAGGTGCGCCTGTGTGGACTGTTGGCCGACACGCCCCTGATTGATTCCATCCGGCAGCGGGCCCAACTGGGCCAGATCAGTCTGGCGGGCACCAGTGCGGGAGCGGCGGTCATGGGCCACCATATGATTGCCGGTGGTGGCAGTGGCGAGACCCCCCATCGTTCCCTGGTGGATATGGCCATGGGTTTGGGGTTTGTACCGGAGGTAATTGTTGATCAACATTTCCATAACCGCAATCGGATGGCCCGACTGATGAGTGCTATCGCCATGCAGCCCGATCGCCTGGGCCTGGGAATCGACGAAGATACCTGCGCCCTGTTCGAGGGCAATGGTAGTTTTCAGGTGATTGGTAAGGGGGTGGTGGCGGTGGTAGATGCCGAAACTATGACCCATACCAACGCCACCGACGTTGGTCCCGACGATCCCATCGGGGTTCACGGTCTGCGGGTGCACCTATTGGCCCATGGCGATCGCTTTGATCTCAACCACCGTCAGGCGCTGTCTTGCCTCTCCTGAGGCGGAAGTCTGATTAAGGATTGGGCCGAGGTATCTGCCATAGACGAACTTGGAATTGATGGCCACCAATGGTCACCACCTGGCCCCGCTCCGGCAATAGGGTAAATCGCCAGATATCGGTGGTAAATCCCTGGAGCTGGTCAGCTCCAGGGCAGGACTGGGGCTGCAGATCCGCCAGACGCCAACGCACCATGGTGGGGAGAAGGCCCGCACTCCAGACCTGACCCGACTCTACCTCCAGACTATTAACAATGCCCTGGCTGCCCTGCAAAATCATCTTTTCCGATCTAGAGGCCCGGTCCCAAAGGGCGACGGTTTTGTCCACCGCAGCCGTCATTAACGTTTGGTCGTCGTCACTGATTTCCAGGTAATTGATCAAGGCACCGGAGGTCTTCAGGGTAATCGGAGCCAGGGCTGGTGACGGGGTGGGCTTCTCTAAACTGGTCAAATCCCAAAATTGCAAACCCTTACCGCCGCTGACTAAAAGACCGGAATCTCGACTAAACAGCAGATCGTTAACGGTCCCCTCAGCTTTGAGGGTGAGAAGGGCGACCTGGCGCTGTCCCAGGGGTAGGGACCAGAGTTTAATGATGCCGTTACTATCGGCGCTAGCCAGAAATTTATTGTTGTGACTAACCTCCAGGGCATTGATGGGGACCTCATGGGCATTGGGAATAACCCCTATGGTTTTACCCTCCGGCAGAGACCAGAGGCGAATGGTGCGATCATCACCGGCGCTGATCAGAATATTCTGGTCTGTGGTCAGGGCCAGGGCTTTGACCGCGTTGGTATGTTGATGCAGGGAACGAATCTGCTTCTTGGTAGCCAGATCCCAGAACCGAATGGTCTGGTCTTCGCTGGCGGTAATCAACATCTGACCTTTACGCCAGAGCTTCAGGTCTTTGATTTCTCCCCTATGGCCAGCCAGGACCCCGGCGGCGGTCACCGTTAGGGGACTGGCATTGCTGGGCAGGGAGCAGACGGGTGGAGTGCTCCGGCGGCTGAGGCTATACCAGCCCAGGGGCAGGGCCAGAGCTAGACTGGCCAACCCAGCGATCGCCCAGACCGGGGGACGCCGGAGATTCGACTCCCGGGAATTAAGGCTGGTAACCGGCCAGTCGGGAAGGGCTGGGGGCGGTATGGGGGCAGCGGATTGGGTTGGGGTCGCCGGGTCTGGGGCCAATCGCATCTGGGCCAGGGCTTCTAGAATGGCCTGGGTGGTCTGGGGACGATTAGCGGCGGCAGTGGCGGTGAGTTGGTCAATCAAGTCCGCCAGGGCCGGGGAAATCTGGGGAGCGTAGGGACGCCAGTTAAACTGATTCGTACGGGAATCATAGATGGCAGGGTCATTGGGAGCTCTGGCGGTGATCAGATAAATCAGAGTACGACCCATGGCATAGAAATCAGACTGGGGCACCGCCTGGCCCTGTTCCTGTTCGGGGGGAGTATAGCCCGCCGAACTAACGGTGGTAATACCGCTGTCTCCCAACTGGGCCAGGTAGGTTTGGGTCATTTCCCGGGCTGCCCCAAAGTCCACCAACACCAATTGGCCAGAAGACCGCAGCATAATGTTATCGGGCTTGATGTCGCGGTGAAAGTAATTTTGCCGGTGGATCAGGTGCAGTACATCGGTAAGTTGGGTAAGCCAGAGGATGGCTTGTTTTTCGCTAATCGGGTGATTACCCTGCTGCACCATCCACTGTTTCAGGTTGGGACCGTCGATTTTCTCCATCACCAGGCAATGGCAGGGCTCGGAACTACCCTGGGGAAAGTAGTGGAAATAGCCCCTGGATTCTACCTGGGGTACGCCAGGGTGGTTGAGGTGGCTGAGGACCTGGGCCTCCCGCTGAAACAGACCCACCACCTTAGGATTGTGGTTGTAGCTCTGCTTCAGCACCTTGAGAATCTTCGGCACATTTTGATCGTAGGCCTCATAGATCTGACCAAAGCCGGTCTGCTGACTGATCAGGCGCATAACCCGATAGCGCCCCTGCAACAGTAAACTAGAGCCACAGGCCGCGCAGTGGGCCTGGGTGCCATTATCGGCATGGTTTGGTTGGGGACAGCGCGGGTTAATACAGAGACTCATAAGGTCCGATTAGAATACATGCCGCCATGGTAAGCCAGTTTGACTAAATTCTGAGATCCCTGAGACTTTGCCCCTAGCTGCAGTAATTCCCTTAAAATTCAGGAGGTGGCTATCCTCCCTCTGCCTTCCCCATGACCTCTCCCCAAATCCTGGCCCTCGACTTTGACGGTGTCCTCTGCGATGGCCTGCTGGAATACTTTGAAACCGCCTGGCGAGCCTACTGTCAGGTGTTTGAGGAAACCCTCCCCAACCCGCCAGCGGGGCTGGCCGATCGCTTCTATCCCCTGCGTCCCGTCGTTGAATCGGGGTGGGAAATGCCCCTGGTCCTGCGGGCCTTGCTGGGGGGCATCGCCGATGAAGCCATTCTGACCCACTGGTCAGGGATGGTGCCCGCCCTGCTGGCGGAGACCGGACTCCAACCAGGGCAACTGGGAGAGGCGGTGGATAGGGTTCGGGATAGGTGGATTCAAGCAGACCTGACCGGCTGGCTGGGGTTACACCGATTCTATCCAGGGGTCATCGATCGCCTCCACCAGGCCACAGCGGCAGGGGTGACCCCGGTGATTATTTCCACCAAGGAAGGTCGGTTTATTCAACAACTGCTGCATCGCCAGGGAATCACCCTAGGGCCTGAACAGATTCTCGGCAAGGAGGTGCAGCGCCCTAAGTACGAAACCCTGCGTCAGCTTAGCCAAGCTGGGTCCGCCCCCATCTGGTTTGTGGAAGACCGCCTCCAGGCCTTGCAGGGGGTACGGCGACAAGCGGATTTAGGGGATATTCAGTTATTTTTGGCGGAGTGGGGCTACAACACCCCGGGCGATCGCAGCCTGGCCCGCCAAACCCCCACCTTCCATAGCCTATCGCTGGATCAATTTGCCGGTCCCTTTAGGGGCTGGCTGACCACCGTTCCCTAAGCGTCACCATGGTTTTATCTACCGATGCGCTCCCCCAGCTAGCCCATTACCTGGCCGGAGAATTTGACAATCGTCAACAGTCCCTCACCGATCCAATCTGGTACCTGCACCTGCGGTTGTGGCTACGGCCCCTACCCCGATCGCTGTTTGACCAGGGCTACAGCTTCTTTATGGAACAAATCAGTGTGGCGGCGGCTACCCCAGCCTACCGTCAGCGAGTCCTGCACCTGAGTCTGAAGGATGGCGGTCTGTGGGGCCAGTACTACGGTTTGCAGGACCCCCTGGCCTGGCGTGGTGAAGCTAGCCAACCCCAACGCCTGGCCGCACTCACCCCCCAGGATCTGGTGGCCTTACCGACCTGCGCCCTGGCGATTCAGGCCGATCTAGACACCGGCTGGTATCGAGCCCATCCCCCCGCTAATACCCTGTGTAGCTTTACCTACCAGGGCCAGACCAGCTACGTGCGCCTAGGCTTTGAGGTGGGGCCTAACGACAGCGGTGGGGTACTGCTGCGACTCTGCGATCGGGGGGTGAATCCAGACACAGGCCAGCTGACCTGGGGACCTGCCATGGGGCCTTTCGCCTTACTGAAACAGGCAAGTTATAGCGTTGACCAGCCCACCTAGGAGCATAGCAACTGGCACCACAGTCTTGTTCCCAGCGGACTGGTGCCCGCCACAACCTATCGCAGGTCTAGCCCTCATGGCCAGAATGGTGACCCTGGCGGTAAGCCCCTACTTCGGGTTCAAAGGGCAGGGTCGCCCGTTGCTGGGAGAGACCGCCCAACTGGTTGACCATGGCCTCTAACACCGGGTCAGGTTCAAACTTGAGACTATCGCCGCTGACTTCCAGGGCCACATGGCGATTGCCCAGGTGATAGGCAGCCCGTAACAGATCCAGGGGAGAATCAGCCCTGACCACAATCACCGCCTGGGCTCTGGCCACCACCCGAATCAGGTGTTGATCGTCACTCAGCAGTAGATCGTGATGGCGCAGTACGGTACCCCTGGGCAAGTTCAGGTAAATGGTGAGGCCCTCTTCGCTGAGGAAGCGATGGCGAGATCGCTGGCGATCGCTGGCGGTCAGAGCCAGGGTCGCAGCTACGGTGGCCCGATCATCGGGCGGCAGAATGGTAATGGCAGTCAGCACCGTGTCCCTAACCCACCGGAAAACACCAACACCCTAGTTTTACCACGGTAGGCTTCCCCACCCCCACCCTTAACGCCGGGTAGTGGAGAAATTATGAAACCAACCCCGCCGCCAGAACAGGTAAACTTGCAGCCCCGCCACCACCGCCATCAGCCCCAAACAGGCGGCGTAGCCCCAGTACCATTCCAATTCAGGCATATTCCAGGGAGACCTATCTGGATTAAAGTTCATGCCGTAGACCCCAGCAATAAAGGTGAGGGGAATAAAGACTGAGGAAATTACCGTTAGCAGTTTCATCACCTCATTCATGCGGTTACTGATGGAAGACAGATAAACATCCACCAGGCTGGAGGCGGTTTCCCGATAGTTTTCCAGAATATCCACCACCTGAACAATGTGATCATAGACATCCTGGAGATCGATCTTCACCTCCGGGCTGATCAGGTCATCGCTATCTCGAATCAAACTATTGATGACATTGCGCTGGGGCCAGATCAGCCGCCGTAGTTTCATCAGCCCCCGCCGCATCAGGTAAATTTTCTCAACGGTGGCCTGGGTAGGAGACTCGATGACTTCGTTTTCCAGGTCTTCTAGGGTCTCGCCGATTCTCTCTAAGACCGGAAAGAAGCTATCCACAATGGTGTCTAAAAGGGCGTAGGCTAGGTAATCGGAGTCCAACTTACGAATGCTGCCAGTGCCCCGGCGGATGCGATCGCGCACCGGTTCGAAGGAATCCCAGGTGGGCTCCTCCTGAAAGGTCACCAAAAACCCCTTGCCCAAAATTAAGCTAACCTGCTCACTGCCTACCCCCGTCCCCGACGGCTTGGGCTTGACCATCTGCATAATTAACAGAATCTGATGATCGTAAAAGTCCACCTTGGGCCGATGGGGCACATTCACCACATCCTCCAGCACCAGGGGAGGAATGGAAAACACCTGGGTAAATTGCCAGAGTTTGTCCTCACTCCCCAGCCCCCGAGCATCAATCCATCGAACCGGATGGGTTGCCGCCAGAGCCCGGCACTCCTCCAGGTGATCCAGGGTTTGGTTCTTGACACCCTCAGGGCCGTAGGCCAGCAAAACCAATTCCGTGGGCAGGGCATCAGTGGGAATATTCAAGGTGCCGGGCAGGCTACCGGGACTGTTGTAGTTAAACTCCACCAGACTCCGGGGCGGCCCAGCCGAACCGGCGGAGGCGGCCCTAGCTGGAAATACCAGGTATTCTGCCCCCGTCCGATCCCCCCCTGGCTTGGAGCGTCTTTTTGCACCAGTCATGACCTTTATCCCCCAGACATCGATGACCCCAGCATAAAACCCCAGCCAGGCCGAGCCCCAAACCCTTAGGATTTATTTGACCCCAGGAATAGGGGTGACCAGTCCGGTGAGGACCGGTTGACAGGATGAAAGCCAAGACTGGGTAGGCCTTCTGGCTCGACCAGGGCTATACCCTTTCCAAACCACCCCTGGGGAGGATAGAATAACTAAGGGTACGTTTAAGAAGAATTGGAACCATGGCATTTCATCAGTATGCAACCGCCTCCGATCCGGGTTTCCTGAAAGATAGTTCTCGTAGCAAGGTTTATAGCGTTTCCCAGGGGATTATGACTCGCGATGATACTCGCCCCTCCGAAGAAACCATTGCAGCGGTTAAAACCTCTACCTCCATCACCATTGACGCAGAAGTTCTAAATTTGGTTACCTGGTTAGCTCAACAACAGGGTCTGACCCCTGAACTGGCCCTCAAGAAAGCGGTCGTAACCGCCGCCTACATCCATGACCTCACCACCAGCAAGGGAGGCACCCTGTTGGTTCAACGCAAAGACAACTCCATTGCTGAAATTGTTTTGAGTTGAGCCTTTTTTATCGATCGCCAATGCCCTTTCCTTCTGAAGACCCGACTCCGGATACCTCTACCGAAGTAGACCGATCCCCTCGACAGCGCGGCAATTTCTACAATTCAGCCCAGGATATTGGCCTTAAAAATTCTCTACCATCGCCACGGGAGAATTATGGTCCGGCCCAGGAGGTTGGCATTAGGGACTTTTTTCCTTCCCAGGTTGATAAAGACCTGCGATTAGAGGAACGGCAAGAGACCACCCGTTCCCGCCTGGCTACGTTTCTGATTAATATTTTGGCCGGCACCCTGACCGCCAGTTTTACTCTGGTGATTATTTTGATCATCATGTCGGGTTTTGTAGACGATAAAAAGGCCCCCTCCTTTGATAAGACCAGTACCCTGGTTAAGGATTTAGTCACCTTTATTCTCACCGCCCAAACCGGCCTGATCGGGACGGCCCTGGGGTTTTACTTTGGCTCCAGAGGGGGCAATAACGACTAATGCCCCCAGTCCGCTCCTGACTTTCGCCCTAAACCGGGGTTGGCAGCTCATCAGGTGACGGGCCTAACCTGAGGGTAAGCCAACCATTCAGGCCAAGGGTGCCGCCCGTCCAGTGAGTACCAGACTGCCAAGCCCTTGATCAGGGGCCGAAAGATGGGCCAAGGCCCAGACCTGATTGACTGCGCCGAACTAAAAGGTACCCCCCACACTCGCTCGCACCAGAACTAAATCGTGAATCGGGCAGTGGGGAATGGTTTCATCAACGCTGTGACGATGCCAGGCTTGATGACAGTTGGCCACCGGGCAGCGATAGAGCGGACTTTCAACCCGGGCCGGGCTCTGGGACAGGGGTGCGTACCCGTCAGGGGGTAGGGTTTCGGGGCTATGGGGTTGGTGTTCTACCATAGCAACCTCCAAAGGAATGGGGGCATGGAGACAGGGATAAACCCTGACTGCCTAACCTATTATAGCGATAGACCCGACAGGCCAGAGCTAAGGCTGGCCCTGGCAACCATCGGTACAAACCAAAACCCGTCTCCACCCTAGGGTGGAGACGGGTGGGTAGGCTCTAGACAGGGTAGCCCCGACTAGTTGCAATTATTTATGGTTTACAATCATCAGACTCAGTAGATGTGACCTTTGCTCCAGTCTCTCCAAGGGCCGCAGGTGTTAAAGTAGGAGCCTCCCCGGCCTTATTACCTTTGCATAAGATCGCTGTAGTGGTGGCGTTATTAGAGGTATCTAAAAGAGTATAGGTGGCACCCCCGTAGCCCAGCAGGGCATTATCCTTAGGAGCAGCATAGATGGCGACCCCCTTCTTGTAATCAGTGCCGAGAGGCTTC
The DNA here is from genome assembly GCA_040374765.1 of Leptolyngbya sp. Lineage (GTDB taxonomy): Bacteria > Cyanobacteriota > Cyanobacteriia > Phormidesmidales > Phormidesmidaceae > Nodosilinea. The sequence goes on from JBEITR010000044.1 coordinate 9,484, forward strand.
ACATTACCTGCATTTCCAGTGGGTGTACCATCAGCACCTTCGGCATCGCCATACTGATAATACTTAGTCCCAGTTTTAATACCCAGGGCGAGGGTATCCACCTTGTCTGAAAACTGGGTATTCTCCAAGCGGTAAGCCTGCTGGCCCCGGTTAATGGACCCCACGTAGGTGACGGCTTCACTTTGACGGGCCTTATTGGCCTGGTTCAAAAAGGCGGGCAGGGCGATCGCGGCGAGAATACCAATAATGATAATCACCACCAACAGTTCAATCAGGGTAAACCCACCGTCTTGCTTTTTCTTCACCAGATGCTGAAGTAGTTTATGGGTCAGGGAAGTTTTCATATCTAAATGTCTCCTCAGGTAAACCGATGTAAATTGTAAGGCTCCTTTGCTTAACCTACCCACCCGGTCAAGTTTTCATATCACCCTGGGCATAATTTATCAGATCTACTTCTACAATCCAGGTCAATAGACCACGGGCAGGGGGCTTGAGGCCTCAAGGTCAAAATCAGGGAAATCGGTCATCATAAAGAAACTACTGGGATAGGGCGAGGCTTCCATGGGTGATTTCAAAATTCAGGCTCCCTTTGAACCCAAGGGCGATCAACCCCGGGCGATCTCGGCCCTGACGGAGTTTCTCCAGCAGCAAAGCCGTTACCAAACCCTGCTGGGGGCCACCGGTACCGGTAAAACCCACACCATTGCCCGGGTGATTGACCAAATTGGCAAACCTACCCTGGTGCTGGCCCATAACAAAACCCTGGCGGCCCAACTTTGCAACGAGTTGCGGGAGTTTTTCCCCGACAATGCGGTGGAGTACTTTATCAGTTACTACGACTACTACCAACCCGAGGCCTATATCCCCGTCACCGATACCTACATCGCCAAAACCGCCTCCATCAACGACGAAATTGACATGCTGCGCCACTCCGCCACCCGTTCCCTGTTTGAGCGGCGGGATGTGATCGTGGTGGCCTCCATTAGTTGCATCTACGGCCTGGGCATCCCATCGGAATACCTGAAGGCGGCCATTCCCCTGCAGGTGGGCATGGAGGTAAACCAGCGCCAGGTGCTGCGGGACCTGGCCTCGGTGCAGTACGAGCGCAACGATCTGGACCTGGGCCGGGGACGGTTTCGGGTCAAGGGGGATGTACTGGAAATTGGCCCCGCCTACGAAGACCGGATAATCCGGGTGGAGTTCTTTGGCGATGAGATCGATGCCATTCGCTACGTCGACCCGATCACTGGTGCCACCCTGCAAAGTATGGAGAGGCTGAGCATTTACCCGGCTAAGCACTTTGTCACCCCGGAGGAGCGGGTAGAGGCGGCCTGTGCCGCCATTCAGACGGAGCTCAAGGAGCGCCTAGAGGAGCTGGAAAAGGAGGGAAAATTACTGGAGGCCCAGCGGCTAGAACAACGCACCCGCTACGACCTGGAAATGATTCGGGAGGTGGGTTACTGCAATGGGGTCGAAAACTACGCCCGCCACCTGGCCGGTCGCGCCGCCGGCTCTCCACCGGAGTGTCTGATCGACTATTTCCCTAAGGATTGGCTGCTGGTGATCGATGAGTCCCACGTCACCATTCCCCAAATCCAGGGCATGTACAACGGCGATCGCTCCCGCAAAACCGTATTAATTGACCATGGCTTTCGTCTGCCCAGCGCCGCCGACAACCGACCCCTGAAGGCCGAAGAGTTTTGGGACAAGGTGAACCAGTGCATTTTTGTCTCCGCTACCCCGGGTAACTGGGAACTGGAGGTCTCGGAGCAGCGGGTGGCGGAGCAGATCATTCGACCCACGGGTGTTCTCGATCCAGAAATCTTTGTCCGTCCCACGGAGGGCCAGGTGGATGACCTGCTGGGGGAAATTCGCGACCGGGCCAGCCGCCAGGAACGGGTATTGATTACCACCCTCACCAAGCGCATGGCGGAGGACCTGACGGAGTATCTGGAGGAGCACGGGGTGCGGGTGCGCTACCTGCACTCGGAGATCCATTCCATTGAGCGGATTGAAATTATTCAGGACCTGCGCAACGGCAACTACGATGTGCTGGTGGGGGTGAATTTGCTACGGGAGGGGCTGGACCTGCCGGAGGTGTCCCTGGTGGCCATCCTGGATGCGGACAAGGAGGGCTTTTTACGGGCGGAGCGATCGCTGATTCAGACCATTGGTCGGGCCGCCCGTCACGTGCGGGGCCAGGCTATTCTCTACGCCGATAATCTCACCGATAGCATGGCCCGGGCGATCGAGGAAACGGAACGGCGGCGCACCATTCAGATCGCCTATAACGAAAAACACGGCATTACTCCCCAACCCATCCAGCGCCGTAACAGCAACTCGATTCTCTCCTTTCTGGAGGTGTCGCGCCGCCTCAGCGCCCAGGAGTTGGAGGCGGCCTACGATCACAAGGAGGACCTGCCCCTGGAGGACATTCCTGAGCTGATTGGCCAACTGGAAAAACAAATGAAGGAGGCAGCTAAAAACCTGGAGTTTGAAGAGGCGGCCAAGTACCGCGATCGCATCAAAACCCTACGGGATCAGTTGCTAGGGAAACGTAGCTAGGGCTGATCTAGGGAAGACTCCAGTCATGCCTACCGATTCTTTTGCTACCTGGTCGTTTTATCAGTGGTTCCCCCTTGTCTAAACTCCCTCCCCTATCATTATCGGTAAAATTGGCCTACGGCGCTGGCGAGTTGGCGGCAGCGGTGCCCGCCAGTTTATCGGCCTTCTTTGTCCTCTACTTTTTGACCACCGTGGCGGGGCTGAGTCCGGCTCTGGCGGGGGGGGTAATTTTGGTGGGGCGGCTGTGGGATGCCATTAATGATCCCCTAATTGGAGGCCTCAGCGATCGCACCATTTCTCGGCTGGGGCGCCGCTTTCCCTGGATGCTGGGGGGGGGGGGGGGCCGATGGCGCTGTGCTCTTTACTACTCTGGACCGTCCCTCCCTTCAGCGGCCAGTGGGCCATCTTTACCTACTACGCGGTGTTGTCCTTCTTTGCCTTTATCGCCTTTACAGCGGTGCAGTTGCCCTACACCGCCCTGGCCGCCGAGTTGTCGCCTGACTACGATGAGCGCACCACCCTGATTGGCCTGAAGGCCGCCTTTGGCATCGGTGGCGGTATCCTGGCCCTGGCTATGGCCCAGGCAGTGTTTGTCTGGGTCACCGATCCGCGCCGCCAGTATCTAATTTTGGGAGCCTTCTCGGCGGTGCTGGCGGTGCTGATGGTGGGCCTCTGTGTGGCGGGCACCTATGGGCGTTACTGGCAGGTGGAAAAACGTCGCCCCCACCGCCCCCCCTCCCAGGGGCCCCTGTGGCGGGATCTGACCAGTGTGTTCCACAACTATGCCTTTCGCCAGGTACTGGGGCTATACCTTTGCGCCTGGATGGCGGTGCAGGTAACCGCCGCTATGCTGCCCTACTTTGTCGGTGACTGGATGGGGCTGCCCTCCACCCATTTTGCCCAAATGGCTCTGGCGGTGCAGGGCACGGCCATCCTCCTGATTGCGGTCTGGCACCGAGTTGCCCGCCATACCGATAAGCGCACCGTATTTTTACTGGGGGCCCCGGTGGCCATGGCGGCGCTGATCAGCCTGGGGCTGGTGCAACCCGGCCAGGTAGGCTGGATGTATGGCCTGGCAATAGTGGCAGGAATTGGGGTGGCTACCCTGTACATGATGCCCTTTGCCATGCTGCCCGATGTGGTGGATCTAGATGAGCTACAAACCGGACAACGGCGGGAAGGGCTGTACTTTAGCGTCCTAGTTTTTCTACAAAAATTGGGACTGGCGGTGGCCCTGTTTACTTCGGGCCAGGTCCTGAGTTGGACTGGCTTTATCGCCCAGGCTAGTCCCCAGCCCCCCAGTGCCCTATGGGCGATTCGATTGTTGATCGGACCCTTGCCCGGGCTCCTGCTGCTGATTAGCCTGATCTTTGCCTACCGCTACCCGATCAGCCGCGATCGCCACCGACAAATTCTCACTGCCCTTGCCCACAAACAGGAGAGCCCTGAAAATCCCTGATGCTATTGGGGAGGACTGTTGAGATAAACAATCATGGTTTTCACCTTCATATTAAGGCAGGCCAGGTTAGGGTCGGTGCTGGCAAACAGGCGATCGCCCATTACCGCCCGGTAGGCCTGGGGATGGCTGACGATGGCCGCCGGGTCGGCCACCAAACGGAGAAACAACTGCCTGGCGTACTTTGCCAGATTACTGCCCTGCAGGGAAACGGTACCGCCGTAGTCCCACTCAAAGCCATAGACTTCAAACTTACCCAAAATGGCCTGTAAATCGGTATAGGGCAGGTCCACGCCCACCCCCTCCGGGGTTTTCCAGGCAGGGCCTAAATCCTGGGCCAACAGGGGCTGGGTACGTTGCTGGTTGAGCCACAGCAGGGTGAACTGATGGTCAGTCCCCTGGGCAACGATGGTGCCCAATTCGGTAAAGCCTTCCCCCACCGGAATTTGACCATCCTTGAGGTTAGCTTCGCCGTATATCTGGGCCAACTGCTGGCGACTGGTGTTGGCGGTGACCGGCCCCAGCCGAGTCCCCGGCACCACCAGGAAGTCGTTTTGACTGAGATCCGACTGCAATGCGGCGACGGAGACCGCTGGTGCAATCGACGGTAGGGCGATCGGAGCAGGGGTAACCAACAACAAACCAGCGAGCCAAGACATCATAACCACATACTGTGCTTTAGGGTCTACTCAAAAGATTTTGAAGAGCAAAGATAAGCCCTGTGGAGAAGACTATAACCCATGCTCACCGTTGAATCCAGATAGGCCGTAGCCCTGCAGCCCGAGCTCCAGCCACATCCTCTGCCTGACTATCCCCCACGTGCCAGGCAGAGTCGGCTTCACAGCGATGCTTTTGCAAAGCCACCTGGAAAATCTGTGGATCAGGCTTGGCTATCCTCACCTCTGAAGCAAGGGTGACCGATTGAAAGTAACTGGCCAGGTTGAGGGCATCCAGAACACGGTACAGGCGAGAGTCAAAATTAGAAATAATGCCTAACTCAATACCCTGGCGCTGCCAGCGCTGTAAAGCAGCCGGTACATCGGCGTAGACTACCCAGGGCGTAGCGGTGGCAAAGTGGGCGTAGAGATGGGCAAAAAACTGATCAAAGTTAACAAACTGTTCGATCGCGCCAGCACTGCTATAGGTCTGCTGGGCCACCCGACGCCACCATTGGTACTCCTGATCGGCTATGGAGAGGGCATCATTCGCCCCAAAGGCCATGGGAGGGGCAGCTTTAAAGGACCGAAAAAAAGCCTGGTTGAGGCGATCGGGGTCAACGGCGATGCCATGCTGTGCCGCCAGATCAGCGTAGATGGCTCCGACGCTGCCGACTACCCCAAACAGGGTACCGACTGCATCAAGAAAGATTACCTGGGGGCGAGACGCAACCATAGGAGACATCGGGATTGGTAAGGGGAAAGGCTGGGGAGGTGTCTGACTCACCGTAGCCCTGGGTAACAGGGCTAGGACTATAGGGAGATTTTATTTGCTGGCAGGCCCATCCTGGTTATCCACCATGGCTTTCTGTAGGGGTTTAATAATCCAATTCAGCCCTACCCGTACCTGGTGAGCCAGGGTAGGCATGCGGTAAAGATAGGCCAAACGGCGAGCAATATGGGCAAGTTCCCCATCCAGTTGCAGGCCCAGGCCGGTCAGGGTGGCGCGATCGCGACCCAGGGTGAGCATTTCCCCTAGATGGCGGTAATGGAAGGGCAGTTGGGGGCGATCGGTGAGGGAGGCCCAGATATTCCAGGCTACAAAGTCAGCCTGCTGAATGGCCACCTGAGCAGTGGCGGCCATTTGCTGCCCCTCAGCGTCACGGCAGTCGGCCAGATCACCCAGGGCGTAGACCTGGGGACAGTCCGGCAGCGCCAGGGTGGGTTCTACCACTACCTGCTGGCGATCGTTGTGGGCGACAGGGAGGTCGGCCACCACCGGATTTACCTGGGTCCCCACGGTCCAGAGCACCAGATCCACTGGCAAAATATCCGTTTGTTCCCGAAAGGTCAAACTGATGGTATCGGCGGTGACCCCAGCGACGCTAGTCTCTAGATCGACCCAAACTCCCAGGTCAGACAGCACCTTCTGGGCCACCTGACGGTTGTACTCTGGGGAGGTACGCAACAGGGTGTCAGTACGTTCTACCAACCGTACCCGGCCCCGATCACCCAGGTGATCGGCGACCTTGCAGGCCAACTCTACACCGCTGTAGCCACCCCCCACGACTACCACACGAATTTTCTCCCTGGAGGATGCCAGCAACAGACGCAGGTGTTCCTTGAGGCGATAGGCGTCCTCCAGGGTGCGAAAGGCCAGGGCATGGTCCTCCACCCCAGCCACCCAATCCAGGGGAGTGGTCCCCCCCAGGGCTAGCACCAGGCGCTGGTAGGGTAGCTCCTGACCTCCCACCAGCCTTACCCGTTCTGCCTTGAGGTCAATAGCGCTAACTTCAGCCTGGCAAAACCGTACCTGGGTACCCGCCAATAAATCTTCGTAGGCAGGGGCAATTTCCCAGGACTCCAGTTCTGCGGTCACCAACTCGTAGAGCAGGGGTAAAAAGAGGAAGCGATCGCGGTGGTCAACCAGGGTAATAGAGGGGGGAGTACCCGGCCAGGTGAGTTCACTCAACCGCAGGGCGGTATAGAGGCCACCAAAGCCACCACCGAGAATCACAATAGACTGGGATTGATCTGCCATGGATAAATGCCGTGATACCTATCTTTCTTCTAACTCAAAAATCATTCAGGTAGCTCAAATTGGAACCGATCTTTTGCTAAAGGATCTGGGGAAGGTAGATTAACGCTGTACCTCGGCCCTATGAACCAGTCAGATAGCCAGATCATCAGGCCTACCTATGGGAACCAAACCACCCTTTTCCCTGACCACCTAGGTACCCAATAAGCCGCCAAAACCCTGATTCTTTTGTTAATTATCGGGAAGGGTAAGGACCTGAATCAACCATAATCCCTATCTCCTAGAAACAGCAAAACCCCCCAGAAATGGGAGGTTTCAACCTATCGGAGCGGCGGGATTTGAACCCACGACCCCCACTACCCCAAAGTGACAGCGTACTATCATAAAAGTCTTGCTATTAAAGGTTTTCCTGGCTTGTGTACTATTTGTATGTACCAGTTTTGTACCAATAAATAATGGGCATTGTTTGCTTAAGCTATAGGTGAGAAAAAAGGTCGAAAACAAACTATTCGGACACTACCAAGTACACTTTCTTAAGCGTTCTTAATATTTAGGAATTTGGGAGCCACTATATCCTTGAGCTATGTTGATCCAATTATCTGCGGCCCAAAAGCTTATAGATCAAGGGTTCTAGCAAAAAGTTGGACCGGTGCTTAGGAAAGAAAACCTAAGAATGGCTAGAGTTATTTTAGTACCTATTTGGGGACAAATGGGTACATCTAAGTTTTTATCAGGTAGGGCCACCCAAGGCAGGGGTAGTCTGTTCTGGGGACAGAGAATAAGTGGCCAGGAGGATCCCAGGCTGGGGCGAAGTAAGGAATGCGATCTCTGGGGTAGCGATCGCATTCCCCAGGAAATCGGTATTAAGGGGGCCGGAGGGAACCGCGATCGCGGGTTGGCAGCTATCACTGTGTCCTCAATTGTGGACAGTAGGACAGGGAATGGGTACCCAGGGAGTCTAGCCAAGCATCAAAACACTTTCAGAAGAAAAAACGCCCCCATCCAGGGCACTAACAATTAACCTGGTGGTTGATGACTAGCGCCAAATTTCCTGAAGTATTTTCCGAAGCAAAATTGTCAAATATCGGAATAAAACTGTCAGAACTCCCCCTAGCAGCATATGCCAAAGGGTCGCGTAACCTTCCTTCCAGATACTATTGATAAAGAAAAATGCAACAAACTGTAATACAAATATACTCATACCATAGTTTCCTGCCTGGGTAGCTTTGTTCGGAAACTTCTTCTTCCATCCGTGGTAGTAAAAGGCTCCGACCACCAGGGGGTTTAGGAACTCGGTCACCAGCACCACCCATCTTTCTGATGCTGTCAAGGCGGCAGTGTCGCTCTCCTGCAGCAAAACCTGGTTGATAAGTCTGGATCCAAACCATAGGCCGAATAACAGCGCTGCCATTCCCAGGGCTGGCACAGTGACCATCAGCGAATCCTGGATAATTAGCCCATAGACAATGGGCAATGTGTAGAAGACCAGGAAAATACCAAGGAGCAGATAGCGTGGGGGAAACACCATTTGGATAGGAAGCAAGACAGATAGAGCCATCATAGCCACCCGTACATTTCCTAGACTCGATGTCTAGAGCTATAACCTGGTTCTGGCACTTTGGCCGGAGTGAATTGAGGATGTTCAGGCGAAAGTTACCGGGTCTTGCTGGCCTTTACCAACCAGACACCCCGGTTAGGCTGGTCTCCCCCCACCTCGGCGGTGATGGGGAGAGCATCTGGGTACTTACCATGGGCCTTACCGATATCCTGGGGTTGACTGACTTCGCCGCTCCAACCGTAGCGGGCTAGCAGTTCCTGAGGCTGATCACAGCCAAATTGCCAGTGGCGTACCACTCGGCCTCGGTCTAATTTCTGGGCATGCTGGGCGGCCAGAATTGAGCCCTGGGAGACTCCGTCTATCCCCAGAACACTGCCGGGGCTGCTGAGGGCTGTTACAGTTCTGAGCAGGGAGTGAACACTGGCTTCCGGTAGGTACATGAGGACGCCTTCCAGAATCCAAACGGTGGGGGTATCAAGGGATAACCCATCAGCCCGTAGTCTTCGGATCCATCCGCTCTGGGGCTGGTCTAAGTCGCCGGCGATTGGGTGGTGGTGGCAGGTGGGGGTAACCTGCTGGAGGAGCTCGGTTTTGTAGTCTAATACCGTGGGTAGGTCCACCTCATAGCAGTGGGTTGAGGGGGGCCAGGCTAGTCGGTAGGCCCTGGTGTCGAGGCCTGAACCCAGGATCACCACTTGGGGGTTAGACAGCCGGGGTAGGGTGGTGGTGAGCAGGTGATCAAAAAAGTAGGTGCGGATGGCAATATAACGGGTGCGTTTGAGGATCACGTCCTGGAGCGATCGCCCCTGTTGATCGGCTACCCGTTGCCATTTGGCCAGTAGGTGATCAACTTCATGGCCAGCCAGGGTCCCGGCGTAGGGGTCCCGGCGTAGAGGTCCTGGGCCAAAGTCTGCTCGATCGCTCGCTTGGCGACTACGATCTGGGCAGTGTAGGCGATGGGGTCCATGGTGATGAGTAATAAGCGCTTGGAGTAATTCCCTTCAGGACGCGGGTGCGATCGCCCCTGTTGGTCCGCTAGCCCCTACTATTTGGCCCGATAACAGCAGCTAGCGCCATTGATGACAAACCTCCGCCATAGCCTGCAGACAGAGATCGAGGGTGGTTTCGCCCCCTAAACGGGTCAGGGTGTTTCCCATGGCGGGGAAACTTTGGATCAGCTCGGAGCGTTTTCGGTAGGCCAGGGTATCCAGGATAGCGGCAAAGCTCAGGAAACTAACCTGGAGTTCCTCAAGACGGGGCAGCAGGGAGAACCATGCTTCTGAGGCATAGTAGCGTTCTTTAAAGGTTTCCATGATCTCCAGAACCTCGGGTAGCAGTTCAGGGGGCAGATGGGGGGCCAGGTCTCCCAGGGCGCGGGCGCGGTAGGATTCATCCTGAAGCTGGCGGGTGAGTTCAAGGGCTTCGATTAGCAGTTCGGGGGGCAGGTGGGGAACCAGGTGTCCTAGGGCGTGAGCGCGGAAAGATTCATTGTTAATTTGGCGGGTAAGATCCAATGCCTCGGGTAGCAGTTCAAGGGGCAGATAGGGAGCTAGGTCCTTCAAAAAGCTATCACAGGAGGATTCATCTTTAATCTGGTGGATAAGTTCCAATGCCTCGGGTAGCAGTTCGGGGAACTGATGGGCCAGATCTCCCAGAGCTTGAGCGCGAGGGGATTCATCTTTGATCTGGCGGATAGCCTCCAGAGCCTCGGGTAGGAGTTCGGGGAATTGTTGGGCCAGGTTTCCCAGTGCCCAGGCGCGGTAGTATTCATGCTGAATCTGACGGACAGCCTCCAGGACTTCGGATAGCAGTTCGGAGGGCAGATGGGGAGCCAGGTTCCCCAGAAAGATGGCTCGGAGGGGTTCATCCTGAATCTGGTGGCCAGCCTTCAGGGCTTCGGGTAGCAGTTCGGGGAATTGGTGGGCCAGATCTCCCAGAGCTTGAACGCGAGAGGATTCACCTTTGATCTGGCGAATGACCTGCAGGGCTTCGGATAGCAGCTCAGAGGGCAGATGGGGAGCCAGGTTCCCCATAACACGAGCACGGCGGCCTTCACTTTCAATCTGGCGGATAACCTGCAGGGCTTCGGATAACAGTTCGGGGGACAGATGGGGTGCCAGGTTCTCTAGGGCGTCGGCACGGTAGGATTCATCCCGAATCTGGCGAGTGACCTCCAGAGCTTCGGGTAACAGTTCGGGGAGCTGTTGGGCCAGGTCTGTCAGAGCTTGAGCGAGAGAGAATTCATCCTGAATTTGATAAACAGCCTCCAGGGCCTCAGGTAGTAGTTTGGGAAGCTGGTTAGCCAGGTTCACCAGGGCGTGAGCAAAAGAGAATTCATCCTTAATTTGGCGGGTGGTCTCCAAAGCCTTGGGTAGGAGTTCGGGGGACAGATGGGGAGCCAGGTTCTCTAGGGCGTCGGCACGGTAGGTTCCCGAGTTAATCTGGCAGATAACCTGCAGGGCTTCGGGTAAAAGGTGAGGGAATTCTTGGGCCAGGTTCCCCATGACACGAGCACGGTGGAATTCACTTTTGATCTGGCGGATGACCTGCAGGGCTTCGGACAACAGTTCGGGAGACAGATGGGCGGCCAGGTTCTCTAGGGCGCTGACACGGAGAGATTCATCCTGAATTTGATGGACAGCCTCCAGTGCATCGGGTAGTAGTTTGGGAAACTGGTTAGCCAGATCTCCCAGAGCCTCAGCGCGAGAGAATTCATCCTGAAGCTGGCGGATAGCGTCTAAAGCCTCGGGTAGCACTTCGGGAAGCTGGTTAGCCAGGTTCACCAGGGTTGTGGCGCGGTACCATTCATTCTTAATTTGGCGGGTGGTCTCCAAAGCTTTGGGTAGGAGGTCAGGGGGCAGATGGGAGACGAGGTTCACCAGGGCATTGAAACGGTGAACTTCAAAGTCAAGCTGGCGGGTGATCTCCAAAGCTCTGGGTAGGAGGTCGAGGGGCAGATGGGGTGCCAGGTTCACCAGAGTATAGAAACGCAAGAGTTCATCCTGAATTTGATAAACAGCCTCCAGGGCCTCAGGTAGCACTTCGGGAAGCTGGTTAGCCAGGTTCACCAGGACGAGGGCGCGGTAGTATTCACTCTGAATCTGGTGAGTAACCTCCAGGGCCTCGGGTAGGAGTTCGGGAAGTTGTTGGGCCAGGTTCCCCAGGGCTCCAGCGCGAGAGAATTCATCCTGAAGCTGGCGGGCAGTCTCCAGAGCTTCGGGTAGGAGTTCGGGGGGCAGATGGGGAGCCAGGTTCCCCAGGGCTTCAGCGCGGGCGGATTCATCCTGAATCTGACAAGCAATCTCCAGAACCTCCGATAGCAGAGTCTGGGGTACGTGGTTAACAATCTGACCCAAACCAGAGGCTTTAGACGAATATCCTGACCGTTCGTCGTTGTGATCCTGATGATCCTGAATTTCCCTGATAGCTGACAACACATCAGGCCAGTATTGGGGAAAGCGCTGGGCCAAGGCGGCCAGGACAGAGGATCGGTTGGTAGCATTATGAAACTGACCAATGGTGTTGAGTAATTCCGGCAGCAGAGACTCTGGCAGGTGGGGCACCAGGGCAGCCAGGCAAGCGGCGCGTTGGTAGGGGGCCTGGGTTTGTTGGGCATAGGCCAGGCCCTGGGCTGGTTGCCAGATCTGTTTCTCCACCAGGGCCCCCAACAGGGGGGGTGGAATGTTGCTAGCCAGGCTATTGATGGAGGTGCGGATCAGGGCGTAGCGAAACAGTAGGGCAAGGGCGGTGGCTGGGGCCTGTTGGTAGGTCTGCTCAGCCAGTCTCCAGGCCCGGGCCAGGTCGTTGACAAAGATAGCGGGTTTGCCCCTGGCTTCACAGGCCCCGTACCATCCATTGCCGCCGGTGGGGTTGGTTTCCTGTAGCAACTGGTGTACCTGCTCGGGCTGGTGTGCCTGTTCCATATGCCAGGTCAGGTAGGTGTAGCTGTAGCCATCATCCGGTAGGGTATGCCACTGGTGGTGTTGGGTTTGGCAGTGATAGCGGTCTAGCAGGTGGCGATGGGCCTGGGCTAGAGACAGACCCAGACCGGGTAAGTCCCCCTGGCGGGTGACCTGGGTGGGGCTGGTGAGGAGCTGCTGGGCCCGGTCATGCATCAGATCATGGAGTCGATAGGTAGGGGGTTGACCGATCTGGCTTACCCCAGCCAATAGCAGGGCCTTGGCCCGCAGGGTTCGTAAGATGGCGGCGGCCTGGCGGGGGGTGACCTGCCAGAGCAGGGCCGCCACGGCGGGGGTAATCTGGCTATCCTCGGGTACAATGCCCAGCCAGGCAAACTGACCCAGTTGCTCTGGGGAGAGCAGCCTGAGGCTGAGGTTAAAGCAGGCAAGGATGCTATGGCGGCGGCGTTTGCCATCCTCCGGTAGCTCCTCCTGGCCATAAAGGTCCAGGCTTTCTAACCGGGCCAGCTCGGTTTGAAAGTCCCTCAATAGTTCGTCCCAACTGACTCCGTCCCTCACCTGGGCCACCGCCAAGTCCAGGGCCAGGGGCAAAAATCCCAGCCGTTCGGCCAGGCTGAGGGCCTGGGGCTTTTCTGCATCGCCCAGGGGTCTGGCCAGGGTCTGGGTGATCAGGGTGAGGGCCTGGTCTGGGGTCATCGGATCTAGCTCGTAGATACGGGCATCGGGGATGCGGGCCTCCCGGGTGGTGACCAGCACACAGCAATGCGGCCCCCCCACCCGAAACCAGTCCAGGTGCTCGACCTGCCAGAGGTCATCCACCACCAGCAGCATGGTTTTGTTGTAGAGCAGGGTGCGCAGGTGGGAGGAGGCCGCCGCCTCGGTGGTGGGTCGGTAGTCCCGATCGCCCAGGGCGATAATCCAGCCGCTGAGCAGGGGCAGTAGGTCTGGGGTTTGGCCCAGGGTCACCCACAAAATGCCATCGGCGAAGTGGCGCTGTACTGCGGGGTCGTGGGCCAGCCGGGTGGCCAGCACTGACTTACCAATTCCCCCCAGGCCATAGAGGGCGCTCACCACCAGGGTGCCGCTGCCCCCAGGGGCACCCGCCAACAAAGAGGCCTTCACCGGGGTCTCATGTTCGGGGCGTTCAACGTAGGCCTCGGGCAGGGGCGGCATCTGCAGGGGGATGGCCCACTGACGCCGGAATCGGTCCTGCTCAGTCCCTGGGCTGACCTGGCCGGGGAGGAGCACCAGAGGCTGACCAAAGTGATCACAGAGGGGAGTTTGGGGCTCATGCTGCAGCGCCTGGTTGACGTAGTCCACCAGGCTATAGGTGGTCACCCCCTGGCCGGGCTGACGAGTCGGGTCGAGCCCTGCCAATAGGGCCTTAGTCAGGGTGCTGTAGGGGGTGTTGAGATCGGTCCAGGAGGCTTCAAAATCCCGAGAGGAGGCAATGAAGCAGCGGCTATAGCCATCCCGTCGTTCCGGGTTAGCCGCCGCCACATCCAGCAGCAGTCCGCCGCTGTGGCAGCAGTCGAGCCAGACAATCTGATTTTTGATGGGGCTACTGCTGAGCCATTTTTGCACCTGGGCCAGGGGGATACCAGGGCGATCATCCCCTGGGTCGCTCTCACTGGTGAGCAAGTAGCCCTTATCCACCCCGAGGGGTCCCTCGGGGTCGGAGAAGCCATGGCCCGAAAAGTAAATCAGCACCGTCTCAGGATGCTGGGGGCTATTGGGTACCAGTAGTTGCTTCAGGGCATGCCGTAGCTGTTTTTGGGTAAGGCGGAGGTTAGCCCCAACCTGGGGCTGCTGTTCCTCCCCCACCCTGGCGATCTCTTCCGGTAGTCGTAAAACCTTAAAGTCGCTGTCATGCTCCAGCCGGCGGGCGATGGCCTCGGCATCCGCCGCTGGCGATTTCAACGGGGGCATGTGATCGTAGGTGTTGATGCCAATAACCAGGGCAACCCGGCTGGACATGGTGTTTCAAACCTGAACAGCTAAACCAAGGGGTGAGGCTAATCGTCAGTCTAATTTAACTATCCCCTCAAGGGTTACTTCCGCCAGAGCGCCTACAATAAAATTATGGCTTGGCCAGCCCGTTGAGTATCGAGTGGATGGGTCAAAGCCAATATCGGGTAGGTGTTCTGGCTCGCTTCCCTCAACTGAGAACCATCGTCATGCCCCAACTGGTTCCCCTACAAATTGATCAAAACACCCTCATCTACCTGGAGGTAGGGCCTGGTCCCCAGATGGCTGGACCAGCCCCCGGTGGTGACCCTACCCGGGGAGACCTGGGTTTGGGGTCTAAAGGTGCTCTGACGGAGACCGCCCGCCAGGCCATGGCCAGTTTTACAGCCCTGGAAACAACCCTCAAAACCTACACCCAGGGGGTTCTTAATGCTTTCACAGATCTGGGTGCCGCCAATGTAAACCAGGTGAAGCTGGAGTTTGGCGTTAACCTCGCCGGTGAAGCTGGGGTGCCCTACATTACCCGGGGCACCGCTGAATGTAGCTTAAAAATTACGGTGGAGTGTTCCTTTCCATCGGGCACGATGACCAGCTAGACGGTGGATCGGGGCGGGTTGGTTTTGCCTGGGGTATTCACCGGTAAGCATCTCTGATACTCAATGGAGAATGCCATTAGTCTGTGGAATTCGAAACAGCCTATAGCCGGGCTAGGGCATATTTAGGGCCTATTTCCCTTTCCGCCGTAAGTGAGTATTATGAAGCCTACCTTCCGCGGGTTGAGACTGAACGAAAAATAAAAGCCTGGAAGCCTTATTTGCCAAACATCCCAGAAGTAAGGCTTGTCTCACAGATGAGATCGCCTTGAGACTTAGGCGCTTATCTAAACCTAGCTGAAAGTGGCTGAAAACTTTGTCTGGCAAGCATCTCAAAAATCGAATTTCTCAAAAAACCTGTCTCACCTGCGGAATGTCGGATGAAGTAGGGTGCATCTAGGGGCAGATAGGTTGTTCAGCCTGGCAAGAGAGGCCCGTACAGCTTGCTCCAGAACACAGTGTCGTCCTGGCTAAAAGCCTTGAACTACAATTGCTTGGCGCATTTGAGCGATAGGTAGGAAATCTGCCAATCTACGGCTACAAAGGGTGCGCCAAGCTGATCGGGTGCAAAGTTACTTATAAATTAAAACCTATCAAGGATTGGCAGGAATATGGGAACCACTCCGGTCACCCATTCAGGTGAGATTAAGGTTGCCCCGGGTAACAATCCCCGGCAACTGTACCCCCATCAATCTGAGGCCATCAAGGCCCTCGATGAAAAGAATCAGTCTACCTTCGAAGGGTTACTGGTTTTACCTACGGGTAGCGACAAAACCTTAACCACCATCCATTGGTTATTACGAAGCTTCATCAACAGGCGTAAGAAGGTTCTATGGGTAGCTCACCGCCATGAGCTGTTGAATCAGGCCTGTGAAACCCTGAAGTTGAACGCCTATGAAAACCTACTGAACGATGTGGAGAGTTTTAGGTTTCGCGTGATCTCTGGCCATCGCGAACACGACAGACCCGTAAACATTGAGCCCAGCGATGACATTCTTATCGCTAGCAAAGATAGCCTAAATGGAGGTCTTCACCACCTGCTTGAAAAATGGGTCAAGCACACCGATGAAATACTTTTGGTGATCGATGAGGCCCACCATGCCACAGCGAAGACCTACCGTAAGCTGATTACGGCGATCAAACAGAA